>CAMBIR010000001.1 GCA_945867665.1 uncultured Bacillota bacterium
TGATATTATATCACATCGTTCGAAATTTCGTGTCTATATATCTATACTAACACCAATATATTCTTTACTTGAAGTTAGTTTAGGATGCTTAAATTTATAATTTTCATTATACTTATTTTTTATAAATGATTGTAAAGTTGTTACATCTTCAATATTATCCCAAGGTGTCTTATTTCTTGAAGTATCAACTCTATTTTTCATTTTTTTGGTGTCCTTCCTACATTAATGAATAACCGTACGAAGGACACCACATCACAATTGCACGGTTACTCATTAATGTATAATTATAAATAAATTATACTACATAAAAGCCACTTGTGCAAATAATGATTTTTTGCATAAGTAAATATACTGTTTATTATTGTATTGATGTACATATACTTTCGAATCATTAATTGTTAAAATTTTAAAAGGGTAGTATAATTAATATGGAAGATTTGTTATAAAAAAAATGAATGTAATTGTAATATTTGATAAAAATCTTGAAAAAACTTTAATGTGTAAAAGAACTAAAGAACCATATATGGGAATGTATAATCTTGTTGGTGGTAAAATTGAAAAAGAAAATGATGGATTAAATGAAGCTTATAGAGAATTAGCGGAAGAAACAAATATAAAAAAAGAAGATATAGATTTAATATATTTTATGAATTTAATATATGTAAAATGGAATAAAAAACTTGAAGTATATTATGGAATATTAAATAAAGATGTTACTTTAATTGAAGAAGTTAATAAACTTGAATGGGTTCCAATAAATGATAATTTCTTTGATATGAGTAAATATGCCGGTGAAGGTAATATTGGACATATAATTGAAGAAATAAAAATAGATTTGAGTAAATAAATTGGTATAAATTGCCAATTTTTAATTTTTATGTTATGATATATAGCAATTTGAGGGGGAATTGTTATGAATGAGTTAAAGGTTATTCCACTAGGTAATAGTAACATAAATAGTATTTATAAGATAACATTTGAAAATAGAGACTATGTATTAAGGATAAGCAATTACAATAATATTTTTGAAAGTAAAGTTTTAAAAATATTAAAAACAGAAAATATAAATTGTCCAACTATAAGAGAGAACCTTTTAATTGATAATAAATATATAATGATATGTAATTATATCAATGGCTATAGTCCTAATCAAATAGATATGACAATAATTAGAAAATTATTATTGGAAGTTAAAAAGTTGCATAAGGTCAAGTTTGATTATATTGAAGATGAAAATGAAAACTATGAAAGCATTGAGAAACTTAAAGAGTATAATAAAGTTGCGATAAAATCTAAATATTTAGAGAGAGAAAGTGCTTTTATTTCAAATTGTATTAAGAGAATAGATGATAATTTAGAATTAGACATATTGCCTACAAATATCATTCATTCAGATATAAAATCTGAAAATATAATAGTAAATGATAAAGGTGTATATTTAATAGATTTTGGAAATGCTTATATAGGTAATAGACTAATTGATATCATACGAATAATAATGTGGTTTTTTATACGATATGATAATTATGATTTAGAAAAAATACAAGAAGTTATTGATATGTATTTTGATGATAATGATGGGTTGACCGTTGAAGAATTGTATAGCATAGATGAATTATTAGAATTTTGTCTATTATATAATTTGCTAAAAGATATATATCTATTTGAGAATAATGTTTTGAAAAAAGAATATATTGAAAGTTGTAGTTTAAAATGGCTTGAGGCCTTAAAAAATAGTAAAAATTTAGAAAATATAATGGAGGTGTTAAAAAATGCTAAAAGACTTACAAAATGAACAGGATAATAGAAATATTTTTATAAGTAATATAGGAATTTGTGATTATAAACTGCCTATTTCTATAAAAATAGGAAATAAGGTTTATAATTCAATTTGTAATATTTCAAGTAATGTAGCACTAGATAAAACAAATAGAGGGGCTCATTTGAGTAGAATAGTTGAAGTATTAAATGATTATTTATATGGCAAAGAAATAACATTAGACGATATCAATAAAATAACGGAAGAAACAAAAAAAAGATCTGTAACTTTAGGGGTTGATTTGAGTATGGATTTTGACATCATATTAGAAAGAATAACTCCTGTTTCAAACAAGAAATCCTATACTACTGCTAATATAAAAATTAATAATACTGAAATTGATAATGTAATTGAAAAAAACTTATCAATATCTTTATATGGAACAATGCTTTGTCCTTGCTCTAAAGAAATTTCAAAATATGGCGCACATAATCAGAAATGTAAAGCAACTATATCTTTATATGGAAATTATGAATCTGCTGATTTGAATGACATTATTCATATTATGGAGAGTTCATTTAGTTCAAATGTTTATAGTACAGTGAAAAGAGAAGATGAAAAATATATTACAGAAAAAGCATATGAAAATGCATTATTTTCTGAAGATTTAATTAGAAATTTATTATTAGGAGTTAGTGAAGTATATAATGATAAAATAGTGGCAGAAATTATTAATTATGAATCCATACATGAACATAATGTTTATGCAAGAGGTATATTAGATGGAAAATCAGTTGTTCGGAGCAAAAAACGTGTATAATTATGATGAGTTAATAGAAATTTTGAAAATTGATAATAATTCTATCAATAGATCTTATGTAAAAACTATTATCAATTCATTAATAAAAAATAATGATGCATCTATTACTAAGCAAATGATTTATGTGGACAAGGATAAAGTAATATACCTTTGGGAATTATTACAAAGATTATCAGAATTTTTTGATTATAGATACAATACAAGAATTGAATTATCAAAGTTCTTATATTTTGTTTTGAATGATAAAGTAATAAACTTAAATGCAATTTTTTGCCCAGGATATACAGAGTATGGATATAAAAATTATATAGGTAATAACAATACTATTCGTTTAAAAACTCTTAAAAGATTAAAAGATAAATTAGAAAATGAAGGTATTAATTCAAATTTTAAAATTACTCTTTCTGATATTTTTTTAGAAAATATAGATATAGATAAAAACATGCAATTATATGATGAATTATCGATTCATCGAGAAGAATTTATTAAAAAAGCAAAAGAAGATTTTAGAGAAAATGAAATAGTAATACTGTCAGAAATATTTAATGAAGAAAGATATATTAGTGGATTTATAGATAACAGTTTATTGTATGGTAAAACATATCAGAACTTTTACAAGAATAATGAATCTTTTTACAAAAAGATGGGCTGGGGCATAGAAGAAACGAAACAGAGAAATGATAAATTATTTACAATATATAGCATTATTTCAGAATATATTAATAATCAAGATAATGGAGTATATTTGCCTATGGAAACTATGTACTCAAGAAGTAAAGTAATGACTAAAAATAATGTATGTACTATGTATTTACATAAATAGGGAGGTTTTTGATTTGAAATATAGAGAAAAAGGAGATTGCTTTTGCAAAGAAATAAATGAGTTATTACAGCAAAAATGTCCAAATACATCTTTTATAACTGGTGGTGGATATGCATACGATTCGATAAAATATCATGATGAAAATACCAGTGGAGATTTTGATTTCATGATAGTATATGACACACAAGATGATTTGACTAAATTAATAAATGAGTTAAAATATACTAATTTTAGTTTTGAAGATAAGTATTTAGATTTAGATTTAGAGCTTCTTAGAGATGATGATATAGATATAATTAGATTAAATGGTAATTATATGGGAATAAAAAGTACTATAAACTTAGTTCCTTTGTCATTAATCAAAGAAATATGTAACTTAAAGAAAGAAAGAATTATAAAAAAGATAGCACATAATAGAAATACAAGTTTATTTTTTGCTTACGGATCAGATAATACGAGAATAACAGTTAATTTTATATCTCCATCTTTTGTAACGCCAGATAATGAAGATCATTATATACATTTAGATTTTTCATGTTTAGAAAAAGATAACAACATTTATTTAGGAATTTTGGCAGATACGATTTTAAAAGGTTTTAACATGAATTATGATAATTTAGGATTTGGCAAATTAAGACAAAAATTTATAAATAATATTAACAATTATTTTAAGAAAAATAACATAAGAATTGAAAACTATTTAAATATGTTTTCTAATAATAGTTACTTCCCTGCATATTTAAAAGAACAATTATTAGAAGAATTTAAAGAATATGGAATTCCAATAGGAGTTGACACAAGGCAAAAAAGTAATGAACCTATTGTTTTCTCTGCAAAATTTAATTCAGCTTATGATAGTAAACCATTTAATTTTGTAAATAATAAAGAATATAATATGAGTTTTATCGATTATATTAAAAAAATGCAAAATAATGAATATGATAGACAATACTTATTAGATGCTATAGGAAAGTTTTATGGATATTTAATTTCAAGTAATCACGGAGAAAAAGATTATGATAAAGATGAAATACTTGAGGAAATGGAAGTTTATGGAACAAACGATATATTTATTTCAAATGTGTCCGATTACTCTATTAAAAGTATAATTGAAGCAATAATTAAGAATTTAAAAAAAGAAAAGAATTACTATAATAATGAACTTTTAAAACAAATTTTACTTATATCTACAAAGTTTTTAAGTTTACAAACATCAATAGAGTATGAATATTTATTAAAAAAGTATGATTTGTATAATTTAACTAATGAAACGATATGTACTGATAAAATGGAATTACACACTATAAAAAAATTGAACACTTTTAACGAGATTGGCACATATCACAATTTAACTTCAAAAGTAATGCCAGGTTATACAAATATAGAATGTGAATTTTTGAATAATAGATTACAAAATGATAAAAATAAAAAAATAATTGATATAATGTGTGGATATGGAAGACTAGCAAATAAATTAAAAGAACACGGTTATAAAAATATATATGGAATAGATAATGAAGAATACGACGTTTTCAATATTCCTAAAGATTTTACTTATATTTGTGATGATTTTATAGATCATAGATTTGATGAAGAATTTGATTTTGCTTATAGTTTGTATAATTGTTATGATTCTAATGATTACTTATTTAACGTAATAATGAAAGCTAATTCAATTTTAACTTCAAAAGGTGAGTTAGTTATTGATTGCTTTAATAAACAGTGGAGAGATAGTATTAATCCGCTTTTTGAAAAAGTTTTATATCAAGATAGTGATTATAAATTGGTAATCAATAGGGAATATGATAAAACTAAAGGCAAAGAATTAACTAGATATACTTTATATTATAAAAACATCATAGTAAAAGAATTTGAATTTGAACAAAAGTTCTTTGATAAGGATGATATTTTAAGCGTTATAGATTCTACTAAATGGGATTATGAATTATATGATTCTTCTGTATTGCATTCTAGGACTAATAGCCAAAAGCATGTTATGGCTTTAAGGAAAAAAATATGAGTTTAATAGTTATAGAAGGTAGTAATGGATCTGGTAAGACAGAGATCGTTAATAGAATGACGAAGAAATATGATATTATTGATAAAAAGTCTATTCCTGATTGGTATAGAAGTGAAATTGAATTTGCTAGGAAATGTCCATTTGATATCCAAAAAGAAATATATTTGTATGGACATAAAGCTAATTATTTAGAATGTGATAAAGAACAGAATTATATTTTTGATAGATATGCATATTCTACTATTATTAGAATTAATTATGAATTAGGAAAAACGGTAGAAGAAACAATTAATGAAATTATAAATTACAAATATAAACCAGATTTAATTATTGTTTTGAAATCTAACAAAGAAAAAATAAAAAAAAGATTAGCGTCTAGATATAACTTTGACTTTAATGAAGATTTTTATAATTATGAAAATCAAATTTATGAGTATCTTTCTACTATTTGTGATATAATGTTTATAGTTAATAACAATGGGGATATTGATGATACTATTGAAATAATATCAAGTATTATCAATCAAAATATAAGAGTTAGAAAGAAGGTAAATCATGAGAGAAGAATTTGAGTATGTAGTTAAAAATAGCAAATATGTAAAGATAAATAATGATAGGTTAGACGATTGTATTAAAGCTTTGGGTAAACCCAATTATATTCATTGGTCTAAAGAATTATCAATAGATTTAAATGAAGAAGAATGGATACTATTGGCATTTATTATTGAATCTATGAATTTCTGTTTTTGGAAAAAGCCAAAATGGAAAATAGAGTATAATGGAGAAGAAATGAGTGGCTCTAATGCTTTATTCTATTCTATTATAAATGAAGTTGAAAATAACCCAAATTTTTTAAATATTGATTATTTATATAGCATGACGCAAGGCGATTTTAAAAAAATATTTAAGACTATTAATGGAGAAATACCTTTGTTTAAAGAAAGATATAACAATTTTAGAGAAGTAATACAATATATAAAAAATAATAAAAATTTTTATAATGAAATTTACAGTATTAAGAAAGATAAAGATTTGCTCCAATTCATTGTTTCAAATTTTAGTAGTTTCGATGATAAGAGTATATATAAAGGAAAAACAATACATTTTAATAAAAGAGCTACATTATTAACTAATGATTTGTTTTACTTATCTAATAAAATAAGAAATAATTTAGGTAATGTTAATAATTTAAGCGGTTGTGCAGACTATGGAATACCAAGAACATTCAGAGATTATGGAATATTAGAATATTCACCTGAGTTGAGTGACAAAGTTGATAATGAAATAGAAATACCACATAATAGTGAAATGGAAATAGAAATAAGAGCAAATATGTTATATGTTATAGAAATTATGAAACAGTATTTTCAAGATAATGCAATATCTATTAATTCTGTTGAGTTAGACAACTTAATATGGTTACTTGGAAAAAATAATAAAGATAGAAAAAGCATAGCACATCATACAATTACTATTTATTATTAAAAGATGTAAATTAGAAACTATCGAAAAAATTAAAATCAAGGGAGAACTTTAGTAAGTTCATCTAATCCCTTGATTTTTATTATGTGATTACATGGTTATTCAAACAAAACTTGTCTTTATTCGCCAACAGCTTGTAATAATTTGTATGTAATTATTTCTTTTTTTTTGTAATAAGATTAATTGGTGATATATAAATGATTGATACTGAACTTGCTATAATTTTAAATGAGTACTTATATAAGAAAAAAATAATTAATTTTGATTTATATAATGATGCTTTAAAAAAAATAGGAGTTGATAGTTGATGGATTTATGTAAAATTAGAAATGAAATATCAAAGGGAGAAAGTATATATAACATACCACTTAGAGTTACTTTTTATGCAAGAGTATCTACTGATAAAGATGTGCAACTTAATTCTTTAGATAATCAGATTCTATATTTTAAAAATTTTATAATGGAAAATTCAAATTGGAAATATGTCCCAGGATATATAGATGAAGGAATTAGTGGAACTAGTGTTAAAAATAGAACTAACTTCTTAAAAATGATTAGAGACGCGAAAGAAGGAAAATTTGATTTGATTCTAACAAAAGAAATATCTAGATTTTCAAGAAATACAGTAGATAGTATTAAATATACTCGGGAACTTTTAACTAGTGATGTTGGAGTTTTGTTTTTATCAGATAATATAAATACAATATTACCTGATTCAGAGCTAAGACTTACTATAATGTCTTCAATTGCTCAAGAAGAGGTTAGAAAATTATCTGAAAGAGTTAGATTTGGTATGAAAAGGTCTAGAGAAAAAGGACATGTTTTAGGTAATAATGTCATTACAGGTTATACAAAAGAAAAAGGTAAATTAAAGATAGATGAAAAAGAGGCAAAAATGATTAGAAGAATTTATTCACTCTACGCTAGTGGAGAGTACGGCCTATCAAAAATATCTAAAATATTATATGAAGAAGGATATAAAACTAAAAAAGGTGATTATATTCATGTAACAACTTTAAGAAGAATGATTACTAATCCTAAATATAAAGGATTTTATTGTACAAATACAGTTATGACAAAAGATTATCGAAATAAAAAACAAATAAGATTACCAATGGATGAATGGATTATAGAAGATAGTAAAGGTGAAATACCTGCAATAGTGTCACGGGAACTGTGGGATAAAGCAAACCAATTATTAAAAATAAAAAAAGTAAATTATCTAAAAAATATTGAAGAACCAAGAGTATTTTCAAAAAGATATCCTTATAGTGGTAATATCTATTGTGAACATCATAACTCTAAATATAAAAGAGTTAATAATAATGGAAATAGTTATTGGATTTGTAATGAATATGCTATGCATGGAGATAAAACTTGTAAAAGTCCAAAATTATATGAAAAAGAGCTAGATAAAATCTTTAAAAATGTTTATAGCTATTTAATCAATAATTTTGATGAAATAAAAGATAAATTAATAAATATATATAAATGTACTAACTTTAATGTATGTAATGAAATAGAAAAATTAAAAAAGGAAATTAATAATTTAAATTATAAGAAGGAAAGTTTGCTTGAATTGTACATAGAAAAAGTTATAGAAAAAAGTGAATTTGAAACTAGAAATAATAAATATAATAATGAAATAGAAAAGATAAAAAAAGAAATAAAAGAACTAGAAAAGAAAGATATTAATGCTGCACTAAAACAAATAAAAAAAATAGAATTAGGAAAGTTTATTAATGAAAATTTTGAAAAAATATCAAAACTTTTAATTGACAAGATAGTAGTAAAAAAATCAGCCGATAAAACGAGAGTAATCCTTAATATATACATAAACTTATTTAATATAACGTATATGTGGAATTACAATCATTTTGGTGAGTTTTCTTTATTAAGTAGTCATAAGGAAGATTATGACTTGTCTATTGGCAGTAGAGTCAGAGAAATTGGATGAAGAGGTTATTGTGGATGATGTGATTAAACAATCATATGGGTCGGGAATTTATATTGAAGTTGATGAGAAAATTCTTTTACGGGATTTACTTTATGGTCTGATGCTTCGCTCGGGGAATGATGCTGCTTTAATGGTGGCGAAATATGTGGGAGGAAGTGTTGAAGAATTTGTTGCAATGATGAATGATAAGGCGAAGGAAATTGGCATGTCTCAAACGCGTTTTTCTAATCCAAGTGGGCTAGATAATACAGATTCAGGAAATTATTCTACGGCTTATGATATGGCTCTTTTAACACGATATGCCATGCGCTATTCTTGGTATAGAAAAATTGTTGCTACTTCTAAACATGTGGTTCGAACGAATAAGAAGACGTATGTGTGGCATAATAAAAATAAGTTATTAAAGGAAAGTTATATTACAGGAGGGAAGACAGGATATACTGAAAAGGCAAAGAGAACTTTGGTTAGTACAGCATCTTCTGCAAATTTGAATTTAGTTGTTGTTACGATAAAGGATAGTGATGATTGGAATACTCATAAAAGTTTATATCAATATGCCTTTAATCATTATACGGCTTATCCTGTTTTAAAGAAAAAAACTTTTCAGGTAGTAGGGGAGAAGTTTTATCGCTCTAATGGAAAATTATATATTAAGAATGATGTTTATTTGCCTTTAAAAAATGAGATTAAGGGCAATTTGGTCGGTAAGGTTGTTTTAGAGAAAAAGAAGAAGGTACATAATCATGAGAAGGTTGGTTATTATGCGATTTACTTGGATAAAAAACTTTTGTATCAAGAAGATATTTATTTTCAAAAAAAGAAGACAAAGATTTCTTTAGGGAGAAGTTTTTAAATGATTCAATATATTTTTGGTCTATTTTTAATTATTGGTATTCTTTTTTCTCTTTTTACAGCAAATATCGGTGCAATTAATACTTGTTTACTTGAAACAGGGCAAGTTGCTTTAGAGATGGTTTTTCATTTGCTTCCTTTGCTTTGTCTATGGCTTGGTGTGATGAAGATTGCCGAAGATAGTGGATTACTTCAGAAAATGGCTAGAGGGTTATCTCGTTTGATTGGACCAATATTTCCTGAACTTGACAAAGATGATATTAGTCTTAGTTATATTGCTTCTAATATTATGATGAATATCTTAGGACTGGGGAATGCAGCAACTCCGTTTGGATTAAAGGCTATGGAGGAATTAAACCGCCATAATTTAATTAAAAAGACAGCAACTAGAAGTATGATTACGCTTTTGGTAATCAATACAGCATCCGTTACTTTAATTCCAACAACAGTTATTAGTATGCGGACATATTATGGTTCAACTTCTCCTACAGAAATTGTGGTTCCTTGTATGGTAGCAACATTTTTATCTTGTGCTTTTGGCCTTATTCTTGATCGGATTTTTGCTTATCTTTGGAAATAAAAATGAGGGATGTTTGGGAGATTGAGAATATGATTTCTTGCTCTTGTAACAGAAATTTAAAAAGGTTAAGAATGTGTTGTTTATTCCTTTAAAAAGCGTGAAGTTAAATGGGAAAAAGGAGGCTATGGGGTGAATTTTATTATTCCTTTAATTGTTCTTTTGATTGTTTTTTATGGTTTTTTTAAAAGAATTGATATTTATGATAGTTTTATTGCAGGGGTAAAAGAAGGGTTAGAGATGACTTTGAAGATTTTTCCCACGATTTTTGCTCTTAATTTAGCCGTACAAGTTTTATTAAAAAGTCATATTTTAGATTATGGAATGGCTTTTTTGAAGGTACCATTTGCTTTTTTCTCTTTTCCCAAGGAGTTACTTCCTTTAGCTATTATGCGTCCTATTTCGGGGAGTTCTTCTTTAATTTTAATGAGTGATGTTTTTAAAAATTATGGGGTAGATTCTTATTTGGGGAGAGTGGCTTCATTGATGCAAGGAAGTACGGATACGACGATTTATATTATTGGACTTTATTTTTCTAGTGTGGGGATTCGTAAGATTAAATATTCTCTTATTGTAGGACTACTTGCAGATTTGATGGCAATTCTTCTTTCTTTATTTATTGTTTCTTATTGGTTTTATTAAGAGTTTTCTTGCTTTTTATTTTAGATGAAAAATACTTTGGTTGAAATTCATTAGAGGATAGGGAATTTTTTTAGAATCAATATACACAAAAAAATAGCCTTTAGTTTAGGCTATTTTTACATGAATTATTTGTATTCATGTTTGAAGAGGACTCATTACAAGAGTTAGCGCCACTCATATTTTTCTTGGCATTATTCTTGTTATTTGAGTTTTTCATGTTTTTGTTTTTTCCCATTTTTCATCACCCACTATTATTATGAACTTAGATTATTAATCTATGTATTTTTTTTGTTGGTGTTATTTGGTATTTTTTTATACAAACAGCTAAATATTTTTGAGTAACAAAAAAATAGTAGATATTGTCTTGCTTTTTTTTGATAATTAACTGTGATGAATACAAAAAAATACGAACACTAATCAAATTTTATTTTAAAAAAAGTATAAAAAATAACAAAACCAGTAAACTAAAAAAATAGAAAACATTTAAAAATAAAGTTTTTTTGAGAAAATATTTTATCACTAAACACAAATGAAAACCTTTTAAATAAAGGATTTTTTTAAAATAGGAAACAATTATAAAAAAATAAAAAAAGACCTTTTAAGCATTTTTTCTTTTAAAATAAACTCTTGTTTTTAGAAAATTTAATTTTTTTAAAAATGTTCGTATTTTTTATTGACAAGATAGATAGCACTTTGTATAATTATAAGTGTGATATGAAGATAGGAGTGAAGTAAAAGTGACAAATGAAGAAGTTTTAGAGAACTTAAAAGTGGTAAAGAGAAATGGAAAAAAAGTTCCTTTTGATACAACAAAGGTTGCGATTGCAATTAAAAAGGGATTTGATGGTACAATCCGTGAAGAAGAAGAATCTAAATATACTTCTAAAGATGTGCAAAAGGTATATCAAAGTGTAATTAAAGAGATTGCCAAGAGATATGAAGATTTAGAAAAAATTAAGATTGATGATATTCAAGACTTAATTGAAGCTATGCTAAAAAAACACAAGTATATGGATGTTTATGAGGCTTTTTCTGATTATCGTGAACGTAGAGATAAGTCTAGAGAATTATTTTCGGATGAGAAAAAGATGCATAAATTTTTAAAATCTTTAGAGGGCTTAGGATTAAAGTCTGCTTTAGAAGAAGACGCTAAAAGAGAAAATGCTAATATTGATGGAAATAGTGCTATGGGGACAATGCTTCAATATGGGTCAACTGTTTCTAAAGAATTTGCTAAGGCTTATTTGATGAAGAAGAAATTTGCTGATGCGCATGATAATGGGGATATTCATATTCATGATATGGACTTTCTAGCAATGGGAACGACTACTTGTATGCAAATTGATTTGAATAAATTATTTAAAAATGGATTTTCAACAGGACATGGTCATTTGAGAGAGCCACAATCTATTAATGCTTATAGTGCCCTAGCAGCGATTGCTATTCAATCTGATCAAAATGATCAACATGGTGGACAAAGTATTCCGGCTTTTGATTTTTATATGGCTCCTGGAGTATTAAAGACATTTAAAAAAGAATATAAACAAGCTTTGTATGAGTTATTGGATTTTACTGATTTTATTAGTTTTGTTAATATGGATAAAGTAGCTATGGCAATTGATAAATTAAATTCTATTCATGTGGATATTTCTGATTTTGATAATTTTTATAAAGAGAGTAAGGAAGTAAGAAGAATTTTTGAGAAAGCTTATGATACTGCTCTTGCTAAAACGGATAGGGCGACTTATCAAGCAATGGAAGCTTTTGTTCATAATTTAAATACAATGCATTCTAGAGCAGGGGCACAAGTACCATTTTCTTCTATTAACTTTGGAACAGATACATCACCAGAGGGGAGAATGGTAATGAAAAATTACTTATTATCTGTTGATGCAGGCTTAGGTAAAAATGAGACACCAATATTTCCAATTTCTATTTTTAAAATTAAAGAAGGTGTTAATTATAATCCGGGAGATCCTAATTATGATTTATTCAGATTATCTTGTAAAGTATCGGCAAAGAGGTTATTTCCTAACTTTTCTTTTATGGATAGTCCATTTAATGCGCAATATTATAAGGGAGACTATAATACCGAGGTATGTTATATGGGATGTCGAACGAGAGTTATTGGAAATGTAGTTGATCCAAATAAAGCTGTTACACCGGGAAGAGGAAATTTGTCGTTTACTTCGATTAATTTACCAAGGCTTGGAATTAAGCATGGAATTGTTAGTAATGAAAAGACTGATTTAGATGGTTTTTATGAAGAACTTGGCAATTTAATGGACTTAGTTTGTGAGCAATTATTAGAACGTTTTGAGATTCAATGTAATAAAAGAACTTACAATTTTCCGTTTTTGTTGGAGCAAGGTATTTGGATAGATTCTGAAAAATTAAAACCAACGGATAGGTTGAGAAAGGTTTTGAAACATGGAACTTTAAGTATTGGTTTTATTGGACTTGCAGAATGTTTAAAAGCTTTAATTGGAAAGCATCATGGGGAGAGTGAGGAAGCACAAAAGTTAGGTTTAGAGATTATTGGTTTTATGCGTAAAAAGTGTGATGAATATTCTGAAAAATATAATTTAAACTTTACTTGCTTAGCGACTCCTGCTGAAGGATTAAGTGGCCGTTTTGTTAACATTGATAAGGCTATTTATGGAAAAATTAAAGGGGTAACAGATAGGGATTATTATACTAATTCATTCCATGTACCAGTATATTATAATATTTCTATTGTAAATAAAATTAAAAAAGAAGCACCATATCATGCACTTACGAATGCGGGACATATTAGTTATATTGAACTAGATGGCGATACGACAAAGAATTTGGATGCTTTTGAAAAAATTGTTCGTGTGATGAAAGAAAATAATATGGGATACGCGGCGATTAATCATCCAGTTGACCGAGATCCTGTTTGTGGATATGTTGGTATTATTGGTGATGTTTGTCCTGGATGTGGAAGACGTGCTTTTGAAGGGGTTAGTGTTGAAGCAGTGAATAACTTCAAGAAAAATTCTTGTTGTTAAAGTAAGAAAGGAAAGTGTGTAGAATATGAAAACAGAAGAAAAAGAAGTAAAAACGATTGGTGAAGGTGTTGGTTTTGAGAGAATTAGAAGAATTACAGGTTATTTAGTTGGGACGATTGATAGATTCAATAATGGTAAGAGAGCCGAAGAGCATGACCGTGTAAAACATGGTACTGAAGGTATTTTGGATAGTGCGAAATAATCATGAAAATTAGATTGGCCGTTTCTGAGATACAAAGAGATAGTATTGTAGATGGAGAAGGAATTCGGACAGTTATTTGGACACAGGGGTGTCCTCATCATTGTCCCTTCTGCCATAATCCTGAAACACATTCTTATCAAGGCGGATTCCTTTTAGATGTCGATATGGTAGAGAAAAAGATTGATACCCTAGTTGGGCAAGATGGGATAACTTTTTCGGGAGGAGATCCAATGGAACAACCTTTGGCTTGTGCAGAAATTGCTCGGTACTGTCATGAGAAAAATTTAAATGTTTGGTGTTATACGGGTTATACTTTTGAGCAATTACTAGAGAAAAGTAAAAAAGTTCCAGAAATTATGGATTTTCTTTCTCAAATTGATGTTTTAGTTGATGGAAAATTTATTTTTGCAGAAAAAAGTTATGATGTTGTTTTTCGGGGATCAAAAAACCAAAGACTTATTGATGTTAAAAAAAGTTTAACTCTAAAAAAAGTGGTTCTTCATCAGTTGAATGATATTATTTGTGACACCAGTTATGGACGGGGAAAAACAAAACTATATGTATAAATTAAAAGGAAGCAGATTAGTGCTTCCTTTCTTCGATTTCGTCGTCTAAATCAATTAATTTTAATACTTCTGTAATGGTGGTAAAACCTGCTAATATTTTATAGAAACCATCTTGAATCATAGTAATAACGTCTTTATTGTAAACCAAGTTTCTTAGTTCTTCTTTGGAAACGTTATTGCTGATGGCATCTCTTATATCTTGGTTGATTAATAATACTTCATGTAGGGCAACTCTTCCTTTATATCCAAAACTACATTCTGGGCAGCCAACAGGTTCATAGACTTGACCAACTTCTAGTCCTAGGATGGTTCGAAAAAGATTTTTTTCATAATTATTGGTTGGTCTTAATTTTTTACATTTATCGCATAATTTTCTAGCTAGTTTTTGGGAAATAATTCCTTCTAAGGCACTGGCTAATAAATATCTTTCAACATCCATATCTAATAGTCTTTCGATAGTTGATAGGGAGTTGTTGGTGTGGATGGTTGACAATACTAAGTGACCAGTGATGGAAGCTCGAACAGCGATTTGTGCAGTTTCACTATCCCTTATCTCACCAATCATAATGATGTTGGGGTCTTGTCTTAAAATACTTCTTAAGACAGCGGCAAAGGTAAGGCCGATTTCGCTATTTACTTGAACTTGGTTCATTCCTTCTATTTCCATTTCAACAGGATCTTCTACGGTGATTAAGTTTGTATCTTCGGTGTTTAATCTTTGAAGAAGGGAATAGACGGTTGTTGATTTACCACTACCAGTAGCGCCAGTTACTAAAATAATTCCATTTGGTTCGCTAATCATTTTTAAGATTTTTTTATAGTTTACATCATTAAAACATAAAGATTCTAATCCTTTTAAACTCATTGAATAATCCATAATACGAATAACAATTTTTTCTCCTCTTTTGGTTGGAAGAGAGGATACACGCATATCTAGGCTAATTCCTTCAATTACAGTACGAATGGCTCCATCTTGCGGTAGCCTTGTTTCAGTAATATTCATTCCGGCCATAATTTTTAATCGTGCGATTAAATTTTGTTTTGCTGTATTAGGAACAATTGTAAACGTATCTAATTTTCCGTCAATACGAAATCTTATTTTCATGTAATTATCAGCTGGATCAAAATGGATATCACTCGCATTTTTTTTAGAAGCGGTTACTAAAATATAATTTACAATATCAACAATTGGGGTTGTTTCAAAATTGATTACTTTTTTTGTGGCTAAGTCATTAAAATTTGTTTTCGTTTCTGTTTCGTTCATATTTAATCCCATTCCCTTTTTATTCTTTACAATATACTGTAGATATTATATAATATATTTATTAAAATAGCAAGGAGTAGTGGTCTAAATGATTAAAAATAATCGGGGATTCATGTTAATTGAAGTGATTATTACTTCTACGGTGGTATTAACAGGAATGGTATTATTATTTTCTACTTTTAATTCTTTGTATTCTAAATATAAATCGAGAGAAAACTATCATGATATTGATACCTTTTATGCAACTAAAGAAATGATTGATTATTTGATGGAGAATGATTTTGTTGATTTTATTAATCAAAACTTGTATGAAAAGGAGAGTATATTTTTAATTGAAAATGGACATTGCATGGATGGTTCTAATACTTTTTGTAATAAATTACAGGAATTATATGGGATAGAGAATATGATTTTTACGACTTATGATAAACAAAATTTGGAAAACTTGAAAACAGGAAAAGATACCAATGGGGCTAGTATAGGGATTAAAATTCAAAATGAAACTTTTAAAGATTATATTGATTATGTTATTAATTATTATAATATTCAAAATGAAAATATTAATGCTACAAATAGTGAGAGAAAGAATGAATATACTTATTTTTTCTTGACGGAAGGAAAAAATACTGATACAGATTTATATACATATGCTAGTATTGCGATTAGGTAGGGGATAGAGATGAAATTAAATCAAAAGGGATATATGTTAGTAGAATTGGTATTATCTTCTGTTTTGGCAATGACTATTGCACTTTATTTAATTAATTTGACTTATCAATTTAAAAATAAGAATGAGGATATTTATCAATCTATTACTTATTCAAAGGATAAGATTGCGATTACGAAAAATATTATGAATGATTTAGATAATCAAGTTGTTACTTTTATTAAAACAGATAGTACTAAGACTGGCGATAAAACAATTTATAATAATTATTTGACGGTGATTTCTAAAAAGGATTCAACAGAAAATTTTAGAAATATTCAAATTGTGCAGTCTAAGGGGGAAACTTCTATTTTTTATGGAAAATGGAATAAGAATACTAATTCTTTTGATAAAAGTGATGTTTCCTATTATGAAAAGAAATTAGATAAGTCCTTGATTGTAAGAAATGTTAAGATTGAAACCAACGAAAGTGATGATTTTTTATCTATTACTATTCCAATAGAGTCTATGTATACTAAAGAGAGGTATGATATTAAGTTATTGGTTTCTAAATTATTTTAAAAGATAATAAATATTAGAAAGAATAATTTAAGTATTTTTTGTAAATAAAACGACAAAATAATTTACTTAATGGAGTTAAAATTCTCTTGGGTGATGAAGATGAAAAAGATTTTCTTTAAAGTAGTAACTCCTATTTTTTTGTCGGTGATTTGTGGGGCAATTTGTGGTAAGTTAATTTATCAAATTTATGATAAGAAAATGGATAGTGAGATAGAGGGGAAAAAGATTTATTTGATTCAAGCGGGTGCTTATTCTAGTTATGATAATATGGTTCGGCAAACAAGTAATGGTAACTATGTTTATTTTAAGGATCAAGATGGTTTATTTAAGTCTATTATTGGAATAACTGAGGAGTATGATAATGTAGAAAAAATTAAAAATACTTATCAAGATAAAGTTATTGTGCAAGAATATTATTCTAAAGATTTAGAATTAAACCAAAAAATTAGGGAATATGATCATAAGATTAGTGCTAGTAATGATGAGGCAGAAATTAAAAAAATGGTTTTGGAGATGCTTGCTCTTTATAAAGATAAGGATACAACTCTAGTTCAAGTGGTGTCATAGGATTTAGTTTTGTGTTAGAATGGTAGTGGAGGTGTTTTTATGTGGGACAATTACATTCAAGTTTTGCTTTCTAAGTGTGTTGCTATGGATACAAGAATATTATTTATTTCTTACAAAAGAGAAATTAGAGAATTTGTTCAAGAGCTTGCTTTGCAGGCTAAAAATAGGGGAATTCATGAGATTTTTTTTGATGAGGAAGATATTTATTATACGCATGATTTACTAAAGAAAAGTTCGAAGGAAGATATTTTAAATAGTGCTTATTTTAATCAATCGGTTTGGGATAATTATGCACAGAATGGGGCGAGCTTTTTGATTTTTGAAACGGAGTATCCCGGCCTTATGGATGATGTTGATGATTGCTTGATTGCTCTTGCTTCTAAACTACGGAGGGAATCAAGGCCACTTTATCGAAAAATGGTGGAAAGGTGTCAGCTTTCTTGGTGTATTGCGGCTTATCCTGGAAAGGTTTGGGCTTCTTCTTTATTTTCTTCTGCTGATGCTTATGAGAGATTAGAAAAGGCACTTTCAAAGGTTTGTATGCTTGATTGTGATAATCCTATTTTGGCTTGGGACAAGCAATTGAAACTGGTAGGAGATGTTATTAAAAAATTAAATGGATTAGATTTAAAAAAGATGCATTATTCTAATTCACTTGGAACTTCTCTTGATATTTATTTACCGAAGGATTATCAATTTTCTAGTGCTAAGGATAATGGGGTTATTGTAAATATGCCTTCTTATGAAGTATTTGCTAGTCCTCATTATTTAAAGACTGAAGGAATTGTTTATAGTTCTAAACCACTAAATTATAATGGAAAGATAGTGGATGAATTTTGGCTTAAATTTGTTTGTGGTAAAGTGGTGGATTATGATGCTAAAAAGGGAAGAGAAATTTTAAAATCGATTATTGAAGGAGATGATTATAGTTGCTATTTGGGAGAATGCGCTTTAGTTGCTTATGATAGTCCGATATCTAATTTGAATATTACTTTTGGAACAACTTTAATTGATGAAAATGCTTCTTGTCATTTGGCGCTTGGGGCAGGGTTTGCTGAATGCGTTAATGAAGGTCTTGATATGGATGATGATTCCTTATTAAAAATGGGGATTAATCAGTCTAAGTTACATGTCGATTTTATGATAGGAACAAAGGATTTATCTATTGTTGGAACAACTTATGATGGAAGAGAGATTTCTATTTTTGAAAATGGTAATTTTTCTTGTGAGATAATTGGTGAGGAGAAGAAATGTTAGCAAAAATTTCTTGCCTATTGATTCGATTTTACCAAATTATTCCAGGACCTTGGCATAATTATTGTCGATATTATCCTACTTGTTCTGCTTATGCTATAGAGGCTATTAGACGATATGGTTTTTTTAAAGGATGGTATTTGGCGATAAAGAGAATTTTTAGATGTAATCCGTGGGGAGGGTCAGGTTATGACCCAGTTCCTTAGAAAGATAAAAAAAATAGCATTTTGTTGTGATGCTATTTTTTTATTTTTCTTCATCATTTTCTACTAATTCGATAGCGTCAGTTGGGCAGTAGTCCATGGCATTTTTTATAAGATTGATGTCTTCTTCACTAAGGGTAGTTGTGATTGCTTGTGCTTTACCGTCATCGTTAAAATCAAATATTTTTTGGTCAGTTAATGATACACAACTGCCACAACCAATACATTTTTCTTCAATTATTTTTGCTTTCATTTTTTTCTCCTCGCTTTCTAGAATATCATAGCAATTAATTTTACAAAAATCAACAAAATTATTTTAATTTTGGGAAAAGTATGCTATGATAATTGAGAGTAAGAGGTGGCGTTTGATGGATAGTAGAACTAATCGATATTATGAAGAATTGGACCATGAAGTAGTTTCTTCTACAAGAAGTAGTCGCAATAAAAGACTTTATATGGAAGTAAATGGTGGATATAGTGATTTAGAGAATCTTCCTATCCTTGATAATACTGATGAGATTGATATGGCTAGATTGAAGGAATTGGTACTTGATAAAGAAAAGAAAGAAGAATCGGTATCAAGGAAAGTTAATAATTTTAATATTGATTTACCTAGAAAGAGAAATATTGATGATGAGAAAGTTTATGATATTAATAAGATTTTAGAGAAGGCAAAATATGAAAATGATAAGTTAAAGGAAAATACAACTTCTGTTCCTAAGGTAAACAAGCAAATATTAAATACTTTGCAAAGTACCGAGTTATCTTTGGATGCGATAAAGAAAGCAAGTTTACCTTATCAAAGTTCTTCTAAAGAAACTGATACTCATCAGGAAAAAGATACTAATCAATTAGAGGAAAAATTAGGAATGACTAGGGAATTAAAATATCAAAATTTAATGAATGATAATCAAGAGGAAAATAATGAAATAAAAGCACAAAAGGAAAGTGAATTGTCTTTAGATTTATTTTCTGATTTAAAGCCTACGGGTAATACCATTGTAACCAAACCTATTAAGGATAGAGATGAGGAGGGGCAGCAAATAAAACCAGAGATTCGCTCCGAGGATACTAGGGATATTGATATTATAAAGAATGTAAGTGGAAATGAATCTAAAGAAAATAGCAATGATTTTTTTACTAGTTCATATGAGTTTTCAAAGAAAGATTTTATGGCGGTCGATGATGATTTTTCTGATTTAGATAAGCATGGGAGTATTTTAAAAATTATTTTGTTGTTTTTATTAATTTTTGTTGTAGGGGGAGTAATTGCTTATTTTGTTTTAAATTATGGAATAGGGGTTTCTTAGTTTGTGATGTTGAAAAGTAAAAATGATTGTTTAGAGGTGAAGATGATGAGTAAAGAGATTATGGTTGATGGGGAAATTTACTTGTTGGTTAAAAATTATCGAGATGCCTTTGTTGAAGAGATGTTTTTGGAACGATATACTTCGTATTTTTCTGGTTATGACTATATTGTGGGGGATATTGCTTACAATAAACTTAGATTGAAGGGGTTTTATGATGATAAGAATAAGAAAGTGAAGGAGTTTAATAATTATCGTTATTTGGAAAAATACTTAAAGGAGAATTGTGCTGTTTCGTGTAAGTATTTTGTTTTAAAAAAGAAGAATGATTAATTAATTAGGGGGTAAAAAATAAGAATTTGGTTATCTCGTTTTGCTTTTTTGATAATTGTGGGAGAATGTGTAAAAAAACATTGACAAGTGTTTATTTAAGTGCTAGAATATGTAACTAACAAAAGGGGGAATATCTATGAAGAATATTCAAAAAAGTAAAGTTTTAAAAGTTTTATTGCTTGCTATTTGTTGCTTTATGGCTAGTTCAGTAAATGCTGAAGAAGTTGCTTCATCACTTAGGATGACGCATTATACTTTTAATAGTACACCGATGAGTTATCCGGCTGACTTTCATGTAAAGAAAACAACTGGTGGAAAATATGCTTATTGTACTTATTATGCTAAGAAAACTCCAGTTAAAAGTATTACTTATGGTAAGGGAAGTTTGATTAAAGATAATGGAATGAATTACATTTTAAAAGAGTCTTATAATGCTAAGAGTGATAGTTCTTTCTTTATTTATCAAACAGCTTTGTGGATTTATATGGTAGATAAAGGTACAATGCCTCAACCATATTATGATTTAACGGTGTTTAAATCAAGAGTAAATAGTGGTAGTTCTGCTACGGCAAAAAAGATTAGAACTTTAGTTTCTAACGCAAAAAAAGCATCTAGTAATGATACAACAAAGCCAACGCTTAGTTATGCGGCTAATGGAATTAAGTTTACTTTAGATGAGGCTAGTGGTTATTATGTATCAACACCAGTTGTAGTAAAAAGTTCTACTGGTAAGTTTAATGTTAGTTTTGTTTCAGCACCTAATGGAACAACTTATACAGTTAATGGTAATAATGTTTATGTTAAGGTACCTAAGAGTTCAGTTAATGCTTCTTCTGTTTCTGTCCGAATGAAATTAAGTACTTCTAAGGATGTTTATCGTTCTTACTATTATACACCTAGTGATAGTAGTTATCAAAAAATGGCAATTACTTATAAAGAAAACTTAGTTACTTCTACTGAAGTTACTTTGGGATTAAAGGGAAGTAGTTCAATAGAAATTGCTAAGGTGGATTCAAAAGGAAATGCCTTAAAAAATGCCAAATTAGAAGTTCTTAATTCTAGTGACGCTGTTATTGATAGTTGGACAACAGATGGGACTAATCATAAGGTTTCTAATTTGACAGCGGGTACTTATACTTTAAGAGAAACAGCCGCTCCAAATGGTTACTTTATTAGTAGTGAGAAAGTTACGTTTACTGTTTTAGCAGATGGTAGTGTTAAAGATTCAAGTGGAAATGTTGTTACATTGATTAAGTTTAAAAATGAAAAAACTTCTGTTACGATTAGTAAACAGGATATTGCTAATAGTAGTGAGTTGCCTGGTGCAAGTTTAGTGATTAAAAATAGTGATGGTAAAGAAGTGGTTAAATGGACTTCTTCTTCAAAACCTTATGTGATTAAAGGTCTTGCTGCTGGAAATTATACTTTAACTGAGACGATAGCACCAGATGGTTATACTAAAAGTTCAGAGTCAATTACTTTTAAATTAGGAGAAGATGGTAAAGTTTATGATGCATCTGGAAAAGTAATTGATAAGGTAATTATGTATAATAAAAAAACAGAGACTCCTGGAGGGGCATCAATTAGTAAGAAAGATGCTACAACTGGTAGTGAATTGCCTGGTGCAACTTTAGTAGTCAAGAATTATGATGGTAAAGTAATTGATACTTGGGTATCTACAGATAAACCTCATTTGATTGAAAATTTAAAAGCAGGAATTTATACTTTGACTGAAACAATCGCACCAAATGGTTATATTTTATCTACTGAAACAGTTACGTTTACAATTAAAGATGATGGTTCAGTTACTCCAGTTGTTATGTATAATTCTCCTAATAATAAGGATACTCCAGAAACACCATCTGGTGGTGGAAGTGAAGTACCAGTTGAGAGTACTGGGTCTTATAAGACTATTACTTCTACAGTATTTGGTTCATTAATTATTTTTGTAGGAGGTGTTATCTTACTTAAATCTTTTAAAAGAAAAGAAGACTAATTGTTAGAGGAAAGAGAAATCTTTCTTCTTTTTTTCGCGTAAAGTACCTTTTCAAAGTTTTTATTTTATGTTACAATTGGTAAGAATAGTAAAGGAGAGTAGTGATGAGAATTGGCGTAGATATAGATGGTGTTTTGAATGATATTGGGCAATGGCACTATTCCTGTGGATTTAAATTTTGTATTGATAATCATATTAAACGAGGATTTCATCCTAATGAGTACATGATTGAAAAGCAGTTTGAACTTACTGATATAGAGAATTATAAATTTTGGAGGGAATATATTTTTGATTTAATGGTATCTATTCCGACTAGGCCATATGCTGGTAATATTTTGAAATTATTAAAAGAAATGGGACATGAAATCGTTATTTTAACGGCTAGAGATAATCGTTATTTGACCAATCAGTATGCTAATACGATGAACTTTTATGTTGAAGAATGGTTACATAAGAATAATATTATTTATGATGAGATTATTGCAGGACCTGGTAAAAAAAGAGATAAGTGCCTAAAACATAATTTAGATATTATGATTGAGGATAAGGCTAGTAATGTTTTGGAAATTAGTGAGGTTATTCCTGTTTTATGTTTTGATGCACCTTATAATTTAAATGTTTCTAGGGACAATGTAACACGGGTGTATAGTTGGTATCAGGTTTATCAATATTTTTTAGATAAATCTGAGTAAAAAACTTTCCAAGTAGGAAAGATAATGCTATACTTGTATTATGTAAGTTAGGAGGGTTATGAGGTATTTAGGTTTAGATTTAGGGAGTAAAACATTAGGCGTTGCGATTAGTGATACTAATTTAGTGATTGCTTCAGTATTGACAACGCTTCGTTTTCCAGATGAGGATTATGATTTGTTATTACCTCCTTTAAGAGAGATTCTTGTTTCTAATAAAATAGAAAAAATTATTTTGGGATATCCGCTTAATATGGATGGTACGATTGGCCTACGGGCAACAATAACGTTAGGGTTTAAGAAAAAATTAGAAGAAGAGTTCGGACTAGAAGTGATATTAGAGGATGAACGATTAACTTCAGTAATTTCTAATCAAATCTTGCTAGAAGCGGATTTATCTCGAAAGAAAAGAAAGAAAAAAGTTGATGGTTTGGCTGCACAAATTATTTTGCAGAGTTATTTGGATAGGAAAGGTGGAGAATAAAATGGAAGAAAAGAATATATTTCAAGTATTAGATGAAAATGGGAAGGAAGTTACTTGTGAAGTATTATTTACATTTGATTCAGAAGAAACTGGAAAGAGTTATATTGTTTATACAGATAATACGACTGATGATGATGGAAATGTTAGGGTATATGCTTCAATTTTTAATCCTAAGGCAGAGAATATGGAGTTAATTCCAATTGAGTCTGATCGGGAATGGAAAATCGTTGAAACTATTTTAGAATCAATTCAAGAAGAAAACAATAAGTAGAAGTAAATATTGATGAAAATTTTACAAAATATTTATCTTGCGATAGTTATTTTTGTTTTAAGTCTATTCTTGTTTGGGTATGCATTGGTTTGTCATGAACTTAGTGCACCAAGTGGGAAAGTGGAAGAGAAAACGATTGAAATAAAACCTGGTGGAATTGATTCGATTGCTAGTACGTTATATCAGGAAGGGCTGATACGGAATCGCTACTTATTTATTTTGTATGCTAAGGTTTTTGGAAAAAATAATATGAAGGCTGCGACTTATACGTTATCAACAGATATGGATACTAGAGAGATTATAAAAATTTTATCAGAGGGTAAGGGAAGTAATAGTAAGGAAATTTCGATTACTTTTAAAGAGGGTTGGAATGTTCGAAGGATTGCTAAGGCAATAGAGGAGAATACTAATCATACCGTAGATGAGGTGTATAATACTTTAGCGGATGAAGACTTTTTAAAAAGGATGATTGTGAAGTATTGGTTTTTAGATGATGAGATATTAAACAAAGAAATTTATTATCCTCTAGAGGGGTATTTATCTCCAGATACTTATAACTATTCTTCAAAGGATGAGGATATTGAAGTAATTTTGGAGAAAATGATTGCAGAAACTTCTAAAAAGATAGAGAGTAAAAAAGATGAGATTACTTCTTCTTCAAAAAGCATTCAAGAGATTTTTACGCTTGCTTCGATAGTGGAACTCGAGGGAAATACATTAGAAGATAGAAAAGGAATTGCTGGTGTATTTCAAAACCGATTATTGAAGGGAATGAACTTGGGGAGTGATGTAACTACTTATTATGGGGCTAGGGTTGATATGGGAGAAAGAGACTTGTATGCTAGTGAGGTCAATGCTTGCAATTCTTATAATACAAGATGTCCATCGTTTAAAAGATTACCAGTATCACCGATTTGTAATCCATCGCTAGATTCTATTATTGCGGCATTGGAGCCAGATGATAGTGAATATTTATATTTTGTTGCAGATAAAAATATGAAAATTTATTTCAGTAAGACTTTGAATGAGCATAATAATAAAATTCGGGAGTTGAAAGAAAAGAATTTATGGTTAGAGTATTAATTTTTTAATATTCTTTCTTTTTTTCGTTTTCTAAAAACTTTTTTCTTGAAAAGAGAAGAGAGAAGTAAAAATTTAGATGAGGTAAAAGTTAACTTTAAGTATTACTTTTTTCTTTAGGTGATGGTTGATTTCGATTTAGTTAATTTTATTGCTAGGTTATTTTTTCTTTGTTATACTTGAGTTGTAAAAATAGAGAGGTGATATTTTGAAATACGTTTATGCTTTTTGTGAAGGCAACAAAGATATGCGCGATTTATTAGGGGGAAAAGGGGCTAATCTTGCAGAGATGACAAAGATTGGTTTACCAGTGCCTAAAGGATTTACTGTTACAACAGAAGCTTGTAACAAGTATTATGAAGATGGAAAAAAAATTAGTAGCGATGTTGAGACGCAAATTTTTGAACAACTTTGTGTTTTGGAAGAAGCTACGGGAAAAAAGATGGGAGATTTTGAAAATCCATTATTAGTTTCGGTAAGGAGTGGTGCTCGGGCTTCAATGCCAGGAATGATGGATACTGTTCTTAATTTAGGAATGAATGATGAAGTAGCTAAACATTTGTCTGAGGTTAGTTCTAATAAGAGATTTGTTTATGATTCTTATAGAAGATTTATTATGATGTTTGCTGATGTTGTAAAAGGATATTCTAAGAATTCTTTTGAGAGAATATTAGATTCTTATAAGGAAGATAAAGGAGTAAAGTTTGATACTGATTTAGATGAGGAGGATATGTATAATGTCACTTTGAAATTTAAATCAATTTATAAAGAATTATCAGGAAGTGATTTTCCACAGAACCCTAAAGAACAATTGATAGAAGCCGTTACAGCAGTCTTTCGTTCTTGGAATAATGAGAGGGCTATTATTTATAGAAGAATGAATGATATTCCATCTTCTTGGGGAACAGCTGTTAATGTGCAAGAGATGGTTTATGGTAATATGGGTGATGATTGTGGTACTGGTGTTGCCTTTACTAGAAATCCAGCAACAGGAGAAAATAAACTTTATGGAGAATACTTGATTAATGCTCAAGGGGAGGATGTTGTTGCTGGGGTTCGTACTCCAGAGGATATTTCTACTTTAAAAGAAAAAATGCCTCATGTTTATGAAGAGTTTGTAAAAACTACGGAAATTCTTGAAAACCATTACAGAGATATGCAAGATATGGAATTTACTATTGAAAATGGAAAATTATTTATGTTGCAGACGAGAAATGGTAAAAGGACAGCTGAGGCTGCACTTCGTATTGCTGTTGAAATGGTTGGGGAAGGAAAAATTACGAAAGAGGAAGCTTTAATGAAGGTTGAACCTAAGGCTTTAGATCAATTGTTACACAAAACTTTTGATAGCGAAGCGTTAAAAGAAGCTACAGTGATTGCTACTGGTCTTGCTGCTTCTCCTGGGGCTGGAGCTGGGGAGATTTATTTTAATGCAGATGATGTAACTAAGGCTTTTAAGGCTGGTAAAGATGCTATTTTGGTTCGTTTAGAAACTTCACCAGAAGATATTCAAGGAATGAGTGACGCTAAAGGAATTTTGACTGTTCGTGGGGGAATGACTTCTCATGCAGCGGTTGTTGCTCGTGGAATGGGAAGATGTTGTGTATGTGGTTGCGGAGAAATTACAATTAATGAAGAGGCAAAAACGTTAACTACAAAAGAAGGAAAAGTTTATCATGAAGGAGATACTATTTCTTTGGATGGTAATACTGGATGTGTTTATGATGGTATTATCCAATCGGTAGAGCCTACTATAAGTGGAAACTTTGAGGTGTTTATGGAATGGGCGGATAAGACAAGAAAGTTAGGGATTAAAGCAAATGCTGATAATCCTAAAGATGCTAAGCAAGCATGTTTATTTGGAGCAGAAGGAATTGGACTTTGTCGTACGGAACATATGTTTTTTGAAACAAGTCGAATATTTGCAATAAGGCAAATGATTGTTGCAGAAACTGTTGAGCAAAGAAAGAAGGCATTAGAAAAAATTCTTCCTATGCAAAGAGATGATTTTGAAAAAATGTTTACTGTATTAAATGGAAGGCCAATGACGATTCGTTATTTAGATCCACCTTTGCATGAATTTTTACCGCATACTGATGAAGAGATTAAAGATTTAGCTAAAGCACTAGAAATTAGTTTTGAACAACTTAAAGATAGAATTAATTCATTAAAAGAGTTTAATCCAATGATGGGACATAGGGGATGTCGTTTAGCAATTACTTATCCAGAAATTGCAGAAATGCAGACAAGGGCTGTAATAGAAGCGGCTATTCGTGTTTCTGAAAATGGAATTCCTGTTCATCCAGAGATTATGATTCCACTAGTTGGTGATGTTAAAGAACTTCAGTATGTTAAGAAAATTGTAAATGAAGTTGCGAATAAATTAATTAAAGAAAATAATAGTTCTATTACTTATCAAGTTGGAACAATGATCGAAATTCCAAGAGCGGCACTTTTAGCAGATGAAATTGCTAAGGAAGCAGAATTCTTTAGTTTTGGTACAAATGATTTAACTCAATTAACTTATGGATTTTCAAGAGATGATGCTGGTAAATTCTTGAGTGATTATTATGATAAGCAAATCTTTGAAAGTGATCCATTTGCTAAGATTGATGAACACGGTGTTGGACAATTAATCAAAATGGCTGCTGAAAAAGGAAGAAGTGTTAGAAGTAATATTTCGCTTGGTATTTGTGGTGAGCATGGTGGAGATCCTAGTTCAATTGATTTTTGTCACCGAGTTGGTTTAGACTATGTATCTTGTTCTCCATTTAGAGTTCCTATTGCTAGATTAGCGGCAGCACAAGCGGCTATTCGGGAAAATGAAAACAAATAATGTGTGATTATAAAAATATTTAGATATTGATTTATCTAGATATTTTTAATCTGTTTTTTGATGAAAAAAGTCTTTAAGCGGTTAGTTAATTTTTAAATAATTTCTTTTATTTATAAGTATTTTATTTTGATAATTAACTGTATGTATTGACAAAGAAATCAATTCGTGCTATAATCTTAGTACTGGTTGATGAATAGCATACAAAGGGGGAGGTAATGGGATGAAAAATTCTTATGTGATTGAGTATTTAAATGAAAATGAGTTTAGAAAAAAAGAACGAGCAGTGAAAAAATATAATATGCTTGCTTATAAAAAGTTAATTTTTGAATTCTATCCTAATTTTCGAGATGGAATTTTTGATGGCGTTGTCGTTTCTAAAAATGCAGGAGAAGGAATTGTAAAGTATGAATTAAAATTACCTACTGATTCAACTTTTGCTAAGGTGTATGATGATATTGTTTTGCATTACACAGTTTATGAACAACAAAAAATTGTTATGTTAAATAATATTACGCCGGATGATATTTTGATGGAAGGACATCAAAAAGAGCTTACAACTTATAAGGGAGTGCCTATTTCAAAATCTCATGCAGAAAAGGATATGTTTAAGATTAATTTGTTAAATATGTTAGGAAAGTAAGAAATTTTATTTATTTTCTTTCCTTATTTTGCATATTCATAGGTGTAGAATAGTAGAAAAGAGTGAATGCTTTGGATAATATTTTTAATGATCGTGGTTATATGTTCATTGTTGATGATATATTAGAAAATTGTTATTTTAATGAAATAAAAATGTGCAAACATCATGGAATGAATCGATTAGACCATTCTATTCGAGTATCTTATTATTCTTATTTGGTAGCGAAAAAGTTACATCTTAATGCTGTAGAGGTGGCTAGAGGTGGATTGTTGCATGACTTTTTTGTTGCAGAGGATTTAAGTTCTAAGAAGCAAAAGTTTAGTTTATTTTTTCATCCTTATGCTTCTTTAAAAAATGCTTCTGAGTATTTTGATTTAACAGAAAGAGAAAAGGATATTATTATTACTCATATGTTTCCTAGTTTACCACATAAAGTTCCTAGGTATATGGAGAGTTGGATTGTGAGTTTGGTTGATAAAATAGTTGCTACTTATGAATTTTATTGTTCTTATGGTAAGAATTATGTTTATAAATTATCTAATATGTATATTATCTTATTAATATTATTTAAGTGGTAGAATTGACTATTTTTATAGTTGGTTCTTTTCTTTTTAAAGATAATTATTCCAATAAAAAGGTTATGTTTTTTAGTTTGTCTTTAAAGAGGTAAGAGAGGATGGGGAATTCTATGAAAGTTATTGTAATTGTTGGACCTACTGGTGTTGGAAAGACGAAATTATCAATTGCTTTAGCAAAAAAGTATGATGGGGAAGTTATTAATGCAGACGCTATGCAGGTATATAAGAAGTTAAATATTGGAACAGCTAAAGTTAGAGAGGAAGAAAAAGAAGGTATTCCTCATCATTTGTTTGATATTAAAGAGGTTTGTGAAGAGTATTCTATTTATCATTATCAAAAAGATTGCAGGGAAAAGATTGATGAAGTGATGAAGCGAGGCCATGTTCCGATTATTGTTGGAGGAACGGGACTGTATCTTAAGTCGGCTCTTTATGATTATGAACTTTCTCCTTCTTGTTTTAGAGATACAAGTGAATATGAGAACAAATCTGTATCGGAACTTAGAGATATTCTAACGTCAATTGATCCTGTGGGAGCAAAAGAGATTGATTTTCATAATAAAAGAAGGTTAATTAATGCAATTTTATATTATCAAGAAAATGGAAAATCGATTGTATTTAATCGGACGAATAAACTTCTTTATGATTGCATTTTTATTGGACTTACAACAGAAAGAGAAAAACTATATGGAATTATTAATAGAAGAGTGGATGTGATGATTGAAAATGGTCTTGTTGATGAGGTTTATTCTTTTTATCAACAAAATATTCGGTCAAAGCCACTTTTAGGGGGGATTGGTTATAAGGAATTATATTCGTATTTTGATGGGGAAATTTCTTTAGAAGAAGCAATTTCTCTTATTAAAAGAAATTCTAGAAGATATGCGAAAAGGCAGTATACTTTTTTTAGAAATCAGTTGGATGTTAAATGGTTTGATACGAATTATACCAATTTTTCTAAAACGGTTGGAGAAGTAGCAGGATATCTTTCAAAGGAACTAGAAAAGTAATTCTTTTTTTGCTATAATAGAGTTAATTTTATGAAAGGAAAATACTGAAATATCAATAAGGTTAGGTTTAAGTATTTTTCTAAAAATAAAGAAAAGAGGTTTTTATGAAGAAGGTTGTTGTTGGAATTTCTGGTGGCGTTGATAGCTCGGTTGCTGCTTTACTTTTAAAAAAACAAGGTTATGAGGTTATTGGGTTATTTATGCGAAATTGGGATAGCTCGATTAATAATGATTATTTGGGAAATCCTAATTTGGAGAATTCAATTTGTCCTCAAGAAGAAGATTATAATGATGCAAAGGCTGTATGTGAAAAATTAGATATTCCTTTGCACCGAGTTGATTTTGTGAAGGAATATTGGGATTATGTTTTTACTTATTTTTTGGATGAGTTAAAGAAGGGAAGAACACCTAATCCAGATGTAATGTGCAATAAATATATTAAATTTGATTTATTTGTAAAAGAAGCATTAAAGTTGGGAGCTGATTACATTGCAACAGGACATTATGCTAGAATAAAAGATGGAAAGTTAATTAGGGCGGTAGACTTAAATAAGGACCAGACTTATTTTTTGGCTTATGTTGCTAGAGAAAAATTTGCTAATGTTTTATTCCCTATTGGAGAATTAGAAAAGCCTATGGTAAGACAAATTGCTCTAGAGAATGATTTAATTACGGCAAAGAAGAAAGATTCAACGGGGATTTGTTTTATTGGAGAGCGAAATTTTACTAAATTTTTAGAGAATTATTTGCCTAATCAACCGGGAGATATTATTGATATTGAAACAAAAGAAAAGGTTGGAGAGCATATTGGACTGATGTATTATACTATAGGACAAAGAAGAGGACTTCATTTAGGTGGACATCATGAGAAAAGTTATGTTGCTTTAAAAGATTTAGAACATAATATTTTGTATGTTGCTAGTGGAGATGAGAATCGTTATTTATATTCTAGTAGTGCGATTATTGAGGAATTTAATTTTTTGACGGATGAAAGACCAGACTCATGTACTTGTAAGTTTAGATATCGCTCAAAGGATGTTGAAATAAAGGTAAAATATTTAGAAAACGGGGATTTGGAATTGAAGTACGACCATGCGAAAGCCGTTACTCCGGGACAATTTTGTTGTTTATATCAAGGTGAAGTATGTTTAGGGGGAGGAATTATTAAAGAAGTATTTTAATTTTTACTTGACATTCTACTTGACATAATCTGTAAACATGATAAAATATAATTAGAGAGGGATGTAACATGAATACTGTTGATAAAATTAATTTAATTTTGAAAAAAACCAATATTTCTAAAGTTAATCTAGCAAAGTATTTGGGTGTTTCTAGGCAGATGGTATATAATTATTTAGATAGTGATGACTTAAATAAAATGCCTGCGGAAAAGTGTCAGTTGTTATTTAATTTATTAGAAGTTAGAAGTTGTGAAGAAATTTCTGAAAAAGAACTTACAGATGAATACTTGCAGTCGGTTTCTAATAAAGTTTTTAATTATAAAAAAGTTCCTTCAAAGAAGGAAGAAGTGATTGAACTTACTGGTTTAAAAAAAGAGGAACAAGATATTATATCAGATATTGTTTTTCTTTTAAAAGAGATGCTAAATGAAAATAAGACAAGAGAAAGTTATATTACTTTGAAATATTTATATCATTTTATTCAGTCTTTGGCTGGAATGAAGGAAGCAAAATATATTTTAGGGTACATTGCTAAGAATAATGGCTATTTGAAGTATAATGTGTATGATTTTAATGAAGAGAATCAGTTTGATTTTGAAAGTATTATGTATTCGGCAATGACTTTGTATACGAATGGTGGTGCTTCAAAGAGTAAACTTATTGAATCGCATCGTAGGTGGGAAGCAGAATTAGAACGAAAAAATGAGGAGAAGTTAAGTCGAACGCAAGAATTAAATACGGCTAAGGTACAGGCTTTACGTGAACTTGGATATACTGAGATCAATGAGAGAAATGCTAGTGAAGTATTTGATAAGATAGCGGAGATACAGGCTAGAAATAATAATTATTAATAAGGGGTAAGTATGATAAATTTTATTTTTTTACCGATTCGAATATTATTTGCTGCTATATTTTTGCCGATGAAACTTATTTTTAAAATTTTGGGAATAAGATAAAATAACTAATGTTCTTTAGTTAAAGAATTAGTTATTTTTTTGTATGATATATGACTTAAGGAGGGGATATTATGTATGAGAAAATAGAAAAATTATATCGAGAAAAGAGCGTCAATAATATTATTTTTAGAAAATCATTTTCTTTTTATATTGTTACTTTAATTATTTTATGTTTATCTGGTATGTATCAAAAGTTTCTTTATATCATGCCTTTTTATATTATAATGGTTATTTATGGTTTTAAAAAAATGAGTGAGAAAATACTTAAACAAAATCTTTTTCTTACTTTTAATAAAAAAAGTACTGAAGATTTAGCGACTATTATTAATCGAAGGGATGTTAAATTAATGAAGAAATACATTATTGATAATCAACTTGATAATAATGCCTGTCTTCAAAATATTATTGACCATTATCGAAATTTGTGTTCTAATCAGCGTACTCTATTAGACTCTTTATTAGACTTTGGATTTTGGATTACTTGTGCGATATCAGTTGTTGCTCCATTTTTGGAGGCTAGTGGTATAAATGCTACTTTGGTTATTGAAATGTTTAAAAGATTATTGATTGTATTTTTTTATGTAGGAATATTTTATTGGATTTTCAAACATTTCTTTATTACTGTTCAATCTTTATATGGTAATTACAATATTAATAAAAACTTAGAAAAAATTTTTAGTGATATTTTTTTAGAGATGAATAAAACTAAGTTTGCTAAGGAAAGTAAAAACTTTAACAAAAGAAAAAAATTAAGAAAACAAATACCTAAATTAAAAGTGTAAACCTATTTTTGAGTAGAGAAGGGGAGTGATAAAGATTCAAGTCCCCTATTTTATTTTAATAATTTAATAAAAAGTTATTATTGATGTTAAATAATAATTTGGATATTTTATAATCAATTTTAGAGTTATATGATTATTATTTTGGTTATTAAATAAACAAAAATAATAATAAATTTCGACTTATTAAAGTTATTGATTTAATTTTATTTTTTGATAAAATTTAGTTAAATAATTATATTAAAATTTAAAAATCATAAGTTATTATCTAATAATGAAATTGTTATTAACTGATTATCAAATTTAAATCGAAATTAAGAAAGATGGATAACTATCCATCTCGAGTTAAATTTTAGATAATTAAAAATGGAATCGAGAATAAAAAAGATGGATAGTTGTCTGATTTTGATAAAATTTAGTTAAATTTAAATCGAAATTAAGAAAGATGGACAACTATCCATTTCGAGTTAAATTTTAGATAATTAAAAATAGAATCGAGAATAAAAAAGATGGATAGTTGTCTGACTCAAATTAAATTTGAAAGCATTAAAATTGAATAATTATCCATATTAATTAAATATGTGAATGAAAATAATTTTTATTTTTATATTTAATTAAGAATTGATAAGGGCTAAATAAAGATAATTATATAATATATATGCATATAAGTTATAATTGATATAAAAATATTTCTTATTTATTAGTTCCTATAATTTATATTATGTAAACTTCTATATCTAAAATAGAAAGAAAACCCTTATAATACAAGGGTTTAATTGTTTTTTTAGAACAGTTCTTTATCAGTATTTTTGGCATATAATCAACTATTTTAACTTTTCTTTTAATTCATATAGTAAATTTAGAGCTTTTAATGGGGTTAATTCTAAGACATTTGTATTTTTGATGATTTCTTCAGTTTCACTTTTTTCTTTGATGTTTATGTTTTCTAGTGGTAAACTTGTTTGGATTGATATTTCCTTTTTACCTAGATCATTATTTTCGTATGCTACTAGTATTTCAGATGCTCTTCTTAATACTTCATTTGGTAGTCCGGCTAGCTTGGCTACGTTAATTCCATAGCTTTTGTCTACACTTCCGTCTTTTACTTTATGTAAGAAGATAATATTTTCTCCATCTTCGCTGGCAGAGACGTGTTTATTTTTTAGATGTTTTAATTCTTTTTCTAGTTTAGTTAGTTCGTGATAATGGGTTGAGAATAATGTTTTACATCCTATTTCGTTGTTTACGTATTCTAAGATTGCTTGAGCTAGGCTCATTCCATCATAAGTAGCGGTTCCCCTACCCAATTCGTCAAATAAGATTAAACTGCTTTTGGTAGCATTTTTTAATGCGGTTGTTGCTTCAATCATTTCGACCATGAAGGTAGATTCACCACTTACCAAATCATCGCTTGCGCCTATTCTTGTAAAGATTTTATCAAATACTGGCATTTTGGCTTCTTTAGCGGGGACAAAACATCCTATTTGAGCCATGATAACAATAATGCCTAATTGTCGCATATAAGTGCTTTTACCGGCCATATTTGGTCCTGTAATTAGTAGTGTATAGGTGCCGTTATCCATAATAATATCGTTAGGGACATATTCTCCTTTGATTACTCTTTCTACAACAGGGTGCCTTGAATCAATTAGTTTAAGACTATGGTCTAGTGTCATAGTAGGACGTGTATAGTTATATCTTTCGCTAACCAAAGCAAAACTTTGAAGAACGTCAATTTCACTGATTGTTTTGGCTATTTTTTGGAGTTTAGGAATATATTTTTTGATTTTATCTCTTATTTCAATAAATAATTCGTATTCTAGGTTAATGATTTTTTCTTCAGCACTTAAAATTAAGTCTTCTTTTTCTTTTAATAAAGGTGTAATAAAGCGTTCACAGTTTGTTAGAGTTTGCTTTCTAATGTATCCCATATCTTCAGTAATAAGGTTTAAATTTCCTTTGGATACTTCAATGTAATAACCAAATACTTTATTGAATCCTACTTTTAAGTTTTTGATTCCTGTTCTTTCTTTTTCTTCTAATTCAAAGTTACTGATGAAGTTCTTTCCCCCACTCCGTAAATCTTTTAATTCGTCTAATTCACGGGAGTATCCTTCTTTGATTAAGTAACCTTCTTTAATGGTAATGGGTGGGGCTTCATATAGAGAATTCTCTAGTAATTCATATAAATCATCTAAGTCATCGATAGTACTATAGAAGTTAATTTGCTTTAACATTTCTGAGATAATAGGAAGAACTTTAATGGAGTTTTTTAATTGAATTAAGTCTCTTCCGTTTGCGTTTCCTAAAGCAATTCTACCACTTAATCTTTCTAAATCATAAATTTCATATAGATTTTTTCTTAAGTCTTCAGTTAAAATAAATTCATCGATTAATTTGCTTACGACTTCATGTCTTTTTTCGATTTTTCTTTTTTCTTTTAGAGGAGTTTCTATCCATTGTCTTAATTTTCTACTTCCCATAGCAGTTTTGGTATTATCTAGAAGCCATAATAGAGAATAATTTCTATCTTTTAAGCGAATACTTTCGGTTAATTCAAGGTTTCTTTTGGTATGAATATCCATCTTTAAGAAATCATCATTTTCATTGATGATTACCCTTTGTAAGTGTCCTAGACTTCTTTTTTGATTGATGACTAAATAATAAAGAAGGTGTTTAATTGCCGTAATATATCTTTGGTCAGTTACATTTTTATAACAAAATTTGTATTCTTCTGTTTCTAAGATATTATCAACAATTGTTACGGTTAAATGATATTGCTCTCTTAATAGTTTTTCAATAGAAGGATTAACCGCTTTATTTACAACAACTTCTTTTAGTTCGAAAGAAAGAATTTCATTAATTAATTTATTGGTATCATGTGGGATAATTTCAGCGTGTAATTCGCCGGTTGTGATATCCGTATAAACAATGGTATAACAATATTCATAGTCATAAACACTTCCAATATAATTGTTGCTTTTTTCGTCTAGACTACCAGAGGAGATAATGGTTCCGGAAGAGATAACTTCGGTTACATCCCTTTTGACGATTCCTTTTGCATTTTTAGGATCTTCTAACTGTTCACAAATAGCTACTTTAAATCCTTGTTTGATTAGTTTATCGACATAGACATCTACAGCATGATGAGGAACACCACACATTGGTACTCTTTCGTCTAAGCCAGCATTTCTTCCTGTTAGAGTTAACTCAAGAGCATGGGATACAACTTCGGCATCTTCAAAAAACATCTCATAAAAGTCTCCTAGGCGATACAATAATATGACATCGGGATATTTATCTTTTAGTTCTACATAGTGTCGCATCATAGGTGCTAATTTTGTTCTATCTATTTCACTTATTTTCATTCTACTTCACCTTTTTCTATGTATCTTAAGTATAACAGAAAAAAAGGGAATTAATGGCTAATTTAATTCTTTGTTTACCAAAAATAGTAGAGCTTTTATCATGATAACATTAAAGAACGAATAAGCAAATAAAATTACCTATTCGTTTGGATTGATGTATCTTTTAATTTTTAAATTTGATTCAATTGATGATTTATCTACTTGAGAATAAATCATATCTTCAATCTTTTCTAATTCTTCTTGTTTTTGAATGATATATTTTTCTTGGATTTTTTTCTTATTTTCTTCTAATTTTTGTTTTGATTTTATTAATTTAAAATTGAGATAACAACCAATCCATAAAGTATTCATACATTCTTTTAATTTTTCGTTATATGTCTTTTGAAAAAAATCATCGCTTTTTGAAATTTGTTTTTTGTAATCAAATGGATTTAGGGATATTCTAATTCCTGTATTTGCAAGGTTACATCCACTCATATTAGTATTAATTTTTGTTATATATTCTATCCCATTAATTGTAAGTGAAGATAAATCAATTCCACTAAGGTTTGATTTGGCAATTTTTGTGTTTTTTGCATGATTTAATTCAAAGTTTGAATTAGAAATATCAGAATCATAAATGTGGATAGACTGTATTTTTGAATAATCTTGATTAATAAAAGTAACACCAGAAAAATAACAAGCAGATATATCTATTTTAGACTCTGTTAGGGCTTCATGACTTTTGGTTAAGTCAATTTTAGCGTTTGTCATGTTATAGTTAATGTGATAATCTATACCAAATAAACTTTTATTGATGGAGTAAATTTTTTCTAGTCCTTGTTTATCTATTTTCAGATTTTTATTCTTTGTTTCGTTAATAGGAGTACTAGAGAAAGTATCTAAGGTTAGATTAGTATACTCGTTTAAAATTTTCCATGAAACATTAGAAAAATCAACTTCACTTAAGTCTAGTTTTCTTAAGAAATCACCCGACCATACTGGTAGTTTTGCTTGAATTTTCTTTTCTTTATTTAATGTTACGGTTTCAAATAAAAGTATCTCTAAGGTTTCTTTAGGAAGTTTAAATTTTTGATTATCAGGCATATCTTTTAATATTTTTGAGACTTCTTTTCTTAATTCGTTTCTACCATTTTGATTGAGTTTCATTATTATTCCTTCTTTCTGTTTCTTATTATAGCATATTTCTTTTGAGAATAATAAAAAATGATTATTGTATTAAAAAAATTAGGAATTATTTCCTAATTTTTTCTATTTCATTAAATCAATTGCTTTTCTTACCTTTATATCATAGATAAGAGCATCTTGTCCACCTAATGAAGATTTTACATCTTCTTCAGTCATATTATACTTCTTTGCTAAATCTTCGATTTCTTTTTTGGCTTCATCATCACTAGCTTCAATCTTTTCTTCTTTGATAATTGCATTTAAAAGATAACTATTTTTTAGTCTTGTTTCGGCTTCTTTTTTCATGTGGTCGATGATATCTTCTTTGGTTGTTCCTGCATATTTTAAGTATAATTCTTCATTGATTCCTTGAGCGGACATATGTGTCATGAAATCATTATACATTGCTTCTGCTTCTGCTTCGATAATTTCATCATCTAATTCTATTTCCATATTGCTTGTTGCTTTTTCTAGTAAGTCATCTACATATTTCTTTTCAGCATCTTGTTCTTTTCTTTCTTTGATTTCTTCTTTCATTTTCTTTTCTAAATCTTCTTTTGTTTTGACATCTTCCATGCCTAAATCTTCAAAGAAATCTTCATCTAAAGTAGGAACTTCTTTTGTTTTAATTTCGTTTACCTTTACTTTAAAGATAACCTCTTTACCAGCAAGAGATTCTTCTTGATATTCTTCTGGGAATGTTAGAGTTAAATCTTTTTCTTCTCCTTTTTTCATACCAATAATTCCTTCTTCAAAACCTGGAATGAAAGTATGACTACCAATTTCTAGAGAATAATTCTCTCCTTTTCCTCCATCAAAAGCAACACCGTCTTTAAATCCTTCAAAGTCAATAACTGCAGTATCTCCTTCTTCAACTGCTCCATCTTCTTTAATTACTAATTCGGTATATCCTTTTAATAATCCATCGATTTTTTCTTTGATTTCTTCTTTAGATACTTTAACTGCACTCTTTTTTACATCTAAATTCTTGTATTCTCCTAATTTTACCACTGGTTCTAAGATAAAAGTAAAGTTTACTTCTAATTCATCATCTGTTACTTTTACTACATCAATTTTTGGCTCTAAAATTGGTAAAATTTTACCTTCTGATAAGATTCTATTGTATTCTTTATCTACTACGATATCCGCAGCTTCCATGATAATTTGACCTGGATAGTTTCTTTCAAAAACACTTCTTGGTGCTTTTCCTTTTCTAAATCCATCAATTTGATATTTTGGACTTATTTTTTTGAATGCTTGTTCCTTTGCTTTTTCCCAATCTTCTTTTTGTGTTTTGTAATTTACTACTTTTTTCATGATATTTCTCCTTTTATTATAATATTTCTACAACTTTAACATTGTAAGTTCCATTTGGGCTTTCTACAGCACGAATATCGCCTGCTTTCGCATTCATAATTGCTTTAGCAAGAGGTGATTCATTAGAAATTTTGTTATTTGATGGGTCAGCTTCTTTTGAACCAACAATCATATATTCTTCTGTCTCATCATCATCTTCTTCGATGTACTCGATTTTTACGGTTGTTCCAAGACATACGGAGTCGGTTGAATTTTTCTCAATAATATGGACATTTTCCATAATTTTTTCTAACTCTTGAATTCTTCCTTCTACTTGTGCCTGTTCATTTCTAGCTGCGTCATAATCGGCATTTTCAGATAAATCTCCTAAGGCTCTTGCTTCTTTTAAGGCTTTGATTACAGCGGGCCTTTTCACATTTTTTAATTCATTTAATTCTGTTTCTAATTCTAAAAAACCTTGATCGGTTAAATATACTTTTTCATTATTTGTTTTCATTATGTATTCCTCCTCAACTATTTCAAAATTTTACTATAAAATCAGTATTTTGTCAAGAAAAAAATAGAAGTTCTATTTTTCTATATCATTTACTAATTTTTTAAAAATATCCCCTCTTTGATAAGCATTTTTGAACATATCAAAACTGGCACTGGCAGGAGAAAATAAGATAACTTCTCCACTTACTGCTACCTTTTTGGCAACTGAGATTGCACTTTCTAAATCGTCTAGGACGTAGATTTTTAGACTTCTATTATTTGTTCTTTTTACCTCTTCCATTACGGCGTCATAAATTTTATTTTTGGTTTGGCCAAATAAGATTAATTTTGAGACTTTTTCTGTTACTGGTTTTGCTAATGGTGTATAGGGAATGTTTTTATCACTACCGCCTGCAATTAAGACGATTTTTTCAGAAAAAGCAGATAAACCACCTAAACATTTATCTGGAGTGGTACTAGCGGAATCGTTATACCATTTTACACCATTTATTTCTCTTACAAATTCAAGACGGTGAGGAACACTAGGAATGTTTTTTAAAATGGCTTCTAGGTTAGATGTGTCTTTGATAAAGTCTTTGATTGCACTAAGAGCAGCACAGATGTTGATGTAATTGTGTTCTCCCTTTAAAATAAGCTTTTTTGTATCGATGATTTCTTTTTCTTTATTCCATATTTTGTTTTCTTTTAGGTAATAAGTATCTAAATTTGAATTAGTGCCGAAATAGCGTACTTCTCCTTCGAATTCATGAGCAAAGTTTTTAACGATTTCATCTTCGCTATTTAAAACGAGAATGCTATTTTTTTTCGCATTTTTAAAGATATATTTTTTGGCATTAATATATTCTTCATAACTTCCATGAATGTCTAAGTGATCAGGGCTTATGTTAGTAATAACGGCGATATCTGGAGAGGTTCGCATTCCCATAAGTTGGAAACTAGATAGTTCTAAAACAACGATATCAGTTTCTTTTAACTGTTCAATTTTTGTAAATAGTGGCGTACCGATATTTCCACCTACATAGACGTTATAGCCAAGATTTTCTAAGATTTTAGAGACAATCGTAGTTGTGGTGGTTTTTCCTTTACTTCCTGTTATTCCAATTACTTTACAAGGTGCATACTTGATGACTTCTTCAACTTCCGTTGTGATGTAGCATCCCCTACTTTCTTCTTCTTTTAAATAAGGATTATTAGGTAAGAGACTGGGGCTTCGGAAAATGATGTCAAATGATTTTAAGCCTTCTAAGTAATTTTGTCCTAAGAAACATTTTAGTTTCTTTTCGTTAATTAATTTTTGAATATCTTCGTTTATATTTTCTTTTTCTTTTTGGTCAAATAAGGTAACGTCGCAATTTTCACGTGCTAACTGTTTTAAAAGGGGGATGTTGCTTACGCCGGCACCTAGTACGGCAATTTTTTTTGTTTTTAGTTCTTTTTTAAAAAATTCATAGTTTTCTTTCATTTTTACACGTCCATTTCTATTTGGTAAAATACTTCTATTGATTTAACTTTTATAAATATCTCTGATGATGGAGATAGGGATATATTCATTGTCGATAGTGATAAGATTATTTTTATTTCTGGCAACGATTCTTTTTTGTAGGGTATCATTATCGGTAATGATAGTTACATCGGCTTTATAGACATAATCAGGAGCATTAAAGATGTTGTCTATTTTTCTATCAATAGAGATATAGTCATATCTTAGATTTTTAGTTTCTTTTTTATTATCCATACTATTATAGACTTTTTGAATGCTATTTACTGTTTTATTAATTTTATTGTGATACATTTTTGGTAATTCTTTATGATTCACTTATTTCACCTCATTTAAGCGTATGATGGGAAATATAATTTATACATAAAAATATGCCTAGATTTTGTTATTTTTCTTAATTAAGCGATAGCCTTTAGGATTTTCTTTGGTTACGGGTTCTAGGATTAATTCTTGGTAATCGTTAGGTTCTTGGCTAATTAGGGCCATTGGTTCTTTGAATACTGCTTCAACACTTCCAATTAGTCCTCTTGCTCCGGTGTTCTTTTTGAAGGCATTATGCGCGATTTGTTTTATTGTTGTATCATTAATACTAAGAGTAATTCCTAATTCATTTAAAAGATGTTTTTTTTCTTCTAGTGTTTGGTTATTTTTGTTTTTTAAAATTTGAATTAAATCATCTTCGGTTAAGGGGTTTAGTTCGATAATGTTAGGAAGTCTACCTAATAATTCTTTTTTTAGGCCAAATTGATATAACTCTTCAGTAGTAATCGGCGTAGTTTCTTTAGATGCATGATTATTTTTAAAACCAATTGTTTTTGCAGGCTTTCCTCTTTTTTCTAATAGTTCAGTAAAAGCACCTGAGGCAATTACGGTGATGTTTTTAGTACTCATCGTTTTGTAGTTTGGTAGCATTTCTGTTCCAAGGTTAACGGTGTACTCGCCATCTTCTAATAATTTTAATAATTCATCTTGAACGCCGCCACTTCCTACTTCATCAACTTTATTGGTGCTATTGCTAGAACTTTTTTTATCAATTTCGTCTAAAAAGATGATTCCCCGGCTAGCGGATGAGAGATTGTTATTTGCTTTTTTTAATAGTTTAAGAAGAATATCATCAACGTATTTTCCAACGTATCCACTAGCGGTTAAGCTAGTGGCATCGGTAACTACGGTTGGAACATTTAGTCGTTTGGCGATATTTCTGATAATTTCTGTCTTGCCAACGCCGGTAGGGCCAATTAATAAGATATTATTTTTTACGTTGCTTCTGGTATTTTGCCAAAGAATTGAGATGATATCTTCAATTGCTTTATCTTGACCAATAATAGTATCTTTTAATTCTTGGACTAGAATTTTAGCGTCAAATAACTCATTTTTCTTTAAGGATAATTTGGCTAGGTTTAAATCGGGTTCAAAGACAGTTTGTTTTTCATTTTTACAATAGAAGTTTATTCCTTCATAGTCACCTGCGTAGGGGGTAATGAACTGATAAGTATTTTTTTTGATGGCATTAAAGTAATCTTTTGCATATTCCTTAATTAAGACAAGTGGATGTGTAGTTAGTGTATTTTTTGATTCTTTGGTAAAAATAATTCTTTGTCTAAAACCATAACCATATTTTTTTTCTGGGGTTAGCATATAAGGATATTTTTTTCCACTTTTGGTGATAAATTCGTTTGTTTCTTCATCTTGGTGTCCAATGGTGATGTGATCTGGTAAATAAGTTATTGTTCCATCTTTTTCTTTTTTTCTTCTAAATATTACAGCAATTTCAATTTTGTTTTTCATGACTCTCTTCCTTTAAATATAACCCTAATTCTTCTAATTGTTTTTTTGATACGGTATTTGGTGCTTCCGTTAATAAGCAAGAGGCACTTGCAGTTTTTGGAAAAGCAATGACATCTCTAATGTTATTGGTATTTGTTAATAACATTGTTAATCTGTCTAGTCCTAAGGCAAATCCGCCATGAGGGGGAGTTCCATATTTGAATGCTTCCATTAAGAATCCGAATTTGTTTTTGGCTTCTTCGTCGCTTAATCCTAATGATTCGAACATGATTTTTTGTGTATCTTGGTTATGGATACGAATAGAACCGCCTCCGGCTTCATAGCCATTGATAACGATATCGTATGCTTTAGCGTAGCAATTAGCTTTGTCTGTTAGCAATTTATCAATATCTTCATCTTTTGGTGCAGTAAATGGATGATGACAAGCAACATATCTATTTTCTTGTTCGCTATATTCAAAGACTGGGAAGTCGGTTACAAATAATAATTTATAGTCTTCTTCGTTGATTAGATTATTGTCGGTGGCTAGTTTGCAACGTAGAGCCCCAAGGGAGGTTTTGACAATTTTTTCTTTACCACTTATAAAGAAAATTATGTCATTTTTTTCTAAGTTTAGTTCTTTTTTTAGGTTAGTTATTTCTTCAATACTTAAATTTTTAGCAATGCTTCCTGTTAGGGTATCTTCTACTTTAAGGTAGGCAAGTCCGGTTGCTTTGTAAGTTTTTACGTATTCTGTTAGTTTATCCATGTTTTTTCTTGAATACTTATCGGCAGCATTTTTTAAGACGATGGCATTGATAATACCTTCTTCTTTGATTACTTTTTGGAAAAATTCTAGAGAAGTATTTTTAAAGATATCTGTAACTTCTTGAATTGGCATTTCAAATCTTAAATCGGGTTTGTCACTTCCGTATAAGCGAATGGCGTCATCGTATTTCATTCTTTTTAGGGGAAGTTGGATATCAATTCCTTTGATTTCTTTAAAGATATGGGCGATTAATTTTTCTATGACGTTCATGACATCAAATTCATCAACAAAACTAAGTTCAACGTCTACTTGAGTAAATTCTGGCTGTCGGTCCGCTCTTAAATCTTCGTCACGGAAACATTTGGCGATTTGGTAGTATTTTTCGAACCCACTTACCATTAAGAGTTGTTTTAAGATTTGAGGGGACTGTGGTAAGGCATAGAATGATCCTTTATTTATTCTACTTGGGACAAGATAATCTCTAGCACCTTCTGGAGTAGAACGACAAAGAACGGGAGTTTCGATGTCAATGAAACCGTTATCGTCTAGAAAATTTCTGATACATCTTGTGATTTTAGCTCTTTTCATGATTTTATCTTTTAGACTTTGTCTTCTTAAGTCAAGGTAGCGATATTTTAATCTTGTATCTTCTAAGGCGGTAGTATCATCTTTAATTTCAAAAGGGGTATCTGTAGCAGTATTGATAATTTCTACTTCTTCGGTATCGATTTCAATTTCCCCTGTTTTCATGTTCGAGTTTATTTTTTCTCTTTTGTTTACTGTTCCTTTTACTTTTATGGCGTATTCATTTTTTAAGGTACTAGCGATTTCATAGGCTTTACTATTGGGGTGAACAATTAATTGGATAAGTCCACTTCTATCCCTTAAATCGATGAATATAACGCCACCAAGGTCTCTTTTTTTTTGAACCCAACCATATAATTCTAGGGTTTGTCCAATATTTTCTTTAGTAATGGTATTGTTTTCTATTGTTTTCATTATTTTCCTTCTTTCTAATAAAAAGCGCACAAAAGGAAACAAAGATAAAGACGAGATTTCTCCCGCGGTGCCACTTTATTTCACTTAATTTGTGCTCTTTTTTGATAACGGGATTTCCCGATTTGTTTTTTTACCTATTTGTCACGAGATAGGCTAACAAATAAATATATTTAGTATTATAGCATAAATCTATAGTTATGTTTTATTTTTAACATAGAAGTAATTTTTGGCGTTATTGCTGGATGATGGAGAACAACTTTTTTATCATATTTAAAAAATAATATTTAAAGGTTATTTTGAGATAAAATGAAATCTTTTCTTAAAATGGAGATTTTAGTTTTTGTTTTCTAATAGTTGTTCTATTGCTGTTTCGATGGCGATTTTTCCATAACTATAGGTAAGAGAGCCTTGCTGATAGGCAATATATGGTTCTCTTAAGGGACCATCACAAGATAATTCGATAGATGAGCCTTGGGTGAAGGTTCCTGCAGCCATGATAACTTGGTCGGTATAACCTGGCATATCCCAAGGAATTGGTTTGACGTTTGCGTCAATTGGGCTTGCTGATTGAATGGCTTGGCAGTAAGTAATTAGTTTTTCTTTATCATGAAAGATAATATTTTGGACGATATCGGCTCTTTCTTCGTTGTATTTTGGTTCTACTTCAAAACCAATTTTTTCTAGGAGGTAACTGGTAAGGATGGCTGTTTTAAGGGCTTGCTTTACTACTGATGGTGCCATAAAAAGGCCTAGTAATAATTGTTTATTCATGCCAAGAGATGGGCCAACTTCCCTCCCCTCACCTGGGACGTTTAATCTTTCGGCACATAAGGTAATTAAGTCTTTTTTACCAACGATATAAGCACCGTTTGAAGCCATGCCAGCCCCTAGGTTTTTAATTAAAGAGCCAACAACTAAATCAGCACCTATTTCGATTGGTTCTTTTGTTGTTACGAATTCGCAATAGCAATTATCAACCATAACAATGGTGTTGGGACTTTCTTTTTTGATTAGAGAAATTACTTCTTCTAAATCTTCAATTAAAATACTTTTTCTAGTGGAATACCCTTTACTTCTTTGAATTTCTATTAATTTAATTTTTTTCTTCTTCAGTACTTCTTTTATTTTTTCTACATTGAATTGATTTTCAATTAAGTCAATTTGTTCGTAATTGATTCCATACGATTTTAAAGAACTTTTATTTTCTTTGATGCCAATTACTTCTTCTAGGGTGTCATATGGTTTTCCGGTTATAGAGAGCATGGTATCTCCTGGGCGAAGACAGGCAAAAAGAGCGGTAGTTAAGGCATGGGTTCCAGAGATGAACTGGCTTCTTACGAGGGCGTCTTCACTTTTAAAGATAGTTGCATAAACTTTTTCAATGGTATCTCTTCCTAGGTCGTTATAGCCATATCCGGTTGTCATGTTAAAACATGCTTCGGAAACGTTATTTTCTTTGAAAGCGTTTATGACTTTTTTTGAGTTTTCTTCTTCAATTTTATCTAGGTTTTGATAAATGGTTTGTAATTTTTTTTCTGCGTCGATTATTAGATTTTGATGATTCATAAGATTCCTTCTTTCTATAAAATAAAACGATAAAGATAATAAAGGATGATGCCTCCTAGAACAATTCCTAGGGCAGTAGAAATGATTTGGTTATCTAAAATGCTTAGGAAGATGTAGGGAATTAAAGAGAGAATGGAAATTGGTGTAAGGTATTTTAGCGCGGTAGTTAGGAACGTATAGACAAGGGGAATATTTAAGTTAAAAATGGTATACGAAATAAGTAAAATAATCATCATAATTTCTACAATGATTATTTTTTTGATGATAAATTTTAGGGTAGACATTAATATTGGATTCCCCAAATTACGAAATGTTTGGCTTTCTTTCCACAGCAGACACAAACGCTATCGATTGGTTCTTCTTCTAGGATGCATCTAGATTTACAGCCCTTTATTTCTTTGATTTTTTCTTCGCACTTTTCATCTCCACACCACATTCCTTTAATAAAGCCTGGTTTTGTATTTAAAATTCTTTCGATATCTTTTAAATTATGAGCTTCAAACGTCAATTCTTCTCTTCTTTTTAAAGCTTTATTATACATATCTTTTTGAATGGTTTCTAATAAGGATTTTGTATATGATTTGATATCTAGGTTATTTAGTGATACATTTATTTTTTCTCTGGTGTCTCTTCTTACAAAAGTAATTTTATTTTCTTCAAGGTCTCTTTCTCCGACCTCAATTCGAATGGGAATACCATTGACCTCAGCTTCAGCAAATTTGAAGCCTGGGGACTTTTCAGTATTGTCAATGTATGTTACAATTCCTTCGCTTTGTAACTTTTCTTGATAACTTTTGGCAAGGTCTATTACTTTTTCACTTTTTCCAATTGGAATGATGACGACTTGTTTAGGAGCAATTCTTGGAGGTAGGACAAGGCCGTAGTCATCAGAGTGTACCATGATTAGACCACCAATCATTCTTGTTGTGGTTCCCCATGAGGTTTGGTAAGGATATTCTTCTTTATTTTCTTTATTAGTAAATTTAACGTTATAAGCTTTTGAGAATTTTTGGCCAAAATAGTGGCTGGTTCCTGATTGCAGGGCTACACCATTATACATTAGGGCTTCGTTGGTAAGGGTGTATTCAGCACCGGCGAATTTTTCTTTTTCGGTTTTCTTTCCTTTAATTGAAGGAATCGCTAAAATTTCATTATGGAACCAATGATAGACATCCATCATTTGTGTAGTTTCCTTTTCGGCTTCTTCTTTGGTTGCGTGAATGGTATGTCCTTCTTGCCATAGAAATTCCCTACTTCTTAAAAATGGTCTTGTTTCCTTTTCCCATCTTAAGACATTACACCATTGATTATATAATTTTGGTAGGTCACGATGAGAAGTGATGTGCGTTTTATAATAATCACAGAAAAGGGTTTCACTGGTTGGTCTGATGCAAAGGCGTTCTTCTAATTTTTTTTCTCCACCTTCTGTTACCCAGGCTACTTCAGGAGCAAAACCATTTACTAGGTCACTTTCTTTTTCTAATAGAGATTCTGGAATTAATAGAGGCATTTGACAGTTTACATGGCCTAATCTTTTAAATTCTTTATCTAAAATACTTTGCATTTTCTCCCAAATGGCGTATCCATTTGGTTCAATGACAATACATCCTTTAACGGATGAATAATCGGCTAAATGGGCTGCTTTTACAACATCTGTGTACCATTTAGCAAAGTCATTATCTCTTTTGGTAATTGCTTTATTTGTTGGCATAATTCTTCCTCATTTCTTCTTTTGTTTAGTGTTATTATACTATAAATATACTGAAAAAAAAAGAGATATTTCTCTTTTAAGATAAATAATTATCTTTAATGATATAAACAAATCTTGGTCCTGTTTTTATAACTAAGATAATTCCAATGATTGTAGCAAGGTAACCAATATAGCCACTTCTTTTATTTCCTACAGATTCTGGAGATAAAAAGTCATAGTATAGGGTCATCTTTTCTCCAATTTGGATATCTTTGTCATAGTTATCAATGGTGGCATTATAGTTAGAATTGTTGGCTATATAAGATAAGTTTACTGCTCTTTTTTCAATATCACCATCAACATTTTTAGAAATTGTTACGCCTGTTACCGTTCCTTCGGCACTAATTACTCTTAATTTAAAATTTTCATTTTTTAAAAGTAAGATTCCAAAGACAACTAATACGGTTCCTATTATGCAAAGAATCATTACTGGAATATTTAATTCTTCTTTTTTTCTCTGTTTTCCCATCTTATTCTCCTCCTATTTTAAGTATAGCAAATGTGGACTTAAAATTCAAGATATTTATTTCTTAATTTTATACTTGAATGAGATTCATAAATTCTTCTTTGATTTCTTCTAGGCGTTTTTTTTCTTTAGCTTCAAAGCGAGCGGTGATGTTTGGGCCGGTGTTAGAAGCTCTAACTAAAGCGGAACCATCATTGAAGATGACTTTTACTCCATCGATTAGAAGAATATGGTAGTTTTTTTCTTGACAGTATTTTTTTACTTTTTCAACAACTTGAAATTTAATGTTGTCTGGGGTTTTTATTTTAATTTCTGGGGTAGAATTATAAAGAGGAATATTTTGGAGTAGTTCTGTTATTGAAAGTTTGGTATTGGATAGGATTTCAATTAATCTTAATCCAGCATAAATTCCATCATCGTAGCCATTAAATTTATCACGGAAATAGACATGGCCTGATAATTCTCCAGCGAAGGGATAATTTCCTTTGTAACTTTTTTCTTTGGTATAGGAGTTCCCTGTTCGGTAGAACTCATTTTCGATATTTAACTTATCTAATTCTTCTTTTAAGGCAAGGGAACATTTAACATCGTAGAAAGTTTTTTTGGCAATGTCTTTTTTTAAAGAAAGTTGTCTCCAAATGAGAATCATGAATTTGTCGATTGTTAAGAAATTTCCTTCATTGTCAATTACCCCTACTCTATCTCCATCTCCATCAAAAGCAATACCGACATCTGCATGAAGTTCTTTTACTTTTTGTTTTAAAATACTTAAATTTTCTTCTACTGCTGGATCGGGATGATGGTTAGGAAAATTAGAATCACTTACATTAAATAAAGGGGTTAGTTCTAATTTATCTTTGAAGGTATTAAATATTTCGTCTGCGACAATGGAAGTTGTTCCGTTTCCACAGTCATAAATTACTTTTAATTTATAATTTCCTAGATGAATATTAGAAGTTATCATATTGATATAATCTTTTTTGATATCCACTGTTTTTACTTCTCCTTTGTCGCTTTCTTCTGAAAAATCTTTATTTATTATCATTTGATAGAGTTCTAGAGAAGAAGTTCCATAGGCATTATTAATACCATTATATGAAAATTTAAAGCCATTTTCGTCTTTAGGGTTATGAGAGGCTGTGATCATTATTCCAGATTTGATATTAAGGTAGTCCCATCCATAGTAATACATTGGTGTGGTTACGAGTCCTAATCTTACAACATTTACTCCGCATTCGGTTATTCCTTTTACTAATTCTTTTTCTAGATTAGGAGAGCTATATCTATTATCATATCCTACTAGAGTGGTATCTTTTCCTAGTTTTTTTAATTTAGTAGCGAAGGCTTTTCCTAAAAGATAAGCTAGGGATTCGTTAATATCTTTTGGATATACGCCTCTGATATCATACTCTCTAAATATATATTTATTTATCATTTATTTTCCTTCTTTCTATTTTTATCAATATATCATTTTATAAGGGTGAAGTCAATTAGATAGAAGAAAAAAATAGAGCGTTTATCTCTATTAAAATAAGTCTATTTAGGTCTAATTCTTTTAAAGTATTTTTTATTTTTAAATTTTTCTTTTTGTTATTCTTTGGGAATTTTTAAGATTTGACCAATACTTAAAAGATTACTATTTAAGTTGTTATTTGTTTTGATTTTATTTACGGTGGTGTTATATTTTTTAGCAATGGAATAAAGACTATCTCCACTTACTACTTTATAAGTTAAATCGGTTGTGTTATTTGAATTTGGTATTTTTAAGGTTTGACCAATACTTAGAAGATTACTATTTAAGTTATTTAGTTGTTTTATTTTATCTACGCTGGTGTTATATTTTTTGGCAATAGAATAAAGGCTATCACCGGATTTAACGATGTAGTTTGTTACAGTGGTATTTTCTTCTTTGCTGCTTGATGGTATTTTTAAAATTTGGCCAATGCTCAAGGCGTTATTTGTTAAATTATTGATGTTTTTTATTTTGTCTACGGTAGTATTATATTTTTTAGAGATACTATATAAGCTATCTCCTTTTTGAACGGTATAAGTAATGTGTTTATTAAATTCTTCACTGTTTGTTGGTATTTTTAGGACTTGATTAATACTTAAATTATTTGATTTGAGGTTATTTAATTGTTTTAGTTCATTAATGGTGGTGTTATATTTTTTGGCAACGCTATAAAGGCTATCCCCAGATACAATTTTTATGTAACATTTTTAAATGTAAATATAATATCTATCTGTTTATCTTGATAGATGTAAATCTTTTCAACTAAATTAATTATCAATTCTCTAGTTGGATTTTCTAATGATAAAAATTCATTTATATTTTTTTCTATTTGTTTATTATCTACTTTGTTTTCATTTATTTGTTCATTTTTAAGATTATCAATACTTAATTTATTATTAAATATTTCTTGTTTTAGATTTTCACTTATTCTTATGTATTGTTCTTCATCAATAATACCTTTTAACATATTCATATAGTTTTTATCTAAAGTTTCAATTAATTTATTATTAGTGATTTCTAAACCTTCCATTTGTTTTTTAATCTTCAAAGAATTATCTTTAAATTCCATATTACTAATAGAATCTTTTACTTTGTTTTTATCTAAATACTTTTTACAAACATCTTTAATATTATCTAAAATAACTTTTTCTAATGTTTCATAATTATTTGTATGTGTAGTACAAACATGATATTTTGAGTATGTTTTATAATAATCACAAGTTGTATAACTTCTGCCAGTTTTAGTTTGATATCTAATAGTTATACGATGTTTACAATCACCGCAATATAAAAGTCCATCTAATAAATAAAATCGTTTCTTTTCTGGCCTTTTAACATTTTTAGGTAGTAGAGTTTGTACAAACTCGAATGTATCTCTATCAATAATTGCTTCATGAGTGTTTTCTACTATTATAAAATCATTTGGTTTGTTCTTAACTGTTTTCTTTAGTTTATAGTTAATCTTTTTAGTCTTACCTTGAACTGTATCTCCTACATATATTTGATTAGTCAAAATTGACTTTATTGTAGTATCTACCCATACTCCATACTCTTGTGATATACAATTAGTATTTATACATTTTGTATTCCATACATAATTGTAATAAGCTGCTGGTGTTTTTATTTTCCTTTTAGTTAATTCTTGTGCAATGTAATGATATGTATTACCTTTAAGTGCTAAATCAAATATTAATTTAACTACTTCTGCTTGTTCATTATTTACAACTAAATGATTTTTATTATTTGGATCTTTCATATAACCAAATGGGCATCTACCAGATACATACAATCCTTCTTTCATTCTAGAATGCAAACTTGTTTTAACTTTTTTAGAAATATCTTTAGCATACATATCATTCATTATGGCTTTAAAAGGTGCTATATCATTATTGGTATTATCTATAAATGTGTCTATGCCATCATTAATAGCAATATACCTAACGTTCTTATTTGGAAAATACTTTTCAATTAATTCTCCAGTACCTATATAATCTCTACCAAGTCTTGACATATCCTTAGTGATAATCATATTAATTTTTCCAGATTCAATATCTTTAATCATTTTTTTAAATGATGGCCTTTCAAAATTTGTTCCAGTAAAACCATCATCAACATATTCATCAACTAGATTATAATTATTTTCTTTAACATATTGATTAAGTAGACTTCTTTGACTAATAATACTATCTGATTCAATGTTTCCATCATCTCTTGATAATCTTATATAAATTCCTACTTTAAACCTACTATTCCCAATCATTAATTACTACTCCCTTTACTTTGGGGATAATGAGTATGATTACATGGTAGCTCTACTTTTAAATTATTGCAAGTCATATTCAATTTCTTTTGTAATTCTATTTTTAATACTTCAGTTATTGTTTCATTTAAAGATTTTCCATCTTCTTTAAACTTTAAATTAACTTTGTATTTAACCATAGAGTTTAATACCTCCAATAAATTCTATGGTTTTAAATTTTGTTTTAGTAATATTATTTGATATGTTTAAAACATACCTAACAATATTACTTACTATCATAAACCTCCATTATATCCATAAACATCATCTCCTTTTCATGGTGCATAGTAGCTCCAATAATTAAAGGAGTCAAATCATAAATTATAGAAAAATTTATCTATCGTCCTAAAGCATTTCATAATTAACTAAATTATGAAATAGCAGTATCATATAATACATTAAAGCATTAAAAAATCATCCTATTATCTAAATTCAATTAAAATTTATAGGATGATTTATTTTTTTATAAATTTTCTAAAATACCATTTTCAAGATCATCAATATTATACATTGTTTCTAATTCGTTAAATGTTTCTTCAAGATTTTTTCTAGCACTATTCCAACCAGTTCCATCAGTAAACCATACGAATGTAACGCCCTCAACTTTTTTCGATTCTTGTGCTAACATCTTATAACTTCTAGCAGTTTCATTTAATTTTGAACCACCACTAGAATAAAAATTAGTTTCTATTACATATACTTGTTTATCAGTTTTAATAACAAAATCAAATCTTTTTGTTGATGTATTATGTCCAGACATCTCACTTAAATTCAAATTCCATTTATTTTCTATGTCTTTTAAATACATTTCTTTGAAATAATTAACATCTTTTTTATAACCTGCCTTAATGATATATGATTCAACTAAGTTTTCCATTAAATGTCCACCACGATTTTTTCTTCCATTTGAATCAAGACCAACTTCAATACCTAAAACGTAATCATATAAGTTATTTATAATATGATTTTGTAATAAATCAAATAGACCAGATTCTTTCATGAATTTAATATAATCCTTCATAGAATAAACCATTTTATCAAACTTAAATAAATATTCGTTTATTTCATCTTTTACAAATATTTCTCGTGAACGAACTGCAAGTAATAATGGGATACATTCTAAAGTTTCAGGATATTTAACTAATATATTTTGAAATTCTTCTTCTATATTTTTACTACCAATCAATGAATTTAAAATATTAAGTTCAACCTTTACTTTATCTACATTTTTGTATATCTTTTCAAAATCAACATAATAAGTATAATCTGATATACTTGTTTTAAATTTGCTTAACCATTCATTAAAATTTCTACTCAAAAATTTACACCTCCATTAAATTTTTCGTTATTGTTATTAATAACTTTTAACAATTCTTCATACAATTTTTTGCCTTTAATAAGTATTAATATATCAATATCTTGACTAATTTTTTCTTCAATAGTCATTTTTCTAACTGATGATTTCCCATACTTTTCAACTCTCATATTCATAACTACTTTAATCAATTCTAAATAAAAATTATATTTTATTTCTATTTTATTTATGTATTGTTTCTTTTCTTCTATTGAAGAATTTTTAAGTAGATTTTTACCTTCATCTATATCTTTTTCTATGTCATTAATATCTCTTATCTTATAAGCAGATTCAAGTTGTTTTTTAATATTTTCTAACATCACTTTTCTGCCTCCTTTCTTCTAATTGTTAAATCTAAATACTCTTTTTCTTTTTCAATTCCTATATATTTTCTATTAAGTTTGTTTGCTACTATTCCAGTAGTTCCACTACCATTAAATGGATCTAGTATTAAGTCACCTTCATCAGTAGATGCTAATATTATTTTTTCTAATATTTCCATAGGTTTTTGTGTTGGGTGTTTACCACATTTTTTCTCACTTGGTTTTGTTAAAGATGATTCCCAAATATCTTTCATTTGCTTACCACCATTTAATTTCTTCATAAGGGAATAATTAAATTTGTGTTTTGCTTGTTTTATATCTTTTTTTGCCCAAAGTATTGTTTCAGTGGAATGAACAAAAAATCTACAACTAATATTTGGTGGAGGATTTAACTTTTTCCAAGTTATATTATTTATTATTTTGAATCCTTCTTGTTCTAGTGCCATACCTATTGAATAAATATTATGCATAGTTCCACTAATCCAAATAGTACCATCATCTTTTAAGATTTGATAACATAATTTAATCCAATTTCTATTAAATTTATGTTTTTCTTCAATGCTAATTGATTTATCCCAATCACCTTTATTAACTGATACCATTTTACCACCGCTGCAAGATATTCCATCACTAGATAAAAAATAAGGAGGGTCTGCAAATATCATATCAATACTTTTAGGCTCAATTCCTTTAAGTATTTTCAATGAATCACCTTGTATAAGTTTAAAATCTTTATCTTCATAATAATATTTCTTACTCATACAAACTTACCTCCTCATATATATTATACTATATTTACTCTTCAAATCCTTTTTTATTTTCAAAATTTGTAATAATTACCTCTTCTACTTTGCCTCTTTTCTTTCCATTAGAATTAATATTTCTTTTTGCTTCAATTACATGAATATTATAATCTTTATACAATTCATTTACTAAAATTGTATTGTGATTAGATAACATTACATAACAACCTCTATCAGATAATTCTTTAAATACTTTAGCAAGTCTTTTTTGTTCTTCTTTTCCAAAGCCATCTTCTGTATAACTGTTAAATGTTGATGTATCAGAATCATATGGTGGATCAAAATAAATGAAATCACCTTTTTTAGCATCTTTTACTGCTTCTTCAAAATCAACTGATAACAATTTAATATCGTTATAATTTAAATAACCACATATAATACCCAAATTTTGACCTTCATAAGTATTTACTTTTGTTTTTTTACCAAATGGTACATTAAACTCATTTTTACTATTAACTCTATATAAACCATTAAAACAGGCTTTATTTAAATAAATAGTTCTTGCTGCTCTTTTATAATCCGCTAACTTATTAAATTTCTTCTTATCTTTGTCTATATTTCTAATCGCATAATAATATTCTTCAGAATGCTCAGTTTCGTGATGATTTAATTCTCTACACATTGCTTCAAACTTTTTCTCATCTTTAATACATTCATATACATTCATAAGTTCTTTATTAGAATCATTAATAACGGCTTTTTTAGGTGACAATTCAAATAATAGTGCTCCCCCACCTATAAATGGTTCATAATAAGTATCAAAATCATCTGGTACATATTGTTTTAATTTATCTATTATTTGTCTTTTCCCACCTGCCCATTTTACAAATGGCTTTCCTTTAATCATTTTACTGCCTCCAAATCTTTTTTTATATTTATGCTAAATTATGTTTTAGATTATTTGATTATTTAATATTGTTTTTTAATTCATCTATTAATAAATTATAATTTTTTATCATATCTATTTTATCACTTTCAATAAAATTATTTAATTTTTTTAATGCGTCATCGTTAAAAAATAATTTTACTTTTGCTGATTCAAAGATTAACATGTTTTTTATTTTTTCGTTTTGATTTCTATAATACTCACTTGATAAATCTATCAACCTTAAGGATATTGAAATTTTGGTTTTATACAATTCATTTTTTGAGTGAATTTATTTTCTATCCATTTTGAAAAATATCCGCCAATAAATACCGTAATAATTAAAGTTATTAATGCTTGTACAATTGTACTATTTGAAAAATCTTTTTCAGATAATTTAATTACTAAATCATATATTAAGTAACCCCAAAAAGCAAATAATCCAAATCCGATTGTTATAACTACAATACTGTAAATCCAATATCCTCTTTTTTCTGCATTATTTTCCATATATCAAATCTCCTAATAAAGTTTTTATAATATCTTATATTATACCATGCAAAAAGACATTTTTCTTCAAAATGCCTTAAATTTCTTTATATTTTTTATGCTTCTATTCATTATTCCCCATAAAAAGTGTATCCCCTGATTTAACAATATAATAGTTACTATTAATTGGTGTGTAAGGAATGTTTAAATAACTGGTAATTGCGATCACGATGGCTTCTCCTATTTCGTTTAGGTTATTTTTTAAGAAAGTGGCTTCTTTTTCGTTATCAATATTTCCATAATAAATGATAATACTTTCATTATTTTTGGTATCTCTAATTAATTGATTATAGTCTAGGGCAGTATCACTTGGTAACCTTCTTTGATAGTACTTTTCTACTTTTATTCCAGCACTATTTAATTCATCGGCTATTTTTTTCGCTAAGGTACTGCTATTTCTTAAAGCATAGACAATTTCGGCATTTTCACCGCCGGTAGTCAGAGCATTAGAAATAACAATGACGTCTCTTCCTTTCCCATAGGTTGATGTGATACGATTGACGCGGTTATCCATGTTTAGTGTTTCGTCACTATCTCTGGTTAAGGTTGTTGGTATTTTTAGGGAGCGAAGGCGGTCATAGATGTATTTGCTTAGTTCTAAGTTATAGTTTTTTTCTGTAATTCCGTTAATGTTACTGCCGATATCATCTCCACCACGGTAGGCATCAATAATCACTTTTTTATCTACTCTATCCATAAAATATCACCTGATGTATTTTATGTTTTTTGGTATTATTTGTTATATTTCGATAGTAGTTTCGTCTAAAAAGTGGTAGTTGGTTTTATATTTTAATTCTCTAATTAGTCGAAATAAGGCTTCATCTTTTTTCTTAGCTTCTAACATAATATCAATATTGGTAGAATAATTTTTTAAAATTTCTAGAAAAGAAATAAAGGAATCGCTATCAATATAGTCGTTGTGGCTTCTTATTTCTTTTTTACTTTTAGGGCTACTAAAATGGACTTTTGGGGGGATATTTTTCTTTTTCCATGTTGAGAAGATTTGCTCTAGATAATTTTCTAATGGCTCTTCTGTTGGATTACATTGGTGATGGTGATAATCTAGAGTAACGGGAATATTTAATTTGTTGGATAGATAAAGGCAGTCTTTGATATTAAAGATTTTGTCATCATTTTCAATCGTAATGATTTCTTGTAAGTATTTAGGGAGTGTTTGGAAGGTATTGATAAATCTAGAGAGAGAATTTTTTTTGCCAAAGGTATTTCCTCCAATGTGAAGGACGATAATTTTTTCTTTAATATTCATGGCTTTTAGTAGGCTATAGTGGTATTTTAAAAGTTCGATTGAGGTGGTGATGACTTCTTTTCTTGTGCTATTTAAAACACAATACTGACTGATATGAAAGTCTATACGCATATTGGTTCTTTTGTAAATTTTTTCTATCTTTTGATAAAGAACTTTATAAGGGGTGATGTAATTAAAATGAACTGATGGTGCAGTAGATAGTGGAATTAAGTTGGAAGAGACTCTATAGAAGTGGATGTTATTTTTTTCATTATAAATTAAAGTTTCTATTAGGGCATTTAGATTGGATTGAATAATGTTATCTAATTTTTTAAAGTCTTGTTCTTTAGAAAATTTGGTTAGCGGGTAAGGTGTTGAGGTAGAATTTTTAATTGAAGTACTAATGGCAATGTAGCCTAGACGTATCATTTGAATCACCATAGTTAATATTTCCTAAAAAGAGAAAATTATGATGTTTATTGGGATATTTTGTTAGGGTTTGTTTTTTCATTTACATATACTATGTTAGGTGATGATATGTGAGATGTATTCAATTTATTATGGAACAGGTGCAGGTAATTCGGAAGAATGATCCATCGGTTCATCATTTGATGGAGTGTGTTTTAACTCCTTCTTTTCGGGCAATGATTGGTTATAAGATTTCTCACTTTTTCTATCAGAGAAAGCATTTTTTCTTAGCAAGGTACTTTTCGGAACGCTCTAAGAGAAAAACAGGGATTGAAATTCATCCTGGTGCTTGTATTGGTAAGCGTTTATTTATTGATCACGGCATGGGTGTTGTGATTGGTGAGACAGCAGTTATTGGGGATGATGTTTTAATTTTTCATGGTGTTACTTTAGGAGGGACAGGAAAAGAGACAAAAAAGAGGCACCCGACGATAGGAAATCGAGTGCTTATTGGTGCAGGGGCTAAGGTTTTGGGAAATATTATGATAGGTGATGATGCTAAAATAGGAGCGAATGCTGTTGTTTTGAAAAGTGTTCCCTCTTCTGCTACTGTTGTTGGTATTCCTAGTTCTATTGTCCAGGCAAAGAACTAAACTTTTTCTTTTGGATTGGATGGAAAATAATCATTGATTAGTTTATCTGTAGTGAAAAGATATTCGTAGAAGTTTTTGATTTTTTGACAAAGATTGATTTCTGTATCATTAAATTCAATTTTTTCAGGAATCGAAATCAGACAAAAAAATAAGTCTTTTTCTTCTTTTAACATTGGATAATGTGCTTCATAATGGTGGATGAGACTACAAAAATCGAATTCGTGATAATACTTTTGGTAAAATTTTACTAAATCGTAAATAGGAATATCTTTTTTGCTATCGTTCCAACTAATTAAGTAAGGTCTATCTTCTAGTAGATAGTGTTCAAGAGTGATATGATTGTGAATTTGAGTGATACGAATTCTTTTCTTTTCAGAGATTTGTTGATACCAATGTTCTAGTTTATTTTTTGAATAGTTTAAGGCTTGATTTAGTTTGGAAATATTTCTAATAAATAGGTATTTAGCGGGAGACATATATTCTTCATTTTCAATTAATTCTGCAATATCTTGGTAATAGTTGATTAAGTATTCTATTTTAGAAGTGGTATTTTCATATAATTCTTTGTAGGTATCATCATCAATTTCTTTATAGAAGGTGGTTTTGCTGTGAAGAAGGGTTAAGAGTTTAATAATGTCATCGGCTCTTTCTTCTTTGGGAAGAGGGGTATCCTCTATATATTTATAGACGTCATAATTTTTGGTTTGTTCAATTAGGGGTGGAAAATATTCAAAAGACCTAGAACGTAAGTATTTGTATAAAGGAACTAGGTCTTTTTCTCGTCTTTTTATGACATAGGTAGAGTTTTTTGTATTTATTATGCGAATATTATTTTTTAAAGTAATTTTTTTGACAGTGATATTTAATTTGGTGAATAGCTCTCTTAGTTCTTTATTCATTGCTGTTGGGTATAATTAATTTTGTTCCAGGTTTTATTTCTTCTATGGTGTTATAGAGACTAATTTGTTCTTTATCAACATTATATTTTTTCATGATTGATTCAATGGTATCCTCTTCTTTTACAATATAGACGTGATAAGTGACATAGGTGTCGGAGTTATCGACAGATTCAAAAATATTAAAGTTGTTTTCTTTGCTTACTTCTTCATCTAAGGTAATGGTAGGTGGAGTTGGTCTTTCGATTGCTTTGATTTCCTCTTCCCTACTCTCTTCTTTTTCCTTTTCTCTAGTTATCGTTTGATTGATTTCGTTAATTAGTGGGAATTGAATATCCATATTCTTTTCTTTGGGGGCTTGTTTTTCTTCTTGTTTGATTTCTTGCTTTTCTTCTTGTTTGATTTCTTGCTTTTCTTCTTCTTTTTTTTCTCCTTCGATATAGAGGTCAATATTTACTTGAAGGGCCTCATTATTCATTACTTCATAGTAAAAATTATCAATATCAATACTTAGGGTGTTGGTATTATATTTGTCGTCTAATTCGATGTCAAAGGGAATCTTAAAGTGAAAATTTTCACGATTAATGGATGAGGCGGTCATTTTGTAGTCGCCACTGATATAAAATTCACCACTGATATGGTCTTCTTTTTTTAAAATTAAGTTATGTTCTAAGGAAATCGAGGTAATTTCACTTACTTTGGTTTTGAATAATAAATCTTTCTTGAAGGGTATTATTTGTTTCATAAAATCATTCCTTTCAAGAAATTATATGAGTTAGTCTTTTAATTATACTTTATTATATAACTTATTTCAAGAAAAGTAATTTAGAAGGAGATGGACTTCTTTTTCTTTTTCTTTTGGACATACAATCCAGATTTCTTTTTTGGCAATCATCATGGCGGTTAAGAGAAGTAATTTTTTTTGGTAAGTACTTTCGTTTTTTGAAAATAGTTCTTCTTCTTTTTGATAAAAATATGGGAGAAAAATGATGGGATAAGATGTTTTTTTTGTAAAGATGTTTTCTATTTGGTAAGTTCTATTTTCTATTTGAAAATGAGATTTGTCTAATTTTTCTACGTTAAATTCTTGAAAAAATTGTTTTTGTTCTTTTTCATCCGTTACTGCTATTAAGGGGGTAATTGGGGATGAGGTTAGAATCATTTTTAGGTTGTTTGTTTTAGTGGCAATGGATGATTTATTTATTAAAAATACTTTTAAGGCTTTTTTCTTTTTTAGAATAAGGTTGTTTATTACGTTAAGGTTTTCTTTTAGAAAGGTATTGGTTAGGGTTTCTAATTCTTTTAGAGAAAGATATGTGTTTTTAAAGCAAAGTCTTTTGTTCTCACTTAGATATTTTTGATATTCTAATTGAAGGGGGAGATTCATTTTAAAGAAAATACTCTCTTCAGCTTTTTTACTTAGGATTATGAGATAATTATTTTTAGGAATTATACTTGTAATATCTAAGAAAATGGGATAAGTATTTTTGTTTAGTGCTTTATTGATTCTTTCGTTTAAAGTTCTTTCTTCAACCATGTTTTTTTTCTTTTTTTCATTTTGATAATTGTCTAAAATTATTTTTAATAATTCTTTTTGTTCTTTGGTAAAGTTTGTTTTAGATAAATTATTTATGGTGGTTAGGGGAATTAATATTTTGTTGATAAAATCGATGAAATAACTATCTTGAGTGGTGTTTTTTAGTTCTTGATAGATTTCTTCTTCTTCTCTTTTTTCAAAGGGCCATCTTCTTTTAATTAGTTCGTAAGTTAATACTTCTATTGTTTTTTCTTTTTGTTGATTTTGAGATAAATCAATGGTATTTTCTTCTTTACTCTCTAATTTTTTTTGATAGATGATTTTTGTTTTATTTTCTAGGGTAAAGGTATGAAATTGATAGTGATAATTGATGCAATTTAGATAAAGAAAGTTGGCAATATCTACTTCTACTTTTGTTGGCATACTTTCGTTTAGAATGGTTCTAAGATTATTTTTTCTTTTGATAATTTCTCTTTCATTGAATTTCTTTTTAGATAATTTACTTTGGAGAAACATTCTTTTATAAAGGTAGCTATGATAGTCTTTGAAAGTTTCGAATTCGAGACAGTCTTGGTTTAAGTAGATGTAATCTTGAAAGGTGGTATATAGTTTTTTTAGTAATTCTTTGTTTTGAAAGATGGTTTCTTGTAAGTAGTTTTTAAAAATATTATATTTTAAGGCAGGGGTTATCTTTTTTTCTTCTTCCATTAAATATTTTTCTTGAATTTCTTTTAGAGAGTGGCATTTTATTTTGAGGTTGTTTTTTTCTAGCTCTTTTTGAATTGTGGTATTATCTGCTTGGCTATTTGTTATAATTAAGATATTTTCTTCAAGATAGGTTTTGTTTTTGATTAAGTATTTTATTTTATTTATGATGAAGGGAACATTGTTTTTATTGTTTAGATAAACAAGTTGTGGCTCGTGGGTGGTGATTATATTTTTTTGGGTTTTGTCTAGGAGGTTATTTATGACGATATTATTTAATTTATTGTTATTTAGATATTTTTGGTTGTGGTATTTTAAAAGTTGTTTTTCTTCTTTTTGTAGTTTTTCTATTTTTTGGTAGCCTGGTGTTGTTTGATATAAAAATTTTTCTTGTTCTATTTTTTTAAAAAGATAGTTATATTCTTGCATGAAAGTAGTGTAAGTTTTATTATCGATATAAATATTTTTGCTTAAAAAGCGAGTATATTTTTTTAAAAAGTTATCAATATCGTATTGAAAGAGATTTATTGTATTATTCATTTTATCATCCTTTCTATGATTATAATCATAGCACAAAAAAGATAATAAGAAAATATCTTTTGATGGTTGAAATGGGTAATTTTTTTTGTTATACTTAATTTGTTGTAGGTGATGAGAAAATGAAAGAAAAATTAAAGCAAATAGAAAAAAAGAAGTTGTATTTAGCAGGGGGATTTTTAGTTTTAATTGTTGTTATTTTATTTGGTGGTGCTTTTATTTATAATCAGTTTTTTTATAAGCGTTCTTATAGTGAGATTGAAGAAATTATGGTAGGTGCTTCTAAAAAGTATTTGAGTAGTAATCGGGATAAATTGCCTAAGAATTATAATGAGGTATTTACACTAAGTGAAAATGATTTAGTGAGTGGAGAATATATGAAAACGATTGCGGAATATTTGAAGGATGATAGCATTACTTGTGCGGGGAATGTTGTTGTTACAAATATTAATGGAGAATATCGCTATACACCTAGTCTTGATTGTGGAGATAAGTATAAGACGGTTAAGTTTATTGATTATATTAAGAAAATGGTGCCAGTTGCTACTGAGGGAAATGGATTATACAATATGAATGATGAATTGGTTTATCGTGGAGATGAAGTCAATAATTATCTTAAATTTTCAGGAAAGACTTATCGAATTGTAAAGTTTAGTGAAGATAGTGCTGTGATTATTTATACGGAAAAACCGGATAGTGTCGTTTGGGATGATCGCTATAACGTGGAAAAAAGTTCTAATTTAGGTATTAACGATTATTCGGTTAGTCGAGTTAAAAGTTATGTTGATAAGTTATATAAAGGAAATAGTATTCTTACTGAAGAGAAGAAAATGTTGGTTGTGGCCCACTCTTTAAATATTGGGAAAAGAGCGGTTAAAGATACAGATAAGACTTTAGGATTGGAAAAGAGCGCAGTTATTGAAAATCAATTTATTGGTCTTCTTCCTTTGGGGGACTATTTGAATGCTAGTTTGGATAAAAATTGTACAACAAGTGTTAGTGCTTCTTGTATGAATTATAATTATTTATCGAAGTTTCGGTATCCTTGGTGGACGATTACTGGAACAAATGAGAATACGCATCAAGTTTATAAGATTGCTGCTACTGGTAGCGCTAGTTTGGCGACCGCTAGTAGTAGTGGATACATAAGACATGTTTTATATTTAACAAGGGATGCTTTGTATGTATCTGGTGATGGAACTTCAAAAAATCCTTATATATTAAAATAAAAAAGATATGATTCAATAAATAAAAATTCAATAAATAAAAATCGTATCTTTTTTATTTTGGATAAGAAAAAAATCAGTATTCTCTACTGACTTTTAGATTTGTTCTATTTTCATAAAGTTTGTAATTTTGTTTCCTGTATTAGGAAATCCTCCTGTAATAACGATGTGGTCATTTTTTTCTAATTTAGAGAATTCAATTGCTTTTGCTTTTCCATCATTAACGACTTCGTCAGTTGAATTGTATTCTTTGACGATAACTGGATATACACCATAGTTTAATGCAAGTTCATGAGCAACTTTTTCGTTTGGCACGGTCGCTAAGATTGGAGCAATAGGTCTTAAGTTACTAATTTCTCTTGCTGTATGACCAGACATGGTTGCGGCAACGATTACTTTAGCTTCAATGTCATTGCTTGCTGTTACAACACTTTCAGCAATGATTGATGTGATGTCTTTTTTGTTGCTGCAACTATTTGTTGGGTGCGCATATTTTTCAACTGATGCACAAATTTCAGCCATTTTTTCTACGGTTTCAACTGGATATTCTCCCATAGTTGTTTCGTCACTTGTCATGATTGCATCACAGCCTTGTAATACGGCATTGGCAACATCTGTTACTTCTGCATTGGTTGGACGAATGCTATGTTTCATGGAAGTCATCATTTGAGTAGCCATGATTACACCTTTACCTTGTAAATGACATTCATCAATCATCATTTGTTGATAAAGTGGTAAGTTTTCTACACCAGTTTCAATTCCTAAATCACCACGTGCTATCATGATATAGTCACTGGCTTTAACGATTTCTTTTAAGTTGTCAATTGCATATTGTGTCTCTACTTTAGAAATAATTTTCATATTAGGTCTTCCATATTGAGTACATAGTTTTCTTACTTCTTCGATGTCATCAGCACTATTTACAAAAGATAAGGCTAAGTAATCTCCGTCTTTGTTACAAGCATATTCGATATCCTTTTTATCTTCGTCGGAAATAAATGGAATATCTAGTTTGATTCCTGGAATGCATACTCCACGACGTGATTTGATGGTTCCTCCATTCATGATACGGCAAGTTACAGAGCTGCCATCTTCAGCAGTATTTTCTACAACTAACTTATAGAATCCATCGTCTAATAGTACAGACATTCCTACTTTTAAGTCTTTTACAATATTTCGGTAATTGAAAGAAATTTTTTCTTTTGAACCCTTGTCTTTTAAATCTTCTTCGACAATTGTTATGGTATTTCCTTCTATTAATTCAATATAGTCTCCTTCAAAAGTACAAGTTCTTAAATCTGGTCCTTTTGTGTCATATAAAATGGCGATATGAGTACCTAATTCTTTATTGGCTCTTTTAACCAAATCTTCATCGACTTTTCTTTCTTCTAATGTAGCGTGAGAAAAGTTAATTCTCGCTACGTTCATTCCAGCATCAACAATTCCCTTGAATTTTTCCCAACTTTGGGTAGAGGGACCAATGCTACAAATGATTTTTGTTTTTTTCATTTTCAACACTTCCTTTTTTAAATCAGTTTCAAGTATACTATAAATTATAGTTAATTGTCAAATTTTAATTTATAGTTAATTTATTTTTTTTGTTTTGCTTTTTGTACTTTTTCTTCTTTTTATTTTTCTTTTTACTTTTGATGCTATAAAGATAATTCCTCCACTTGTTAAAATTCTACTCCCCCACTCTATTTCGTGATTTAGGCGAATAAATTGATGAGGTATTTCTTTGATTTCTTCATCATAATCGATATAACTATAATTGATATCTACATCAGTATTTATTCCTTCTATTTTTCCTTTGGAACTAATTTGCTGCATTCCTACTTTTCTTTCATTTGAAACGTTTGGGAGGTTTGATATAAATACTTCCTTATCATAATAATCTCCTCCTGCTAGCCAAATTGCAAGGTTTTTTAGGCAATTATTTTTTGTAGAATATAATTTAGAATATAGGTCTTTATTGCAATAAATTCCAGGTGTATAGCCTAATTTTTTAATTTCTATTTCATAAGTATGAATAAAATCGCGAATAAAAATTTCATCATTTTCCATGGTTAGTTCATTTTGCCAAAATTCTGTTTCTAGATCGAGATAGACTGGGTATGAAACAGGAATATTTGTTAAATTTTCTTTAATACAATTGATTTCTTGCATTAATTCTTCTTTTGTTTTTGCTCTAGAGTAGATATAAAATCCCATTTTAATGTTATTTTTTATACATCCATTTACATTATTGATAAATTGGGGGTCAATATTTTCGTTTTCAAAGTCTTTTAGTTGGATAATGGCATAATCGATATCTACTTTATTCCAATCGATTTCTTCTTGCCATAAGGATACATCGATGCCTACTTTTTTTTCTTCATTTAAATGAAATTCTTCTTGGTATTCTTGAGTGGGAATACTTAAATAGGTAGTTTCTTTTAATTTTTTTGTTTTGAGATGATTATAGGCTTTTAATTCATTAACGCTTAATGGTGTTTTTATGGCAATTTTTTTTAAGTCGTCTTCTGTAATTCCTGTTTCTTGTTGATAGTAATCGTTTGGTTGAAAAAGATAAGGGTTATTATAATTTCTCTCTATATATTGATAATCATTCTTTGAATTATAAAAATTAAGGGGATTATCATGTTTATCTTGGGTATAGATTTGAGGGTTAATGTCAATGCACATTTCTTTAGATGGGTCATCCCAAGATTGATAGTGAAAGTCGTATTGACTTATTGATAACTCGGGATCTTCATATTCTTTATATAAGCTTGTATCAATATTGTTATATATATTTAAATATAAGTGATTAGAGATAGCTTTAGTATAAAAAGCATATATTAAGTTTTTGACTTCGTCATAGCTAAGATTTGGGTTACTTAGCATTTTATTAATATCTAGGTAGATGGGATAATTAATTTGATATTCTTTTACAATTGATTTTATCCATTCAATATCTAAGTATATATCTGATAAATTTTTGGCGTTACTTCTTAAAATAAGACCAATATTAATATTATTTTCTTGGCAATAGTCTAATTTTTGCTTGAGAAAATAAGTGCCATCAGTATTGTGAGAGCCAACATCTAGGAGGACGAAGTTTTTGTTGGTTACTTTTTTGGTAATATTATTGGTTAATGGATTAATGTCTTCATATCCAATTATTTTGGTGGAATTATTATTGAATTCTTCATTTTTTCTTCTTATATTCATAATGGATATTGAGGTAAGTATGGTACTAGTTGCTACTAAAATCGCTACGAACTTTTTCTTTTTATCTAATTTGAATTTTTTCATGTTTCTTCTCCTTTGCATAGGCTATTATACTACATATTTTTGTTTTCTTGTAGTAGTTTTCATTTTAAGAAAGTGATATTTTTAAATTAGAATATGAAAATACATCTAAAAAATTAGATGTATTTGTTAGAATCTCTTTGAATTTTTTTGACTTTAATCTCTTCTATCTCCAAATAATTGAAGAAGTCTTAAGAAGATGTTGATAAAGTCTAGGTATAAATCAAAGGCACCATAGATGGCTAATTGCTCACTGTCGTAGCCTCTTCTGATGATTTTTTGTACGTCGTAAGCAACGTAGATGGTAAATATAGCTAAGACTAGGATACATAAAATCATATTTAAGGTACCGTTTGCAAGGAAGATATTAATGATTTCTAGAATAAGTGATGAAATTAGCGCAACAATTAGATAAACACCATAGTTTGATAGGTCAAATTTATCACTTTTTCCTAGCATAGCGAATATGCCAAAAGTTAGCGAACTGGCTAAGAAAATCCAAATAATGCTAGTGATTTCATAAGCAACGAAGATACTTGAGAAAGTTAGGCCAGTTAAGGCACTATATCCTAGATATAAAATTTTAGCTGTTGTTTCTGACATTTTGTGAATTCTAACTCCAAGCCAGATGGCTATTGCAAATTCTAGGATAGTAATAATGAAATAAGTAGAGCCACTGAAGATAAAAGCAAGGGCATTGATATTGGTACTTGTTAAATAAGCGATTAAAAATGTTACGAAAAGTCCTAAACCAAACCAGGTAAAGACTTTTGATAAAATTGAGTTTTTCATAAATATTCCTTCTTTCTTTAAATTTTATTCATAGCTACTTGTAATGCCATAATATTCTTCTAGGGAGATGTATTCATTGTTTTGATATAGTTTTTTGGCTAATTCTTCTCCGACATAGCGAAGATGCCATGATTCGTATTGGTAACCAGTGTACTTTTCACTATCTTTAGGGAAACGAATGATAAATCCATAGCGATAAGCATTTTCGTGAACCCATTTCCCTTCTGGGGTATCTTTAAATGAGTCATCGATACTATTTAAGTCGAAGCAAAGTCCGGTTTGATGTTCTGAGTATCCTGGCCTTGATGAGTAGGTATCAGCGCCTACTACCCCGCTAGTTGCGACATATTTATTGTATAAATTGACTTGATATTGATAGGAACGGTATCCACTAGAGATGTAGATATTTAGTCCTAAGGCGATAGCGTCACTTTGCATTAATTTAAATTGTTCATAAGCGGTTTTGTCAATACAATTATTGCATCGCTCGGTAGTGATTTTTTGATAAGGATTTTCTGGTTGATAATCGGTTGGTAATTTGTAAGTTTTATTTGCGATAATGTTTCCTTCAATCTTGGCGATTTTATTTTTTATTGTTAGGGTATAGCCTTTTTCTGTAAGGTATTCTCCATCACTTAAAGCATCAAATTCTTTTGCATTTTTTGGAGCTTTCTCTAATGATTTATCTGTATTTTTAATCTTTTCTTCTTCTTTTTTTTCCATATTTTTTTTACTAGAAGTATTGGTTTGCTTACTTGTATTATTTTCTTTTTTCATGATTTCTATTCCTCCTAGTATAAGGATAGATATTAGAAATAAAAATAGAATTAGAATGCGTTTCTTTTTTAATTTTCGTCTTTTTTTCATGAAATTCCTTCTTTCTTAGGAAGCATTTTATTTTTGTAAAAGGCTATTTCCTGTCATTTCTTTAGGAATAGGCTTATCCATTAGGTTTAAGATTGTTGCGGCAATATCTCCTAATTTTCCTTTTTTTAAGTTAATATTTTTATCTAGTACAATGAAGGGAACAACATTGGTTGTGTGCATCGTGTTGATGCTACCATCTTTATTTATCATTACCTCACAATTTCCATGGTCGGCAGTGATGAGAACTTCGTATTCTTTTAAATTAATATTACTTATTATTTTCTTTAAACAATTATCTAAGGTTTCTACTGCCTTAATTGCTGCGTCATAATTTCCCGTATGTCCTACCATATCGCCATTTGCAAAGTTTAAAACCGTTAGGTCGGGTTGAGCTTTCTTTAATTCTTTGATTAGAGCATCCGTTATTTCGTAGGCACTCATTTCAGGCTTTAAATCATATGTTGCTACCTTTGGCGAAGGAATAAGAATTCTCTTTTCTCCTTTTAGTTCTTTTTCTTTTCCTCCATCGAAAAAGTAAGTGACATGTGCATATTTTTCAGTTTCAGCAATTCGAAGTTGAGAAAGACCTAATTTACTGATGTATTCTCCTAAGGTGTTTATTAAATCATCTAATTGATAAAGTGGCTTTGAAATCACTTCGTTGGAAACGGGCATAAGTGTTGCTAGAGAGATATTGGATAAATCTTTTTTGGTAAATGGATTTATTTTATCGTTAGTAAGGAGGCTGGCTAGTTCTCTAACTCTATCTGGTCTAAAATTAGCAAAAATTATGCCATCATTTTTTTCGATTAGTCCTTCAGAGAGAATAGTTGTTGGGGTAATGAATTCATCGGTAATATTTTCTTTTTGGTTTTCTTCCCAGGCTTTTAGGGCTGATTGGTATTTAATGCTAGAGCCTGTAGTCATGGCATCATAGGCCAATTTTACGCGGTCGTAGTTGTTATCTCTATCCATTGCGTAATATCTTCCACTGATGCTAGCAATTTTACCTAAGCCGATTTCTTTGATTTTATCTTCAAGTTCGCGAATGAATTTTTCTCCTGAGTAAGGACTTGTATCTCTTCCGTCTGTAAAGATATGAAAGTATACTTCCTTTAATCCTTCCTCCTTGGCGGCAGATAAAATGGCATAGAAATGATTGATATGAGAATGAATGCCTCCATCACTTAAAAGTCCCATAATGTGTAATTTACTATTGTTTTCTTTTACGTGGTTGAAAATACTTCGAAGTACTTTATTTTCTTTAAAAGAATTTTCTTTGATTTTTGCGTTGATTAGGCCAAGAGGTTGGTATACGATTCTACCAGCGCCTATATTCATATGACCTACTTCACTATTCCCCATTTGTCCTGTAGGTAGGCCTACAAATTCACCGCTTGCTTCTAATGTTGTGTTTGGATATTCTTTTATCAATTTGTTAATAGTAGGTTTATTGGCATGGTAAAAGGCGTTTCCATGTTCTTCATCACTTAACCCTACGCCGTCTAAAATGCATAATAATACTTTTTTCAATTTTTGTCCTTCTTTCTATAATTTTATTATGTGCAAGAAATGATTTCAGTATAATCTTCTTTGTATTCATATTGATTTGGTTTAGTAAAGACAATTACGCCGTTAAAGTCTTCTCCGTTGCTATTTTGTTTATTTTCGTCTAGGGTATCTAATAAGTTTAGAGAAATATAGCACTTAGAGGCGGAATTTAGTTTATTATATATGGCGTTTTTATGGTCTGTTACGTAGAGTTCGGCAGCTGTTTCTAATATTTTGTATTTGATTTTATCTTGTTTGGCTTTTGTTCTTTCTAATGAAGATGTAATGCTAGGAATTGCTATTCCCATAATGGCGGTTAGAATGACTAGGGCTGCTAGTAGTTCAATTAAAGTAAATCCTTTCTGATTCTTTCTTTTTTGATTTTTCATCTTATCACCTTACCTACTTTGTATTATAGTTTATTTCAAAAAAAAATACAACCTTCTTGTATAAAAAATGTAAATATGATATGATTAAATCAAAAATAAAGGAGGGATAATTTGGGGGAAAATAATGAAGAATGGTAACCTGATTAATTAAATTAAAGTTAGGGTTTTTGGTGAGAAAAAATGGAGGATGATAAGTTATGAAAAAGAAGAAAATAATGGGGAGCTTATTAGCTGTTTTAGTGATAATTTTAGTACTAGTTTTGGGGGTGAAATTTTATTATAGTGGTTTTACTTCAAGCAAAGAAACTACTTTTAAACAAAATAAAAATCAAAGTTTTTTAAAATCTCAAGTGATAGATGGTTTGAAATTTGATAAAATTAATTGTACTTATGATGGAAAAATCTCAAAGATTTCATATGAAATAAAAAATGTTAGCAATCATGAAATCACCTTTTTTGGATACAATTTGAAGGTTTTAGATAAAGAAAAAAAGGTCTTAAGTAATGTTCATCTTCGAATTGAACGAACACTTGCTGCTGGAGAGATTACTACTGTTACTAATGAAGTACCTGATGATGTAAGCAATGCCTATTCGATGGATTTTGAGATTGTTTGGGAAAAAGAGGCACAAAATGAGGTGGAATAAAGGAAAGGGTTTTACTTTGATAGAGCTACTTGCTGTTATTGCTATTACTGGTTTAGTTTTTGGATTAACGGGAACATTTGTCTATAATATTATTACTAATTCCAAAAATAGGAGTATTGTTCTTGCTGAAGATAATATTAAAAAGACGGCTAGCGTGTACACTGAGGAGTATTCTAATGATGTTGCTTGGATTCAAAATATAGACAATGAAAAGACTTCTTATACTTGTATTGCTGTAAAATCTTTAGTGACTAAGGGATATTTAAAAGAAAGTGATATTCAAAAAGAATATCTTGGTAAGTATGTATCTTTGACAAAGGATAAAAATGGAACAATTATAGATATGTACTTTTCTAGTGATACAAAATGTGATGCAAATGGGAAGTCTAAAGTATCGATTCCAACAGCAAGTGAATATTGTAATAATCTTAGTTATAGTGGTAATAGACAAGTACTTACTAAAAGTAGTAATGAAGGTTTTGAGTTTGGTGAGAATAATTTTGGAATAGATGCTGGAAATTATGTGATTGAGGCAAAAATTAATGATGGCTATATTTGGAATGATAATTCAGAAGGGGTTAAAAAAATTACTTGTTCAATAAAAAAAGCAGTTCCTATTTTAAGTTTTTCTAAAAGTACTTCTTCAGATAATTCTAATGGTGAAGATGAAACTGATTTAAATGATACTATCCTTAGTTTAAATAGTAGTGTTGATGGCGTTATTTCAATTAAAACTTCTAATAAGGATGTTGCTAGTGCATCTATTGATCGTAATCAGATAAAAGTGGGTGTTTCGAATAATATTACAATTAAGAAATATGCTACGAAAAAAAGTAATACTTATATTACCTTTTCTTTAGTACCAAATGATGTTAAAAATTATGAGAAAGCGAGTATTATTTATACGATTGGTGAGGTATCTAGGAAAAAAGTAAAAAAACCAGTTTGCAATGATCTATATTATAATGGGACGAGTCAACAATTGGTAAATAATAATGCTGCCTATATTCTTGTTAATAATGTAGCTCAAGAAATTGGTAGTACATATAAGGTTACTGCTAAACTTGCCTATGGTTATGTCTGGAGTGATACTGCTAGTGGTAGTGATTATGAGTTAACTTGTGCAATTAAACGCCCTACTCCAACGGTTACTTATGATAATAATGGTGGCGTTGATTGCAGTAGTACAACGGTTACTTATGGCGAGAATTATGGAAATTTATGCACACCTTCGAGAATTGGTTATACATTTACAGGATGGTATACCAGTTCTGATGGGGGGAATAAAATAGAAAATAATACAACTGTTACTAATTTTAGAAATCATACGATTTATGCCCATTGGCAAGTAAATTCTTATACGGTGGATGTTAATCCGGTGATTAATGGTATAACCTATAATTCTGGAGTGGATGGTTTTACTTTTAATGTTTATTTAAATGATAACTTGGTTAGTAGTAATGTTAAAGATTATTGCCAAAGTATTCCTTATGGGACAAAAGTTGAAGTTAAGACTAACGCTGTTACAGGATACACTACGAAGGGAGCTAGTCTTACTGTGGTGGCAAATGATAATTATTTATCTCCTACTTGGAATGTTAATAGTTATACGGTGGATGTTAATCCGGTGATTAATGGTACAACCTATAAGTCTGGAGTGGATGGTTTTACTTTTAATGTTTACTTAAATGATACATTGGTTAGTAGTAATGTTAAAGATTATTATAATACATCTGTTCCTTATGGAACAAAGGTTGAAGTTAAGACTAATGCTATTGACAAATATGATAATAGCAATGCTAGTGGATATGTTGGTATAGATGTTTTGGTTTTATCTCCTACTTGGAATGGCAAGTGGTATTCTTGGACTGCTAGTTTTAGTTATGAAGTATCAGCAACTCAAAATTTATCCAATTTGGGTACTAAAAACATAAATAGCTCTATTACTTGTAATTGGCAATATCCTAATTCCAGTTGCACACCAGAAACTAAGACACCAGATGTATATTTTCCTAAAAATAATAGTAAAGCACGCTCACTTGGTGAAGCATTTTCATATAATTGGAAGAGTGCTTCTGGTGAAGTTGGAGTAAATTCTTCTATTACTTTAACAGGTAATGTTGATTATAAATTAAATATGTGGGCTAATTTTTCTGGAAAAGTATTTAAATCACTAAATGTAAAAGGTTCTGTGAATTCATGGGTTATGGATAGTAATGTTTTAGAAAATGGTCGGCAAGATTCCCAAAGAATTGGCTTTATTTTAGCAGGTAATATTGCTTATTTAAATGGAACATGGGGAATTGCAAAAAATGGCAATGATAGAGAGTGTGTTTGGGTACAGGGTAATGGAACCGGAAAGCGTTGTACTAATAAAGGAGATGCTACAAAATTAAAATGTAATAGCTATAAAAAATGTAGTGGAAGTACAGAAAAATGTAGAGTTCCTGCTTCAGGAAATGGTTATATTTGTTTAAATACCTTAACTTGGTAATTGTTTATTTTTATTATATAAGGAGTGATACTTTAAATGGAAAATAGAAGAGCCGGATTTACTTTGATTGAATTACTGGCGGTTATTGCTATTACTGGTTTAATTTTTGGTGTAACGGTGATATTTGTCTATAATATTATTACTAATTCCAAAAATAGGGGTATTGTTCTTTCTGAAGATAATATTAAGAAAATAGCTATCATATATGCAAAAGAATATTCTGATGATGTTGCTTGGATTCAAAATATAGACAATGAAAAGACTTCTTATACTTGTATTGCTGTAAAATCTTTAGTGACTAAGGGATATTTAAAAGAAAGTGATATTCAAAAAGAATATCTTGGTAAGTATGTATCTTTGACAAAGGATAAAAATGGAACAATTATAGATATGTACTTTTCTAGTGATACAAAATGTGATGCAAATGGGAAGTCTAAAGTATCGATTCCAACAGCAAGTGAATATTGTAATAATCTTAGTTATAGTGGTAATAGACAAGTACTTACTAAAAGTAGTAATGAAGGTTTTGAGTTTGGTGAGAATAATTTTGGAATAGATGCTGGAAATTATGTGATTGAGGCAAAAATTAATGATGGCTATATTTGGAATGATAATTCAGAAGGGGTTAAAAAAATTACTTGTTCAATAAAAAAAGCAGTTCCTATTTTAAGTTTTTCTAAAAGTACTTCTTCAGATAATTCTAATGGTGAAGATGAAACTGATTTAAATGATACTATCCTTAGTTTAAATAGTAGTGTTGATGGCGTTATTTCAATTAAAACTTCTAATAAGGATGTTGCTAGTGCATCTATTGATCGTAATCAGATAAAAGTGGGTGTTTCGAATAATATTACAATTAAGAAATATGCTACGAAAAAAAGTAATACTTATATTACCTTTTCTTTAGTACCAAATGATGTTAAAAATTATGAGAAAGCGAGTATTATTTATACGATTGGTGAGGTATCTAGGAAAAAAGTAAAAAAACCAGTTTGCAATGATCTATATTATAATGGGACGAGTCAACAATTGGTAAATAATAATGCTGCCTATATTCTTGTTAATAATGTAGCTCAAGAAATTGGTAGTACATATAAGGTTACTGCTAAACTTGCCTATGGTTATGTCTGGAGTGATACTGCTAGTGGTAGTGATTATGAGTTAACTTGTGCAATTAAACGCCCTACTCCAACGGTTACTTATGATAATAATGGTGGCGTTGATTGCAGTAGTACAACGGTTACTTATGGCGAGAATTATGGAAATTTATGCACACCTTCGAGAATTGGTTATACATTTACAGGATGGTATACCAGTTCTGATGGGGGGAATAAAATAGAAAATAATACAACTGTTACTAATTTTAGAAATCATACGATTTATGCCCATTGGCAAGTAAATTCTTATACGGTGGATGTTAATCCGGTGATTAATGGTATAACCTATAATTCTGGAGTGGATGGTTTTACTTTTAATGTTTATTTAAATGATAACTTGGTTAGTAGTAGTGTTAAAGATTATTACCAAAATATTCCTTATGGGACTAATGTTAAGGTTATCCCTAATACTATGGATAATTATGCTACTTCTGAGGCTAGTGGAAAAGTTGAACTAGGAACCTTAAATTTATCTCCAGAGTGGAAAGAAAAATATACTTTTACGGCATCTTTTAGTTATAAAATGTCTGATACTCAAAATTTATCTAATTTGTATGCAAAGAAAACACAAGTACAAAAAAATATAGATACTAGTATTTCTTGCAGTTGCACATATCCTACAGTAAAATGTACACCAGAGACTAAAACGCCAGATGTATATTTTCCTAAAAATAATGATGGGAGTCATTTTCTTGGTGAAGTATTTTCATATAACTGGAAAAGCGGTAATAGTGAAGTTTCAGTAAATTCGCCTATTGAATTATCAGGAAATGTTAATTATAAATTAAATATGTGGGCTAATTTTTCTGGAAAAGTATTTAAATCACTGAATGTAAAAGGTTCTGTGAATTCATGGGTTTATACCAAAGATGTTTTGACGAGTGGAAGGGTTGATAGAAATAAAAAAGGTTTTATTTTAGCAAATAATGTTGCTAATTTAAATGGAACATGGGGTGTTGCAAGTAATAAAAAGGATGAATGTATTTTAGTGTATGCTACTGGAAAAGGGAAAAAGTGTGAAACCAAAGGAGAAGCTAGTGGTGCACACTGTAAAAAATATGATGGATGTGGTACAAATTGTGATATTGTAGGCTATACTTGCTTAAATACATTAAAATGGTAAGATATTTGCCTTGCCTATTTATCTTGCTCTACTGTATACTCCCCCCTTTTCTATCTTGATATTCTTATAATATAAGAGTTCTGATACTGTTGTAAATTGATAGCCATCTTTTAGGAGTTTTGGGATAATTAATTCTAAACTGTTCGCGGTGGCGCTATAGATATCGTGCATTAAAATAATATCGCCATCACTTACATCTTTCATTACTCTTTTATAAATATTTTTGGAACTATGATATTTCCAGTCTAGTGTATCAATATTCCAAATAATAATTGGTCTATCAATTAAGGATTTAATTCTTTTATTATAAGTTCCATAGCTAGGTCTTACTAGGGTTGGATAATGATTAATAATATTAAAAATGGAATCATCTACTTTTTTGATTTCATTTTTTATTTCCTCATTTTTTAGTTTGGTTAGTAATTTATGGCTAAACATATGATTTCCTATTTCCATATTTAAGTTATCCATTCTTTTAATGGTTTTTTCGTTTCCTTTGATATTGGTACCAAGTATAAAGAAAGTTGCTTTAATATTATATTTTTCTAGAATATTTAGAACTTTAGAAGTATTATGGTTAGGACCATCATCAAAAGTTAAAGCAATCATAGGTTTATTTATATCAATCATTTTATTTTGAATATAATCATATTCTTTTTTCTTCTTAGATATAGAGGTATTTATCTTTGCTTTATCTTCTTCTAAATTTATATTGATATTTTTACTCGTTTCTTTTACTAATATTCCATTCTCTTCATAAATGTAAAAAATAAGATTTAGACGATTGCTTTCATTAATATAATCATAATCAATAAATAAATAGTCATTTTGTTTTTTGGTATAAGAATTTAAATAAGTTGTTATATAATTATCAATTTCTTTTTTATTAAAATAAGGATATTCAATATAAGTATTTTCATTAAGTAATATTTCTTTATTTAAAATTATCTCTCTTCTTTCATAAAAGTACATCAGCATTAAAATGAAAAGAGTTGATGTAAGAAGAAGAAAGATATTTTTTTTCATGCTATCACCTATTTAAGATTATTCGAATAAATTTCTATATATTAACAAAATTATTCGACAATTCTCCCATAATTTATTTGTATAATAAATTTAGTTGAAAGGAAGGTGATGTGTATCGAGATAAAGATTATTGGTTCTAATTGTTCAACTGGTAAAAGGTTGAAAAACATGATTGAGCGAGTTAGTAAGTCTATTCATAAAGATGTTTTGATTCGTGAATTAAATCATGCAAATGATAGAAAGAACTATAACGTTAGTATGATTCCGGCTTTAGTTATTGAGGATAAGATAATTAGTCAAGGGAAAATACTAAGCGATAAAGAAATAAAAAAATTAATTGTAAGTAATGTTACAAACTAATAGACACCTCTAAATATTAGTTACTACTCCTAAAAAAACCAGTTAGGTTTCACTCCCCTAATTGGTTTTCTTTTATTTCACTTCTTGATTTAATTTTTCTAAAAACGCTTCTTCATTCCATATTTCTATCCCTAAATTTATGGCTTTATCATACTTGCTTCCTGGATTGTCTCCGACAATTACAACAGATGTTTTTTTTGTTACTGAAGAAGTGGTTTTGCCTCCTTTATCTTCAATAAGACTACTGGCTTTATCTCTAGTAATTTTAGACAGTGTTCCAGTTAGAACAAAGGTTTTTCCTAAAAAGTTAGCGTCCTTTTCTTTTTCCTTAGAAAGATAAGTCATATTTAGATTGTGTTCTTTTAGTTCGGCAATTAATTTTTGATTTTCCTCATCACTAAAGTAGGCAATAATATTTTTAGCAATGATAGGTCCAATATCAGGAATAGCGGTTAATTCTTGGAAGCAAGCTTTTTGTAAGTTATCAAGAGTCTTAAAAATACTAGCTAGAGTTTTAGCCGTTTTGCCTCCTACTTGTTTAATTCCTAAACCAAATAGTAATTTTTCTAGGCTATTTTGTTTACTATTTTCGATATTTTGAAAGAGTTTATCAATTGATTTTTGTCCATACCCTTCTAATTGTTCTAATTCTTTTCTATGATGATGTAGTAAATAAATATCACTTATTTTCTTGATGTAACCATAATTATATAAATCTTCCATAATAGAGTCTCCTAATCCCTCAATATTCATGGCTTCTTTACTGGCAAAATGGATTAGTCCTTCTATGTGTCTAGCAGGGCAATTTGGATTAGGACAAAAATAATCGGCTTCGTCTTCATGACGGATAAGTTTTGTGTTACAAATTGGACAATTTTCAATCATTTGAAAAGGAACTTCTTTTCCGGTTCTTCTCTCAATTAAAGGTTCTCCCACGGCTGGAATAACATCTCCAGCTTTATAGATAGAGACAATATCTCCGATTCGAATATCTTTGTTCCTGATGTTATCTTCATTATGAAGAGTTGCTCTTTTAATGGTTGATCCTTGTACAATAACCGGCTCTAAAATCGCATTAGGTGTAATTTGGCCAGTTCGTCCAACGGTAAATAAGATATCAATTAATCTCGTATAAACTGTTTTAGCAGGAAATTTATAGGCAATACACCATCTTGGATATTTTGAAGTAGAACCTAGTTTTTTTTGGGTAACCAGGTCATTTACCTTGATAACAATTCCATCAATATCATAAGGAAGATTTTCTCTTAGGATTTCTTTTTCCCTAATAAAATTCATAATTCCTTTAATATCTTTTACTACTCTATTATTGGGATTGGTACGAAAACCTAAACTCTCCATGAATTCTAGTGCTTCAGCGTGTGTTTTTATTCCATAATCTTCTGGATTGGGTAAGTGATAGATAAAACATTCTAGATTTCTTTTGGCAACTTCCTTGCTGTTTAATAATTTAATTGAGCCAGAAGCGGCGTTTCGGCAATTTTGAAGAAGGGATTTGTTTTCTTCTTCTCTTTGTTTGTTAATTTCTTTTAAAGTATTTTTGCTCATATAAATTTCCCCGCGTACTTCGATGGTTATTTCTTTTTTTAATTTAAGAGGTAGACTTTTGATGGTTTTAGCATTATTGGTAATGTCATCTCCGGTAACTCCATTTCCTCTTGTAGCGGCTCTTACTAAAAGGCCATTCTCGTAATAGGCTGATACAGATAAGCCATCGATTTTTAGTTCACAAACGTATTCTGGGTGATAGCCTTCTTTTCTGATTCTTTCTTCAAAATTAAAGATTTCTTCTTCATTAAAGACATCTTCAATAGAGAGCATAGGAATTCTGTGATTTACTTTTTTAAATCCTTTTAAAACATCTCCCCCTACCCTTTGCGTTGGACTATCCTTTCTTTTTAAATTGGGATATTCCATTTCTAGACTAGTTAATTCCATTAGGTATTTATCAAATTCTTGGTCAGTTATAATAGAAGTATCTTTCATATAGTAATTATAATTGGCTTCATTTAAGATTTCACTTAATTCATTGATTCTTTTTTTTACATCCATTTTTCATTCTCCTTATAAATTTATTTTATCAAAAATTAAAAGTATTGGGGGAATAATTTACTATTAGAATACTTCCTTTTATTTTCCTTAGGGTAAGGTGTATTTTTTAAGATTTGAAAGCATCCCAAATAAAATTATCAGCGTACTTTTGATAGAGGTAATATTCTTGATAAGTATTAATAGTGTATCCTAAGATAAGATATTTTTTTCTTAATTTAAGGATAAGAGTATCTTTTAGGAGATTTAAATCTACAGCTAAAAAATCAAGATGAAATGGGTTGAATTTCAAGAGAAAATGAAGTGGAAAATAATTGGGAAGAAAACGATTTAACAAAAGGCCTAAGGGATAAGTTTTATTTTCTTTTCTCAAAAGATATAGAGGAATTAGATAGAAACTCATCATTGCATATGGATAAGGATAGTCTGATAGTTCTTCTACTAGTTTTTTTATTAGTATTTTTATTCTACTATCCCATTTAATTTCTAATAAAATGGGCACACTTCCTGAAATAAAAGTTAAGACATCTTTTAAATAAGGAATATCTGGATAATTTTTTAGATCTTTTTTGGTTAATTGGTTTATTTTTTTATTAGTGTTGTATATTCTTTTTAGGGTATCATCATGGTAAATAACTAATTGTTGATCCTTAGTCATTCTTACATCAAGTTCCACTGTATAATTTCTTTTGATGGCTTCTTTTATGGATAAGAGGGTATTTTCTTGATATTTTTCATGAACACCACGGTGGGCAATTTTGTTTTTCTTTAAGAAAGAGATAGATTTCAATTTTATCACCACTATACTTTATTAGAAAGTTTAGGAAATATCAAGAAAAGTATTGATTTTATTTTGGTGCTATGATAAAATATTCATTGTCATGGCGGATGTGGTGAAGGGGTTAACACATTGGATTGTGGTTCCAACATGCGTGGGTTCGAGTCCCACCATCCGTCCCATGTAGATATTTACCCTTGGTGTGCCAAGGGTTTTTAAATGTTTGAGCACGTATAAAAAACAAGAGTTACATTTCTAAGACTCTTGTTTTTGTTATTGTATTTCCGTTGTTTCTTTCTTTCGTAATTGTTGATGGTTTATTTGCAGGTTTAACTTTTTGTTTTATTTTATCCTGCTCAATATTATATTCATTTAATTCTTGCTTTATTTCTGAATATTCTTTTAAAAATTTTTTGGTATCGTTGTAATTATTTAGTTTTTTTATATCACTAATAGCCCAATAGCTAGATGCGCCAAGTCCTAATGTTACAATAACAAACATCCATGTTCCGCCTATTACATTAAGGGATAGATAGATTAGAATAGCGCATATTGCTGCTATGGTGACAATTGATGCTATTTCTATTTTAGAACAAGGTTTTTCAATATTTTTGTTGCGATCAAATTCTTCACTTTTATTTAAAATATATTCTCTTAAGTTAGCGTAATATTCTTTTTTTATGTCTGAAAATCTGTTTTTTGGATTTGTCAATGGCTCTTTTTCTATTCCTGTGGGGTCATATTCATATCTTTTATAGTGGTCTATTTGGTTATCACTATCTATTACTTTGGTTATTTTACTGATGGTTCCTCCCTTTTGATAAAAAGGTAATTTAAAGACTAATATTTCTTTCATCTATACTTCCCCCTTTAATTGCTAAGTTATTATAATACAAGCGTAAAAAAAAAGCAAATTAATTAATTTGCAGTTAATTTTAGCCTAATTGTTAATGTTTTTATTACTTTTGGCTAGAGCTTTATTTAAGTATTTAATTTTTCTTCTGGTAATATTTCGATGATGAAAATGGTTTTTAGGAATTTTTGGATAAAAAGTATTCATTTTTTCTAAGTCTTGTTTTAATTTTTTTTGAAAAAGGGGTGAATTTTCTTTTTGTAAACAAGGTCCTAGGTATAACTGCTTTTTGGTATAAAAGTGATATCCCTTTTCAAAAACAATGATTGTATAAATGATATTAGCATCCATTACTAGGGTTTCTTTTTTGATATAGTAACCTAATCTGGTTACTTTTTTTCTTAAAAAATCTTGGTCATTATTGCTTTGGATGATTAGGGTGCTAACATTTTTTAGTTTTTGGTAACTTTGATTTAAGATTCCTACAATAGTATGTGCACCCATGCCAGAGATAATTATGGTTGTATTTTTTTTTGGAATGATGTTTTCTAAGCCATTACTTTGAATTGGCTCTATTTTTTCTTCTAAGTGGTATTTCTTTATGTTTTTTTTGGCATTGCTTAGGGCGTTTTCATTGATATCGCTAGCGATGATTTTAGCATTTTGGTATTTTTTGGCGAGAGCAATAGCTAAAAGTCCGTGGTCACAGCCAATATCAATATAGTTTTCGTTTTCTAAGGCTAAGTTAGCAAGACACTGTAATCTCTTGGATAATTTAGTCATTTAAGAAATCCTTTAGTTTTCTACTTCTTGATGGATGTCTTAATTTGCGTAAGGCTTTGGCTTCAATTTGTCTGATTCTCTCTCTAGTTACACCAAACATTTGCCCTACTTCTTCTAGGGTTTTGCATGAGCCATCGTCAAGACCAAAACGTAATCTTAAGACTTGTTCTTCTCTTTCTGTTAGCGTTAATAAAACATCGCTAATTTCGTCTTTTAATAGTTCGTGAATGGTATATTCTTCAGGAGACATACTTCTTTCGTCTTTAACAAAATCTCCTAGGTGAGAATCATCTTCTTCTCCAATTGGTGTTTCTAAGGAAACTGGGTCTTGAGCAATTTTAATTACTTCTCTAATTTTTTCAACGGGCATTCCCATTTTCTTAGCAAGTTCCTCATCAGTTGGTTCCCGATTTAATTCTAAGGTTAATTGTCTTTGATATCTAGATAATTTATTAATTGTTTCTACCATATGAACGGGAACACGAATGGTTCTAGCCTGATCAGCAATCGCTCTAGTAATGGCTTGTCTAATCCACCAAGTGGCATAGGTTGAGAATTTATATCCTTTATTCGCGTCAAATTTTTCAACGGCTTTCATTAGCCCAATATTTCCTTCTTGAATTAAATCAAGAAAAAGCATTCCTCGACCAACGTATCTTTTTGCAATACTAACGACTAGACGAAGGTTTGATTCAGCTAAGATGTTTTTTGCCTCTTCGTCTCCTGCGGCAATTCGTTCAGATAATTTGGTTTCTTCTTCTAGGGATAATAAACTAATTCTTCCAATTTCTTTTAAATACATCCGAACAGGGTCATTGATGGATAAATCTTTAGCAATGGTGTTATCTTTTAGGATATCTTCAATATCTCCTCCAACATCTTCATCTGAGTCATTTCCTACTTCTGATTCGTCATTTACGATTTCAATTCCTGCTTCAATTAGGGAATTATATAAATCATCTAAGGAATCACTATCTAAATCTAATCCCTTTAGACCACTTGCTAGTTCTTCATAAGTAATAAATCCCTTGGTTTTTCCTTTTTTAATTAATTCTTCTTTTCTTTGTTCAAATGTTTTGATTTCTTCAATCATTATTCTTCACTCCTCTTATTTTCATCATCTCTGCAATGATGGAAGCTTGTTTCATAGGGTCGGGTTCTTTTTTTAAGTCTTCATTTAATTTGTCGATGATATTTTTTTTATAATAATAATTAATACATTTTATATAGTCTTCAATTTCTTCCTTGGTATATGTGCTTTTTAGATTTAGAGTAAAAATATTTTGAAATGTATCAGCGACGTTTGTTTCGGTTTCTAAATACGTGATAAAATCAGCGACAATGAGTTTTCCATATTTGTGATAATAAGCAATAATTTCATTGAATAGTCTTCTTTTTTTATCATCTAGTATCATTGAAACGGTATCTTCTGCTTTTAAAACGACATCAGGGGACTTAATCATATAGTATAACAAATTATCGGTTGCTTGTCTATATTGTGTATTATTTTTTCTCCTTATTTCTTTTTGAATGGGGGGGACAATACTTATTTTGCTTTTTTTCTTGTATTCTAAATAGCGGCTATTTAAGGTACTATATTCCATATTAAAACGGGTTGCTAATTTTTTTAAAGTTAATTCCACTAAAATTTCATCTTTTTCTTTTAATAGTTCATGAATGATTTGATCGAGATAAATGCTCGTTTCTTTGGTGTCATTTAGATTTTTTTCTTGGCTTAGAATGTTCATTTTGAAATCAATGACATTCATTGGATTTTTTATTTTTTCTAAAAAAGCAGCTGCTCCCCTTTTGATAATGAATTCATCAGGATCTTTTTCTTCTAGACGGATGATTTTTGTATCAACCATAGCTTCTTCTAATAAAGGAATAGCATGGATTGTTGCTAATTCTCCAGCCTTATCTCCATCAAAGCATAGGATGATATGGTTAGTGATTTTTTTTAAAATTTGGATATGACTTTTAGTAAGAGAGGTTCCCATTGGTGCAACACAGTTATTGACTCCGATGGTGGACGCTCTAATGACATCAAAATATCCTTCCATGATGATGATGCTATCTTCTTTATTTAATTTACTATGGGCTCTATGGTAATTGTATAAAATGTTTCCTTTATCAAAAATTTTAGTGGCTTTGGTATTGATGTATTTGCTACTATCTTTGGTCTGATAAATTCTTCCCCCAAATCCAATTGGGTTTCCATATAAATCATGAATAGGAATCATAATTCTATCGTTAAAGATATCTTTTTGTTCTGTATTTGTTAATCCCAAGTCAATTAAGGTATTTAAGTCGTACTGATTTAAAAGAAATGGAGTTAGTGGTTGTTTCGAGATGGAAAGTCCTATTTCAAATTTTTTAATGGCCTCACGGTTAATTTTTCTGTCTTCTAGATATTTAATGGCGTTTTCTCCTAAAATGCTATTGAGGTTATTCTGGTAGTACTTAATCGATAAAGACATGATTTCATAATATTTTGTATTTTTATTTTCTATTCTCTCTGTATTTACTTGGTAGCCATCTTCGCTTGCAAGTAATTGAATAGCTTGTCCATATGTGATATTTTCCATATCAGCTATAAAATTAAAGATATTGCCTGCTTTTTTACAGGCAAAACACTGAAACATATCTAGTCTTGTTGAAACAGACATTGAGGCGTTGTTATCCGCGTGAAAGGGACAGAGTCCCCAATAATCCTCCCCTCTTTTCGTTAAAGGGATATATCTTTCGACAATTTCTTTAATGGGATGTTTTCTTCTGATTGCTTGAACGGTAGCTTCATCAATATGTGCCATGACATCACCCTCTAATATTAATATTCTACATAAGTTTGTAATTTCCTTTTTTTCTTCTTTATTTTTTTAAAAAAGCTTTTTATTTGACACTTTTTTGACATTTTTTTAAAGGGAAAATACTGAATTAGTATTTTACTGAATAAACATACAATCTCCAAAAGAAAAGAATTGATATTTCTTGGAAACGGCTTCTTTATAGGCCTTTAAGATGATTTCTTTGGAACTAAAGGCCGCTACTAACATAATTAGGGTGGATTTTGGAAGATGGAAATTAGTAATCAATCCATCAATTGCTTCATACTGAAATCCTGGATAAATAAAGATATTAGTCCATCCCGAACATTCTTCAAAGTGGTGATACTTTTTCATAATAGTCTCTAATGTTCTTGTGGTGGTAGTGCCAACGACAATAATTCTTCTTCCTTCTTCTTTAGCCTGATTTAATTGCATAGCTACTTCTTTGGACATACTATAAAATTCACTGTGCATAGTATGTTTAGTCACATCCTCTACACTAACAGGACGAAAAGTACCAAGACCAACATGTAAGGTAATATAACAAATGTGTACGCCTTTTTTTTCTATTTTCTTTAATAATTCTTTGGTAAAGTGTAACCCAGCAGTTGGAGCGGCAGCACTACCTATATTTTTAGCATAAACGGTTTGATAGCGGTCTTTATCTTCTAATTGTTCACGAATATAAGGAGGAAGAGGCATAGTCCCTAGTTTGTCTAAGATTTCATAAAAAACACCTTCATATAAAAATTCAAAATGCCGTATTCCCTCTTCTCCTACAAAAATACATCTAGCTTTTAATAAGCCATCTCCAAAAGCAATCATTGTACCAACTTTTATTCTTTTAGCAGGCTTTACTAAACATTCCCAATTATCTTTCTCTAAATTTTTTAATAGTAAGACTTCCACATGAGCTTTTGTTTCTTCTTTCATTCCAAATAACCTAGCGGGTAATACTTTGGTATCATTTAAAACAAGAGTATCTCCTTCTTTTAAATAATCAATAATATCTGAAAATACTTTATGCTCTAACTTACCTGTTTTCCTATCTAATACCATCATTTTGCATTTATCCCTTTTTTCACTTGGATGTTGGGCGATTAACTCAGTTGGCAAGTTATAGTCAAAATCGTCTGTTTTCATTCTCTTCACTTCCCTTTTTTTACGTACTTTAGTATTATAACACAAAAAAAGAAAAAGAGACAAAAATGTTTCTTTTTCTATTTAATTCTTAATATTTTCCAAACGGTAGAAATTTCCCAACTAGATAGTTTTACAGGACCTAGTGTAGTAAAATAAAACGTACTGTTTTTGGTGCTACCATTGTGGCCACCTTGTCTTCCGGCATAAACATTAGTATGTTGCGCTCCTGACCATAAAACGATATTGCCAGCGATAATTGCTTTAGCGAAATCAAGAGAAATCATGACAATTAGAGCTATAGGGGACTAAGATGAGAAAGATATTTAGTAATGTATAGACAAATTTTATACTTCTTAAAACTTCGGCTCCTCCACAGGTTAGACCGTTACTTTCTTCTAATGGATTAATTAAATTCATTCTTTTTCTCCTTTTCAATATCTTCTAATTTAACACTAACAAGTTTACTAACTCCGGATTCTTGCATCGTAATTCCATATAAGGTATTAGCAAACTCCATTGTTTTTTTCTTATGGGTAATTAGAATGAATTGGGTTTTGTTACGGTATTCGTCTAAATAGCGACCAAAACTTTCAACATTTGCATCATCTAAGGCAGCTTCTACTTCATCTAGTAAGCAAAAAGGAACTGGCCTTACATTTAGTATTGCAAATAATAAAGATATTGCCGTGAATGTTTTTTCACCCCCACTTAGAAGAGTAATATTTTTTAAGTTTTTTCCCGAAGGAATGGCTTCTATTTCAATTCCAGTTTCTAATAAGTTATTAGGATCAGTTAGTCTTAATTCAGCACTTCCTCCACGAAACATTTGATGAAAGACTTTTTTAAATTCAAGACGGATGCTTTCAAAAGTTTTTAAAAACTTCTCTTTCATGATGTCATCCATTTCTTTCATGATTTCTAAAAGGGTACTTTCTGCATTTTTTAAATCTTGTCTTTGAGTGTTTAAAAATTCATATCTTTCTTTTAGTTGTTTATATTCTTCGATTGCTTCTATATTAACATAACCTAGTGACTTGATTTCATTTTTTAAGTCTCTTACTTTTTCCCGAGCGATATTTTCTGGTATTTCTAGTTTGTAATTATTGATAGCGGATTCATAGGTAAGATTATATTCTTCTCCTAGGGAAATTAATAAGTTATCTAGTTTAATATCCATGGTATTTCTTTTGATTTCTAATTCTTTTAAGATTTTTTCTTTTTGACTAATATTAATATTGTCTTGTTTGGATAAAGCTTCTATTTCATTGATATGTTCTTCGATATTTTTCTTTTTACTGGTTAAAAGATTAATTTCTTTTTCAATATTATCGTGGGAAGCAATAGCGCTATAATACATATTTAGCATTCTCTCTAATTCTTGGTCACTGCTATTTTCTTGGATGGCGGTGCTATTTTTAATCTCTAATTCTAAGGAGGCGATGCATTCTTGCTGTTCTATTAATTTTTTCTTTTTTTCATTGATTAATTCTTCACTTGCTTTGGTGTTGGTTGTTTTTTCTAGTACTTCTTGATTTAGAATATCTATTTTTTTATTTTGAGTCGTGAGTAAATTTTCTAGTTCTTTTCTTTTTTCTTTTTTGCTTTCTTTCTCTAGAAGACTATTTTCTAAATCATATTTTTCTTTGATAATATTATTTTTATTTTGGACACTTCCTCCCGTTATCGAACCTCCGACATTAATGACTTGTCCATCTAGGGTGATGATTTTATAGCGGTTAAAAATACTTTTGCTGATATTTGTTGCGGTATCAATATTATTACAGATAATAATATTCCCTAGTAGGTTTGTAATGATATTTTGATATCTTTCTTGATATTCTACTAAGTTAGAAGCAATATCAATGAAACCAGGGGTATTTTTTAATTTTTCTAGGGTTTGGCTATCAATGGTTCTTGGTTTGATGGTATCAATTGGAAGAAAGGTTGCTCGACCTAGGTTATTTTCTTTTAAATAAGATATCATTTGTTTGGCATCATGAGTAGTAGATACTACTAAATAATTAATACTAGCAGATAGGGCTGTGGTAATCGCTATAGTGTGGGAATTATCCATGGTTATTAAAGAACCAACAATATTATGAACACCGGTGAGGCGCTTATTATTCAAAATACTTTTTACAGAATGAGGAAGGGAATTATTTTTTTCTAGAGAATCACGTAAATAGTTGATTTTATATTCTAAATTATTAATTTCCTGATGGTTTTTTTCTAGCATGATAGTTAGTTTATTTTTGGATGCTAATTCTTCTTGTAATTTTTGACTTACTTCTTTTAGGCGCGTAACTTCTTCTGCTAATTTGGCCTGTTCTGTAAAAATAGAGTTATTTTGTTCATTTAATGTGTTTTTTTCTATTAAAAGTTGTTCTTTTTTTTGGATTAAGTTTTCTTCTTCTTTGGATTTATCTATAGTACTATATTGTTCTTTCATTTTGAAAAGGCGAATGTCGGCATTAATTTTTTCAATACTTTTGGTTAGTTCTATTAAAGTATTTTGCTCTTCTCTTAATTTTTCTTCTAATTTTTTCTGTTCATCTTTTTTTTCTAAGAGTTCGATGTCGTAAGTGGAATGTGTGGTAGATAGTTTGACTACTTCATCTTTTAGGGTGTTGATTTTTTCAGCGAGTATTTTTTCTTCGTGGGTTAATTTGGTGATATCAGATGCGATTAGGGAGATATTTAAGTTAGAGAGAATGTCTTTTACTTCGAGGTATTTGGTTGCGTCCTTACTTTGACGCTCTAGAGGGGTAAGATTGTTTTCTAATTCATTAATGATATCATTTACTCGATTGAGGTTTAGATTGGTTCTTTCTAATTTTTTGACGGCTTCTTCTTTTCTTTTTTTGTATTTCATAACCCCGGCAGCACTTTCAAAGACACCTCTTCTATCGGCTGGTTTTGTGGATAAGATTTCGTCGATTTTTCCTTGAGAAATGATGTTGAAGCTTTCTTTGTCGGCTCCTGTGTCAGTTAAGAGATTGGTAATATCTTTTAGTCTACATTTTTCATTGTTTAAATAATATTCATTTTCACCGCTACGATAGATGACTCTTTTTACGGATACTTCTGTATATTGAATGGGAAGGTAGAGGTCGGTATTATCAAATATTAAGGTTACAGAGGCACTGTTTAGTGGTTTTCTGCTTTTGCTTCCTGAGAAGATAATATCAGTTGCAGTCTCTCCTCTTAATGATTTCATTGATTGTTCTCCTAGTACCCATCTTACGGCATCAACAACGTTGGACTTTCCACTTCCATTTGGGCCTACAATTCCATTGATATTTTTTTCAAAATTAATTTCTATTTTATCGGCAAAGGATTTAAAACCGTATGCTTTTATTGTTTTTAAATACATCTTTATCACTCTCTTACATCTTGTTTTAGTATAGCTTATTTTTTAGGGTTTTACAAGTTAGTTACTTTTTTGTGAATTATTACAATGGGTAGATGATGCTTTTTTGTTATAAATAATACTGATAAGTATTTTTTTAGTGTTATTGAAAAATACTAAGAAAAAGATTATAGATATTTTTCTTCATTATTTTTATATTTATCGTTTTAATCTTTTGATAGTTGTTTGCTTTTTACTGGTTTTTTTGTTTATCTATTATAACTTAATGTTTATGATTTTTCTACTTCATTTAAAATGTTTTTTAAGTTAGTAGCGACTTCTTTTGGTAGGATTTCTGAAAGAGAATCAAGGTTTGCTTCTTTGATATTGGCAATGGTATGATATTTTTTTAGTAACTTATTTCTTCTTACTTCTCCTATTCCTTCGATGTTATCTAGAATACTAGAAAGAGAGCCTTTGCTTCTGATTTGACGATGATAATTAATGGTAAAGTTATGTACTTCATCTTGCATTTTGGTTAGTAGTAAGAAAAGACTACTTTTTTTATCGATGGGGATGATTTGGATGGGATTTTTGCCGATTAATTCAGAAGTATTATGCTTATCGTTTTTCTTTAAGCCAGCGGTTGGAATATCTAGGTTAAGAGAGGATAAGACTTCTCTTGCAACATTTAATTGCCCTAATCCTCCATCAACAATGATAAGATCTGGTTTTTCTAGTTTATCTTTTAGTACACGAAAATATCTTCTATAAATTACTTCTCTCATGGTACCATAATCGTCATTTACTTCTTTTGTGATTTTAAATTTTCGATATTCTCCTTTAGCGGGAAGGCCATCAATGAAGACTACCATTCCTGAGACGTTGAAGTTTCCAAAGAGGTTGGAATTATCAAATAGTTCAATTCTTCTTATTTCTTTTATTTCTAAAAGGTTTGATAATTCATCTAAGGCTTGTTTTGTTAGTTTTTCATTTCTTTCTACAAGTGTTAATTGTTCAGATAAGTAGTTTTTGGCGTTTTCTGTTGCTAAATCGAGCATTTTTTTCTTTTTTCCTTTTTGAGGGGTAATAAATTTTAGTTGAAATGCTTCTTCTAAAAGGTCTTTATCGACAATGGATGGAACAATTACTTCGTGAGGTTTTACTTTATGTTTATCGTAGAATTTAGAAATATAGGTCATTATTTCTTCTTCTAGGGTATCAATCATTGGGTAGAGATTACTTTGATGGTCTAATAGTTTTCCTCCACGGATAAAGAGAAGATGGATAGATAGATAACCATTTTTTGTATAATAGCCAATGATATCTCTATTGTAGTTATCGTCTAGTTCTACTTTTTGCTTTTCTAAAGTTACTTTAATATAGTCGAGGAGTTCTTTATATTCTTTGGCTTTTTCGAATTGAAGTTTATTCGCGGATGCCGTCATTTTTTCTTTTAATTTGTCTGTGATAATTTTATGATTTCCATTTAAAAATGAAATAATTTCATTTTTCACCTCTTGCATGATTTTTCCATCTATTTTATTTTCACAGTAGCCTAAACATTCTCCTATGTGATAGTATAGACAAACTTTTTTTTCGTAATTTTTACATTTTCTTAAGGGATAGATTCGATTAATCATGTCCACTACTTTTCTAGCGGCGGTAACATTAGGAAATGGGCCAAATAATTTTTTGCTTTTGGTCTTTTTGATATTGGGGTTTCTTACGATGGAAAGGCGGAAATATTTTTCGTTGGTAATTTCAATATAAGGATAGGTTTTGTCATCTCTTAAGAGAATGTTATATTTAGGATCATATTTTTTGATTAGGTTAATTTCTAGGAGTAAGGCTTCTAGGTTTGATGAGGTTAGAATGTATTCGAAGTCTGTGATATCTCTTACTAACATGGCTGTTTTTCCTGTATGTGTAGATTTAAAGTAAGAAGTTAATCTATTTTTTAAGTTTTTTGATTTTCCTACGTAGATGATGATGCCATTTTTATCTTTCATTAGATAACATCCTGGGTGATGAGGGACAAGGCTTAATTTTTGGTCAATCATTGGTATCTCTCCAAACTTCATACCAAGATTTTAATTTAGAAAGCCCTACTCCACTGATACTTTTGATGGTGTTCCAAGTAAGAGAAAAACTTTTTTTCATTTCTTTTAAATCTTCTTTGGCTGTTTTACATCCTTCTTCATTGTTTTTGCATAAATTAGTTGTAATTTCTAAATAAGTTGTCATTGCTTTTTCTTTGGCTTTGCTATATATTTTAGTGGAAGTATCTTTGATTTCTTCTTTATAATTTGGGTATTTTTCTTCTATTTTGGTATCAATTGTATAAAAAAGTTTTAGGAATTTTAATTTTGCTTCATCTGATAGACTATCGAAAGTTTTTCCTTTAATGGTTCCATTATAAAAGAGAAAATCTACGACTTGAATAAAATTTGCTTTGATTTTTTCAGTGATGGTTTGATTTTGGTCGATTTCTTGATTGAGTTCTTCTAAGTAGGAAATGGCCTCTTCAGGAGGATTGGTTAGATTATTAGTTGATGGTGTAGATATGGATGATGTTGAATCTATAGGGCTATTATCCGTTGCTTCATCTTCGATGGTTAGATTAATATTTTTGTTTAATTTTTTTAGATTAGTGAAATTCCCTTCGATGGGGTTTTTCTTTTTGATTGTATGGCAATCAAAGGAAATTTGATCACCAATTTCGTATTTTTTTTGGGTATTGATTTTATATTCTTGGTTATTTTCAGTGACGGCTAAAAGATAGTTATTTCCTTGATAAGACACTGTTGCATAGATGGTTGTAATTGTTTTTTTATTTTTTATAAAGAGTACTGATAGAGATAATACTAAAATGAATAGTATTATTAATAATATATATATCTTTTTTTTCATCATATATTTCCTTTCTTTATTCTTATTATACTAATATTTTATTTAATTTGAAAGTGGGGATAAAAAAATTTTCAAATTTTTAAATTTATACTTGACAAAAGTAAGGTTATCGCTTAAGATATAAATCACCAATTCAAATTTTGTATGAATTGGTGCTAGTATCACACTAGCCAACCCTTTTTATTCTTTTTGGGAGACTGTCCACAGGGGAACAGTCTCTTTGTTTTTGTTAAGAAAAGTATCAGCTAGTTTGTAGCTGGTACTTTTTATTATAAATTTTTTACTTTTTTGGGTGTTCTTTTTTTTGGTAATATTTTTTCTTCGGCAAATTGAATGACATCATTAATGTTTTCTGTATAATTGGTCATTCCTGTTTTGTTTTCAATTAATTCTCTATATTTTGGAAACCTTGAATCTAGGCAGCTGATGATTCCGACATCTTTACTATCACGTATTAATCTACCTGCGGCTTGCGTAAACTTGGTTAGCATACTAGGAATATAGACTTCGTTAAATTTTTCTAAGTCATCAGCATATTTGCTGGCTTTATATTGAATTACAGGTTCTACGACATCAAAAGGAAGATGGGTAATGATTAAATTGCTTAATGATTTTCCTTTGATATCTATTCCTTCCCAGAAGGCTCCAGTTGCAAAAAGACAGGAGTTTTGGTTTTCTTGGAACTGTTGTTTCACTTCATTGGTATTTGTGTTATTTTGCAGTAAAATAGGAAAATCGTAACCTTCTTCTAATAATAAGTTATAAGTATCATTCATACATTTTTTGGAAGTGAAAAGAACTAATGCTTTACCATCTGTGGTGCGAATTAACCTATTAATCTCGTAAGCTAAGTCAACAATATATTGATTGTAATTATTAGGAACAGAAATATTGGGATTACAGTAAAATAAAGTATTTTTTTTATAATTGTAGGGAGAAGGATAACTTGCTCCTAGTGTAATGGATTGAGATTTATCTCCTTCTAAGTCAATTCCTTCCATGAAGTATTTATAACTATCTTTATTATCAAGCAGAGTTCCTGAAGTGTAGACGATAGGTATTTGTCGATTAAGCATTCCTTTAGTAATATCGAAATTTCTTTTTGGAGTGTAATGCAGGGTAATTTTATTGGTTTGAAAGAAATCTACCCAATAGATGTTTTTGCTACCATAATTCTTTTGTTTGGGGTTATTTTTCTTCATGTCTAGGAAGATGTTTGTTATGATATTTAATTTTTCTATTTCTTTTAATCGAAGGGTGGTTTGATATTTTCTTTCATAATCATGAATATCACTATATAATTTTTTTAGGTTGATAATAATTTTATCTAGGTAAGCCATGATGGTTTTGTTATAAGTAAAAGATACTCTTTCACAATCTGTGATGGCTGTTATAGATTGATTTTTCTTGTTATTTATAGTGAAGTTACGGCTAGAGCTGCTTCTGATTGATGAAAATAATTGTTCGATATCTTTCTTTAATTGATTAATATAATCCTCTTCTTTTGTTTCATCGTTTCTTGAAATTACCATGTTATCACTATAAAATGTGCCAATTACGGTGTAAATTTGATTGATGGTTTTCTTGATATCATTTAATTCTAGCGTTCTTTCTCTTACGGTACGCATATTATTTTCTAATTGATGTGCCTCATCAAAGATAAACATATCGGCATTTCTAGTGATGTCTCCATCTTCAAGGAAATCTTTTATAAAATTGGCTTGGTTTGTGATAATTAAGTTGCTATGAAGCCATTTCTTTTGATTTTTAAAATAAGGACATCTTCTAGAATAATTACAGTTACTACATTTACCACGTGATGTTAGTTTGACTTTTTCCCAAATGGTGTTGCTCACTTCTTGTAATTCTTCTTTATCACTTGAAGAAAGGTGCAGCATTTCTTTTTCTAAATGTTCTAATGTTTGTCTTTCTTCAGAGGAAAGATTTGTTTTTGTCTCTTGTTCTCTTATTCTTCTTAAGCAAGCATAGTTGTTGACTCCTTTAGCAATACTTACTTCAAGGTTTATTCCTAACATTTCTGATACCTTTTTTGCTTCTTTTAAGAGTTGTTGTTGTAAGGCAATACTTGGTGTAGAGATGATTACTTTTTTAAAATTATTGACGTCATTTTGTGTATAGAATACGGGAATTAGGTAACCAAAACTTTTTCCTATTCCTACTCCTGCTTCAATTAAAAGAATTTGTTTATCACGAATGGCTTTCATAATAGAGATGGCATAACTTTCTTGTTCTTTTCGGTAAGTAATTCCTTTTAAAGTAGTATCTAAATCACGTTTATTCTTTTTAAATTGTTCAAAAAATTGTTTTGTTTTTTCTTCTGGTGAATTATATTCATTTTCTTTCCAAAAACCCATAATTTTACCCCCTTTTGTTCTTGAGTTAATATTTTAGTCTATTTTCTTCTATTTGTCAATAACAAATGGTTAATTTTGTTTGATATTCTTTTAATGAATTTAAAAATAGTTAGTTAATTTTTAGTTATTTTTAAAAAAAATACTTCTATTTAATTTTGTCTATTTTAAGGATTATTGGTTGACAGGGGGAAAATTTATTTTTATAATGAATAAAGAAATGAGGTTTATATGATGAAAAAGGTTATTTTAATTCAATATGGTGAACTTACGACTAAGAAACAGAATCGTAATTTGTTTATTCAAACCCTATATACAAATATTCAAAAAGCACTTGGAGATGAAAAGGTTTTCATTGAAAAGAATCGGGTAAGGATGTTTTTAATTGTTCAAGATGAATCAAGAATGGAAGCAGTAATTGAAAAATTAAAAAGAGTTTTTGGAATTCATCGTATAGTTATTGCTTATCAAAGTAATAATAATATTGATGAGTTGAAGAAAAATATTTTACAGGTTGTCCAAAATTTAAAATTTGCTACTTTTAAAGTTGAAACGAAAAGAAGTAATAAACAGTTTCCTATTCCTAGTATGGAATTTAGTTCAATGATTGGTGGTGTTATTTTAAAAAATATTCCTGGTGTTTCGGTTGATGTCCATCATCCTGATTATACTTTAAAATTAGAAATTAGAGAAAAATTCACTTATATTTATGGAGAAGAATTTGCGGGAGCTGGTGGATACCCTGTTGGTGTTCAAGGAAAGGGAATGTTGATGCTATCGGGTGGAATTGATTCTCCGGTTAGTGGTTATATGGCGATGAAAAGAGGAATTAAGATTGAATGTTTATATTTTGAGTCTCCTCCTCATACTTCGGCTATGGCTAAAAATAAAGTAAAAGATTTGGTAAGGGAACTTTCTTTGTATCAAGCAGATATTAAATTACATATTATTAATTTTACCAAAATTCAGGAAAGTATTTATCAAAAGATGGATCCTGATTATATGATTACCATTATGCGTAGAATGATGTATCGTATTGGGGAAGCTGTTATGAAAAAGCGTGGTGCTTATGTTCTTATTAATGGAGAATCGGTTGGGCAGGTCGCTAGTCAAACATTAGCTAGTATGGCAGTAATTAATGAAGTTACGCATGTTCCTGTTATTCGTCCGGTTAGTTGTTTGGATAAATTAGAAATTATTGAGATTGCCAAAAAAATTGGCACTTATGATATTTCTATTTTGCCTTATGAAGATTGTTGTACAATATTTTTACCCAAACATCCTGTTATTCATCCTATTTTGGAAAAAGCATATGAGTATGAAAATAGAGTTGACTACTCTACTTTAATTCAAGAGGCAGTAGACAATATGGAAACGATTTCTATTTGTAAAAATACTTCGTCAGAAAAGTTTAAATTTTAGAAAAAATTACCAATTGTTTTTTTGTATTAAATTTTAAAAAGTTCACAACCTATTAGTGTAGGAGGTGAACATAATGAACAGCCAAAACAATAACAAAATGGTAGTTCCAGGTGCAAAGCAAGCTATCGAAAGAATGAAATATGAAATCGCTAATGAATTTGGTGTTAACCTTGGACCAGATGCTACTTCTAGAGCTAACGGATCAGTTGGTGGTGAAATCACTAAGAGATTAGTTAAATTAGGAGAAAGTCATTTAAGTGGTTCTAACTATAACCAAACAAAATAAGGATAGTTATATTGTGTATTAAAAATAAAAGAAGAATGGTATTTTTTGAATATTATTCTTCTTTTTTGTACATAATGACATCGAGGTGATAATTTTGTATTCTTTTAATTGTTTAATTATCTATTCTATTTTTGGATTTGTTTTGGAAAGCATGGTTTATAAAATAAAAGGAAGTAAGCGTCATAGTGGAATTTGTTATGGGCCAGTTACTTATGTTTATGGATTTGGCGTTTTAGTTTTGAATTTGATTTATCAGTATTTTTTATTCCCGTTAAAAATAAATAAATGGCTTAAAATGTTCATTACTTTTCTACTTTCGGTGATTAGTCTTTCTTTGGTGGAATGGTTAGGTGGGGTTATTTTGTATCAGTTATTCCAAGTAAGATTATGGGACTATTCTGGGAAATCTTTTCATTTGGGCCGCTATGTTTGTCTAGAGTTAGCGCTCGTTTGGGGAATAATGGGAACGTTTTATTTAACCTACTTAAAGAAAAGAGTGGATGACTTAATCAAAAGAATTCCTAAAAAACTATCTTATCTTTTTTTAGGAATTCAAATTATCGATATTGGGGCGGTATTCATTAATCAATTCTTTTAGTGGGGCAAAAAATTGTTTGATTTTTTCACTATATTCTGCCTTTTCACTTTGATTTAAGGAGCGATAAGGTTTCTCTTTACTCTCTGCTTCCTCTTTTAAGGTACTTGATTCTTGATTTAGAGTGATATTTATTGTATCCTCTTTTTTACTTTCCTCTTCTTCTTTTTTGAATACTATCTTATAGGTGGTTAGACTTTTTTCTTCTGTTTTGGTAAGAGAAATATTATAGATTTTGTTAATGATTTGGTAAGTCATTGTATAACTTTTTTCATAAGACTTTCCTAAAAGAATGCTATAAAGTTCTTCGTTTTTATAAATTTTCATATTTAAATCTTTGTGATTATTTACTAGAATAAATTTATATTTTTCATTTTTGAAATTTTGATAGATTAGAGATTGATTTTGGTATTCAAAAGTACTTCTTTGGTTTTTTGTTTTGTTATTGACTACTATTTTTATTGATTTGATTTCATTTTTTAAGGCATCGTTTTTTAGAGTAATAATGATATTGTATTTTTCTTTTAAGATAGTTGTGTGAAAAAGAGAATTAATGTCATTATCGGTTAGTGTAAAATTTATTTCTACGATTGGTGTTTTTTTATCAAAGTAAAAAGTTTTGATATATTTTTCTTCTTTTAAGAAAGTATTTAGTGTTTTTTTTAGCTTGGAATAATCGATTTTGCTTTCTTTCGTAATACGATTATTTTGAAATGAGGATAGGTTTGTTTTAATCATTTTGGGTGTTATTTGGTATTGAAGGCTACTATCTTTAGTGGATAAGTCAAGATAGTAGTTATTTCCTTCTTTGATGAGGCCATAGTTATAATTTAATTTTTCTGATGCGATTGTTCCCTCTAGAGATGCACCTATTTGGGAGGGGATGATATTTTGATAGATATTTTCTAACTTTTTAGCAAGAGAAATAAAATCATTTTTAATGATGTTTATTGGAGATAGGACGGTATTATAGTAGATGATATAACTAGTTGTTAATAACATTGTGAATAAAAGACAATAAATTATTATATATCTTGTATATTTACTCTTTTTTACAATAGGCTCCCTAAATACTTTTTCTTGTTTTAAAATTTTATCATACTTACTCATAGACTCCTCCTTCTACTTTTCTTAATTATATCATAAAAGATGAAAAAAAGAAGCAAAACTTACTTTAACATAAGTTTTAATGCTTCTTTGATTTGTTCTTCTAAAGAGGTGTCTTTATTTACTTTATCTACAACCTTTTTAATGTCTGCTTGTTTGTATCCTAGACCAATTAATACTTCTGTTAATTCATCTTCTAAGTCTTCTTTTGCAAATAAGCCAGTATTGATAGCGTTTAGTTTTCCTTTTAAATCTAGGACCATTTGTTTTGCTACTTTATCCCCTATTTTTGGGAATTTTTTTAAGTAATTTAAGTTATTATTCTCAATCGCATCGGCGATAGAGGTTAATGTTCCTGTTGCAATGATGGGAAGAGCCATTTTGGGTCCTAGTCCTTTAACGGAGATTAATTTTAAGAATAACTCTTTTTGTTCCCTGGTTTGAAAACCATATAGGGTATATTCTTCTTCTGCTACTTTGGTATAAGTATAAATTGTTGTTATTTCATTTAAACGGTAAGAATAAGGATTGGGAACATAGATTAAATAACCGATATCATTATTTTCTAAAACAATATGATTAAATTCAATTTCAGTAATTTTTCCTTTGATGTATCCATACATTGTTATTTCATCTCCTTTAGTTTAGCATTCGTTGTATTTTTGATGATATCATTATCTATTGTTAGTGTCATTTCTTGATGTTTTATTGCAACTTGAGTAGCATCTTTCAACATGATGTTTAATAATTCTTGATAAGTGATATTTTTGGCTTCCCATAGATGATGAGCAAAACACCAAGGGATGTTGTTTATTTCATCAATATATAACAATTTCTTTTTGGTATCGTATAAAAAGTCAATTCTAGCAGTTCCACGCATATTTAACATTTTAAAAACTGCTAAGGAATATGTTTCGATTTCTTTTCTTAATTTTTCAGAAATTTCGGCAGGACAAGTTCTGGTTAGACTGGAATCTTTTAATGCCTCTCCTACTAAGAATTTATCGCCATACTCTAAAATTTCTTTGCTGGTTTTGATTTCTTCAATTTCACTAGTAATATTTCCGTTTGGTGTTAATAAAACAGAACAGTTATATTCGATTAAGTCTTCTATTTTTTCTTCAATAATTACTTTGCTATCAAATTTGAAGGCTCTTTCAATGGTAGAGTCAATTTCTTCTTTTTGAGTTATGGTTTCAATTCCAACACATCCTCCTAGAGTTGCTGGTTTGATAATTAATGGATATTTCAATTCGTCAATTTGCTTAAATAATTCTTCTTTTTTATTGCGATAGAATCTTTCTCCAAACCAAACAAATTTAGTAACTGGAAGACCACTTGATGATAAGGCTTGTTTCATGAAAACTTTATCTTGAGCCATTACGGATGAATAAATATTACTTCCAACGTATGGGATACCAATTAAATTTAGGTATCCTTGGATGGAACCATCTTCAATATTGGCACCATGCACCATAGGAAAAGCTAGATGTAAGCAACATACTTCACTTTTGATTGGTCCTTGTTTTTGCAAGACATATCTTCCTGATTTATTTACTAGAATTACTTTTTTTGCATAACGTTTAATTAAATCAAAATCCTTGAAGGTATCAATGAATTTTAAACATCCTCCGGTATACCATTCTAAGTCTTTTGTAATATAAATGGGGATTACTTCGTATCTTTCTTTATCAATATGTTCCATTGCTTGAATAGCGGTTAAGATAGATGCTTCATGCTCAACACTTTTTCCGCCAAAGATTACCCCTACATTTAATTTCATTCTTTATCACCTACTTGTTTTTATTATAATATAAAAAATGAATCATGGGAAGTAGATTTTTCAATTATTGACACTAGAATGTAAAAGAGAGTTGTCATAGTAGATACTTATGGTGGCAAGTGAGGGAGGTGAAAAATTTATTTTAGTGTAACATGACGGGATAAAGTTTTTCTTCTTTTTAAATAACTAAATGTTAATTAAAGGGTATACAAAATTTATAAAAATTGTTATAATTATAACTGGTAAAAGGAGGAATATCATGCATATTATTACTTTATCAGAATTACAATTTAAAAATTATTCGAAAATGCATAGTAGGAGAAATTATAAGCAAAGTGTAGAATACGCTAAACTAAAGATGGAAAATGGGTATACTCCCCTATATCTGGGACTTATTGATGAGATGAATAATGTTCATGCTGCTACTTTAATTCTAGAGAAAAAAATTAATAATAAACATAAGTATGGTTATGTTCCTAATGGTTATTTGATTAATTTTTATCAAATTGATTTATTAAGAGTTTTTACGATAGAGTTAAAAGCTTATTTAAAGAAATTAAATTATGTCTATATTCGGGTTAATCCTTTAATTAATTATCAAGTTTATGATAGTGATTTTATTTTAAAAGAAAACAATAGTGGTATTATTCAAGAGATTAAAAAGTTAGATTATGATTTTATTCCTAATACTTCTCGCTATAAAATGGTTTTAAAAGCAAATGATATTCACTCTACTTATAAGAATTTTAAAAGAAGTCTAAGACGAAATATTAATGATTGCTTAAAAAAAGGAATTGTTGTTTATCAAGGGTCAGAAAAAGATAGAGAAGATTTTTTGAATTTAATGGAAAATAAGGGTCGCTACCAAAGAATGATGGAATTATTTCGAACAAAAGATAATTATTTTGAGTTTTATTTAGCAAAAATTATGCCGGAGGTGTATATTAATAATTATCGTTATTTGATTAAAAGAGAGCAATTGAATAATGACAGGCTAAATCAAAAATTAAAAAATCCTAAAGTTAGAAAGACAAAGAATTTGCTTGAAAAAAAGATGACTTCTGATCATTTACTTACGGAGTATAATAATGAATTAATTGCTGGGACAGCCGTTTTGAAGAAATATCCTAAAGGTGTTGTTATTTCTGGGGTAGCTATTATTAAAAATGATCGAGAAGTTAGTTTTGTTAAGGAATGTTATACGAATGAATTTAAACAGATTAGAAGTGTTCCTATGATTAAATGGGAAATTATGAAGAAATTAATTACTGAGGGTTATCATCGTTTTGATTTGGGAGATATTGTGATTGCTAAGAATCAAATTACTAAAACAGGTTATAATGGGAATATTGTTGAATATACGAATAGTTTTGATTTGGTTATTAATGATTTGTTGTATAAATTTAATGGATTTGCGAAAAAGAGGCCAAAATAAGATATCGTTTTTAGACGGTATCTTATTTTTCATGCTTGTATAAAATATCAATATCTACTTTTTCTTCTATTCCTTCAATTACACCATCACTGCAGAGTTGCCACATATCATATCTATTTTTGTTTTTGTCATCTAGTGTATAATGTGCAATCCAATTACTGTATTCTTCTTCATACCAAATATTTTCTAAATAATATTTGCTACTATATAAAATAGTTTTGTAATTTTTTTGTTCTAGAGTGGTGAAAAAAGTATTTGCAATATTATTTAATGAATGGATACTAATGTGATAAGTACTATACTTACTCCAATTTTCCCAGTCAAAGGCAATTGGAAGATTAATTTCATATTCGCTTATATTTTTTAAAACCCACTTTGCTTGGTTTCTTGCTTCTTTTATATTTGTGGCATGGGAATAGAAATAGATGCCTACTTTTAAGTTTGCTGCAAGGGCTGAAGTAATATTTTGCTTAAATTTAGGGTCAATTTCAATTTTTCCTCCTTTTTTGGTTTGGCCGCCAATTTTAATCATGACAAATTCGACGCCTTCTTCTTTAATTTTATTAAAGTCAATATCTCCTTGCCATTTGGAAATATCAATTCCAATCAGGGTATTTGCTTTTTTATATTTTTGATAAATATCTTTAAAATCAGTTTTTGTATTGATTGGTTTTGTAGTAGATGCTTCTTTATTTTTTACTTGTAAGGTGAAACTTTTGCTGGTAATATTATTGGAATGGTCTGTTGCTGTTATTTTTAGAGGGTACCTCCCTACTTTGTTTAGATTATAATCTCCAGTAATTTGACAGGAAACATTATCGTCATAGTCATCGGTACAAAAAATATTATCTTCAAGTTTGCTAATGCTTCCCTTTTCAATGACGTAAGGATTATTTACAACAATCATTGGCGGGGTTACATCTTTTATTTCTACTTCGGCATATTTATTTTCAATAAAACCATAGTGATTATAATAAGTGATTTGTACTTTTTTTCTGCCTACAGTATTGGTATCAATCAAGGGGTCATTTAAAAGACGGCCATTTATTTTCTCTATTAAGTCACTGTTATAGGCTTTGGCTCTAAAATTGATGGAAATATCTTTTTTTAAGATTAAATCTTCTGTGTTAGTAAAGTAAAGATAGACTGATATGAATAATAAAATAAAGAGTAAGAAAGATAGGATTATTATTATCTTTTTTTTCTTTTTCATCTAAGTTATCACCTCTTAACTTTATCTATTATATCATTAAATTAGAAATTTATGACATAAAAAGTAATGCTTAAGGGTGGAGAGTTAAGCATTACGTCTGTTTCTTTTATAATTTCTAAGTTTTAGAATATGTTTTAGAGAATATAACATTAAAAAAGTTAAAATAATTATGATTCCGTAAAGGACGGGGTGATAAAACTCTAAGTTTTTTTCTAAGTAAACATCATACTGATATAGAGTATTATTTTCATAGACAATTTTTACGGTACCGATTTTATCTCCTTTTTTATATTTATAATTTATTTCTTCTAATCCTGAATAAATATATTTTATTCTATTTTTTCTGATATCATTTGATAGATAAAGGGAAATATCTTGATTAGAAGTAATGATATAATTTTTTTCTTTCCCCCATTTTATGGGAAGAGTTTTTATTTTTTGATTTTTTTCAATTACGGTTTGATAACTGTAGTTTGTACTGTAATAGTCATAGATTTCTAAGCTATCTTTTACCGCGTTGGATCTTATTTTCGTACTTGCTCCTAGGGTTATTAAAAGATAATCTACATTATCTATTGTTGCGGTTGATGCTAAGCATAAACCTGCGCCATCGGTAAAGCCACTTTTTGCCCCTGTTATGTTACTAACGTCCAATCCATACGACCTAGAATAACTCGTAAGGGTTGTTTTTACAGTTTTATTAATGGCGTCTATTTTATATTCTTTGGCCGTAAAGACTCCTTTGAAGGTTTTGTTTTTGAGACTATAAATTAAGAGCTTGGCAATATCAGAGGTAGTAGAATAATTATTATCACTATCCATCCCAACAGGGTTATCAAAATGCGTGTTTTTGAGTTTTAATTTGCTTGCTTCTTCATTCATCAAGTCTACGAATTTGCTTATGCTTCCACTGGTAGATATGGCTAGTGCATTAACGGCATCTGCTCCACTTGGAAGCATTGAGCCATATAATAAGTCTTTAATTGTAGGGGTATCTCCTACTTTAAATCCTACTTGTGTATATTCTTCAATTCCTTGTAACATTTCTTTTGTAATTTCTACTTTTTTCTCTAAATCGTCATTATTTTCAATGGCAGTAATTACAGTCATTATTTTGGTTAGACTAGCAATTTGTAATTTTTCATCACTTTTTAGTTGATATAAAATCTTTTCTTCATTCATGTTATAGAGAATAGCACTTTTGGATGTAATATTAAATTCTTCAGCATAAGCAATATTGATATTGAATAAGAACACCAGAAAGATTAATTTTAATTTCTTTTTCATGATTCACCTCTATTTTTTTATTGGTATAAAATACTCATTTAGACTTATCTACTTATTTAGTACTATCTGGAGAAATGGTATATGGATCTTCATATGTCCCTGTTCCTCCTGTTACGATGACGGAAGACTTAAGACGTAGGACAGGGCGCACGCCGTACGCAAAATTCGAGTTGTAGTTGTACACGCCCCGGAGAGACGGACGCCAGGAGAACGCAAGCGTCGAGGAAGCACTACGAGGAGTGGCAAACCAATAATACCCACTATTATTAATAATTGCGTAGTCATTGTAATAACCGTCAGCTTTATTGTAAGCAGTACTAATTGTATCTCCAGTAATTTTTTGAAAGTCACCATCACTCATATTCCAAGCACTACTATTATTACATATGCCTCCGTACGCATAAGTAGAGTTACAGTAAGTAAGCGATTTTGTATTTAAATTGGCTAAATGTTTTGGTGCTCCACCAGTTGTCTCATAACTGCTACAACTAGTACTTGCATTCCCAGAAGAATCTGTACACATACATTCTGGAGAACCTCCTGATGTAAGATAAGCAGTTCCATCATTGATATAAGCAACACGCCATCCAGAAGCATTAAATTTATCATCAGAACTATAGCAATATCCCATATCACTACTATCAACATAATTGGCATTTTGCCCTTCGCATGATTTGCCTGAACAACCATTAGTACCTGTATATTTGACATATGAGCCTGGAGCAACCTCAGATAATTTAGTTTTACCGCTGCTAATTGTATACGGGTCTTCATACGTCCCGGTTCCTCCTGTTACGATGACGGAAGACTTAAGACGTAGGACAGGGCGCACGCCGTACGCAAAATTCGAGTTGTAGTTGTACACGCCCCGGAGAGACGGACGCCAGGAGAACGCAAGCGTCGAGGAAGCACTACGAGGAGTGGCAAACCAATAATACCCACTATTATTAATAATTGCGTAGTCATTGTAATAACCGTCAGCTTTATTGTAAGCAGTACTAATTGTATCTCCAGTAATTTTTTGAAAGTCACCATCACTCATATTCCAAGCACTACTATTATTACATATGTCTCCGTACGCATAAGTAGAGTTACAGTAAGTAAGCGCTTTAGCATTTAAATTTGCAAGATGTTTAGGAATACCTGGTGTTTTTTCATAATCACTACAGCTAGTACTTGCATTTCCTGATGAATCTGTGCACATGCATTCAGGTGATCCGCCCGAAGTAAGGTAAGCAGTCCCATCATTAATATAAACGACACGCCAACCATTAGAATTAAATTTATAAGAAGAGCTATAACAGTATCCCATATCTGTATTGCTTACATAGTTAGCATTTTGACCTTCACATGATTTGCCTGAACAACCATTCGTCCCTGTATATTTTATATAAGAACCCGGTGATACCGTATTTAGATATTGTTTTGTTGTCGTTGTACCACAGTCTCCATAAGTAATGGTTGTTTTCATGCTTCCACTCATCATTGATTCGGAGTTTTCCATATTTCCATCGATATAGACAACAAACATAAATGAATAGGTTTTATTCCCGGCTACTTTTATGGTACTGGATAAAGTATTTTCTTTAATACCTAAGTTACTAAAATTTCCTGATAATAAAGGGGTTTTACTATAATCAAAATTATTTGTTCCTGTTGTATCTTGTAATAGAGCCCATTTAAAAGAATCGGTTCTTAAGGAAGAACTGATGGAAGTAATATTTAAACCTAGAGTGATATTAATTTCTTCGCCACCAGTATTTTTGATATTAAAATTTGCTTTAACGCCATCTTTTAAACTTAATATAGGGCCAATATTTTTAACTTCTATACTAGGGCCATTAGTACATTCGACCGAAGAATCTTTAATGGTTAAATTTACGGTATTATTTCCACTTCTCCATTCATACCAAGCATAAGTAAAATAAACAAGGCAACTTATAAAAAATATAAGTCCTATAACAGTGCCAATTACTTTTCTTTTGTCGATAGGTTTCACGTTATCACTCTCCTACTTTGATACTATCATTTTAACATAACTGATGGTAATTTTTCAATGATTTATAGAAAAAAACAAGAACTATTTTCTTTTTAACGTTCTTGTTTTTCTATTTTTTTCATACTTTTTATTTGCTACTTCTAAGTAAGTTTCCTGAGCTAAAATTCCATCTAAGTATTTTTTATGTTCTATGGCACTATAATACTTGAAACGTAATTGTTGTAATTCATTCCATAACTCTTCATAAGAATTACCCTCGTTTAATAGTTTTAAATAATAGTTAATATTAGTTTCCTCTTCTTGTGAGATAGGAAGTAATATTTTTGTTTGGTTATTATAAAAATATTTTATTTCCATTTTTCTCCTCCTTTTCATTCGGAAGATTTATCATAGCACGTTTTTTTAGAAAAGGCAAGGAGATTATTTAATTACCGATACAAATGTTGTACTGTTTGTATTATTTGAAGCAAATCCTTTATATTGTTCACTTAAGTCTACTAATTTTTTTAGTTTATTGGTTTTTCCTTGGATGTTATTTGCATAGTTTACTAAGGTAGAAATTCCTTCTTTATTATAAGTAGAAATTCCTGATTTTAAAGTAGTTGTTCCAGAGACTAGACTAGAAGTTCCATTCATTAGCGTATTTGTTCCTTGATATAGAGCATTTATGCCTTCTGTAATTTTACTACTGCTTGTATATAGGGTATTAGAGCCATTTTCTAACTCAACAAGGCCTGCACGTAGGCTACTTAATTGTGTTTTTACGGTTGATGCTGTTTCCATTAAGGTTTTAGAAGTTGTGTCAATAGCACTGTTATTCATTGAAAGTAAATAAATTAAATTGTTATTTCCTTCATAAGTATTTTTTAAAGTAATCAAGTTTTTGATTGTTGCTTTATCTAATGGTAGGGTCATAATTTCTTCAACTGTTTTTTCACTAAGTTGATATGTTGTGTAGGTTTCTTCTAAAGTACTATTTGTATTTGTTAATTTATTAATGGCTTCGGTGTTCTTTTCTTTTAAAATACTTAATTTTTCAAGAGATGCTTGCATATTAGAATCTGATAAGGAAGCAGATGAGGCATCAATGGCAGCAATAATTTGTTTTACTCCCCCATTTAAATCATAAGTTCCTTTGGTTAAGGCTTGCATATAATTTTTTACGGTATTTAAGTTTTCATTAATTTCTTTTGTGCCATTTAATAATTGTTGAGCACCACTTTCTAATTCATTTGCCCCATTTTCAATCGCGTCCATATTGGTTTTTAATAGCCCTACTTTACTGTAGACGTCATCTAATTTATTAAATACTTCTAAATCATTTTTCTCAATTAATTTAGGTGTTGCTACCGTATAGATGGTTGGTTGTTTATATTTTTTGGTATCGAAAGTAATGGTAATTTTATTCATTTCTTTAAAATTATCTAAGTTTGTACTTTCATATAGTCCTGGAGTTGCAACTCCTACTAGGATAAATTTATTTCCACTATTGATGGCTTTACCATTGGAAATTGTAATATTAGAACTATTTTTATCTAACATCGCACCTAATGTTACAACAAATGGTGTATAAAGGGTTTCTCCATCAATTTGGTGAGCATCGGTATTTTTTAAAGTTACTTCAATTTTTACTTTACCTGATGCACCAATTAATTCTTTATTGGTCACTTCTTTATCATTTAAATAGTATTTTACATTTGTTTCGATAGGAAGTTCTTTTTCGAATTCTCCTTGATAAAAGATGTCCTTTCCACGAGATGTCCACGTTAATTTATTATTATCTAGGGTAAATGTTTCCTTTCCATTGATATTTAGAATTTTCTTTAATTCTGTTGTATCTTCAATACTTGTTCCTTCTAAGGAACTTAAATGATTGGTTACAACCGTTTTAAATCTTGTTCCATCGGCATTTAAATTAGAATAGATGGATTCTTCTTTTTCTAAAGCAAAGACATTAAATGGCATTGTTATAATGCTAAGAGCTATTATGCTCGTTACTAATTTTTTATTCATTATATTTCCTCCTTCATTCCTTTAGTGGTTTTCATGATAATTTTATCAAATATTAATAATAGTGATGGTAAGATTAAGATAACCACTAACATACTAATTATTGAACCTCGTGATAATAATTTACAGATTGAACCAATTAAATCAATTTTGGAATAAACGCCTACTCCAATTGTTGCGGCAAAGAAACATAGGGCACTGACAATAATTGATGGAATCGTAAATTGTAAGGTTTCCTTCATGGCGTCGTATTTATCTTGTACATTTTTTCTTGTACTTAAATATTTTGATGACATTAAAATTGCATAGTCAATGGTTGCTCCTAATTGAATGGTACCAATGATTATTGATGCAATAAATGGTAAGGATGTATTAGTATAGAAAGCAACACTCATATTGGCTAGAATCGCAAATTCAATTGCACTAATTAAGATAACGGGTAGACTTAATGACTTTAAGACAAATAGCATGATTACAAAGATTAAGCCAATGGATACATAGTTTACATTTTTAAAGTCGATATCACTAATTTCTGTTAAATCTTTCATTAGTGGTCCTTCCCCTGCAACAATGGATGATTTATCATATTTTTTGACAATTTTATTGACTTCATTAATTTGATTATTTAATTGTGTTGTTGCAATATCATAAGTAGAATTTAAAAGTACTAATTGATATTTATCGCTTTCCATTAATTTGGTTAAATCATCTGGTAGCATACTAATAGGTAAGCCAAAATCTAGTACACTAGTTGGACTTAGGACTAAGTCAATTCCTTTTACTTCTTTTAATTTTTCGACTAATTCTTCCTTTTCTTCGCTGTTCATATTTTTATCTAATAAGACAATTTCAGGAGAAACAATATTAAATTCTTCTTTTAAATTAGAATTTGCGATACTAGATGCTAATGTACTTGGTAATGACTTATCTAAGTTATAGTAAACTTTAACATTGTTATTTCCATAAATTGCAGGAATTAAAAGAATAATAAAGGTAAGAATAATCAGATTATGGTATTTAATTGAAAAGTTTTGTAAGCCCTTAAACTCTAGCATTAAGTTTTTATGATGCGTTTTTTCAATTAATTTATCACAAACTAAGAGAAGAGATGGGAATAGAGTTAAAACACAGATTAGGCCACAGATTACCCCTTTTGCCATAACAAGCCCAATATCTTTTCCTAAAGTTAATTTCATCATACATAAGGCTAAGAAACCAGCAACTGTAGTTAGAGAACTTCCTAAAACAGAATGGAATGTTTCGGCGATGGCTTCTTGCATAGCCTTATGTTTATCTTTTTCATGTGTTAGGGCTTGAATATATTTATGGTACAAAAAGATAGAAAAGTCCATTGTTACCCCAAGTTGTAATACTGCACTAATGGCTTTTGTGATGTAAGAGATTTCTCCTAAGAAAATATTTGTTCCCATATTGTACAAAATAGCTACACCAATATTTCCTAATAGTAATACGGGGATGATGAATGAGTCGGTTGCTACGGTTAAGACGATTAAGCAAAGAATGACTGCAATAACAATATAAGCTAGCATTTCACTATTGGATACATCTCTTGTATCTAATACCATTGCACTCATGCCACTGACTTTTGAAGCGTCCCCTACTACTTTTCGTAAATCTTCAACAGCCTTCAATGTAATCTCATCAGAAGTCCCATTTTCAAAAGTTACGACAATGACATTTTTTTCATCTTTATGTAACTTTTGGGTTACTTCATCTGGTAAAATATCCATAGGGATAGTGGTATCCGTTACATCAGCAAGGCTAGCAACTAGATTAACGGAATCTATTTTTTCAATTTTTTCTTCTAGTTTTAGCATATCGTAATTACTCATATTCTCGACTGTGACAAAAGAGAATGCTCCAATGCCAAAATCAGAAGTTAAAATATCTTGTCCTTTAATGGTTTCAATATCACTTGGTAAATAAACTAAGATATTATAATTTATTTTTGTATTCACATAACCAATTAAAGATGGAATCAAGAGAATTAGAGCAATTACTACCACTAAAACACTATTGTTCGTAATGAACTTATTGATTTTTTTCATTATATTACCTCCATTTGCTAAGATATCATATTACAAATTTTTAAAAAATTCACTAACAAACCGTTATTAATGTATGTTATTAAACATTTGCCTATTAATTGTTGCATAAATAAACAATTTTTGTTGCATAACTTTACAAATGTATCTTAAGTTACTATAATGTTAATAGGTGATGTAAAATGAACAAAAAGACCGATTTAAGGGTAATTAAGACCAAAAATAATCTTTATCAGACTTTAATTGAGTTAATGAGTGATATGCCTTTTGAAGAAATCAAGGTTTCTGATATTTGTGATAAGGCATTAGTCAATCGCTCTACTTTTTATTCTCACTATTCTGATAAATACGAACTACTTTCTTCCTATATTGATACACTTAAAGATTCCCTGGAGAAAGAGCTAGAGAAGAATACAAGTATTAAGAATACAAAAGAATACTATTTAGAGATGATATCTTTATTTTTAGACCACGTTTCAGAAAAGCGAGAAATTTATATTGCGATTGGTAAGGCAAATAAAAATGGAATTATGATGGATATGATTTATGATACTTTTAAAAAGGAAATTATTGAGGGAATTGATAAATTTGATAAAAAGGTACAAATTCCTAGTAACTTCGTTGCAACTTTCTATTTAGGCGCGGTATTTAGCGCAGGAACAGAATGGATGCTTAATGATTCTAAATATACAAAGGAAGAAATGATTCACTATTTAGATATTTTAATTCCTGATGATTTGGAAATATCCAAATAGAAAAATACTTCTATTTATTAAATCTTATTACAATTAAAAAGGAAAAACGTTTAATTTAGAGTTTTCCCTTTTTTAATTTATAAAATAATATTATTTTAATTCATCTTCCATTTATTGTTTAATTTTGTCGATATCCGTAAAGAAAAAATTAAGACCTTTCTTTTTTAATTTTAACATTTGGAGAAAGTTATTGAAAATCTCATCACAGATTGAATCAATGACTTTAGCTGGGGCGCCATTTTCTAAAACATGAACATGGTCTATATATTTTTCTACTTTACTACTAAGAGGAATAAACCATAATATCTCTTTATCTTTTATTGTAAAATAAGTTGGGCGAGCATGTCCATTTTCATGATTAGACATTAATCCTTTATCGTTTACTTTTTCAAAAAAGAATCTTTTATGTGGTAAATATAACCTGTTTGCACTTTTATTTAGTATCAACTCCTATGAGTAATTTTATCATAAAAGAAAAGAAAACTCTATCAATAGATAGAAGTTTTCAAACATTTTCGTTCGGGATAATTTATTACTCGCGCCACCCGAGAGCGAGAAACATTGTCGACCGGAATAATTTATTACTCGCACCATCCGGGAGCGAGAAACATTTTCTTCTTAAAGTCTTCTTTCTAATGCAATAGTAATATACTATATTTTATGTCCAAAGTCAATGCTTTGTCATAAAATTGGCAAATTTCATTTGCATTAATAGGATGTGTTTTTTAATCAGATTTATTCCTAATACTTAACCCCCAAAAAAGTTTAAGTATTTTTCTTGTTTTATCCTAATTTCTTTCTTTTTTCATATACTTTAGTGGTGAGGATTATGGGACAAATGGGCATGGGATTTTTTCTTTCGACGATGGCTGGATTGGCGACGATGTTTGGGATGATTCCGATTTTATTTAAAATCAAAAACGAGGATAAAGTTATTGCCAGTAGTCTTGCTTTTGCTGCGGGGGTAATGTTATGTGTATCGATTACTGATTTAATTCCGGAATCTTTTTTAATGCTTAGAAATTATCACTTAGGCTTACTTTTACCTTGTTTTGTTTTTCTTTCTTTAATGCTTGGTGTTATCCTTACTTTTTTTGTTGAAAAAGGAATGCATTTGAAGAGTGAGGCATCTTCTTTATATCAAGTTGGCGTAATTTCGATGCTGGCCATTATTCTTCATAACATTCCAGAAGGGATTGCTACTTTTCTTTCCACTACAAAAAGTACAACTTTAGGACTTTCTTTAGCGATTGCTATTGCCCTTCATAATATTCCTGAGGGAATTTCTATTTCTGTTCCAATTTATTATTCAACTAAGAAAAAAAACAAGGCTTTTCTCTATACTTTTATTTCAGCTTTATCAGAACCTCTTGGCGCTATTCTTACTTATTTATTTTTGATTTCTTTTGTTAATAATATGATATTGGGATTGTTATTTGCTTTTATTGCTGGGGTAATGCTTTTTATTTCTTTTCGGGAACTAATTCCTACTTCAAAGGAATATGCTTATTTTCATCTTACTAGGATTTGGTTTATTATTGGTATTTTATTTATGTTGATAAAATTTCTTTATTTTTAGAGAATACTGAAATAGCGATTAGTGCTTCGGTTTTAAGATTAGAGCTAAGATAAAGGCTGATACTAAAGCAATACTAATGCCTGCGCTGGTTAAATTAAATACACCAAAAGCAAGACCTAGTGGGCCTAGTTTGGAAGCAGTATCCATTGCCCCGTGAATAAGTAAATGGCCAAAAGACGTGATAGGAATAATGGCACCTGCTCCACAATAGAGTACAAATTTATCATAAATTCCAAAAATATCAAGAAAGGCACCAATAATTACAAAAAGAGAAGTAACGTGACCTGGGGTTAACTTGGTATTATCTAAAATTAATTGAGAAATCAAACAAATGGTTCCGCAAAAAAGAAAGGCATTTAAATAAATCATTCTACCACCTCCAAACTAATCGCATGAGCAATCGCGGGAAGAGACTCTTTTTGAAAAAATAGTGTTGGAGAAAATAAGGCTCCTGTTGGTACTAAAAGGACACGTTTGAATTTTTTTTCTTTAAGGGCTTGATAGATATATGCAAAGTTGACTAAGGCACTACATGCTGGACCAGAACCACCTGCAAAAACTGGCTGTTTTTTGAGATCATAAATCATTGTTCCACAATCATTATATTGTTTTGAAATATCTAAATTATAGGCTGTTTTCATATAATCTAATAAAATTTCTTTTCCATAGATTCCTAAGTCTCCTGTTAGAATTAAATCGTAATAATCTGGGGCTCTTTTTAGGTCGGTTAAATGTCTATAAATTGTATCGGCAGCAGCGGGAGCCATCACAGCGCCCATGTGGTTAACATCCATTGTATTTTTATCAATCACCTTACCAATGGTTGAAGATGTTATTTTAATATTTGTCTTTTCATTTGTTAAAAGAATTGCCGCTCCACCTGTTACAGTAAATGTTGCTGTATCTGGCTTAGGGGTTCCGTATTCTGTAGGATTACGATATTGCTTTTCGGCAGCTGTATTATGACTTGAAGTTGTAACTAGACACTTTTTATAAATTTTTCCTTCGATGAAATTAGCAGCAATAATCATTCCTTCACTGCTTGTCGCACAAGCGTTATAAATTCCTAAAAAAGGAATATCAAAATCTCTCATCGCATAGTCACTCGCAGCAATTTGATTGCTTAAATCGCCTGAGATAATGACGTCAACTTCTTTTTCTTTTAATCTTGATTTTCGTAAAATTAAGGCTGTTACATCTCTTAATAGTTTTATTTCAGCTTTTTCAAAACTAGTTTCTCCAAAATATAAATCTTTTGTGTAAGTTCTGTCGAAGTATTTTTTTAATGGCCCATTTGCTTCATATTCCCCAGCGATGGTGGCTGTTTCTTTTACATAAACATTTTTATAAATTGTTGTCATTTCTATCCTCCCATTATTAATATTCTTAATAAGCCAAAGAAATATACGGCAACTACTCCATACAAGATAACGGTACCGGCTAATTTAAAGATATTAGCCCCAATCCCTAAAACAAAACCTTCCGTTTTGTATTCTAGGGCTGCAGAAGTAATCGAATGGGCAAAACCAGTAATGGGAATAATTAGCGCACTTTTTACTTTAGCAACAGCTACATCAAAAATACCTAACGCTGTTAAAATGGAGGCAATTAGAATCAATGTCAAGATGACCAAAACTCCAGCTTCTTTTCTTGGCATATGAAACCATAAGCCATAAAGTTCTTGCAGAAGTTCACTAAAACTTCCAAGTAGTCCTCCAATAAAAAAAGCAATCGCGGCATTTTTTCCTACTTTAGGTTTAGGGGTATGTTTTTTTACTAATTTTTGATATTCTTTATTATTCATTATCTTCACCATTACTATTATGGAATTATTTTACAGAAAATATGCAAAAAGAAAACAATGAAGTTTATTTATCTTCATCGCCTATTCCTTTTACTAAATCTTCCAGCTTAATATTTAAAACGTTTGATATTTGCACTAATGTATCTACAGAGAAATACTTTTTCCCATTTGGTGCTTCAATGCGCCTTATAAACTCATGAGAATAATGTGCTCTATCTGCAAGTTCTGCTTGTGTTATTTTTGCTTCTTTGCGAAAACGTTTGATATTTGCTGCAATTATTTCGTAAGTATCTTCATTTCTTCTATGTAAAGTCCCCATCTTTCATCACCTAGTTTTTATTTTCTCACAAAATCAAGCATTTTTATGTAACCTATTCGGTTACATTTTTACCAAGCCTTTTATTACAAGGGCTGGCAGAGGTTATTTTTTAATTTTTTCAAGATTTTTTTCTCATTTCTTGAGATTTGCACTTGATTTGTACCAAAAAATTGGGCTATTTCACTTTGGGTTTTGTCGCAATAGTATCTTAAATTAATTAACTCTTGCTCTTCTTTGGTTAGGCTATTTAGACCTTCTTTTAGAGAAATGTTATCCAAATAAAGATTCGAATCATTGTATGTATCCGCTATTTGGTCTAGAAGCGTTAATGTTTTTCCGTCATCACTAACGACTTCATCTAAACTTTTCACCCGCTCTTGGCATCTTAAAACATCGATTAATAAAGATTCATCTACTTCTAGGAATAAGGATAAATCTTTCAGGCTTGGCTCTTTCATTAGTCTTTGAGTAAGAATTGTCTTTGCTTCTAATATTTTTTTATATAGTTTTTGATAGTCTCTTGAAGTTTTTACAAAATTTGAATTTTTAATAAAGGCTAAGACTTCTCCTAAAATATACTTATACATATAAGTGGTTATTTTTACATTCTTCCCCGCATCAAATGAACGATAAGCTTTCATTATGCCAATTATACTTACTTGATATAAGTCATCTGCTTCATAATATTTGGTATATTTATTAATAATTGAACAAATTAATCCTTTGTTTTCTTTAATTAAGTCTATTAGTACGGTATCATTCATAAAATATTCTCTTTCTTTGGAATTTATTTCTTATTTTGTGATTTTTAAGAATGATTTAATTTCTCTCTTAAAATAGAATAGACATCTATTTCTTTCTCAATCATCGGAAATTTTCCTTCAAATATTCTTGATTTATTTTGATTATAGATAAGAAATAAATTCTTTTCTTTTGATTTTTCTTTTAAGAATTCATTTAATCTTTGTATCATTTCTAGAGAGAGGCTATTTAATTTGGTTAAATTAATGACAATATTATTTATTCCAAACTCCTCTATTAGTTCAATGATACTTTTTATCTCACTTTCATTACCGTTCCTCCCTACTAGTCTTACAAAAAAGACACCTTTTCGAAATTCTGTACTTATTCTTGCCATTTGCTTGTTTCACCCTTTGCTATTTTAATTTATCATAAAATTATTTTTTGGGAAACTATTTCGACAAAACTAGTCAATTTTTTGGTATGCCTTTATTCGACAAATTATTTCCCTCTAATTATATTATTCGCAGTTTTTCTTAAAAATCCTTCTTTATTTAGAAAATAGGATAAAAAAAATACTTAATTTCTTCTTAAGTATTGTCTTTATAAAGAATAAATAATCTAAGAGCTAAATTTTTTTGAATAAGTCCTAGTTTGATGTCATGATCCATTTTGGCTAATCTTTTAATATAACCAAGTATTTCGTCTTCTGTATAAGTATATAATTTTTTAATCGTATATTTTACCCGGTAAGGATTAACTTCTAATATTTTGGCAATTTCTTCTGCAGTTTTATTTTTGTTTAGAAGACGTTTTACTTGAAAAAGAAAATGAAACTGAGAAGATAAGAGCATGATAATTTGAATTTCATCATAATTTAGGTTCAAAAATTCGTCTAATAAATGAAGAGCTTTTTTTGTATCTTTTAGAATAATCGCATCAGTTAGCGTAAAAATTTCTTCCTCTACAACTTTTGTTGTGACTTTGTTAACATCATCATTGGTAATGACTTTTTTCTCTATAGTAAGCATTTCTAATTTATCTAGTTCATTTTGGATATTAGATAAGTTAGTACCCGCTCGTTTTAGAAAAAAGGGAATATCCTCTATCTTGTAGCCATCTTTTTTTAAATATTCTTGTACAAAATGACTTAAATCTGTTTCGTTTAGAGTATTTAATTCCATTACTTTATGTTTTGATAGGAGTTTGTTGATTTTTTTTCTAGTGTCTATTTTTTCTAAATTACAAATAAAAATTAAATAACTATCGGGATTATAATGTTCAATATAGTCTTCTAATAATTTTAGGTTATCGATATTTTTGTTTGTTCCTAAAAAGAAGGAATCTTCTAAAATAATGACTTTCTTTTGTCCAAATAAACTAACGGTTCTAGCATCTTCAATGATGTTTTCTATTTCTGTAGTTGACATATCATATTTAATTAAGTCACAATTTTTAAACTTTTTTAAGAGTTTCTCTAATTCTATTTTAATTAAGCCTTTGTTTAAGCCGTATAATACATAAAAATTTTCCATACTACTCCCCTACTTTTTCCTCACAAGTATATCCTTCTTCTTTAATTTCTTGTAAGGCTTCTTCATAAGATGTCTTTTTGTTATAACTGACATCAATTTCTTTTTTGGTATAAGTTTCAAAGGTATGATGTGTCTCGCTTTGTTTGAAACTACTATCCGCATCATCTGGAATATATTTATAAATTAAGCCTTTATTGATAAAGTCTTGATAATTTTCAGCAGTTAAAAATTGATATAATTTCTTTTCTTCATAAAATTCTAGCCTTTCATTACTGCCAAAATGATAAGTATTTTCTTCTTCTACTTTTGCTTTTAAATTATCGTTCTGGTATGTTTTTGTACACGTAAATGTTTTGACTACTTTAGAAGTTTTAAAAGAGAAATTAAAATAGAAGTATAAGCCTAAAACTAGAAGAAGAACAATTAAAACAAAAAATACTTTTTTCTTGCCACCTTTTTTTGATTTTATCTCTACTTTGGTAGTTGGAATTGTTTTTTCTTCTTCTTTTTTCTTTGGGATGGTTAAATCAGCTAGTGTTTGTAAAAGTCCTTCTTTTAGTTCTAGTTTATCGGAACTAATTAGTTCTATTCCTTCAATATTTTCTAGTGAAATCATTTCAAAATTCGTTAGTTCTTCATGAGAAGTTACTTTGAATATATATTCTTTAATGATTTCTTCTTCCTCTTTGTTATTTACTTTCATTGATAAAACGGACTGATTTTTGATATGGCTACTTCCATAGGAAACGTAATTATATTTTGTGTTGGTATCGGAATAAACAATATATAAGTTATTATTCTTTTTATAACGAAATAGTCCATATACATTAATTTGTCTGGTAGTCTCTCCAAAAGTTAGGTTATATTCTACTACTTTTAATACTTTTCCATTCATTTTGAATCCTCCAATACTTTATATGTGTATTATAACAAAAAAAGAAAAGAGTTACAACCAGAATAGTCATCTCTTTTCGTTTATTTTTTCCCTCTTCGTTTTACATAAAAAAGGATTGAAATAAGGCAAGAAAATTTACTAGAGGCTTCTTTTAAACATTTTTTCTAATTCATAAATGGTAAACTCGATAATGGTGGGTCTTCCGTGAGGACAATTAAAGGGATTTGTGCATTGTTTTAACTGAGAAATAATGCTTTCCATATCTTCGTGAGTAATTCTAGTATTGGCTTTAACACTAGCCTTACAAGCAATAGTAGCAGCTAGATGATCTCTAAATTTGGCTAAATTAAAGTTAGATTCTTCTTTAATAATCTGCTCCATAATTCTTTTTAAAATGCCTTCGGCATTGTTTTTAGGAAACCAGGTAGGATGGGAAGTAACCCGAAAGGAAGTGGTACCAAATTCTTCAATTTCAATATTTAATTCTTTTAGGATATCTATATTTTTTTTGATGATTAAAAATTCGTTCATTGGAAATTCTAATACGATAGGAATTAGTGTTGAAGTTGTATTTTTACTAGGATGAGAAAGAAGATAAGAATATTTTTCATAGTTAATTCTCTCTTGGGCAGCGTGTTGGTCAATTAAATATATTCCCTTTTCGTTTTCACAGATAATATAGGTACCTAGTGCTAAGCCAATGGGATATAATTCTGGTAATTTTTCTTTCTTTGAAGTTACTTCTTCTATATAAGTATTATTTTCTTCATTCTCTAACTCTTGTAATTCTTGATTAGGGATTTCTCTAAAATTAATTAAATTAGAAAGTTTAGTTTGGTAATCTTCATCATTTTTTTCTTCTTCTTTTACGATATTTCTTTCTAATTCTAAAGATAAATTTTGATAAGTAAAAGAGGGTAATTCTTTTTTTACTTCTATTTTAGGAATTAAGAGTTTATTTTGAATATTTGAGGTAATCATTTCGTTGATTAGAAGTTTTAAATCGTCAAAGTTAGAAAATTTAATATCTAACTTTGATGGGTGGACATTAACATCAATTAAAGCGGGGTCGGTATTTATGATTAAAACAACAATTGGGTATCTTGTATCCTCTTTAAAACTGCTATACGAGTCATTGATAGTTTTATTTAAAGCGGCATTCTTAATGACTCTACCATTAACGATTGTGGTCATATAATTTCTGCTAGAGCGATTTACTTCAGGCATAGAAATGTAACCCGTGATTTTATAATCATCATTACTAGCGGAGACGGGAATCATTTTTTTAGTGATATTCATTCCATATATTGCATGAATTACTTTTAATAACTTCCCAGATCCATCGGTTGTTAATAATTCTTTTTCATCATTAATTAGACGAAATTTTACTTTAGGATAAGATAGTGCCATTTTATTTACATAGTCTGTGATAGACGCTAATTCGGAATAGATACTGGATAAATGTTTTAGGCGTGCTGGTGTGTTATAAAATAAATTACTTACTGTAATGCTTGTTCCTACACGAGCTTCTGTCGAAGTATTTTCGACCAAATGTCCGCCTTTTATATGAATGAGCGTTCCTTTTTCTTTTTGACAAGTTTTTAAGATTACTTCGCTAACGGAAGCAATAGAAGGAAGAGCCTCACCTCTAAAGCCAAGAGAAGAGATATGGAATAAATCGTCGGCATCATACAATTTACTAGTAGCGTGCCTTTGAAAGGCTAATAGGGCATCATTAGAGTCCATACCAATTCCATTGTCGACTACTTTGATTTCACGAAGTCCTGCTTCTTTTAGTTCTATTTTTATTTCACTAGACTTGGCATCAATGCTATTTTCAACTAATTCTTTAACGATGGAAACACACTTTTCTACGACTTCTCCAGCAGCAATTTTATTGGCGAGTAATTCTGACATGACTTTTATTTTACTCATAATACTTCACACTTCTTTCTCTTTTTATATTTATTATAGCAAAGAATTAAATTTTCGCCCATAAAAAAAGATAAGATTTTTTTCTCTTACCTTTATTTTTCACTTTCTTGTTTTAATGTTTCTGTTAGACTAACCCCAAGAGTGGCAATGTTTTGGAAGTCAGATGGGACAATAATTTTGGTTGCTTTACCATCAGCGACTTTAGCAAGGGCGTCTAGACTCTTTAGTGCAATTACTGATTTATCAGCAGATGCTTCTTTTAAAAGTTTAATTCCTTCTGCTTCGGCTTGTTTTAATTTTAGTAAAGCTTCCGCCTCTCCTTCAGCCATTTTAATTTTTGACTGTTTATTGGCTTCGGCTCTTAAAATAGCACTTTCTTTTTCCCCTTCGGCAATTAAAATACTCGATTTCTTTTCCCCTTCTGCTTGAAGAATTTTCTCTCTTCTTTCTCTTTCTGCACGCATTTGTTTTTCCATGGCTTCTTGAATATCTCTTGGTGGAATAATATTTTTTACTTCTACACGGTTGACTTTAATTCCCCATGGATCAGTTGCTTCATCTAAAATAGCGCGCATTTTTGAATTGATGATATCTCTTGATGTTAAGGTTTGGTCTAATTCTAATTCCCCAATTAAATTTCTTAGGGTGGTTGCTGTTAAGGTTTCAATTGCATTAATTGGATTTTCTACTCCATAAGTATATAATTTTGCATCTGTAATTTGAAAATAGACTACGGTATCGATTTGCATGGTAACATTATCTTTGGTAATAACGGGTTGTGGGGCAAAATCTTTAACGATTTCTTTTAAGGTAACTGTGCCAGCAACACGGTCAATAAATGGAATTAAAAAGTGTAATCCATTGCCCCAAGTTTGATAATAAGAACCAATTCTTTCAATAACATAATTTTTTGCTTGTGGTACAATCTTTATACAAGGTATGATAAAGACTACAACTAAAATAAATAAAATAATTAATATAGGCATTTTTTTACTCCTCCCAACGCTCTACTTCTAATTTTACGCCTTTTATTTTAAGGACTTTAACAATACTTCCCTTTTCTATGGGAACACTAGAGATAGCCGACCAACTTTTTCCGTCTACTTTGACTTCTCCAGTTTTCATTTCGTCAATATTCTCACTTACTATTCCCTTCATACCAATTATTCTGTCTAAGTTTGTTTTTTCTTTTTGCTTTATTAATTTTTGTTCTAGTGGCTTTTTGGTTAAAAGCATTAGAATAATTCCTAGTAAAACAAAGATGGCAAACTGGATGGTGAAATTATCCCAAAAGAAAGATAGAATCAAGGAACACAAAGCACTTATTACAAACCAAATACTAACTAGGTTAATGGTTATGGCTTCTAATGTTCCAAGAAAGAGAATAATGAGTAGCCAAAAATAAAACATACTTCCCTCCTTGTACTTCTATTGTATCATAATTTTTTTTATTTAGAAGTCTTATTGGTTAATTTTTTGACATAATCATCATGAATACTTTCTAATTCTTCAATGATGGCATGATGAGGTTGTTTTCTTTCAAATCTTATTTCTTTATTACCAATATTATCTTCTACTAAGTTAATGTCTTTTATTTCTTCATAGGTATCTAATTTTAATTCTCCTGTTGCATCATATAATTTGTCTTGGTATAAAAAGAAAATATGATTTCTTTTTTCATTGATGATGATTTTACCAGCTGGATAATAATGCTTTAATACTTTAGCAAGTTCTAGACATCCACCATTTAGGAAGTAATATCTAGCATGGACGGGATATAAAAACCTAGAAAACTCATCGTTTACTAAATCAATAATAAAATTAATCAACTCTTCAATCATAATTGCTCCTTTTTGGTATAGAAAAAACTCCCAACAGGGAGTTCATATTTCTTAAATGGTGTCCCCAAGGTGATTCGAACACCTGACCGATCGCTTAGAAGGCGATTGCTCTATCCAGCTGAGCTATGGAGACATCTCTCAATCAAGATAGATTAAGTATACAACAATATTTTTGGTTATTCAAGTGTTTTTAATGATTTTTTATAAATTTCTTCATTATTTACTAAAAAGTCAACTTCTTTTACGTGATAATTATCATTCATGGATAAACTAATGGTATAAATTACTTCTTCTAAAATATGGTTTTCTTTGTCTTTTAAAATTTTGTCATTGAAGTTTAATTTTAATTGATCTTCTTCTAAGGAATAGTCAATTAAAGAAACGTTAGCGTCTAGATAGCTCATTAAGTTGGTTTCATAAATTGGAGAGGCGATAAGTTCATTTATGATAATTTTGATTTTATCAGAATTTGTGCTATTTACATATTTGGTAACGGGAACGTAATATTTATTATCATTTATATTCGTAACATAATAGACGGTATAAGATTCGATGTTACTTGTATTTAATAAATCATATGTTTTGTTAATTCCATAACTTTTATCTAAAAGAGGAGGCAATTTTTCCTTTGTAATGGGTAAATATTCTAAGTTTTTTCCTTCTACTTGTAGACAAATTTGATTAATCCCATCGATACTAGTTAGAGAATAGACTAAAGACTCTATTATTTTTTCTTCGTATTTTTTGGACATCTTTAAGAAAGCAGAAGAAAAATTAATGGTTAAGATTTTATTTTCTAGGGATAAATTTAGGATTTTCGTGTTTTTGGGAATTAGAGGCTCAAAACCATCTTGAATGATGTTGCTTTTTTCGCCATCAATAATTAGGCTATTAATCACACTTCTGGCAATATCGATGGGTGCGGTTGATTCTTCTTTAATGGTTGTTCTTGTTAAGTAGTTATTTTCTCCTAATAAATATACTACTTCTGTTTTTGCCTCTGTTACATACTCTATGCTACTTTTTGTTATTGAAATATTATTATTGCTTGTTGGCATTAGATATAAGATAAAGAGAACACTTAAGGCTAATGTGGCCACTGTGATTTTTCGATAGTACATTTTTTTTAACATAGCATCACCTAATAATATATATGTTTTAAGGTCAAAAAAAATACTTATCTAGAATAAGACTATGTGAAAATAGTTTCCTTCTAAATCAGTATTTTTTGTATTATAATTTGATACTACCTAAGCGAATTAATTCAACAACAGCTTGGGCTCTACCTTTAACTCCTAATTTTTGCATTGCATTAGAGATGTGATTTCTTACTGTTTTTTCGCTAATGCCCAAATAGATGCCAATTTCTCTTGTTGATTTATTCTCTACTAATAAGGAAAATACCTCTTCTTCTCTTTTGGTTAATATTTTTTTCACATTTATTCCTCACTTCCCAAAGGGGGGATACAATCAATATTATTGTATGTGAGAAATCAATTGTGGTGCCAGATTAAGAAGAAAACTGAACTGAGATATACATCTTTTTATCAAATTCTGCTTGGACTAGACGCATGATATTATTTGCAAGGGATGAGGAAGATGTACATTTATCGACTACTACTTTTACAGAAGTATCTTCAATTTTACTAAAAGCCTCACATTCATAAGTTGATTTAATTTTTTTCTCAATATTTTCTTCTATACCACTGGTGCTGTGAATGGTTTTGATTTTTTCATAAATGCTATTTTTCTCTTCAGTAGTCGCTTCTTTACTGGTTAATTTATCTTGTAACTCTTCTAGCGTATCATTTACTTTAGCGGTATTTTCAACTTTTAATGCGGCAATTACATCACTTTCATCAATACTTGTTTTTACTTCTTCTTTTTCTTTTGTCGTGGAAGTATCACTCATTGATGATGCTAATAGATCACTTGGCATTGTGACATAATAAATACTTAAGACTAAAACTAGACTAAATAAGGTTAAAAACCATAGGTTCTTTTTATTCATCATCTCTATTTCCCCTTTTCTAGTTAAATATATGTTCTTATTTTGAATAAATACCTAATAATTTTTCTTTTTCTTCTTTTGTAATTGAATTTAAAACCCACTTATTTTGTTTGTTTTTGGTGAGACTTATCTTAAGGGTATAATTGATTCTTTCTTTTTGTTTTTTTATTTCGTCTTGTTTTTCTTCTTCTGTTAATTTGGTATTGTTTAATATTTTAGCATAATCATATACTTCAATTGATACTTCTACATTTGCATCTAGTCCATCTATTTTTTCATTCTTTATCTCATAGGTAAGATTTTGATATTGGCGTTTAATTACTTTATCCTCTATTTTTTCTTTATCTAAATTAAGATAGGTAGATAAAAATTCTTTTTCTTTATCGAAATTTTTTTCTAATCTTTGATATTTTGATAAATATTCTTCCACTTGTGCTGTTGGGGTATTTCCTAAATCACAAGCTGTTAGAAATAAGATGCTTATTGTTAAGAATATGAATAATTTCTTCGTCATTTTCATCACCATTTATAGTTTGGAAGAAAATTAGGCGTTTTATGTAAAAAAAAGAAACTTTTTTCTTTTTAAGTTTCTTTGGGATTTTCTTCTTTTTTTAAGTAATTTTCTTTTATGGATGTATCAATTTCTTTAGCAACATCTTCTGTATATTCTGTATCTTCGATTACGTCCCATGGCTCTTCATCATCTTCAACAGCAACTTTTACTTTTGTGTCTCCAACAATTTCGATTCCTAATTCTTTTTCGATATCAATGGTGATGGTTTTCCCATTTTCTTTTGCATTAATACAGTTTGGTTGTTTTAGGCTTCTTACAACGATATCTCTTAGTGTAGAGTCAGTTGTTTCTCTTTGCCTAACCATTACTGATTCGCTATAAGGAATTTTTTTGGTAATTACTGTTGTCTTGGTATCATTATCGTATGAATACCAAATATTTACATCAAAACTTCCATCTACAACAATTTTTCCTCCTACTTCAGAACCTTTAAACTTATGATTGATAACCCAACATCCAAGTACGGTGGTCGGAATGTTTTCGGTTTCAATGGTATAAGAATTTTTATAATATTTTTTCCCTTTGCCAATAATTGCTTTTGTTACAATTTCTTTAAAAGCTGACAAGATTATCACCCCTCTAATCTAATTTATGTAAAACTTATGAAGAAAGAACTATAGTTTTTAAGAAATTATGGTAACTTTTTATACGCTATTGGTTAATTTATGACATTTAAGGAGTCCAATATTGCTATTTATATGCTTTTCAATCGATTTTTTTTTAAATTTAGTAAAATAAATATTGCGTCTAAAGTTGGAGGTGACGACTTTGTTTTTAAAGAAAAAGAAAGAAAAAATTAAGAAAATTCTTGAAGAGAAATATACAGAGACCAATATTATTATTTATTTTTTGCTTATTAATCATAAGTTAGATAATATTATTGCTTCGCTAGATGATGTTATTGTTATTCCGGAAATTGCTAATACCATTAAGAAGGGTTATTTAACTAGTGAGGAGCAATTTGTAGAAATGTTAAAATATATTATTGATACTTTTAATAACGAATTTTGGTTTATTCGCTCTAACCGGAATATTATATTAGATTGTTTAATTAATTCAAAAGAAGCTAGAGAAATATTATATTCTAAAAAATATTTGGGTGATAATCAATATATTGATTATTTTTTTGGGCTATTTCAAAAGATGATGGTTCACTCTTTTCAGAAAATAATTATTCATTCTACAATTGATATGGATATGTTCTTGAGAGAAAGTCACTTGGATAGTTTACGAGATGAAAAAAAATTATATGCTGTATTAAAATTAATTTGTTTATGTAATTGTACTTCTTATCAGTTAATTTATTTGTTTGATTCAAATTTAGATAAGAGAAATAAGCATTTTTATACGATGCAGTTGGAAATTATTTTAGATAGAACTTATCGTTTAAAAAATGAAGCCTTAGGCTTCATGGAGAATTGTTATTTTTAATTTTTAAGTTCATTGTTTTTTAGTTTTTCAATTAGTGTGTTTAAAGAAGCATCATCGTATTCTATGTTTTCGATAATTGTTCCTGTCTGGTAAGAGATAATTCCATATTTTTTCTCTTTTTTGACAATAATATTTTCAAAATTATATCCTGTTATTAGGTTATTTTCTAAGATACCAATTTCATCATAGATAAGAGGGACTATGATTTTACTATCTTTATCAATAATTCCCTGCTTTTTATTTTTGGATACGATAAAGTGATTGGTATCTAGTCGATAATAATTTTCATATTGATTACTTACTTGTTTTCCTTCTCGATAGTCCCATAAAATTAAGTTGGAACTGTTTTTTTCTGATAGTAGAACATAATTATCATCTAAATTTTTTTGATAAGATGGGCAATCATTTTCACCACAATTATATTTGGAATAAATTAGATTTTTTTCTTCTTTTGTATTCGATACACATAAGGTACCATCACATTCATAAAAATATAGATTTTTTTCTTCTAGATATTGATAATTTATTTTATAATCCATTACCATGAATAAAATTGTAATTAGTAGTAAGAATAATGAACTTACCCATAAAATTCTTCCCATTTTTTGTTTTTTCATTTGTATCACTACTCACTTTCAAAACTATAGATATTCTTTAGAGTCATGGTTATTCCTTCTGCACTATTATTTTCGTTATTAAAAGTATAATTATAGTCATTACAATCTTTAGGGGTGAATTTAATACTTCCTTTTTCTAGTATATCTCCTTTATTTAAATAAGAATAACAACTCACTTTCGTTCCATTGGAATCTAATTCAAAGACGTATTTTCCTTTGACAAGAGCCTTTTTTTCGCTAAATGCTTTTTCTATACCAACATTGCTATCATTTGTTACGTCAGTTCCTTTATAACTCTCTTCTAGTTTTTCTGTATTTTTTTCTAGCATTTGTTTTTTGGTTTGTAGTCCTCCTAAGATAGAAACTAATATTAGAATAAATAAAATGAATAATGTATATAAAATTCCTGTTATGGCAAAGCCTTTATTGTTTAATTTTCTTATCACAAAAACACCTTCTATTCTACTAACATTATAAACGATATTCTTATAAATGACAACTGTCTTGGTTTTAAAAAAGTTTTAAATTAACAAGAAAAATACTGATTTAGTATTTTAATTACAAAAAAAGATGCTTCTTTAGAAACATCCATTTGTTAAACTAACTTTAAGATAACCATTAAAGCGTTGTCTCCACGTCTTTCTTCTGTTTTAATAATTCTTGTATATCCACCTTGTCTATCTTCATATCTTTTGGCAAGGTCATTGAATACTTTATTTACACATTCTTCATCGTTATGTAGGAATGCTAAAGCAAGTCTACGAGATACTAAAGTATTTTTCTTTCCGTAAGTAACCATCTTATCGAAGCATTTTCTTACTTCTTTTGCTCTAGTTTCAGTAGTTGTAATACTTTCGTTTAAGATTAGTTGTTTTGTTAGGCTTGCTAACATGCTTCTTCTATGTTTGTTATCTCTACCTAATTTTCTATAAGCCATAATTTCCTCCTTCTAATTAATCATCATCTCTAAAGTTAAGACCCATGCTTTTTACTTTATCGATAACTTCTTTTAATGATTTCTTTCCTAAGTTACGGATTTTCATCATTTCATTTTCACTCTTATCAACAAGATCATGCAACGTTAAAATACCAGCACGTTTTAAGCAGTTGTATGCTCTAACACTTAAATCTAAGTCATCAATAGAAGTCTCTAATGCCTTTTGATTTGGATCTTCTGCCTTAGAACTCATTAATCCTGTTTCATCTGCAATTTCATTTAAATCTGCTAAAATATTAAAGTGCTCAATTAAAATTCTACTTGCTAGGGCAACAGATTCTTCTGGAGTGATTGATCCATTTGTCCATACTTCTAATATTAATTTGTCATAGTTATTATCTTGTCCAACACGAGCGTTTTCTACTTCATAATTGATTCTTTCGATAGGAGAAAATAGACTGTCAATAAATATTGTGTTTTGTTTTGCTCCTTCGCCATATAAAGTTTTGTTTTCTTCTGCTCTATTGTATCCTCTTCCATGACCAATTGTCATTTCCATATCGATACTAGCACCTTCTGCTAGAGTGCAAATTAATTGATCTGGATTTAGGATTTCGATATCTGTATCAGCTTCAATATCTCTAGCATATACTTCTCCTTCAGTGTCTTTATGAATTCTTAAAATATAGTCATAATTATCAGAATGATTTTTAATTACAACGCTTTTTAAATTTAAAACGATTGCCGTTACATCTTCAATTACGCCATCTATTTTTTGAAATTCATGGGCAACACCTTCGATTTTTACGCTAGTGATTGCATCTCCTGGTAAACTTGATAACATTACTCTTCTAAGGGCATTTCCTAGAGTTGTACCAAATCCTCTTTCTAAGGGTTCGATTTCAAATTTACCATAATTGTCGCTTTCAACATATTCTTTTACTTTATAATCAGGTTTTTCAAATTTTAACATTTAAAACACTCTCCTTTACTTATTTTATCTTATCCACGACGTTTTTTTGGTGGACGACAACCATTATGTGGAATTGGTGTTTCATCAGTAATTTTCGTTACTTTTAAACCTGTAGCTTGTAATGAACGAATTGCCATTTCACGACCAGCACCTAATCCTTTTACTACAACTTCAACTTCTTTCATTCCCATTTCTACTGCTTTAGCCCCTGCAATTTCTGCACTTTTACCAGCAGCATATGGAGTAGATTTTTTACTTCCTTTAATTCCTTGTGTACCACTTGATGCCCAACATAAAGCATTTCCTTCTTTATCTGTAATTGTTACTACAGTATTATTAAATGTTGATTGAATATGTACAACACCTGATGGAACATTCTTCTTTACTTTACGTTTTCTTGCATTATATTTTCCATTTGCCATAAAAGATTCCCTCCTTCATTATTTCTTCTTATTAGCAACTACTTTACCTTTACCTTTACGAGTTCTTGCGTTTCTTGATGTTCTTTGTCCTCTTACTGGTAGGCCTTTGATGTGTCTTTTTCCACGATAGCATCCAATTTCTTTTAAGTTTTTAATACTTAAAGCAACTTCTCTTCTTAAGTCACCTTCTACTGGATATTTATCGATTTCTTTTCTAATTGCTGCTAATTCTTCATCTGTTAAGTCTTTTGCTTTTTTATTTAAATCAACATTAGCATCACTTAAAATTGTTTTTGCTAATTGTCTTCCAATCCCATAGATATAAGTTAATGATACTTCAATTCTTTTTTCATTAGGGATATCAACGCCTTTAATACGTGCCATTTAAAATTACCTCCTATTATCCTTGCTTTTGCTTATGTTTTGGATTTTCGCAAATAACCATAAGCTTTCCATTTCTTTTAATAATTTTGCATTTATCACAAATAGGTTTTACTGACGCTCTTACTTTCATAATTCTTCCTCCTATTTTTTATTATAGATTATACGCCCATGTGTTAAGTCGTAAGGTGACAATTCTATAACAACGGTATCACCTGGTAAGATACGTATATTGTTTACGCGCATTTTACCAGAAACATGGGCTACTACCTCGTGTCCTCCATCAAGTACAACCTTGAATTTACCACCGGGTATTAAATCTACTACCTTTCCTTGAGTTTCGATAACATCACTTTTACTCAAAATAATCATCTCCTGTTAATTAGTTATCACCTATATTTAAGTAATATTTATTTATTTTAAGTAAAGTACTGAAGAAGTATTTTACTTAAAACTTTTATCTTTGTTTAATTATTTTCTAATATCTTTTTTATTTTATTAAAAATATCTTCAGCAGAATCTGATTCTCCTACTATAATATCTTTCAAAATTCCCTTTTCGTGATAGTAATCAATAATTGGTGTTGCTTCTTTTACGTAAGTAACAAACCTTGCATTAAAAGTCTCTTCACTATCATCACTACGAGTTGCTAGAGTATGTCCACATTTATCACAAAAACCATCAATTTTTGGTGATAAAGCAGGAACACTTTTATTATAACTTGCTCCACAACTAGAACAAATTAATCGATCTAATGAACGCTTTAAGGCTAAATTTTGGTCAATATCCATATGAATAACTATTCCTTCATCTAATCCTTGCTCTTTCATTAAATTTTCATAAACTTTTGCTTGTTCTAAAGTTCTAGGAAAGCCATCTAGGATATAACCATTATTGCAATCTACTTGTTGGATGCGATTTCTTAATAAGTTGACGATGACATCATCTGGAATTAATCCACCTTGATCCATAATGCTTTTTAAGTATTTTCCCATACTACTTCCACTGGAAACTTCATCACGAAGTAAATCGCCAGTTGAGATATGAGGAATATTATATAAAGCACTAATCATTTTTGATTGCGTTCCCTTCCCTGCTGCAGGAGGGGCGATTAATATAATATTCTTCATAGACTTTTCCTTCTTTTATTGTAACTTCTATTGACAAGACTGCTTTCTAATTGACGCATTGTCTCTAGGGCAACACCTACAATAATTAATATACTAGTTCCACCTACACTTACACTAGTTGGTAAGTTTGTGTTCATGAAGCTTGATACAACAATAGGAAGTCCTGCAATAACGCAGATGAATATTGCTCCTATTAGTGTGATTCTACTAAGTACTGTTTTAATATAACTAATTGTTTCTTTTCCTGGACGAACACCTGGGATATATCCACCTTGTCTAGATAAATTTTTAGATAATTCTTCTGGATTAACTTGGATAAATGTATATAAGAAACTAAATGCAAAAATTAAAACTAAGTAAACAATAAAACCAGTTGGTGTTGTATAAGTTACATATTTTTTTACAAATGTTACAAATCCATTTTCATTTTTCATTAAATTAGCAATAAATGTTGGTACCGTAAAGATTACTGATGCAAAGATTACTGGCATAACATTTGCTGAATTTAATTTAAATGGAATATAGTTTTGTTTTGCTCCATAAGAGGAATTGGTTTGATTAGAATACTGAATAGGAATTCTTCTTTCTGAATTTTCGATAAATACAACGGCTACGATTATTGCAATATAAACTGCAATAAATAAGATAAATTCTAATATTCCAAGAAATAAACTTGAATTATCTAAAATTAATGCTTTAAATGTATCGACGAAAGTTTTTGGAATGGTAGATAAAATACCTGCCATAATAAGAAGCGATATTCCGTTTCCTAATCCTTTTTGTGTGATTTGATCTCCTAACCATAATAGAAAAGCTGTACCTGCAGTTAATATTACTGTTATTCTTAAATAATCGATTGCCGTTGCATCTTTTACTAGAGCAAAAGACATGGCAAATCCTTCAATAAAAGCAATAATAATTCCAAGATAACGATTAATTTGATTAATCTTTTGACGTCCTGCTGCACCACTTTCTTTTAATTCTGTAAAATATGGTAGGATATCCATTTGTAATAAACTAGTAATAATTGTTGCTGAGATATAAGGCATAACCCCTAAAGCAAAGATAGAAAATTGCTTTAGTGAGCCTCCAGTGATTGCATTTGCTAAATCACCAAAATCTACATTCTTTAGAGAAGTTACTCCTGGAACTGGAATCGTTGTTCCAACGATAAAAATAAATAAACAAAGTAATGTAAATCCTAATCTCTTTCTAATATCTTTATTCTTAGGACTAAATATTAGCTTAAGATTTTTAAACATATTAGATCACCTCGATTGTTCCGCCAACGCTTTCAATCTTTGTTTTTGCTGTTTTTGAGAAACTTGTTGCTTTAACTGTTAATTTTTTAGTTAATTCCCCGTTTCCTAAAACTTTAACGCCATCTAATTGTTTTTTTAATAAACCAGTTTCAATTAATAATTCTGGTGTAACTACTGTACCATCTTCGAAACGATTTAAATCGCTTACATTAACTGTTGCATATACAGTAGCAAATCTAGTATTGTTGAATCCTCTTTTTCCTAATCTTCTGAATAGTGGTAATTGTCCACCTTCAAATCCTACTCTTACTCCACCACCTGATCTAGCGTTTTGTCCTTTTTCACCTTTACCAGCAGTTTTTGAATATTTTCCACCACGACCAATTCTCTTACGAGATTGTTTTGAACCGTATGCTGGACTTAAGTTTTCTAATTTCATTATCCTCTAATCTCCTCTATTGTTTTTCCTCTTAACTCAGCAACGTGAGATGGGCTTTTTTGTTCAGCAAGTGCTCTTAGAGTTGCACGAGCCATATTAATTTTAGTACTTGATCCAAGACTTTTAGAAAGGACATCTTTAACACCAGCTAATTCTAATACATCACGAACAGGTCCGCCAGCTTTTACTCCAGTACCTTCTGTTGCAGGTTTTAACATTACACGAACTGCTCCTTCTTTAGTGATGATTTCGTGAGAAATAGTACGATTATCGATTAATTCAACATTGATTAGATTTCTTGATGCTGCTTGAGTTGCTTTTTTTACAGCATCTGGCATTTCTTTGGCTTTACCAACACCAATACCAACTTTTCCTTTTCTGTTTCCTACTACAACAGTGGCAGAGAAACGGAATTGACGACCACCTTTAACAACTTTAGTAACACGTTTAATATCGATTACTTTATCTTCTAAATCTGTTTTTGGTTTAGAAAAATTATTGTTACGACGAGGACGTCTATTATTATTGTTGTTACGTCTGAATTCTTTTTTATCAGTTTCAGATGAAGAAGTATTTTCTTCTGTTGTAACAACTTCTTTCTTAACGTTTTCTTCGTTCATTAGTTATCCTCCTTATTAGAATTCTAAGCCGTTTTCACGTGCTGCTTCTGCTAAAGCTTTTACACGTCCATGATATAAGTATCCACCTCTATCAAAAACAACTTCTTTAATATTTGCTTTATTTGCTCTTTTAGCAATTTCAGCTCCAATGATTTTAGCAGCTTCTACATTTCCACCATTTTTAAGGTTTAATTCTTTTTCAAGACTAGAAGCACTAACTAATGTTACGCCTTTTTCATCATCGATGATTTGAGCAGTAATGTTTGCGTTTGAACGAAAGACATTTAATCTTGGACGATTACTAGTACCAGCAAGATTTTCACGAATTCTTGAATGTCTTTCTTTACGCATATCATTTCTTGAAACTTTACTTATCATACGAATTAGTCTCCTTTACTTTATTTATTTAGATGCTTTCTTTCCTTCTTTACGACGGATATGTTCACCAACATAATGAATTCCTTTACCTTTATATGGTTCAGGTTTTCTTAATTCACGAATTTCTGCCGCAAATTTTCCAATAGCACACTTATCAATTCCGGATAATTCGATTTCAGTATTGCTAATTTGTTTTACTTCAATACCTTCTGGGATATCTACATTATCTAAATGAGATTTACCATCTTGAACAGTCAATACTTTTCCTTTTACTGTAAAACGATAACCAACACCAACAATCTCTAATCCTTTTGTATAACCTTCTGTTACACCAATTAACATATTTCTAATATTTGCATTAGTAGTACCATGCATTTCATTAGTATGTTTTAAATTATTTAATACTTCAACAGTAATTTCATTATCTTTAATGTTTACTTTAATGTTTTTATCAATTACTAAAGATAATTCTCCTTTAGGTCCTTTTACTGTTAAATTTTGTCCATTTAGTTCTACATTAACTTTTTCTGGTATTGTTAAAATTCTTTTTCCAATACGACTCATAGTAACCTCCTTTTGGGCTTACCAAATGTAAGCAATTACCTCTCCACCAACATTATTTTTTCTTGCAAGCTTATCTGTCATTACACCTTTAGATGTTGAAATAATAGCTATTCCAAGTCCGTTTAATACTTTAGGAATATTATTTGCCTCAGCATATACACGAAGACCTGGTTTTGAAATTCTCTTTAAGCCAGTGATTACTCTTTCTTTATTTTTACCATATTTTAAAGTCAATGTTAAGATATTTTGAACATCATTTTTTTCAATACTAAAATCAGTAATGAAACCTTCATCTTTTAAAATAGATGCAATTGTCTCTTTCATTTTAGAAGATGGCATTGACACTTCTTTTGCATGATTTTGGTTTGCATTACGAATACGTGTTAGCATATCTGCGATTGGATCTGTCATTAAAATCCCTCCTTCTTTTATTCAAATTGGATTACCAACTAGATTTTTTTACACCTGGTATTTGTCCTTTATACGCTAATTCTCTAAAACAAATACGGCAAATACCAAACTTACTCATTACAGCGTGTGGTCTTCCACAACGAGAACAACGAGTATATTCTCTTACTTTATATTTTTGTGGTCTAGATTGTTTTACAACCATTGATTTTCTTGCCATGTTTTTCCTCCTTATTTCCTAAAAGGAACTCCAAGTTCTTTTAATAAATCATAAGCTTCTTCATTTGTTTTTGCGGTAGTAACAATAACAATATCCATACCTCTTACTTTTGTTACTTCATCAAAGTTAATTTCAGGGAAAATTAATTGTTCTTTAATTCCAATTGTATAATTTCCTCTTCCATCAAAACTTCTTGGAGATAATCCTCTGAAGTCTCTTACCATAGGTAAGCTGATTGAAATTAACTTATCAAGGAATGTATACATTTTATCTCCTCTTAAAGTAACTTTGCAGCCAATTTTGTTTCCTTCTCTTAATTTAAATGAAGAAATTGATTTTTTAGCAGTTGTTTCAATAGGTTTTTGACCAGTAATTTTCTCTAAATCTTCAAGAGCTGCTTCTAATAATTTAGAATTCGATAAAGCATCTCCTACACCCATATTTACAACGATTTTATCAATTTTAGGTACTAGCATTACTGTGCTATAACCACGCTTAGACATTAAACTTGGAACAACTTCATTTCTATATTTTTCTTCTAGGCGGTTCATTTGAAATCCACCCTCCTTCCAAAACGTTTATCGCGATTTTATTTTTCTTTTTTACTTTTTGATTTTTCTTTTACTTCTTCTAATTTTACATTTGAACGATGAATAGGAGCTTCTGTTTCTCTAATTTCTCCTGTACCGTTGTTGTATTTAGGTTTGATATGTTTTTTTACAATATTTACACCTTCAACGATAACTTTATCATCAACTACTTTTAAAACTTTACCAGTTTTTCCCTTGTTTGCACCTGCAATAACAGTAACTTTATCACCAGTTTTTAATTTCATGAATATCCCTCCTAACATTTATAAATGTATTGTTTCTTTCGTTAAAATACTTAAAAGTTTTGAATCTTTAAATTATAGTGTCAAACCCAAGAAGTATTTTATAGTACATCTTTCGCTAAACTTACGATTTTCATGAAACCTTTTTCTCTAAGTTCACGAGCTACTGGGCCTAAAACACGAGTTCCTACTGGGCTTTTGTCATCTTTAATAATTACGCAAGCATTATCATCAAATTTGATGTAACTTCCATCTTCTCTTCTTACACCAAATTTTGATCTAACAATAACTGCCTTTACAACTTTTCCTTTTCCAATATTTCCATTAGGAGTTGCTTTTTTTACAGTTCCTACAACAATATCTCCAATAGCACCAGTTTTTACTTTACTTCCTCCAAGAACTCTAATTACTAATAATTCACGAGCTCCACAGTTATCAGCCACTTTTAAACGGCTTTCTTGTTGTATCATTTAAATTCCTCCTTCCAACAAAAGAGATTATAATATAACAGCTTTTTCAATAATTTCTGCTAACTCATATCTTTTGGTTTTTGATAATGGTCTAGTCATAACAAGTCTTACCTTGTCACCAACGTGTGCTTGATTTTCCTCGTCATGAGCAGCAAACTTTTTAGAACGTTTTACTCTTTTTCCGTAGATTGGATCTTTTCTAAAGTAATCTACTCTGACTGTGATTGTCTTATCTGCCTTATCACTTACAACTGTACCAATTAATTCTTGTCTTTTGCTTTCGTTCATAAGGACTATACCTCCTCTTAATTTTCTATTTTACGACTATTTAGAATTGTTTTAAGTCTAGCAACATCTTTTCTAAGTTCAGGAATGCGTGCTGGGTTCTCCAAAGTACCTGTTGCTTGTTTCATTCTTAATTTTAACAATTCTTCTTTTGCATCTTTAATTTTCTTATTAATCTCTTCAGTGGTTAAATTTTGAAATTCTTTCATTTTGTCTTTATGCTTCATTCTTATCACCACTTTCTTCTTTCTTTACAAATTTACATTTGATTGGAAGTTTATGAGAGGCAAGTCTTAAAGCTTCTCTTGCAACATCTTCTGTAACTTCGTCAATTTCAAACATAATTTTTCCTTCTTTAACAACAGCAACCCAAACTTCTGGTTCACCTTTACCTTTACCTTGACGAGTTTCAAGAGGTTTTTTTGTTAAAGATAGATTTGGGAATATATTTACCCATACTTTTCCGCCACGTTTCATATATCTTGTCATTGCAACACGAGCTGCTTCGATTTGATTTGCTGTAATCCAAGCTCCTTCTTTGGCCATTAATCCATATCTACCAAAGTGAAGTTCTGTATTACCACGTGATTTTCCTTCATATTTTAAACGGAAAGTTTTTCTATGTTTAGTTCTTTTTGGCATTAACATGAGAATTACCTCCCTTATTATCTTTATCTAAGATTTCACCTTTATAAATCCAAACCTTTACGCCAATCTTACCATAAGTAGTATCAGCTTCAGCAGTAGCATAATCGATATTTGCTCTTAGGGTATGTAAAGGGATTGTTCCTTCTGAATATCCTTCTCCACGAGCAATATCTGCTCCACCTAATCTTCCAGATACAAGAGTTTTAATACCTTTTGCACCTGCTTTCATTGTATTTCTAATTGCTTTCTTTTGAGCAACTCTGAACGATACACGATTTTCAATGTTGTGAGCAATTGTTTCTGCTACTAATTTTGCAATCATATCAGGATTTTTTACTTCAACAACAGAAATTTGCATATCTTCATTTACTAACTTAGAAAGTTCTTTCTTAACTTTTTCTATTTCTGCACCATTTTGACCAATTACTAGACCAGGTTTTGATACATACATAATTACTTCTGCTCTTTTAGCATTTCTTTCGATTACGATTTGAGAAATTCCAGCAGTTTTAAATTTCTTTTCTAAATATCTTCTGATTTTTACATCATTATTTAAATATTTAGAGAAATCTTTATTGTTAGCATACCATTTTGCATCCCAGTCTTTATTAATTCCAATTCTAAGTCCAATTGGGCTAACTTTTTGTCCCATCTATGGTCCTCCTTTACTTTATTTTTCTGCTACAATCACTGTAATGTGACTTGTTTTATGATCATTTCTTCCAACGTGTCCGCGTGAATCCATTTTTGCTCTTTTTAGAACCATACCTTCATCAACGAAACAAGTTTTAACATATAAATTTTCTTCATTCATATTATAATTATTCACTGCATTTGCAACACTAGAGTTTAATACTTTTTCGATTACTCTAGCTGCGCGTTGTGGTTGATTAGCTAAAATGCTTCTAGCATCCATAACGCTTTTTCCTCTGATTAAATCAATGATTAATCTTGTTTTACGAGGGGCAATTCTTACAGTTTTTAAAACTGCTTTTGCTTCAGTATTTGCCATTCTTAGTTCCTCCTTACAACAGTTTTCTATTTCTTCTTATCTGCGCCGTGTCCACCAAATTTACGAGTCATAGAGAATTCTCCTAATTTATGTCCTACCATATCTTCAGTAACATAAACTGGAATGAATTCCTTACCATTATGTACTGCAAAAGTGTGTCCAATAAAATCAGGATAAATTGTTGAACGACGAGACCAAGTTTTAATTACTTCTTTTTTTCCAGATTCATTTAACTTTTTAACCTTATCTAATAATCTATCAAAAACATAAGGTCCTTTTTTTAAACTTCTTGCCATTTAAACTTTCAATCCTTTCTTTTTATTTCTTACGACGAGTCACGATATATTTATCTGATTCTTTTTTATTTTTTCTAGTCTTATATCCTAGTGCTGGTTTACCCCATGGAGTCATTGGTCCACTTCTACCGATTGGAGCTCTACCTTCACCACCACCATGTGGGTGATCATTAGGATTCATAACAGATCCACGTACAGTAGGTCTTATTCCTTTATATCTTGTACGACCTGCTTTACCAATTTTAACAAGTCCAAAATCTTCATTTCCTACAACACCGATTGTTGCACGACAAGTTCCTAAGATTTTTCTTTGTTCACCACTAGCAAGTCTAATTAATACATACTTACCTTCACGGCCTAAAATTTGAGCACTATTTCCAGCACTTCTAGCAAGTTGTCCACCTTTTCCAGGTCTTAATTCAATGTTATGAATTACAGTACCAACTGGAATGTTCACGATTTCCATTGTATTACCAGTTTTTACATCAACTTTACTGCCTGATTCTACAACATCACCAATTTTTAGTCCTTTAGGCGCTAAAATGTATGATTTTGTACCATCTTTATAAGTAATTAATGCAATGTTAGCTGATCTATTTGGATCGTATTCAATTGCATTTACAATAGCAGTAATTTCATCTTTTGTCCTTTTAAAATCAATTAGACGATATTTTCTTTTTACGCCGCCGCCACGGTGTCTTACTGTAATTTTTCCTTGGTTATTACGACCATTTGTTTTTTTCTTGGTTACAACTAAACTTTTTTCAGGAGTGGTCTTGGTAATTTCTTCATTTTTCAAAGTACTTTTTTGTCTTTGACCATTGGTAATTGCTTTATATACTTTTATAGCCATTATAATTTTCCTCCTTTATTAGTCGAAACTAATCGTATTTCCTTCTGCTAATTTTACAATAGCTTTCTTATAACGATTTGTTTTACCAGTATATCTTCCTACTCTTCTATCTTTTGGATGAACATTAATAGTACGAATATCAATAACACGTACATTAAAAGCATCCTCGATAGCTTGTTTAATTTGTGTTTTGTTTGCTCTAACATCTACTTTGAAAACGTATTTTCCTTCACTTTCCATAGATGCAGATTTTTCAGTGATTACAGGAGCAAATATAATATCATAATTATTCACGAGTAAGCACCTCCTCTAATTTGTTTAGAGCACTTTCTGTAATTAACATGTTGTCAGCATTTACAGTATCGAACGCATTTACTTCTTCAAATGTTACTAATTTTACATTTGGTAAATTACGACATGCTAAGCAAACATTTTCTGTTAATTCATCTACTACTACTAGTACTTTATTATTTCTAATTTTAAGATTATCTAATAGATTAATCATATTTTTTGTTTTATTATCTTCAAAACTTAAATTTTCAAGAATAATTAACTCTTTATCTAAGTTCTTATAAGATAATGCAGATAAAACAGCAAGTCTTCTTTCTTTTTTGTTTTGTTTCTTTTTATAGTTTTTGTTTGGAGTTGGTCCAAATACAATTCCACCGCCACGCCATTGTGTTGCGCGAATGCTTCCTTGACGAGCATTACCTGTTCCTTTTTGTTTCCATGGTTTTCTTCCACCACCACGAACTTCACTTCTAGTTTTTGTTGATGCACTAGCTTGGCGTGCATTAGCCATATTTAAAACAATTGCATTATGTAACACTGCATCGTTTGGTTCGATTGCAAAAATGTTATCATTTAATTTAATATCCTTAACCTTTTCACCGTTAATGTTTAATAATTCTATTTTAGCCATTTTCTTCTTCCTTTCTGCCATACTAATCATTTAAGAATAACTTTTCTATATTATACTGTGTTCTTTATAAAATAATAATACTTAAAATTATTCTTCTGTTTGTGATGGTACTTCTTCAGAAGTATTTTCTTCTACTACTTCAGGAGTTTCAACTTCATAAGTAATTAATTCTAAAGTTTCATTTACTTTTCCTTCGTGTTTAATAGAAGATTTTACAAATACTAGTGAATTTTTAGGTCCAGGAACGTTTCCTTTAATTAATAAGCAATTGTTATCTAAATCAACTGAAATGATTTCTAAGTTTTGAACAGTTACTTGTTCTCCACCCATTCTACCAGGCATTTTCTTTCCTGGTAATACTCTCATTGGTAACAATGTACCTAATGATCCTACACCACGGTGATATTGGCTACCATGTCCCATAGGTCCACGAGATTGGTTCCATCTTTTAATAACACCTTGTGTTCCTTTTCCTTTTGAAGTGCCAGTTACGTCTACAACTTCTCCTACACTAAATACATCAGCCTTTAATTCTTGGCCTAAACTGTATCCGCTAACATCAACACCTCTAAGTTCTTTTAAGAAGCGCTTAGGTGTAGTGTTAGCTTTCTTTAAATGACCGATTTCTGGTTTGTTACTACGACGTTCTTTTTTTTCTACACTAGCAAGTTGAATTGCTTCATATCCATCATTTTCTTTTGTTTTGATTTGACTTACGATATTTGGTTCAACTTCTACTACTGTAACAGGAACTAATTTACCATTTGTAGCAAAAACTTGAGTCATTCCTCTTTTGATACCTAAGATTCCTTTCATCATTAGTCTTTCCTTTCTTAATATTTGATTTGTATATCAACACCGCTAGGTAAATCTAAGTGACTTAATGCACTTATTGTTTCTTTACTTGGGTTATTGATGTCAATTAATCTTTTGTGCGTACGAATCTCAAATTGTTCTCTTGAGTCTTTGTAATTATGAACTGCTCTTAAGATTGTATACTTTTGTACCTTAGTTGGTAATGGTACTGGTCCTGATACTTCTCCACCAGTTCTTTTTACTGTTGCAACAATTTTAGCTGCTGCTTCATCAATGATTTGGTGTTCGTATGCCTTTAACGTAATTCTAACCTTTGTACTTGACATATCTAAACTCCTCCTTTCGCCTATATCTGGTATAGACATAGCTCCGAACAAATTACCTGATACCCTTATAAATATTTAACAACTTAACCGGGTGTATCAGCAACTTTGCACATCTCTGCCATCTACACGATTGATATTGTACTATAGATTTTCATTATTTGCAAGTGTTTTTGAGACGTTTTTTCAACTTTTTTTGATCTAAAAAATACTGATAAAATTTTAGACAAAAGGAAAAAACTTTACTCAACAATTTTGGGTTGGGTAAAGTTTTTTCAATTCATTCTTTTTTTAGATATTTTAATCTTTAGAATCACTTTTTTAATATGACGACGGCTTTATTTTCTAAATTCAAATTACTTATTACTTCATTTAACTCTTCTATATTTAGAGACTTTAATAAGTCAATCATATTATTTTCTATGGTATTATTAAAAATAATATTATCTACAATCATGTCATTGATTACTTCTATATTTTCAAAACTAAATAATTCATTGCTAATTAATACTTTCTTTTTCCTATCTAAATCTTCTTCTTTAATGGAAATGTTTTTTAAAGTATTTTCTATCTTATCTACTAACTTATCATATGAAATTGTTTCATTAATCAAAGAGACTAAGGCATGTGTATCACAGTTTAATAAATTAAAATATAGAGAATTAGTAATTAAATTTTCATTCTTTGCTTCGCGGTCAAAATCTGAAGTGTCATCAAAAAGAGAAGAAAAGATAATAAATAGATATAAGTTGTATTTTCTAATGTCCATTTTTTGATTTTCTAGCGGTATCTTTATATTATAAGAAACTTTAGGAACTGGGGTATCCATTTTTATTACTTCTTTTGATTTTACTACCCTATCTGGTTCTTTATATTCTTTTAATTTAATTTTTTTCTCATTTTTAAATTGCTTCTTCATTTGATTTTCTTTGATTGCATTTAATAATTCTTCTTCATTAAAATTGCCAGTTATTACTAAGAACATATTATTGGGATGATAAAAGGTATTATAACATGTGAATAAAATTTCTTTTGTGATTTTGTTGATATCACTTGTTGTACCAATAATACTATCTTTAAATGGATTGTTAAAAAAAGTATTTTTCCTGATATATTCATACATTACATCTGTTGGATTATCATCACACATATGGATTTCTTGGGTGATGATTCCTTTTTCACTTTCAACATTTTCCTCGGTAAAATATGGTGATTGAACATAGTCTAATAGATATAGTACATTTTCTTTTAAGTTGTTTGGTCCAGAAAACAGATATGTTGTATTTTTAAAGGTTGTATAGGCGTTACATAAAGCACCACTTTTAGAGAAGAATTCTTCTGGCTGGGGGTCTTCTTTTTGAGCAAAAACTTTGTGTTCTAAAAAATGAGCAACACCATATGGTACTTTTTTCATTTTAGATTCACCTAGAGGGACGAATTCATTATATATTGAACCAAATTTTGTGGTAAATGTTACATAATTATTAGTGATACCTTCTTTATTATATAAATAAATATCGAGACCATTTTCTAATTTTTCATAAATAATCTCTTCATTAATTTGTTTTAATCTAATTCGTTCCATCGTTTTCTTCCCCCTTTCCATTTCCTTCTAGAAGATAGACTGTATGTATAGTAACTTTTTTTGATAGTTCTATCATGTCTTCTCGGGATACTTTTTTAATACTTTCCATCCTCTTTTCAAAATCATCCGAATTTACTAAAACTTTTGCGTAATAAGTATTAATAATGCCATTAGGACTATCTGTACTTGCTTTGATGGAAGCAATAATAGTTGCCTTAGAATTTTCTAAAATCTCATCAGAAAATTTGCCTTTTTGAACATCTGATAGAGTTTTTTTAATTAATTTTAAGACATTTTCAGAGTTCCCACTTTCTATTCCTGAATAAATCATTAAAATGTTGTCATATGCCTTGGCACTTGAATTAATATAATAAGCATAAGAATTCTTTTCACGAACAGTATCAAATAATAAGGAGTTTGAACTTCCACCTAACATTTCATTATAAACCAGTAATACATATTTTCTTTCAAATTCGGTTAGATGATTTAAAGTGCAAAAAAGTGTTAGTTGAGATTGATTAGCCTGATATTGTTCTATTTCTTTCTTGATTCTCTTTCGTGGTTTTAATTCCTCTACTAAAATATCTTTCTTTGTTTTTTTGAAAGTATTTACTTTGAAATATTTTTTGAAATATTCTTTGATTTGATTTGTATCAACATCTCCTACAACGAAAACGTCTACATCATCATTTGCTAAAACAGACTGATAATATTCATATAAATTTTTAGGTGTAATGCTTTCTAAATCTTCTAAGTAACCAAAAGAATTATAAGAATATGGCATATTTTTGGTTGTTTCTAATAATTTAATTAATGTATATTTTAGTTTGTTATCGGATAACTTTTGGATACTTTTTTCTAATTTGCTTTTACATTTTTTAATATCTTCATCAATAAAACTATCATCTTTTATATTAGGGGAAAATAAAACATCCATAAGAAAAGCAATAGAATATTCATTCATTGATTCTTCGGTATATTTTTCGTTTAAAAATCTTATTTTAAATGATAAATTAGAGTAATTTCCTATTCGCATATTTGAACTTACTAATTTTAAATCATATAGATTTTCTGTTTCTCGAATGAGTTCTTGCTCTGTTTTAAAATTATTCGTGGTATAAAGAAGGACAGACTTGAGCAAGTTTCGTTTGGTAATTTCTTCTTTTTTTAATTTTCTTCTAAAGTTTACTTCTACAGTTATGGTTTTAAATTTTTTTGTTTGAATAACGTGCAAATTATAGGAACCCATATCAAATTGTTCAACATTCATGTTTTTTCACCTCTAATTATAGTATAACTAATATTTATATTTTTAAACAAGATTCTAACGCTAATAAAATCATATTATCTAATTTCTGCTCTCTTTCTTCACTTGTAACAATAATATCTTTCTGATATTTAGAGTCTACTATTGTTAATATGCAAGATGCCTTTTTTCCTAACATCTTAGCAATATAAAATAAAGCAAATGCTTCCATTTCACTTACTACAATAGAAATTGATTTCGGAAATGAGGAGAATAAATCTTCTAATTGTTCACTAGTTAAGTAAACATCAAATGCCTCATTGCATAAACCATAGCCTTTTTTATAGTTAATATTTTTCTCTTGGGCTACTTCTTCAATAATTTGATTTACTGCTGGACTAGCATAGGAAAGATGTGTTTGATTATCCCGATTAATGGATAAGGCAAAATTACTTTCGGTATATGAACCATCTAATAATACGGTATCTAATATTTTAAAGTCTTCATTAAAACTTCCGCAGGTACCAATTCTAATCATAACTTCTACATCATAAAATTTATATAATTCATAGGCATATATTCCCATACTTGGCATTCCCATTCCAACGGGAAAAACGGTTATTTTTTTATTCTTATACTCTCCTGTGTATGCACTCATTCCTCGAACAGAATTAACTAATACTACATTTTTTAAATATTTATTAGCAATATACTGGCATCTTTTAGGGTCTCCTGCTGTAATTACTATTGGGGCAATACTCCCAACCTCTGCTTCAATATGCGGTGTTGGCACATGATCATCTTCTTTCTTTTAATTATTATTTTGATTTAAATCATTTATATTATCGCTAGATATTTTCTTAGTTATATCCATTTGGTAGTTTATGATATTTCCTGATTTTTTCTTTTGGATTGCTTCAATTTCGACTTCTCCGTTTAAAAATTTTTCGATTTTTTCATCAATGATATCTTCATTTTGAATTCTTTTTTGGCAAGACATAATTAAAATTTTGTAAGCTCGATTAAATTTTTCTAGATTTTCTTTTTCATCTAAGACATTGATTGATAACTTTAGATTGTTATACTTAAATTCATAAACAGTTCTATTTTCATTTTCTATATCAGTAATAAATAGTGAATAATTTTTTCTTGTTGCAGATAGTAAAATGTTTTCTTCTTTTAATGTGTTTAATTCTTCATTCGTATTAAAATTTTCAACAATGGTTGAAAGGGCAGTTTCTATTGCCCTAGAACTTGAATTTTCTACTGGCTTTTCTTCAATATTTGGATTTTTTTGTGAAAAAAATTTAATATAATTTAAGAAAAGAAGTAAAATTATCAAAGTTATCAAAGAAATCCACGCTAAGAGATTTTTTTTATGTTCCATAGAATTCTCCTTCTATTCTTCTTTATCCTTTTGTTATTTTTTACTGCTCACTAGATTCGTTTTTTATTAAAACTTCTCTTGGCTTTGAACCATTCGGTGGGCCAATTATTCCTCGTTCTTCTAATAAATCAATAATTCTAGCTGCTCTATTGTATCCTAGACGATATTTTCTTTGAATTAATGAGGCACTAATTTTCCCAGCTTGAATAACATAATCAACAATTTCATTATATAATGGGTCTTCATAATCTTCATCTGACTCATATCCATCATTATGACTTTCAGCGTCATTTCTCATCTCTGTTAGAGAGGTATCATATTGTGCCTTTTGCTGTTCACAGACATAATCTACTACTTTTTGAATTTCTTGTTCACTGACAAATGCACCTTGAATTCGAACTGGGGAATTTTCTCCCATTGGTAAGAATAGCATATCTCCTTTTCCTAGTAGCTTTTCAGCACCAGTTGAATCTAATATTGTTCTAGAATCAATACTTGAAGATACCGCGAAAGAAATACGAGATGGAATGTTGGCTTTTACCACTCCGGTAATGACATCGGTTGATGGTCTTTGTGTTGCAACAATTAAATGAATTCCTGCAGCACGAGCCATTTGGGTAATTCGCATAATAGAATCTTCAACTTCCTTAGCCGCTACTAACATTAAGTCGGCCAGTTCATCAATAATTACTACAATGTATGGCATCTTGGGATATTCCGGATTGTTTTCACAAAATTCATTATAGCCTTTTATGTTTTTATTTTTTGTCTTTTCAAAGATATCATATCTTTTTTCCATTTCAACAACAATATTTTTTAATGCAACGGAAGCTTTTTTTGGGTCTGTTACAACAGGACATAATAGATGAGGAACACCATTATACATACTAAGTTCTACTTTTTTGGGGTCAACCATCACTAATTTTACTTGGTCTGGTTTCGTTCGCATTAGAATAGAGGTAATAATACAATTCATACAAACTGATTTTCCAGAACCAGTAGCACCTGCAACTAATAGATGTGGTGTAGTATTAATTTCCATCCATTTTACTTTTCCCATAATATCTTTTCCAAGACCTACCGCAAGAAGATTTTTCTCAGTAACATCTGGCATTTTGGATAAGACTTCTTTAAAGGATACAGAACTATTGACTTGATTAGGTAGTTCAATTCCTATTGTGCTTTTTCCTGGAATTGGTGCTTCAATACGAACATCCCTAGCAGCCAAAGCTAGTGCAATTTCTCTTTGAATGGATAGTAATTTACTTACCTTAGTTCCTGCTTTTATTTCTAATTCATATTGCGTTACTGTTGGTCCAATGTTTACTTGAACAATTTTTCCAGTAATATCAAAATCTTTTAAAACTTTTTCTAATTCTGCAATATTTTGTTTTGCTTTTATTTCATTGGCTTTATTGCTCACATTTTTTACTGTATTTAACAAATTAATTGGTGGTAGTTGGTAATTTTCATTAACACTATTAATGATTACTTCATCTTTTACTTCAATAGGCTCATTGGTATTGATTTTCGGAGGTGTTCTTACAATAGGAACATCCGCATCAATATTTTCTACTCTAACTGGTTCCACTACAACTGCTGGTTCTTCAATTAAATTGTCTTCTTCCTTTTGTTTAGGGGAGATTATTGGTGTTTTTTTCTCCTCTTCTTCCTCTAATTCATTATCTTTTTCAAATATTTTTGCAATTTTTGGTTTAAATTTATTAAATACTTCTAAAATGCTTACATTAAATATTAAGATAACGCCAAGGATAAGCAAAGTGGAAGTCACAATGATGGCTCCACCGCCAAAGCAAGTTACAAACAAATAACTAAATATTGCTCCAATGATTCCCCCGCCAGAATTGGAAAGGGCTGTATTACTATTAAACGATATCATTAAATTATTAAAAGTTTCTGTAATGATTTTTACCCCTTCTGTACCATTTACTTCAATATATTTTACATGAAATAATACTAATATAGAAATAACGGTTATATATACCCCAATCATTCTACTGGATAATAAATTTGGTGATTCTTTTTTAAAAATTAAACAAACACCAATTACGCAAAATAAAATCAATAACATTAAATAGAGGGTTCCAACTAAAAAGATGGCGAAACTTCTTACAATATTTCCCACTATCCCGGTACCTAATATACCAATGATACTAATTAAAATTACCATTACCCCAACAATTTCGTTACTATATTCAAATTTATTCTTATTTTTTTCTTTTTTTGTCTTTTTTTTTGCCACTTTTTTCACCTTACTAACTACTTCTACTCAATAAGAATTATATAATATCTTTTTTGAATAGTCAATCAAATTCTAAGTCCAATAATAAGGGGAAACTATTTCTAGATTCCCCTTTATATATTAAACGCAAATTCGTAACACTTGCGAATTTACGGCAAGATGATGGAATATTTATTTCTTGAATATTCCGCTTTTTATATGCTAACACTTTCTACCACTAGTATAGTTATTAATTTTATTTTTATTCGTTCTATTCTTAATTTTTTTCTCTCTCTTTAACCTATTATATTCTTTCGTATTATTGGCGTTATTTTTTCTTGATATTTTTTTATCTTTAGAATAATCTTTTATGAGAAATATGTGGTAACATATATTTTTCTTTTTAAGAAAAAATAATCTTATCTGCTATTGTAAAACAAGTAAAGTGATTAACCCACGTTTAATACTGTATATATCCTCATATAAAAAATCTAGCATCTCGTCTTCACTAAAATTTGCTTGTTTATTAACATCATAATTTTTAACATTTAAGACTGAAGGTATTTTTAATTGACTTTCTTTCATTTTGATTAATAAAGCAATATATAGCAATTCATTACTTATTTGATTTCTCTTTTCGATTGTATTTAAGTTACTAAAATCATTTTTAAGATTGTCGGTAATCATCTTTTCAAGCCACCTTCTTCTAAATCTGTATTGGATATTAAATTTTTGTCATTAGCCAATGAAGCAAATTGTTGTTGTCTTATTGAATTGTCAATTTGTTCTTGCATTTTTTTTGATTCAAGTAATCTTTTTTTGCCATCTTCCCAATGTTTTTTATATGCTGAAACAATTTCTGCTGGACTTTTATATTTTGTTCCATCTATTTCAAAGTTGTTAAATTTGCATAGATATCTTTGACCACATATTTCTTGGGTTACATCGTCAATGGTCATTCCTGGCAACACTTCATATATTGCAATTGAATTTATTCTTTCTGCTCCATCAATTTCCGGCATTCCTCGTTTATCTGTTTTTGATTTCATAGATGTTGCTAAGGAGGATGCTATTTTATTTAACCTAGTCTGATTTTCAACATACTTCCTATATTCAAAAGAAGTTTTTTTAGAAATGTCCCTAATTATTGGTTCTATACTTTCTGGAGTTCCTTCTATACCAATACTATCTTCAACCCAAGGTTTTGCATTATCTTTATCCCAATATAATTCATAGTAATTAGGATTTGTCGTAGCAACAAAGAGTTCTTTTTTATTATCATTCATTGAATATTGAATCTCTAAATATTCATTAGGAATCTTGTGACTTGTCAAAGCAGCAATAGTACTTTGCATATCAGATGTTAATGAATCTATTCCGATGTCTAGTCCATTAGAAAGTTGTATTAACATGTCTTTAAAAAACTGGTCCCCCATATTTTTAGGAACTCCAATATCAAATTTTGAAATTTCTCCTGGTTGATTAACAAAAATCATATTAACTCCATTTAGATTATAATAACGATTTATTATCTTAATAATTGCTTTTCTATTTTTTCACTTAATTCAAATTGTAAAAATGCTGTATCATTTTCTTTATGACCAGTACAATAAGATTTGGTGATAATTCCATTTTTTAAACAGTAAAGTAATAGTTCTTCAAAATTTTTACTACCTTCCGACCATTCTTTTGCAGCAATTTCATATTCGTTAACAGTCATTTCTGCTACGTCTATAACATGTCCATTATTATAATTTGTTTTCATTGATTATATCATATTTTTCCCTTATTTCACACCAATTCATATTCTCTAGCAATTATTCTCTCATCAGAGCAATATTTAATTACATACTCATTGTCTTGTTTACAAATAATTATTCCTACTGTATTATTTTCTTCAAACGTTTTTATATTCTTATCAATATAATTCATATAAGTCATAATTTGTCCAGTGTGTTCTTTCTTTAACTCAGTTACTTTTAATTCTATAACTATGTAGCATTTATATTTAATGTTATATAGAAGTAAATCAATGTAATTGTATGTGTTACCTACTTTAATTTTATATTCATTGCCAACATAAGTAAATTTAGTGCCTAACTGATTTAAAAAATCATCCAGATTATTTAATATTAATTGTTTTAACGCATATTCTGATAGTTCCTCATTTAATTCATTAGTTTGTATAATTATAGGATTTGGTATTAAATCATTAACTTTTAATTGTTCTTTAGTAATTAGTTTATTCTTAGTTTCTTCACTTAATCTATCATATTCTTGAGTTTTTATTCGTTCTTGTAATTGTCTTCTTGTTAAATTTTTCTTCTCACATATATCAATATAGTACATAATTGCATCTATGTTTTTAACTGTTAATAATTCTCTGAAATGGCTCCTACTCAATTTGGAACCCAGTGGGTTCCATTTTATGCTTGAAAAAATTTCATAAAATTGTCTCATGTACCTAAGATTTCTTTCATTATATTTTTTACCAACTTCAATCATTAGATTTTCAGAATATTGTTTAATTATATTTTTACCATATTCTTTACCTGCTTCACTTAAAAGTTTCCCAGTCTCAAAATATACACTAACTTTATGTCTATCTTTTGAATAGTCTTTTGCTCTATCATATATTTCACTTTTATTAGTTTTTCTTTTATCTCATTATAATAATTCATCTTACTCCTTTCTATGGTATACATGTTTCTATTTTTAATCTATCATTATTTATCTTAAACATTATGCTTCCATATTGATCCGTTCTATAAACTTTACTGTCTTGTAAATTATCTAATACACTATCATTTGGATGACCATACCGATTATTCTTACCAACACTAATTATTGAATATTTGGGATTTATTTCATTTATAAATTCAATACTTGAGCTCGTTTTACTTCCATGGTGTCCTACTTTTAAAACATCTATATCTGGTAAATTATACTTATTTAATATTTCTTTTTCAGTAGTAATTGATGCATCTCCCATAAACATAAATTTATAGCCATTAAGTTCTGTATAAATCACATTACTATTGTCATTTTCATTATCAAATTCTTTTGTTTGCAAAAAATATAATTTGTTTTTATCAATATTTAATTCTTTAATACATGAATAATATTTAATTTTCTTTTTATCTAAAACTTTAATTAGTTCTTTCTCTAAATCATTATATTCTCCACAATTAAAGATGACTTTTTCTATCTTTATATTATTAACTAAATTAATTGCTTCACCCATATGATCAAAGTCACCATGAGTAAGAATTAAATAATCTAATTTTGTAACTCCTAGAGATTTTAAATAGGGAATGATTTTAGTAGAAGTGATTGTATTTGTTTCTTTAGTTGTTGCCCATTTTTCTTTTTGATAAGTTATTTTTCCTCCAGTATCAATTAAAATATTTGCCCTATTGTTTGGATATTTAATAAAAATGCAGTCGCCTTGTCCTACATCTAATATGGTTACTTGGAAATCATTTTCTAGATATGGATAAAAAAAGTGAAGCGATAATACTATAATTAAAATCAATAAACATCCAGGCTTTTTGATAGCAAAAATTATGATGATGTAATAAATAATAACAATAATAATATTTGGTTTTAAAAAAATTAATTTTCCAATATTGATTTGATAAAATAAATCATTTAAAAATTCTAAGATTTTAATCATAAAAGAATAAATAGGATAGATAACGGGAATAATCATTGTTATAAATGTTAAGGGAAAAACAACTGTACTAACCAAAGGAATCATGACTAAATTAAAGAGAATGGATAGAAAATTAATGCTCTGGAATTGATAAAGACAAATAGGAAGAGAAATTAAAAAACTTAAATATGAGACATAAAGACTTTGTTGCCATTTTTTAGAATATCCTGCTATTTTTCTTTTCTGTAAAAGAATAGATGTGCTAATTAGATATGAGAATTGAAAGCCTACATCAAATAAAAGATATGGATTTAGTAGCGTAATTATTGATAATAGAAGAATGGATAAATCCAATTGTTTTATTTTCAGATTAAAACAATAATTTATTCCTGTGATAATGAACGAAATGGTAGTTCGAAGAATTGATGCACTTTGATTGGTTAAATAAAGATAGAAAAGCAAAAATAAGGTAACAATACTATATTTTAGTTTGTTTTTATAGGTAAATTGACTCAAAAAATACATTATGATTCCAACAATAAAACTAACGTGCATACCAGAGACAGAAAACAAATGAGAAATTCCACTTACCTGATATTTTTCTAGTTCATCTTTATCTAACGTTGTTTTATCTCCTAAAATAAAAGTTCGAAAATAACCAGTTTGATCTATTTTGTCGATTCTTTTCTCTAAGATATTTTTTACTTTATAAAAAAGACTTTTATTTTTTTCTTGAATTTTTATTTCTTTGGCTTGAAATAAATAAAATATTGATTCTTTTAAAAGATATTTTTTATAATTAAAACCATTCGGGATAGTATTATTCGCAGGTTCTTTTAAAGTGCCTACTAAAAAAATACGACTTCCTAATTCTATTTTTTTCTCTTGAGTCAATTTTTCTAACTTGTTTTTAAAATAATAATGAACAATTACTTTTTCTCTTCCTTTTACTGTCATAGAAAGATGATCACCATCAATTTTATATTTTAAAACGATTCCCTCTATCTTGGTTTCGTTAGGCTGATATTTGCTTGTTTTGGGAAAAAGATGGATTCTTAAAATTGCAAGGAAAAGGCAGAGAAGTAAAATTATTTTAAATAAATATTTAGACTGTAATATAGTCTTTAATTTTTTCGAATAAAGCATCTCCGATACCTGATATTTCTTTTAAATCTTCAATTTTGCTAAAGCTTCCATGTTCTTCTCGATACTGAATGATGGCTTCTGCCTTACTTGCACCAATTCCTGGAAGTTTATCAAAGTCTGAAGCAGTAGCAGTATTGATATTGATGATTTCTTGAATAGGTGTAGTGGTGTTAGACTCGTTATTTTCTTCATTTTTAGTATTATTATTGATACAAGCATCATTCTTTATTTTAGGACAAACACAAGTATTATCTATTTTGTTTATGGCTTGTCCATCCCGCATTGCTTTATTAATTTCTTCGTTGGTATAAACAATAATTACCATTTCGTTTTGAACTTTTTTGGCTAAATTAATAGTTGTCGTATTAGCCTCTTCTAAAAGACCACCAGCAAGAGAGACGACATCAATTATTTTTTTATCTTTTTCTATTTCATATACTCCAGGGTTTAAAACGGCTCCTTTAATATCTACAAATACTTTAGTCTCCTCATCTAATGGTTGGTCTTTTTTTTCTTCTTGATTATCTTTTTCTTCTTTAAAGATAAATTCTTCCTCTTTTACTTCATTTGTTTTACTTTCGTTAGATGTGATTATTCCAATTGAAATTACCAAAATTAGAACAAATAGGATTAAACTAACCAAAACCCATTTTAATTTCTTTTTCATTTTTTACCTCCTCTAATTATATTATTCGCTTTTTTTTGACCAATTCCTTCTTGTTTAGTCAATTTTTTTATTTTTTTAAACTACTTTATTAGAATATTCTTTTTATGAAAGAGAAAATAATTGAAGTATTTTTGGTATAAAATAAAAATGCGGCTACATATTATAAAGGGAGATGAAGATTGATGAAAAAAACAAAAGTAAAATGTGATGTAGAAAATTGTAAACATAATGACTGTAATTGTTGTAATTTGGAAGAATTAGATATTAGTTGCACATGTTCGGGATGTGATTGTCAGAATAAAGATGAAACAATTTGTAAAAGTTTTAAGGAAAAATAAAAAAGTACATTAGTCGTGTACTTTTTTAGTGTCTTGGATGATATAAATTATAATTTTCTTTTAGAGTGATATTGTTTACATTCGTATAAATTTGGGTAGTAGAAAGATTGCTATGACCTAATAATAATTGAATACTCCTTAAATCAGCACCGTTATTGAGAAGATGTGTGGCGAAAGAATGTCTTAAAAGATGGGGGGTAATGTTTTCTCTTAAATTTTTCTCTTGCGAAATTGTTTTTAATATTTTGAAAAATCCCTGTCTTGTCATTTCCCTTCCATGATTGTTTAAGAAAATAGAATCAGAAAAGCATTTCTTTTTTAGCGTATTTCGATAAGTATTTAAATAAAGTTTTAAATATTTTAAAGCAACATCTCCAATAGGAACAATTCTTTCTTTTCCACCTTTTCCTATTACTCTTACAAAAGCATTTTCCATATCAATATCATTGATTTTTAAACTAACCAATTCGCTGACACGTAGGCCAGTTGCATATAATAATTCTAACATTGCTTTATTGCGATAATCAAAGTTTGTTTTTAATGGGATATCTAGTAATTCTTCTACTTCTTCGATGGATAAAATGTTGGGAACCTTTTGATATGCCCTAGGAGAGGTTATCTGCTTGGTAATGTTTTCAAAGTGATAAGTTTTATTTAAAAAGAAATGAAAACTTTTAATGGCAGTGATTTTTCGCATAATACTTGCAACGGCATAATCCTCTTTATCTAATTTTTCTAAATAATCGATAAGATCATCTTTTTCTATGGTAGAATAGTTTTTATGTTTTTCTTTTTCTAGATAGTAAAGATAGTCTTTTATATCAAAAAGATAAGAGGAAATAGAATTTTCTACTAAATGTTTCATAGTGAAAAGATAAATTTGAAATTCTTTTAAAATTTTTTTATTTTCTTCTTTAAGATTCATTTCTTCTATTTTTGGCATACTTCCATCTTCTTTCTAAAATTTTTTCTAAATTATTGACAAGAGAATAAAAAAATAGTAGAATGAGTACATAAGCGTTTTGGAGTGATACTCAAGAGGCTGAAGAGGCGCCCCTGCTAAGGGTGTAGACTGGGAAACTGGTGCGAGGGTTCAAATCCCTCTCACTCCGCCATATATGTAGAAATTTAATTCTTGGAAACAGGAATTTTTTTATTCTCATTTTTCTTTTTTCATTCTAACATTGTTTTTTTTTGAAGTCAACTTAAAGAAAAGAAAAGGGTACCTTATTGATATCCTTTTTTCTTATATTCTTTATATAATTCTCGAAACCGATTAAAGTGAATAATCTCTCTTTGACGTAAAAATAGTAATGGGCCGATAATATCTGGATCCGTAGTTAAATTAATTAAATTTTCATAAGTTGCTCTAGCCTTTTCTTCAGCGGCCATATCTTCGGATAAATTCGCGATAGGATCTCCTACAGAAGCAAAATATCCAGTCGTAAAAGGAACACCAGTTGCATTGGTTGGAAAAATATCATTACCATGTTCAGTATAGAAAGTATCCAATCCTACTTCTTTTAATTCTTTTAAACTAGCACCTTTTGTTAATTGGTATAACATGGTACAAATCATTTCTACATGCCCGAGTTCTTCCGTTCCAATATCCGTTAACAAAGCCTTACCTTTATCATCCGGCATGGTAAATCTCTGGTTTAAATAACGCAAAGCAGCCGCTAATTCTCCGTTTGCTCCTCCATATTGTGTCACGATTAAATGGGCCATTCTTAAATCTTTTTTCTTAATATTAATTGGATATTGCAAAGTTTTTATATATTTAAACATTTTATACTCCCTCCCATGGCCATGGACTATTAATCCAATTCCAATCCTTACTATTTGGATTAATGTCTGATATGGTTAATGGGCCATACATATTTTCATACTTATTTTTTATTTGATTTTCAATTGCTAAGTATTTTTTTAAAGTAGTTAACGTCTCTTTATCATTAGGGTTTGTATCTAAATAAAGATTTAAGTCAGTTATCGCAAATTTATATTGTAACAATTGATAAAGTAGAGCTTCTCTTTCATTAGTTGGATTTAATTTGCTTGGAGAATAATTTTTGTATTTATCATATAAATTATCAAAACTATTTCCTCGAATAAATCCTTCATAAGGATCTAATAGCCTAGGACTATTCTTAGTCTCGCCTTTATCCAGATTCTGGTAATTAGGACTTACGCTAATATTGTTATAATTGGGCATTGCATTCATGTAGTTAGGATTAGGTGTTATGTTATTCATGTAATTGAAATAATCAAATCCGTAATCATTCATTCTTATCACTTCCTAAAATAAAGTATGCTATTTGGACTTTTGTGTATGGGCAAAAGGCTAAAAAGAAATTTACAATGAATGCCCTGCTGTGATAAAATGATGTTGAGGTGTAAAATGAAAAGTGTTACTGAGAATGTTTATTCTTTTTTCATTAAAAATTCAAAATTTATTGGGTTAGTTTTTCCTATACAAGATAATAAAGATACTGTCTTTTACATAAATTATGTGAAAAATACTTATAAGGATGCTACACATTACTGTTATGCTTATATCCTAGATAATATCCGATATGCATCGGATGACGGTGAACCTAGTGGTACAGCTGGGATACCTATTCTTCTTGTTTTGGAAAAACAAAATTTAAATCATGTTTTATGTATTGTTGTGCGTTATTTTGGTAAAATAAAATTAGGAGCTGCTGGATTAGTTCGAGCTTATACAAAAGCAACAACAGAAGCTTTAAAAAACCATGTTATTGTTCTTGAAAAAGGATATTTAGTAAAATTAGTTTGTACATATCAAAATTTAAAAATGATTGATTTCTTTTTAAAAGATAAAAAGATAGTTCATAAGGATTTTCAAGAAAAAATTACTTATGAAGTAGAGATTTCAGAAAAAGATTTTCCTAAGTTAAAAAGCTTAAATTATGAGGCGTTGGAAGTCATTCGAGAAATTTATTTAAATTCAAAATAATATGAATGAATTTAATTTTTCTACTTATAATATGTACTAATTTAAAAAAAATTATACGAAAGATAAAGATAAAAGTAAACTCTTCATCAGTACTTTTCAATTAAAAAAATATGTTCATTTTTTTGGAAATTATTGCGTATTATATTTCATTTAACTTCGTTTATACTAATAATGTAATCTGGTGAAAAAGATTAATGAAGGAGATGGATTTGATGCAAAAGCAAAAGAAAATAACAACACTATTATTGCTTCTTCTAATTAATATCATGATTCCTTTCAATGTCTTTGCTTATTCAGATTATATTATTGCTGGTGGTCAAAATGTTGGAATTGAATTAAAAAGTAATGGTGTATTGATTGTTGGCACTTATAAAATTGGAGAAATTGACCCAGCAAGGGATGCTTCTTTACAAAAAGGAGATAAAATAACACATATTAATCAAAAGGAAGTTCATTCTATCGAAGAGATGCTTGATGCACTAGATTCAAGAGTAGATAAATTAGAAATGGAAATTACCTATAAAAGAGGAAGTTCTACTTATCACACAATTCTTACTTTAGTAGAAGATGAAAATAATGTTTTTAAAACTGGACTTTATGTAAAAGATAGTATTAATGGCGTCGGAACGCTGACATTTATTGATCCTAATACTAAAATTTATGGTGCCCTAGGACATGAAATTATCGAGTCAACAACAGGACAGAGATTAGAAATGAAAGACGGAAAAATTTATCATTCTACAGTTACAGGAATCACTAGGTCTGATGATGGAAATCCAGGAGAAAAAAATGCCAAATATGATGTTAATGAAGTGTATGGAAATATTAAAAAAAATAGTACTTCTGGTATTTTTGGTACTTATACTAGTGAACTTCCTGATAAAAGGGCATATAAAGTTGCCCACGAGAAGGATATTCAATTAGGAAATGCTTCTATCTTAACCGTAATATCCGGTAATGAAGTGGAAGAATTTAAAATTAACATTTTAAAACTGATGAAAAAAGACAAGAAGAATAAAAATATTTTATTTGAAGTAACAGATGAAAGATTACTTCAAAGTGCTGGTGGAATTGTTCAGGGGATGAGTGGAAGTCCAATTATTCAAGGAGATAAAATTATTGGGGCTGTTACTCACGTGGTTGTTGATGATTGTAAAAAAGGATATGGTATTTTTATTGAAAATATGTTAGAAGAAGCAGAAAATTAAAAAAAGTTCCACTAGAAAAATTCTAGTGAACTTTTTTATTTTGCTATAGGGAAATGAATTTTACCATGATGTTTGTAGTTTAAGATTTTAACATCTTTACAATTTTTAGAATTATCATAAGCAAAAAAGTCTGTTATTTCTGGATTTAGCCATAATTCAGGTGCTTTAAAATCGCCTAAATTATCCATTCTTCGTATTTGCTCTTCGATTTTCGATATTTGATTGATATAAATATGAGCATCTTTAATGCTCCAGTCTAAAGTCCCTGGAGTAAGGTTACAGGTTTTTGCTAGCATATTTACTAAGGTCGCATACTGTGTTACATTGAATGGTAAACCAAGAGGCACATCACAACTTCTTTGATGAACCCACGCGTTTAATTTGCCATCAGTTACATCCCATTCACTTGACCAAACACAAGATGGTAATACCGCCGTATCTAAAAATTCATCTTGCCATAAGCTTAAAACCATTCTTCTGTCTTCTGGATAATTTTTAATTTTATCGATTAATTTTTCTGTTAAATGATAATGATTAACAATCCAGCCATAGGCTGTTCCAATCGTGTGTGCCCACTCTTTCCCGTAGTTTTTGGTAATTTCTTTTTTTTCTAAAACTCCATCTTTAGTTTTAATATTTTGCTCTGCTTTCCATAATCCATCTTCACCAATTTCCCATTCATCCCAAATGTGAATTCCTCTTTCTTGTAACCAACGCACATCATTACTTTGAGCCTGATAAATCCAAAGCATTTCTAAAATAGCTTGTTTAAAAAATAATTGTTTTGTTGTTAAAACCGGATATTCTTCTTCAAGATTAAATTGAAAATGATAAGAAGGAATCTTAATTGTATTGATTCCCGTTCTATTTTGAACTTCCCTTCCTTCTGTTAAAATTTTTTTACATAATTTTAAATATTCATAATCCCACTTTGACATTTTTTTTCTTTCCTTTCTTATTTTTTTATTCTCTTTCTTTCATTTTAACATAAAAAAATAAGGAATTTTTTAGAGTTTACTAATAAAGTACATTTCAATAAAAAAAAGCCTTATCATTAAGACTTTTGTATACACATGGTGCTGAAAACAGGACTCGAACCTGCGACCTATTGATTACGAATCAATTGCTCTACCATCTGAGCCATTTCAGCATAATTAGATTATATCACTAGCCTATCAAAAAAATCAATCAAAAAGAAAGAGAAATCTGAATTTTTTATTCAAACTTCTCTTTTTTTTAACAATATCTGCCACTTACGGCTCTTCTAATGGCTGACCCAACAGCTTGTCCTACATTAAACATTACTGATACAGTACGCATCATAGCGTTTAATAAGGCACTGCTAAATCCTCCTTTTATTTGTAACATTTCTTCTTTTTTTAATTCTGTCATACCCTTTTTCTCCTTTCTTATGGTTTAGTTATTGCATTTTTTAGGATTCATCAGCCCATCAATGATGCCAATAATGAAGGATGCTGCGGCACCAATTCCGGCCATTAAGCCCCAGTTTACTGCGCCTCCTTTGACTTCCATTAATTCTTTGTTTTCCATTTTTTGCATATTTATGCTCCTTTCTATTCTTTAAAATATTCCATTATTTTTTTCTTCTTTTGAGGAATTTTTATGAGCAAATGATATCCTTCTTTTTGATAGTTTTTTTCTAAATTGATTATTTCCAAGTAACATTTTTGATAATTAATATTATTTAGGTAAGTAATTTTATTGTCTTGTTTGATTACTTTGTATTGATACTCTTTTTTTTCAATGATTATTTTTTCATTTGTTGTTATGTTAGAAACCTCCTTTTCCGGAATGAGTACCTCAAGATAAAATAAGGAGTTTTTGATTATTATTTCGGAGTGAAGTTGAATATAATTTTGATAAGTATAGGTATTCATTCCATATATGATATACATTATTAAAATAATTACGTTTAAAATAAAGATATAAATGAAAAAATTACATTTTTTATTTAAGATATAATAAGTATCAATCATATAATCTCTCCTTCAATAGATGGTTTATTTTTTTTGTTTCAAAATGAATTACTTGGTGAAATAGATCTTGATTTTCCATTCTATGAGAAACAATAATAATTGTTTTATTTGGATATTTAGAAAAAATATTATTTAAGATTTTTCTTTCTAGTTGAATATCAATTGCGTTTAATCCCTCATCAATTAACATGATTTCTTTTTCTTGCAAGAGTAATCTTGCTAAGAGAATACGTTGTCTCTGTCCTCCAGAGAGATTTAGACCGTTTTCTTCTAATTTTGTTTGGTAACCTAAAAATAATTCTTTTACAAATTCATCTACACAAGTTAGTTTGCATACTTCTTGATATTTTTTTTGGTCAACATGTTGGAATAACGTAATATTATTAAAAATGGTATCGTTATATAAAATATCATTTTGACTCATTAAGGAAATATAGTTTCTAACATTTGCGATAGAACAATTATTAATATCTACATCATTTAAATAAATGGTATTATAATTTACTTCATAGTATTTCATTAATAATTTTAGGATGGTACTTTTACCACTGCCTGAGGAACCTAAAATCATGATTTTATTTCCTTTTTGAATTTGTAAGTTGAAATTAGAAAAAATCATTTTTTCTTGATTGTAACTAAAAGATAAATTTCGAATTTGAATGTTACCATTTAAATCAAAATTAGTATTGGTGCTTAAGTTTTCTTCTTCAATTTCAAATAAGTGATTTACTCTTTTAATGGAATTGATTAAGTAATAGTATTCTTTATTTAATTCAATTAAATTGGTAATTGGTGTTAAAAAAGAATTGGCAAGAAAAATATAAGTCATAAAGTATCCTATGGATAAATTTTTACTCATTACCATGTAAAATCCTAACATTTCTAGTAAGAGAAGCCCAATCGTTGAAACTAAATCTTTTATTAATAATTCTAAATTTAGAATGTTTTGATATTCAAAAGTATTATTTAGAGATTTTACATAAATTTTTTCTAGTTTTTCATTCATAATAAATTCCGTATTCATATTTTTAATTGTCTCAATACCACTGATTAATTCTGTTAAATATGATTGAAGTGTGGCATTGTTTTGCTGGCTTATATTGGTATATTTTTTTAATGTCGGTCTAAAAATTAAAAGAATACCAATATGAAGAGCACTAATCATTATTATCATGAGAAATAATTGTTTATTTAAGAGAAATAAAAGAGAACCTGATCCAATTAATAAAATTCCATCTAGACATACAGTGAGGATTAATTGGTTGATGAAGTTTTTTACATAAATTAGATCATTTAAACGGCTTATGATTTCTCCTGTTGTTCTGTTATGGTAATAATGATAAGGAAGTAAAAGTATTTTTTTGAAAGTAAATAAGAAGATAGAACAGTCTAGTTTTTGACTAAAGAGAATAAAGACTTGATTTCTAATGAAATTACTAATTATTTTTAGTAAAATAATTATGCTAAAGAAAAAGGAAATAATAAAAAGATTCGTTTTTGTACTTTCTATAACAAAATCTAGAATAAACTCAAAATATAGACTCCCTAGGCAAGAGAAAATTGTATAAATGATAGAAAGAAGCAGGATAGTTAAAATAATGCTTTTATTTTTTTTAAGAACTTTCTTTATCATTTGATTCATATAATTTTTCTCTTTGATTTCTAATAATTGTTTAAATGGTTCGAAAATTAAAATATAGCCTGTCCATAATTTTTCAAACGAAGAAAGTGATAAACACTTTTCACCAATAGCAGGATCCATCATGATGATTTTATCTCTTTTTAATTCATAGACAACAACGAAATGTTCATAGGAATGGTCAATTAATTGGCAGATAAAAGGTCTTTTTAACCCTTTTAGAGAGGATAATTTTTCTACTTTATAGCCAATAGAATTTAATCCTATTTGTTCACTAGCTTGTTTTAGTTGATAAAAGTTTGTTCCTTCTTTGGTTGTATTGGTCATTTCTACTAGTTTAGCTAATGAAATATTTCCTTTGTAATAGCGAATGATAGATAATAAAGAGGCAGCACCACATTCTTTATATCCATCTTGTAGGACAATTAAATTTTTTTTCATCTTTTACCTCCTCTAATTATATTATTCGCTCTTTTTTTCTAAAATCCTTCTTATTTTGAAAATTTTTTTTAAATTAGAGTGCTGGTATTGATTTTTCTTAATAAAATAAAGCGTTTAGAATGCCTTTTTTAGGTAAAAAAGGTTCTTTGAAATTTGAAAGATATAAAAAAACACCTCTAAAATTGAGATGTGTTTTTTTAATCTTTATATTTTATGGCTTCTAAGCGATTAATTTTTACTCCTAATTTAACAAATTTCTTTTCGTATTCAGTTTGAATATTTTCTTTGATGTCTTCTTGATATAAATCTCTAGTGCTAGAAATGATTTGATAACCATTTTCTTTTAGAGACTCTAGTGAGTATTCAAATAAAGAGTTATTATCCGTCTTCATAATAATATGAGGATTATTTTTAAAAATAAAGTCATATTTTTGTAAAAAAATGGGGCTAGTTAATCTTCTTTTGGCGTGTCTATCTTTAGGCCAAGGATCAGAGAAATTTAGATAAATTAGAGAAATTTCTTTAGAAAATATTTTATCAATATTGTTTGCGTCCATGCGAATTAATTTTAGGTTCTTTAACTCTAGTTCATTTGATTTTTGAATTGCTCGAACTAAAACGCTGTCAAACTTTTCAATTCCGATAAAATTAATATTTGGGTACTTGATAGCGTTTTCTATGATAAAGTCTCCTTTTCCCATGCCAATTTCAATATAAATGGGATTGTTGTTGAGAAAAATTTTGTGCCAGGTGCCCTTATATTCTTCTAATGGTTGTAGATAAAAGGTACCTTTTTCGATGATTTCTTTTGCTCCTTTTACGTGTTTTAAGCGCATAATCTTTCCTCCTTTTTTATTCAATTACTTCATAGATTAGGGGTAGTGGTTTTGGTTTTACCCTTGTAATCACAAAGGCCGAAGTTTTTAGAAAGTCGTTATCCAAAACCTTATTTGTGTGAAGTATCATTATGGTATCTCCTACTTCTACCATATCCCCTACTTCTTTTTTTAAAGTGATTCCAGCACCATAGTCTAATTTTTCTGTTAAATTCATCCGTCCAGCACCAAGTTGCATGGATAATTCTCCTAAGGTTAGAGCATTGATATCGTTGATATAGCCTTTTTTCGTACTTTTTACCTCATAGTGATAAGTACTTTCTGGTAAGGCATTAATATCTCCTTGTTGGGCTTTTATAAATTCTAAAAATTTTTGATAAGCAGAGCCATTTTTTAAATTTTCTTGGACTAATTTTTTTGCATCAGCAACGGAAATGTTTAGGCTAAGATGCACCATTTGAGTGGCAATTTCTATACATAAATCTGTTAAGTTTCCTTTTTTTCCTTGTAAAACTTCTTCTGCTTCTCTAACTTCTAGGGCATTACCAATATTATTTCCTAGAGGAATATCCATATTCGTTAATAAACAGACTACTTTTATTTGGTGGGATGAGCCGATTTTAATCATTAAATGTGCTAATTTTCTAGCGTCTTTTAAATTTTTGATTAAGGCTCCTCTACCTACTTTGACATCAATTACTAAGTTATTGGCCCCGCTAGCAATTTTTTTACTCATGATTGAAGAGGCGATAAGAGGAATGGATTCAACGGTTCCTGTTACGTCTCTTAGGGCATAGATTTTTTTGTCGGCTGGGACTAAATTGGCTGTTTGACTCACAATGGCTAGTCCTACTTTTTTTACTTGTTCTAGAAAGGTTTGTTCATCTAAATTCACTTTAAATCCTGGAATAGATTCTAATTTATCTATTGTTCCACCGGTGTGGCCAAGGCCTTTTCCACTCATTTTGGCAACACGAGCCCCACAGGAAGCAACAATTGGTGAGACAATAAGGGTTGTCTTATCCCCTACTCCACCAGTTGAGTGTTTGTCTACGACAGAACCTAAATTACTTAGATCTAATTTTTCTCCACTATTTAACATAATCTCAGTTAAAGTGATGATTTCGTGGTCTGTTAGGCCTTTTAGAACAATCGCCATTAAAAGACTGCTCATTTGATAATCTTTTACTTCACCGCTTAAATATCCATTTACGGCATAGTTAATTTCTTCTTTTGTTAAAATTTTTCCTAATCTTTTTTTGTTAATAATTTCTATAATATTCATCTTTTTATCCCTCTTTATTCTTTTTCTTCATGATAGTTTGATTGAAATAAATCTTTTTCTTCACTATCATCTATGGTAATACTAATATCTGGTAAATCCTCCTTTGTGGACAAGCCAAAATAATCTAGGAAATCATCTGTTGTTTTGTAGAGAATGGGATGTCCTGGTAAATTGGAGCGACCAGACTCTTTAATTAACCCCTTTGCTAGTAACTTTCTTAAAACGAAAATGGAATCTACCCCACGCATCTCATCAACTTGTCCCCTAGTAACGGGTTCATTATAAGCAATGATCGCTAGGACTTCTAGGGCTGCTTGTGACAAAGTATGAGTGGATGGATTTTCTAATAATTTTTCGTAATATTCTTTATGTTCTTGTTTGGTTGTTAATTTGAAAGTATTTCCTAAATAATTTAATCTAAGGCCTCGATCTTCTTCTTCATAGTTTCTTTTTAGACGATAAACTAATTTTTTGGCCTCTTCTTCGTTTAAAGATAGAATGGACATTACTTGTTTTAAGGTAAGACCATCATCCCCAGAGACATACAGTAATCCTTCTAATATTCCCTCCATTAGTTCACCTTCAATTCTATATAAATTTTAGCAAAAGCATTTTCTTGAGTTAAATTTACTTTCTCTTCTTTGGCTAATTCTAAGATAGACATAAATGTTACCACAATATAACTTTTGTTATAAATATCAAATAGTTCTTCAAAAGAAGTTTTCTTTTTTGTTTTTAAGAGGGTAACAATATCATTTTTTCTTGCTCTTACACTATATTCTTTTGTAGTAATTCTAGTAGTTATTGGTTTTTCCATATTTTTTCTTTTTAAAAATTCCTCCCAAGCTTTAATTAGAGAATCCACTGTAATATTTGGGTCTTTTTCTAATTTTTTGTTGGTGATTTCGTTTAGTTTTGATGGAGATTTGGTGTATATTTCTCTTCTAGTCGCTTCTAACTTTTTGAAATCTTTGGTAATTTCTTTGTATTTTTGATATTCAATTAGTTTTTCGATTAAATTTTCTCTTGTGGCTTCTTCGTCCTCTTCTTCTATTTCTTCTGTTTTTTGGCTAGGAAGTAAGGATTTTGATTTGATTTCCATTAAACTTGCGGCCATTACAAGATATTCGGAGGCGACGTTGATGTTTAATTCTTCCATTTTATTGATGTAATCAAAATACTGATTTGTAATTTCATTGATGTTAATATCATAAATATCAATATTAGAGATTTTTACTAAATGTAAGAGTAAATCTAATGGGCCTTCAAATTCGTTTATTTTTACTTTATAATCCAAGTTTATCACCTTCAACTACATTATAGATTATATCATGAATTTATTTAAATTTAAAGTTATTTTAAAAACGATTCCAGTGGAATCGTTTTCTTACATCATATCTTCTAAATCATCATACATATTGCTCATATCATTCATTGTTTTTTTGGCAAATTTCTTTACTTCACCTACATACTTTTTGGCATTTCCATTTTTTACTTGTTGGTATAGTAGCGTTCCACCAACACCCATAGCAACGAATGCCATACTTTTCTTTATATCCATACTAATCCACTCCTTAGAATCTATGATAGATATCTATTGATATCCGTTATTAATATGGTCTAATCTTTAATATTTATACTTTGATAAGTGTATTTTTCTAAAATAAATTCTTTTAAAGTCGTTTTTCTGTAATCAACAAAATCATTCATGATTCCATTCGTAAAACATTTAGGGTCTCCTACAATCATTAGGCATTTTTTGGCTCTCGTTACGCCTGTATAAATCAATTTATTGTAAAGCATTCTGTTAAAATTATTGACAATTGGCATAATGACTAATGGAAATTCACTGCCTTGAGCTTTGTGAATAGAGATAGCATATCCGTGTCTAAAATTTGAAAATTTATCTGCTGTATAAGTAACTTGATTGCCATCATAATCAATAATAATTTCATTTTTTTTAGTAGCACTTACTTTGCTATCAATAATATTTATAATATATCCTAAATCTCCATTATAGACATTGGCCTCAGTATCATTTACGAGTTGTAAAACTTTATCCCCAATGCGGTAAGTTACTTCTCCTATGATGAGGGATTTTTTTGTGTCTAGTGGTGGATTAAAGAGTTTTTGTAAATGTTGATTGAGGCGATCAATTCCATTGATACTTTTATACATTGGTGCGAGTATTTGGATATCTTTATCGGTATATCCTTTCTTTAAGGCATTGCTGGTAATATAGAGAATGGTAGGGATAACTTTATCATTATCACACATAATAAAGTTATAGTCATCTCTTTTTATTACAAAGTCATCATCAATATCTTTATCTTTAATTTCATTTGCGAGGATAGGAATATAAGAATTTTCATTTTGACGATATAAGCAATTTAATTTCACGACATCGATTAGTTCGGTGTCCATTAAATCTTTTAAAACTTGGCCTTGTGAAACACTAGGCAATTGAAAATAATCACCTACTAATACTAATTTAACATTTCTTTTAATTCCTTTTAATAATGAAGAAAAAAGAATCGTATCAATCATACTTACTTCATCGACGATGATATATTTTTCATTGTTTGGTGAATATTCGTCTACACAAAATTTATTTTTATCTTTATCGTATCCTAGATATCTGTGAATGGTGCAGGCATATAGTTTGGTTGTTTCTGCCATCCTTTTTGCCGCTCTGCCGGTTGGGGCTAAAAGAGCAATTTCTGAATTCTTGGCCTGAAATACTTCTTGAAATAGAGAAACTATGGCTTTGATGATGGTGGTCTTTCCTGTCCCAGGTCCACCCGTTATAATAGTAATGTTATTGGTAATGGCTTTTTTTATCGCCTTTGTTTGAACTTTGTCATAGTGAATTTGATTTTTTCTTTCTAATGCTTCAATTTTCTCTTCTAATTTGGGAATTTTTGTTTTGGCCATATCATTCATAAATGAGACCCTGTCAGCAATATATTTTTCTGCTTCATAAAATTCTTTTAAATAATATTTTTCACCAATGATTACTACTTTTCTTTTCTCATTTAATTTACAGATGTTATATTCTAATACTTCATCATTTATAGTTTGTAAATATTTTAGAATATTATGTTTTATTTCATCATATTCCATATAAGTATTTCCTGTTTCAAAGGTGCAAGAGGAGATAACGTAGATGATTAGGGCTTGAATTCGACGGTCATCATCTTCTTCAATTCCTGAATTTAACGCAATAGCATCAATCTCAGAGAAGTTAAAATCCATCTCTTCAATTAAGTTATAAATGTTTTCACTTATTTTATCCATGGCTTTATTCTTGTAACGATTTACAATGGACAAGGCATTTTTATTGGAAAAACCTAATGTAGTTAAGTCAATAACGATTTGACTGGAATATTCATATTCATTTAATACTTTATAAATTTTATCAATTCTAGATTGAGGAATACGAGGAATTTCAGATAATCTATCTTTATCTTTTAGGATGATATTTAAAGTTTCTTCGCCAAAATGGTCAACAATTTTAGTCGCGGTTACTTCACCTATAGGGAATAAATCACTGGATAAAAACTCGACGAGTTCTTCTTTTTTTGTGGGAAGAACTAATTCATAAGTTGTAACATGAAATTGATTTCCATACTTTGGGTGTTTTATATATTCCCCATTCATAAGATAAGTACTACGAAGTCTTAAATTGAAAAAATTTCCAGTAAAATATATGTTAGAAGTACTTATTTCTAAGTCAGTTTCTTTTAATTTTAAGACACCAACGATATAGCCATTTTCTTTATTTGAATAAATTTCTTTAATGAATGTTCCTTTTATATAACTCATGCTAACACCTACTTTTCGCATAAAAAATTATATCATATTCTAAAAAAAATAGAAACGAAATTGTTTCTATTTATAAAATATTCTATTCTGCTGATATGATATATGGATCTTGGTAGGTTCCTGTTCCACCAGTTGCGACGGCGGAAGACTTAAGACGTAGGACTGGGCGCACGCCAATCGCGAAGTCCGAGTAGTTGTAATACACGAGCCGGTAATCCGGATACCAGAAGAATAAATACGTCGAGGAAGCGCTATTTGGAGTGGCAAACCAATAAAATCCTCCATTATTAATAATTGCGTAGTCATCGTAATAACCTTCAGCTTTATTTGCAGCAGTACTAAGTGTGTCCCCAGTAATATTCTTAAAATCAGCATCATTCATATTCCAAGCACTACTACTATTACATACCCCACCGTAAGCATAAGTTGAATTACAATAAGTTAGAGCCTTAGCATTTAAATTTGCAAGGTGTTTAGGAACACCTGATGTTGTTTCATAATCACTACAGCTAGTACTTGCATTTCCTGATGAATCTGTACACATACATTCAGGGGAACCTCCTGATGTAAGATAAGCAGTACCATCATTGATATAAGCAACACGCCAACCATTAGAATTAAATTTATAAGAAGAGTTATAACAGTATCCCATATCTGTATTGCTTACATAGTTAGCATTTTGTCCTTCACATGATTTACCAGAACAGCCATTATTTCCTGTATATTTGACGTATGACCCGACTGAAACACTAGATATTAATTTGGAAGAAGCGCCAATAGTTATTGTTTTTACATATTTGTACAGGTATCCAAAATCATCTTTTACAACGATAGTGATAGTTTGAACGCCTGGAGAGAGATTTTTGGTATCTGTTATTCTTACTACTTGGCAACCAGAGCCATTATTTTGACAAGTAATATCATTTTTAGTTAGATTTTCTCCGGAATTAATGACTTTATCAGAAACTTTTATTGTTGGTACTACTGGTGTTACTTTTGCAACTCCATTTCCACTATTTCCGGTTATGTTTGAAGTTCCAGCAAGGTTAGGCATACTTGCGTTTCCTGCTATCATTGTTGCGTTTATAAATCTTTTTCCTGAATAGTGGTAAGAACAAGTAATATCGGTTGTACCGTCTTGACAAACAGAATTATTGGATGCGCGATTGGTACCAGTTAAAATTATCCAACCGGAAGCATATACTTCAGATGCAGTTGCCCCATTATAGACATGGGCAGTTAAATTGGTTGTAGTTCCTGAGGTTGCTATTAAGATATTATCAGATCCTGATCCATTACCAAAATCCATTACTCTAGACCAACTATTTAAAGCAGTCCAAACTGCTTCAAATTCAATGGTAAATCCACCAGCAAAGTCAATACTACTTGGTAAGGTTGGTACTTGTAAGTAATCATCTGTTCCATCTAATACAAGAGCATATTCTTTTCCATCATTTTGTAAGCTTGCTCCATTTTTTAGTGTACCATTATAACCGTTTCCTGATTTGTCTGCTACGGTATTTTTAGTAAAATCATACCAAAGGACTGTTTTCTCGTTTGCTAAAGTGATTTTTAAACTATAAATTCTTCCTTGAAAGTATTTGTCATCCCAGTTTGATTTTCCAATATAATTTGATGTTCTATTGATGTTTTGAACTAAATTAGTTACTGAGGTACTATTGATTAGGTTATTATATCTATCATAAATATTTAGAGTTGTAGATGAGCCTTTAGTATAAACAATTTTAAATTTTTGCTTATATCCAGCTGAGATAGCGCCTTGGTAACCAGAAATGTAAGAAGATCCTCCACCGGCGGCACCATGACCACCATTTCCACCACCATAATATCCGCCACCGCCTCCGGCTTGAGAAGTATTTCCGCCACTTTGAGTAGCAGTTCCAAAACTTCCAGTTAAAAATAATTCTTTTTGAACACCAGCCGTGGTATAAGTAATGTACTGTCCACCTCTAGTTTGCGTAGCTCCAGTTCCTACTCCGTGATGATTGTAAGTGGCAATGTTAGCTGTTGCGGCATAGTCAACTGAAGTACCATCGATTCCTATTAGAGCGCCTCCCGCTCCTCCATTGCCAGAACCATATTTATAACTAGAGTCTGCGGCATTTCTGTCATTAGCGCCTCCCCCACCAGCGGCAACCATAATTCTAGATGCTAAAGAAGTTGGGTTCATACATGTACCACTTATTATTCGAAAGTCTGTAGCACCGCCACCAGATGAACCATAAGCACTTTGCCCAGTTACTAAATCTCCACCACCGTTATATCCTCCTGTGTCACTTCTTGTTCCTTGTCCACCAACATAGACGTATAATTTATCATTTTTCTTTAAATTAATTGTCCCTTTTGTATATGCACCTTTACCACCTGTATAAGAATTGAAATCTCCTCCTTTGGCTCCCCAAGCTTCTAGTTTATAAGTTCCATCATGATCAGGTGTAAAGGTTTGGGATGAACCTGTATAAGAATATGTTATTGAATTCGTATTAAAAGTAATACTATTATCTTTAACTGATACATATCTTGAAGTGGTATCGTCATAGTAATAGTCAACTTCGTTAGTCGTTCCTGAAATTAATTTTTTTCCACCTAAGTATTCAATGCTATCCGTACTTTTCTCTGAAGAAGATACTCCTACATTTACTTTAATGGATGAGGAAGTATTGTTTTTGATAATAATGGTTGCTGTTTTATTAGCAGATGAATCAATGCTATCAGTAGTTGGGGTATCATTTTCCATACTTCTAGCAATAATAATTTTATCATTTTTTTCTGATGGGATAACCATTTGATACCAAACACCATAGTATGCATTATTACTGCTACTATTTTTAATATTTACATTAAATATTTTGTAGTCATTTGCTTCTACTACAACTTCTTCATATTCTTCAATATTACTAATTCCAATATTGAAGGATAAGTTTAGACTTACGATATCTTTTCCTGTTGTTCCTCCAGCGGCAAATTTAGCATAGGTTCCTTTTATTCCTATTCCTGCTAAACATATTACTAATAATAGTAATAAATACATTGCTTTTTTTCTCGGTATACTCTTCATCTTACTCACCTCTATTGTTACTTTAATGATAACAAAAGAGAAGAAAAAAAGCAATGTTTTTTCTTGATAGTTAACATTACTTTTTAGTAAACTATAGACTTTTAAAGTAGGGATTATTTTGTATTTCAAAATCTAAGGTTGTTTTTTCTCCATGTCCAGGATAGAGTGTTATTTCCTTAGGGTATTGTTTTATTTTTTTAATACTAGATAGCATTTCTTGAAAGTTTCCCCCTTCTAAATCACATCTACCTATGGTTGTTTTAAAAACAAAATCCCCAACAAACATTACTTTTTCTTCTTTAAAATAGTAAGAGACTGAATCTTTGCTATGTCCTTTAGTAAAAAGTACTTCTAGGGAAAAGGGACCAATATTTAATCTACCTTCTTCTAGATTATCATACGAATAGACTGGATAATGGAATTTTTCTTCTAATTTTTTTAAAGCACCAATATGGTCGAAGTGATGATGGGTGATGAGTATTCCTAAAATTTTATAATCTTTGATAAAATTTATAATTTTTTCATCCTCATCCCCGGGATCAATTAATAAACATTTGTTATCTTTTTCTAGTAAATAGCAATTACATTTTAACATTCCTACTTCTATTTTACTAATTTTCATTTTTATCACCTTTTTTAGTATAACACATAAAAAAAGAAATGGGCATGTTTTAATTCATACCAAACACTTCTTTTAAAAGTAAGTATTCTTCAACACTAATTTTATTTAAAATACTAACGTTAGATAAGTCAATACTCCTTAAGTTATTTACTTGTAATTTTAGACAAATACTTTTTAGCATTTTATTTTCTTTTAAGGTATAACCATTCATCATTTTGGCATGAATATCTTCTTCTAGAATTTGATAGTTTAGAAAGATATTTTCAGCATTACTATCTTCAAAGATGATATTACAATCTTCTCCATGAATATAGAGTGTATCTCCTTTAAAGTTTAGAAGTTCTTCTTTCGTCATTAGGGGCTTTTTTGTTAATTTAGGAGTTTCTTTTTTTCTTTGCCTACTTTTTAGATTTGGTACTTTTAATTTAAAACTTAATGGTTGTTGTTCTTTTAACTTATCTTTATTTTCAAATAAAAAGTACCCGATGTAAGTAAGATTGATACCAATTAAATAAAGAAGAAATAACACCATACTTAAATCAATAAAGTTAACCGCATTACTAATTGACATTAAATACAGGCTATCATATTTATTTCCTAAAACAACTGCTATAGTTGCTCCAAAGATAATCATCGTTAGAATGAAGAGAAAATAGTTTAGAAATTTATAAACTGGTTTTACTTTTTTATTCATTGTAAATAAAATAATGCTATTAATTATTGCTACTATAACAAGATAGGTTTTGACGGATAAGTATTTTAGAGCAAAAATATTTTTAATGATTCCATTTATATAATTATAAGTTAAAATACTTATTAAGAGATAAATGACAATAAAGGCTATTTGATATTTTTTTTCTATTTTATATTTTTTTAGGGTTAATATTAAAGTAAGTAGTGTCAAAATATTTAAAATAAGATAACTAGGATTTATACTAAGCATATTTCTTCCTCCTTTAATTAGAGTAGTTTTTTAACATTCTTTTGAATAGATTGTAATTCTTGCTTGAATATTTAGTAATAAGGCGATATTCTAAATCTTTATCAATATGAAGAGAATTACTTTGATTATGTTCTTTAATATCCTTTAGCATTTTATTAAAGATTCGATAATCATTTAGGGTATAAGTATCTTTTTCACTGGTAACTTTTTTCTCTTCTTGAATATATGGTAGAGTATTATTGATTATTTGATCGAAAAAGCTATTATTGGTGTTTGGGGTAATAATTTGTTTTTCTGTCTCTTTAGGAATAAAAGAACTTAAATCAAAGGTAGAGGTTCTTTCAACATTAAAATTTGTTTGTATTGTTGGTTGTTTTTCTTGGAATGATGCGTTTGAAAAATTAATCATTGCCTCATCTTCTTGTGGAATTTTTCGTGGCATAGTTGGAATAAAGTGATATGCGTATACTGGCTCTTCTTGGATTTTTTTGTTAGAAGAGACTGCTTTTTCTTGTTCTTGACTGTTATTTATTTCCTCTTTTCTAGGCGTATTTTCATACTCTAAAATAGGTTTTTCGTTAGAAGATAGTTCCTTTTGTTCTTTTTTTAGAATAATCCTATCGCCTAAGGTATTACTTAAATAGATGATTGCTAAAGTTAAAAGCCAAAATACAAAAATAATAACACTAAGTTCTAGTAAGATGATTAAGTTTTTATTAGAAAATAAAGAAGTTTTTTTGAAGATATCTACTTTTGTGGTGGTAAGTAATTCTAAAATAAGCGCAAAGATAAAGTTTTGAATCAAGAAGAATGTTCCATGAACAGTTTTATAAATGTGGGTGGTATGAATATTGATTAGGCTGCCAATAATGGTAATATTCATCAATAAATAGATAAATAAGTAAAAGTAAGTAGAAGGAAAATAGATATTTTTAAATAAATCATCCATAAGACTATTTCCTAATTTGGTTAGAGAACTCATATTAAGATAGATAATGGAAAGAATTAGAATTGTATTTGCAATTATAGATAAAAGAAAGAATGTTTTTTTACTAATTTTATTTTTATGGCATAAAATACTTAAAAATATAATTATTCCTAAGAAGGCTAAGTTTATCCAAGAAGTATTTGCAACAGAAATTAGACTTCCTATTTTTTCAAATATACTCGTATATTTCATAATATTTCCCCCTATTCTACATTTTCTAGTTCTAAAATATAGATTGTTTGTTTGGTTTCATCATCTTTTGTACACGTAATTAAAGTTAAGCATGTTTTGCTCTCATCTCGGTAAATAGTTACGGTTCCATCTTTGGTATCATCATAAATATTCACAATTTTATAATGGTATTTTTTATTTTCGTAAGTGATTGTTGCTGTATCTCCTACTTCTAATTGATAAAGAAGAGCAAAATAACTGTTGCTGTAATTTCCAGAGTGACCGATGATAATTGTATTTCCTTTCTCTTCATTTGGATAATTAGAAGAGTCTAAAATTTTAATATTAAATTTAACGTTATTTAAACTAGATTCTTTTCGATAAAAACCTTTACTAAAGTTAATTTTTGGAATTTCTAAAATTCCTACGTAGGTTTCATAATCTGTTATTTGCGTTGTTGTTTTTTCTTCTTTTTTCTCCTCTTCTTTTTTTAATTCCTCTTGTTTTTTTGCTTCAATGGCTTTTGCTTTTTCTTCTTCTTCATTTAAGAGACGGGTTAATTCTAAATTGGTTTGACTAAATACTTTTTCTCTTTTTTCTACAACATAATCATTTAATAGTAAGGAGATGCCTATTGTAATTAAGATTAAACTAAATAAAATTTTTTTCTTTAATTTTTTCTCATTCATTTTATCACCTACCCTACATAATTGTTATGTATTTTTTAACCCCTTGTTTCTTTTGTTTCTTTTTTTGTCTTTTTCTTTAATTGGTTAACTATTTTAACACTAATCTAAATAGATGTCAAGGGGATATTTTTAACTTTCGGCGAACTTTTAGCAATTAGCATTGACAATTGCTAAAAAAGTGCTATAATAGGTTTATATTTTTAAGAAAGGTGGGATAATTATGCAAAATGATTCTACGCTAGAAGAAGTAAAACCTCTTCAAAAATATGGACGAGATATCACTGAAATGGTTCGTGATGGAAAGATTGATCCTGTCATTGGAAGAGATGAAGAAATTAGAAGTATTACTAGAATTTTATCTAGGAAAACGAAGAATAATCCTGTATTAATTGGTGAGGCTGGTGTTGGAAAAACCGCTATTGTTGAAGGACTTGCCAGTCGTATTATTAAAGGAGATGTTCCTAATAGTTTAAAAGGAAAGACTGTGTGGGAGCTTGATATGGGTTCTTTAATTGCTGGAGCAAAATATCGTGGTGAATTTGAAGAGCGGTTAAAAGCAGTCTTGAAAGAAGTAAAAAATAGTGATGGCAATATCATTATGTTTATTGATGAGATTCATATGATTGTTGGTTCTGGTGGTGCCGATGGGGCAATGGATGCTGGAAATATGTTAAAACCAATGCTTGCTAGAGGTGAAATTCATTGTATTGGTGCTACAACCTTAAATGAATATCGTAAGTATATTGAAAAAGATGGTGCCTTGGAGAGGAGATTCCAAAAAGTACAAGTGAATGAGCCTAGCGTTATTGATACTATTACTATTTTAAGGGGCTTGAAGCCTAGATTTGAAGTTTATCATGGCGTAAATATTAAAGACCGGGCATTGGTAGCGGCGGCTACTTTATCAGATCGTTATATTACAAGTCGTTTTTTACCAGATAAAGCAATTGATTTGGTCGATGAGGCATGTGCTACAATTAAAGTGCAAATGGAATCTGTCCCTACTGAGTTAGATGCACTTACGAGAAAGATTATGCGCCTGCAAATTGAAATGGAAGCCTTAAAAAAAGAAAAAGACGATATCTCTAAAGCCAGAAAATTAGAGATTGAAAAAAGTTTAAGTACTTTACGTGCTAAAGAAAAAGAAATTAGTGCGGCTTGGGAAGATGAGAAAAGGGTTAATAGTGCTATTAGTAAAAAGAAAGAGGAAATTGAAAAAGCAAATTACAAGTTGGAGATTGCTGAGGCAAATTATGATTTAGAAGCAGCGGCTCGCCTACGTCATGGAGTCATTCCTAAACTAGAAAGTGAACTTTTGGAATTGAACAAACAAAATAAAAATGATATTTTGTCTGATACAGTCGATGAAGAAAATATTGCCGCGATTATTTCAAAATGGACGGGAATTCCTGTACAAAAGCTAGTTGGTAGTGAACGAGATAAATTGTTGAATCTGGAAGCAAATATGAATAAGCGTGTAATTGGTCAAGAAAATGCAATCCATTTGGTTAGCGAGGCAATTATTCGAGCAAGAGCTGGAATTAAAGATCCTAAACGTCCGATTGGTTCGTTTATCTTTCTAGGCCCTACTGGTGTTGGAAAAACGGAAGTTGCTAGAACACTTGCCTATGAACTTTTTGATGATGAGAGACATATGATTCGTATTGATATGAGTGAATATATGGAACCTCATTCTGTTGCTCGTTTGATTGGCTCTCCTCCAGGATATGTTGGCTATGATGATGGTGGACAATTGACGGAGGCAGTTCGAAGAAATCCTTATTCCATTATATTGTTTGATGAAATTGAAAAAGCCCATAAAGATGTTTTCAATATTCTTCTACAAATTTTGGATGATGGAAGAATTACGGATGGTCAAGGAAGAACGGTTGATTTTAAGAATACCATTATTATTATGACTTCTAATTTGGGAAGTGAATATATCTTGGGTGATAAAGAGAACGCTAATGAGCTGGTTATGCAAGAATTACATCGTACTTTTAAACCTGAGTTTATTAATCGAATTGATGAAATTATTATTTTCCATTCTCTATCTCGTGATGTCGTTACTAGAATTTTGGATAAGATTGTCTTAGAAATTGAGGATAGACTTCAAGATAAAAGGATTAAGATTACTCTTACCAATAAGGCTAAGAGCGAGATTATTGATGCTTCTTATGATGAGAACTATGGTGCAAGGCCAATTAAAAGATTTGTTCAAAGAAATATTGAGTCATTAATTGCTAACTTGATTTTAAATGATAAAATCAAATATAATTCTTCTATTTCTATTGATTATCAGGATGGTAAATTTGTTGTTATGTAAAAATACTTCTAGAGATAATAGTTAAAAAATATAGAGCCTAACGAGGGGTTCTATATTTTTATTTGTACAATATCAAAGCTGAGAAACAATAAATTTGTTCTTCTCCATAGATGGCATTAGAAACACTAAACTTGATATCTATAATATCGGGTTCTTTTTCTTTGATAAAGTTATTGATATCTTCTTCTAAATCTTTTTCGTGCGATTCATCAAATAGTTTTACTTTCAAAATAATCACCACTTTTATTTTATATGAAAACTTCTGAATTTTTTGTCATTTTTTTGTTCTTTTAATAAATATTTGCTATAGAAAAACCACTTTATTACAAAGTGGTCTATACTTGATAGTATATTTCTTTTTTCTCTCCTGCATCAGTTTGGTATTCTATCCATACTTTTAAGTTTAATTTTAAGTCACTTATATTTTTTGTTGTTTCAATTGTTCCTGATAATTCTAATTTATTTTTTTCTTGACTATTTATTAATAGTTCTTCTACTTCGTCAAAAAGGCCGATTGTTGGAAAAATATTTTCATTGCTATAATTATTTACAACCATAGCCTTAATCTCATGCATATTTTCTTTTGGATTTTGGAAAAGTACTTGATAATCTACGGTCTGATTATCTTTTCTTTCTAGATTTACAATAATATCTAATGGAATAGATTTGGTATAATGATCTATTTCAAGTAAATTATTTTTATAGGCAATATAATTATTTTTTGACTGTTCTTCTTTATTTTCACAACCTGATAGAATAATAACTATTAGAATTAAATAACTAATTTTTTTCATCACTCACCTGCTTGATATCAGTATACTATAAAATTAATTACTTGTTAAGGGTTTTGCTTTGATTTGACACTAATTATTTTTTAATGTGGTTTTTATTTCATTTAAGTATTCTGCTAGTTGCGTTGCTTCACTTCCGCCTCCTTGAGCGAAAACTTTACTTCCACCACCATTACCTTTGCATTTTACTGATAATTCTTTTACAATAGCCCCACAATTTACTTTATCAGTATTTGCTTTAGCAATAATATTGACATGATTTTCTTTGATATTTGCTAATAGGACGAAACAGTTATCATATTTATTGATGATGGCATCAGCAATACTTTTCATGCTATCAATATCATAATCTTCTAGAATTACAATACTTGTTTTCATTCCATCAATAATTTCCATATTGGTTGTAAATGCTGTGATATCCGTAATGGAATTTTGCATTTTTAGCGTTTTGTAATCTTTTTCTAATTTTTTAATGGATTCTTTTAGTTCTTTTAACTTTTCTTTATATGAAACAATGCTTTGGTAACTTATCAATTCTTCATCTTCAAACTGATAATCAAAATCTAGGACGATATTTTTTTCTTTGGCTTCTAATAAAATGTTTTTGGCTTTAGTTAATAGTTTTTTAATTTCTTCTTGATAAGGGTCAATGGCGACTTGGAGCAATTCTTGGATGTGATTTTTTGTTGTTCCTTCCATTCTAAAGGTATCTGCTCCTTTATTTTCTACAGAAATAATCGCAATTCTTTCGATTTCTTTGGTATTTTTAACGTGAGTACCGGCACATAATTCGATGGAGTCTCCAATTGTTACAACGCGAACAACATCGCCATATTTGTCGTCAAAAAGAGCCATAGCGCCTTTTTTCTTGGCTTCTTCTAGAGATAAATATTCTATTTTGGTATCCACGTTTGCATTTACTCTTTCGTTTACTCTTTCTTCAATTTTCATAATTAAATCATCACTTAGTCTTCCGTGATAAGTAAAGTCAAACCGAAAACTATTTTCATCTACTCTACTTCCAGCTTGGTGAACATTACTTCCTAAAAATTCTTGCAATGTTTTTTGAAGTAAATGCGTCGAACTATGATTTTTCATAATTTCTTCCCGGCGTTCTTGCATAACGTGAGTTAAAATAGTGCTTCCTTTTTTTAAGGTTCCTTCTAAGATATTGACATGCAATAAATGTTGTTTATTAGGAGCTTTGATGACTTCGTCAACTTCTGCTTTAACAGAGTCATTTTTCAAGTATCCCGTATCATAGATTTGACCACCTGATTCTGCATAAAAGGGATTTTCTTCTAAAAAGACGTATCCGGAATCGGTTAATTCGTCAACAAATTCATTATCTTTCATGATATCTAGAACAATTGTTTGATTTCCTAATTTTTCATAGCCAATAAATTTACTTTCTTTTTTATAGTTCATTAGCAGTTCATTTTGAAGATTCATGCTACTAACTACTTTTCGATTTTGTCTGGCCATTACTTTTTGCATTTCCATATGTTTATAGAATTCTTCTTTATCTACATTAAATCCTAGTTCAGCGGCATATTCCATTGTTAATTCTATAGGAAAACCATACGTATCATATAACTTGAAAGCATCAGTGCCAGAGATAGATTTTGACTGATTATTAGAACATAATTCTTGTAGTCTTTTTTCACCAGAAATTAGGGTTTTATGGAATAAATCTTCTTCTTTTGTGATTTCTTTTTTGATTAATTCTTTGTTTGGTAAAAGGTCGGGGTAAATATTTCCATATTTTTCCATTACAATATCAACTAGTTCTGCTAAGAAGGTACGATTAATATTTAACTTTCTACTCATCATGACTGAACGACGTAGTAATCTTCTTAAAACATATCCTCTTCCATAATTTTCAAAAGTCGCCCCATCCGATAAGGCAAATGTTAGGGTTCTAATATGGTCGGCGATTATTTTGAATTCTTTTTGACCCTCGTATGGAATACCACTTAATTCGGCAATTTTATCTAGAATTGGTAAGAAAAGGTCGGTTTCATAGTTGGTAAGAGCATCTTGCATGATACAAGCCATTCTCTCTACTCCCATACCGGTATCAATATTTTTACTTGGAAGTTCTTTATATTCTTCACGAGGAATTCCTTGAATAGCATTATACTGACTAAAAACATTATTCCATATTTCAATATATCTATCATTTTCAATATCTTCTTCTAAAAGACGAATACCCAAGTTATCTTTATCAAATTTTTCCCCACGGTCATAAAAGATTTCGCTATCAGGTCCACTTGGTCCTTCCCCAATTTCCCAGTAATTTCCTTCTAATTTGATAATATGGGTTGGGTCAACACCAAGACTTATCCATAGATTGTAAGCTTCACTGTCTTTAGGATAGACGGTCATATACAATTTATTCTTATCAAAGCCAAAGTATTTTTCGCTAGTTAAAAGTTCAAAGGCCCAAGTTAGTGCTTCCTTTTTAAAATAGTCACCAACCGAGAAATTTCCTAACATTTGAAAGAAAGTATGATGTCTTGCCGTTACCCCAACATTCTCGATATCGTTAGTACGAATACATTTCTGGCAACTTGTCAACCTTCTGTTTTTTGGAACAACACTACCATCAAAATATTTTTTTAGTGGGGTTACACCTGCGTTTATCCATAAAACACTAGGGTCATCTTTAGGGATTAGAGAAGCACTTGGTACTTCTAGATGTCCATGACTTACGAAAAAGTCAATATATGTTCTTATAATTTGTTCACTTGTCATTTTTTTCATTGTTATCACTACTCCATTATATTTCTTTTAATATTTCTTCTAATCTTTTTTGATATTCTTCTAAAGTTCCATTATTGAATAAAAAATAGTCTGCATAAGCAATTGGGGGTGCTTTGGCAATATTCTCAATTTCAGCTAAATCTCTATTTTGCGCTTCTTTTTTTGTTAATGGTCTTACCTCTCTTGAGGAAAGTCTTTTGTATCTAATTTTTTTATCACAGATGATAGCAATTGTTTTCATTTGTTTGCCTAATTCGTCATCTAAAATTTTATATTCATCCCAAGAATATAAGCCATCTAAAACGACATTACCCTGGGAGGATAATTCTTTAATTTGCGGCAACAAAATTTTAGCAAAAGCTCCCATCCCTAGGTCTTCTCTTAATTTTTCACGCATTATTTTCTCGTTTTCTGGAGTAACTTCTAGTCCTTTTTCTTTTAATTTTGTTAAAGTTACACCTCCAAAATATACTTTTTGATACCCTTTTTCTACTAATAAATCGGAAGCAACACTTTTTCCACTTCCACACATTCCAACAATGGCTATAATCTTATTCATATTCTTTCCTCTTTTCTTAAATTTTTTATTATTTTTAATACTTCTCTATAAAGACTTTCTAAGGAAGTATTTTCTAGTAAATAATCATAGTCTTTGTAATTATCTAGGGCTGTTTCGGTAATATCTTCTTGTTGTTCTTTGGTTAAAATACTTAAATAGTTTTTTCTTTCGACGCCAATGGCTAGGACATTAGAGAACTTTTTTCTTATTTCTTCAATTTCTTCTTTAAATCTAACATCAGGAACTAGAACAGCATCCATAAAATAAGAATAAAATGATAAATCTTCTATTTGTCTGTTGATAAAGAAGTTTTGGTTATTTAATTCTTTCTTAATTAGTTCACTGCTTAATTTTTGAAGTAAATCTCTGGGTTTATTATCATCGTCACGATACTCTCCAGTTATTTCGTAAATATATCTTTTTAAATACTTTGTATAAGGAGAGACAACTACCTTCTTCCCTTCTTTTTTTAATTCTTCTTCAAAAATTTTCGCGACTTCGCCTTTTCCACTTCTAGCTTTACCTGCAATTAAAATCATTAAAGTATTTTTCTTTTCAAAATTCATCATCCACCTTAACTTTCTTTTTTATTATAGCACAAGTGCTATTTAAATGTAAATTTTTCTATTTTACTTCACGAAGAGAAAATTTATGATAAAGTGAGTCTACAACAAAATAGGATAATGTTGTATAAATTATGGTCATTGGCACGCTATGAAGTAATATTTCTAATAGCATTTTAAAACTATAATGATCATATCCTATAGCTAGTAAAAATAGAAAACTAAGAATATGATAAATGAAAATGGCAATTAGTGTACTGATATTTATAGTTAAATAATTGTAGGGAAAATAAAAATGAAAAAATTTGCTAAAGTAATAAGCAATTAAAAATAGACAGGTATTTAAAAGTGCTGCATTGGTGTAAGAAATCCCACTGACAAAACCGGTTATTCCTAGAATCATAAGATATTTTTTATCATTTTCAAAATAAGGTCTAATGACTAGAAGCGAAATTATGGTATAAAGTGTTGTAAGCCATGACAAACTTTGATAGGTATAACCAATATAGTTGGAAAAAATGGTTTGAAAAAGATAAGAGAAAATAATTAAAATAATGCTAAGAACCATCATGAGGCATCATTCCTTTTTAAAATGGTTACAAAGTTAATATCATCAAATTTGGCGGATGGTTTTACATTGATAATTTTTGATAAATCATAAACATCTGTCGTAATATTTTCGACTTTACCAATTAAAATTCCACTTGGGAATACACCTCCTAATCCTGAGGTATAGACATAGTCTCCATTACTAACGGTTGCCGTATTACTAATTCCTTCGACGGTAAGTAGGCCTTTTTCATAGTCATAGCCATTAATAATGCCAGTTAGTTTGGTATCTCCATTCGTAACCGTTACCGATATTTTATTATTGGTATCATTTGTCGTAATTAACTTTACATCAGAAGAAAAGGTAGAAACATTCGTAATTTTTCCAATTAATCCCGTAGAATTAATTACTACCATTCCTTCTTTAATTCCGTTATGGCTTCCTTTGTCAATGGTTAACATATTATACCAATAGAACGAATTTCTACTAATAACGGTTGCATTTAAATAATCATAATCTGTTAAGACGTGTTCAATATTTAATTCTTCTTTTAATCTTTCAATTTCTTGTTTTAGTTCGATATTTTCTGCTTCTGTTGATTCCATTTTTTCTACGTTTGATTTTAGAATTTGATTTTCTTTTTTGACATTTTCGAGTGAAGTAAATTCTTCTATCATATTATTAAATCCATTGATTGGTTTATAGATAATTTTTTCTATTTCAACGATAGTATCTTTAATGAGTGACTCAAACGTATTTAGATTTCTATCTTTTTTTACGGTATAGAAAAGTACTGCTAATACAATAATTACAATTAAAAGAATTAAAAAGAGACGTCTATTTTTTGAATTTTTCCTTTTTTTCATTTTATCACCTTGCTTACTTCATTATATAATAATTTTAGTAAAAATAAAAGAAAAGAGACAAATTTATTTAAAATATTTTTTAATTACTATTTTAACAAAAACGCTTTAGTTCTCATACACTACTATAGGTGAAAATTTATGAGAAATAATTTAAATCGTTTTTTTAGAAATTGTATTGGTTTTAAGTTTTATGTTGCGATTATTTGTGTTATTATTTTACCTATTGTTACGATTTATCAGTTAATTTTAACACTTTTTATTCCTTGTTTTTATAATGTATTAATTCTTTTAGTTCAATATTTACTCTTACTTTCTTTATGGTTTTGGACGTTATTTTTATAAAATACTTCTTATTATTTTTCTAAAGTAAAAAAAGAAGAACTATTTTTTCTTCTTTACCCAGTATTTAATCAAATAAATTAAAAAATAAATATATAGTAGGAATAATATCCATATTAGAATTGTATTTAGTATTCCTGTTGAATAATGATTGATTACTGACTCTAATGAGGAAGGAATATACTTGGTAACAAATTCTGTTAAGGCAGATATTTTTATTAATTCTATTAATTTATGAAATAATCTAAAAGTAATATCAATAATTCCTAAAAAATAAACTACACTTTTAAAATCTTTAAAAAATAGTCCTACTATGATAATGGCTACTACTAGTAATATTAATACAACATCCATTTTACTACTCCCTTTCTAATGAAATTAAATAAAAATCATCAATTAAAAGCTCCCATAAACATCTTGATTAAAATACCAAAGATAATTATAAATGCTAGTACAAATATTATATCAAAAAGTATTGTAAAAGGATTAAAAAACATGAATTTTAAAATTGTTTTCATTTGTTTTTCTTGCTTTTCGCTAATACTCGTTTTTTTTAATTCACTGTTGTGATTATCACATTCATTAATTGAAAATGAGGTATTACAATACTTACAAGTTGCTAAAGTATCTTTTTCGTTAATTTCTATTTTGGCACCGCAATTTTTACATTTTAACTCTTTTAACTCCATAAAATAACTCCTTTGCTTCTATTTAAGTATAACATAAAATTCTTATAAATTAGATAGATAATAAAATAAATAAAGTGATTTTACACTTTATTTATTTAAAAATTTATAGTATTTTTTGAATTCTTGGGAAGTATCTAATGAAGTATTATTTAAAGATTCTATTAACTTCTTTTGATCTCTTGTTAGTTTTTCAGGAACAATTACTTTGGTGATAACATACATATCCCCTTTTCTTTTAATGGAACTAGTAACGCTAGTGACACCTTTTCCTTTTAATCTTAATTTTGTTCCTGATTGTGTCCCGGCTGGAATGGATAAGTTGACATTTCCATAAAGGGTTGGTACTTCTTTTTTACACCCTAGTATAGCCTCAGTTATCGTAAGAGGAAGTTCAATATAAATATCATCTTCATCTCTTTGATAAAACTCATGATCTCTAACTGTAAATTCTACGTATAAATCTCCTGGCTTTCCTCCATTTAATCCGGCTTCACCTTTTCCTGCAACGCGAAGGCGGTTATCGGTATCAATTCCTTCTGGAATAGTAATCGTAATTTCTTTTGATTTTTTGATGGTTCCATTGCCATGACAGGTTGAACATTTTTTTTCAAATGTTGTTCCTGACCCTTTACAATTTGGACAAGTCGTTTTTGTTAAGAAACTACCAAACATTGTTCTTTGCTCAGAAGTTACTGTTCCAGATCCTCTACAGGTTGAACAAGTATTTGGATTAAAGCCACCTTTTCCATCACAGTCTGGGCAAGTATCCACTACATCTAATTTTAAATCTTTTTTGCAACCATGAACGGCTTCTTCAAAGTCAATGGTCATTCGATATAAGACATCGTTTCCTTTTCTTGGACCATTAGAACTTCTTCTTGAGCCTGATTGCGTAAATCCGGAAAATCCGCCGAAACCTCCCATTCCTCCAAATAAATCTTCGAAAATATCTGACATATCGCCGAAATCAAAATTACTAAATCCACCAGTACCACCTGCTCCTTGACTAAAGGCTGCATGACCAAATTGATCGTACTGACGTCTTTTATCTGGGTCAGATAGTACGGCATAGGCTTCTTGACATTCTTTAAATTTTTCAGCAGCATTTTCTTCTGTTGATACATCGGGGTGATATTTTTTTGCTAGTTTTCGAAAGGCAGACTTTATTTCCGCATCCGATGCGTCTTTGGAGACCCCTAGGACTTCATAATAATCTTTTTTATCCATCTTTATTCCTACTTTCTAATCTTCTCATCTTTATTTAAAGATAAAGAAATTGAGATTGCTTTTAATCCAATATTTTGACCATTTTATTCAAATACGGATTTTTGGCACCACTTTTTGATTTTTAAAAGAAGAAGTTCTAGTTACCTAGAACTTGTTTCTATTATTTTTCTTCAAAGTCTGCATCTACTACACCATCATCTTCTTTTTTTGAAGTAGATTCTTCTGAAGTATTTTCTGCACTAGCAGAACCTTGATTTGCTTTAGCTGCTTCTTCATATACTTTTGAGGCAAATTGATTTGCTTTTTCTAGTAATTTATCTTTTGAAGATTTAATTTCTTCAAGATCTTCTTTTTCAATGGCTTTCTTTACTTTATCCATTAGTTCTTCAGCTTCTTTTTTGTCTGTTTCACTTACTTTATCTCCTAAGTCTTTAATGGCTTTTTCAGTCATGAAGACTACTTGTTCTGCATCATTTTTTGCATCGGCTAATTCTTTTACTTTAGCGTCTTTTTCTTTATTTGCTTCTGCTTCTTTCATCATTCTATCAATTTCTTCATCTGATAGAGTGTTTGTTGCAGTAATGGTAATTGATTGTTCTTTCTTTGTTCCTAAATCTTTTGCTTTAACATTAACAATACCATTAGCATCAATATCAAATGTTACTTCAATTTGTGGTACACCACGAGGTGCAGGTGGAATATTGGTAAGTTGGAAGTTTCCTAATGTTTTGTTATCACTAGCCATTGGTCTTTCTCCTTGTAATACATGAATATCTACGGCTGGTTGATTATCTGCTGCTGTTGAGAATACTTGGCTTTTACTTGTTGGAATGGTTGTATTTCTTGGAATTAGGACGGTCATTACACCACCTAATGTTTCAATACCAAGTGATAATGGTGTTACATCTAGTAAGACAATATCATTTACATCTCCTGTTAAAACACCACCTTGAATAGCAGCTCCCATAGATACTACTTCATCTGGGTTTACACCTTTAGAAGGATCTTTTCCTGTTTCTTTCTTAACTAAATCTTGAACCATTGGAATACGAGTTGATCCACCTACTAGAATAACTTTATCAATATCAGTCTTTGATAATTTTGCATCTTTTAGTGCTTTTCTTACTGGTTCTAGAGTAGAATCAACTAAATCACTAATTAAGGACTCAAATTTTGCTCTTGTAACATCCATTTCAAAGTTAACTGGCGCACCATCTACTTGAGCGATAAATGGTAGAGATACTTGAGTTGAAGTCATACCTGATAAGTCTTTTTTGGCTTTTTCGGCAGCTTCTTTAATTCTTTGCATTGCCATTTTATCATCAGATAAATCAACGCCTTCTTCTTTCTTAATTTCAGATACGATATAATCTACTAGACGATTATCAAAATCATCTCCACCTAAGTGGTTGTTTCCTGATGTTGATAATACTTCAAAAACACCATCTCCTAGTTCTAGAATAGATACATCGAATGTTCCACCACCTAGGTCATAAACTAAGATTTTTTCGTTTGTATTTTGTTTATCAAGTCCATAAGCTAATGCTGCCGCTGTTGGTTCGTTGATGATTCTTTCTACTTCTAATCCTGCAATTTTACCAGCATTTTTTGTTGCTTGTCTTTGGGCATCGTTAAAGTATGCTGGTACTGTGATAACAGCTTTTGTTACTTTTTCTCCTAAGTAAGCTTCAGCAGTTTTCTTTAAATCACTTAAAATCATTGCACTAACTTCTTCTGGAGAATATTCTTTTCCATTAGCTTTTACTTTTTCGCTAGTTCCCATTTTTCTTTTGATGGAAATAATGGTATCTGGATTAACTAAGGCTTGACGTTTCGCCTTTTCTCCGACGATGATTTCTCCTTTTTTAAAAGATACTACAGATGGTGTTGTTCTTCCACCTTCAGCATTGGCGATAACGTGCGCTTCGCCTCCTTCAAATATAGATACACAACTATTGGTTGTTCCTAAATCAATTCCGATTATTTTACTCATAATTATTCACCTTTCCTTTTATTTATTATCATGACTTTTTTCATCAATAATGACAATTTTTTTCTTTTTCTTCTTCCTATTTTCCTCTTTATTGCTACTGCTTGACTTTAATTTTTCATAAATGAAATAAGCAAGCAAGGCTACTAGAATAAATGGTAGTGCCCATAGCATAAAGCGAATAGCAAGGTAAGATAGTAATACTGCTACTACAATATAAATGATATTTTTTATCTTTTCTTTATCCATTTATATCTCCTTATTCATTTACTTTTACCATAGCAGGTCTTACTACTCTATCTTTGTAGGTATAACCTTTTTGCAGTACTTCTAAGATAACACCCGCGGGTTTTGTCTCATCATGGTCAGTTAGGACGGCGTGATGAAATTCAGGGTCAAATTCTAGACCTTCCGCAGCGATTTCTTTTACTTCAAATTTGTTTAATATTCCTACTGTTGTGGTATAAATTAACTTAAATCCTGCTAAAAACTTAGATACTTCATCAGATAAATCATCATCATCCATCTTGATTGCTCGCTCAAAGTTATCTACAACCGTTAATAATTCTTTAATTAAATCTTCATTTTTATATTTTAATACTTTCTCGCTTTCTTCTTCTTTTCTTCTTTTATAATTTTGAAGTTCCGCTTGATTTCTTAAAAGGGCTTCTTGCAAGGAACCAACCCGTTGATTTAATTCCTCTATCTGTTTTGATTTTTCTTCTAAGTCTTTTTCTAGTTGTTCTCTTTTTTCTTTACTGCACTTACATTCTTTTTCTTCGGTTACTTCTTCTTTAGTATTTTCTTTATTTAATTCTTCTTTTTCATTATTCATCACTTCTTTTTCATGATGATTTTTATGTTTACTCATTTCCGCCTCCTAAATGATTTTTAATATAATCTAGTAGACTAACTACTTTATCATATTCCATTCTTTTGGGTCCCACAATTGCAATTGTTCCTTCTTCTCCGTTGACATTATATTTTGTCTTTACAACAGAAGTATCATCTGTAATTTCTGATTCACTACCAACATAGATATGAATGCCATTATTTTCTTCTTCTTTGATTGAACTTACATCCTCAAATTTAGAAAGAATTTCTTTTACTTTTTCAATATTAGTAAATTCTGGTTGCTTCAAGAAATTATTCTTTCCAACAAAATGAACATCATTGCTACTGCTAGTGAATTCAGAGAAGGCATCATAAAAGGCATTGTATAATACTTCGTGCTGTTTGACATACTTCCCAATAATTGGTTTTACTTCGTACTCTAGTTTTTCAGAGATTTCATTAATCGGTGTTCCTACAACTAGTTTATTAATGAGTTCTACTGTTTTTCTTACATCATCTGTCGATATTGTACTGGGTAAGTATAAATTCTTATGTTCAACAATTCCTTTATCTGTAATAACAATTGTTAGGATTTTGTTTTCTTCTAAAGGGACAATTTCTACTTGCTTTAGGCGATTTGCCTTAGCATTTGTTCCTAATACTATGGAGGTGTAATTGGTAATTTCAGAGACAATTTCAATACTTTTTTTAATTGTATCCGATAAATCAAGGGATTGGTTTTTAAAAATTGTTTGTAATTTTAGCATATCTTCCCCGGTCATGTTCTTTGGTTGCATTAAGTTATCCACATAATATTTGTATCCCTTTTCACTAGGAATTCTTCCCGAGGCAAAGTGGTTTTTCTCCAAATATCCCAAATCTTCTAAGTAAACCATTTCGTTACGAACGGTAGCACTAGAACATTTGATATTCTTGCAAATATGGGAGGAACTTACTGGCTTTGCAGTTTTGATATACTCTTCTACAATGATTCTTAAAATTTGATTTTCTCTTTCCGATATCATTTTTACACCTCCTTTAGCAGTTCTCTTTCTTGAATGCTAGATTCATTATAGTATATTATATTAGCAATGTCAAGAAATAATTGCTAATTTTTAAAAAAAAGAAAAATACTGATTAAAAAGATACATTTTAGTAAAGATAATCCTAAAAAGTATTACTATTTTCTTTTTATTTTTTTACGAGGAATATTTAGTTGATAAGTTGTTTCAGATATTTTATAAGTATTATCATTATAGAGAATATATTGTTTGCATGTTGCATGATGTATTTTATTATAATCTTTTGAAATATGATACTCTATATCTAAAAAACTTGGAATGATTCCTGAAGATAATCTCTCCTCGCTAGAACTTGGTACGGTTACGACAAAATTACTTCCTAAATTATTGGCTTTAAATTCATGGCTATGTCCTTTATAAAGAATAGCGTTTGTAATTTGTGGATATTCTACAGACTGACTTGTAATAGGATGTTTTAGATAAAAGAAAAAGTCATTAATTGTAGTCTGCCCTACTCCATAGCCTAATGGGGCGATGTCATGTCTTCTTTCTTTTATGATGTAAGAAATATCGATTCCTGAATTCTTCCAGATGCTAAAGTCATGATTTCCCAAAACAAGGAAATTGAGAATATTTTTATCATAGGGGAAATCGTGTAAAATATTGTAAATGGTCTTTTCAATACTAGAGTACTTTCGTGTTTTTTCTCTTTCTTGGTAAATACCATCAAAGAAATCACCTGTATTAAAGATAAGATGAATTCCTTCTTTGGTGGCATATTCTCTCATTATATGAGCATTTTTCATGTTATCATAAGTACTTCCATAGTGGGCATCTGATGTTACTAACATTCGAATGGAAGAAATGTTCGTGTCTGCATTAATTTTGGTGATATTTTCTTCTTTTTTTAGTGGTGAAGATGACTGATAATAAATATCTCCTTTAATGTTATAAATTTTTTCAAAAAGATAGCCACTATTTTTTAACATGGATAATTTTAAAAACAATTGTTTTTGACTTAACTTGGTGATCTCACAAATTTGATTCAATGATTTTCCTTCTTTTATTAATTGGATTAACTCTAGCATCGATTCTTGCACAATAATCCCCCTTTGATTAATTTGTTGTTATTATAAAGTATTTTATTTTAGAAGTAAAGAAAAAGAGAAGTATTTTTCATGATGAATACTCATATATTTTTATTGTGAAAGAAAGGAGCAAATTCATGAATAATAGTGCTTATTACCCTAACCCTAATTATCAGCCGGGAAAAAATAGTCAGATGCCTGCGACAAATGTGCCTACTTATGATGCTACTCAGTTACCTAACGCGATGTATCAAGCAACTTCAATTCCTGATGAACAATCTTATGTTGAAAATATTTTAAGATTAAATCGTGGAAAGAAAGCAAGATTCCATGTTACAGTGCCTGGTTCTATTGAATGGCAAGACCGTGTATTTGAGGGAATTATTGAACAGTCTGGAAAAGACCATTTAATTGTATCAAATCCTAATACGGGAGAGTGGTATTTAATTTTAATGATTTATTTAGACTTTGTAACATTTGAAGAACCAATTAATTATAAAAAAGAATTTTATTTACCAAATCATTAATTTCTTTTGGTTTTAAGAAAAATGTAAAGTAGGAGGATAAATATTTACAATAGCAAATATTTTTTGCTATAATGTTATTGGGAAGTGATAATATTGGACTCTTTGATGCTAATCTTACTGGGAATGATTTTGGTCATTTGTATTTTCTTTTTTATCTATACGACGCTTTATAATAAATTGCAAGATTATATTATTCGTATTAATGAAGTAGAAGCCATGATCGATAATCATTTAAGAAATAAATATGATGCGATTAATAAGTGTGTTTCTTTGATTAAGGGAAATGATAAAATTACTGAAGAAAAAGATAAGAAACTTTTTGAAGAAATTGTAAGATTAAGAACAAAGAAAATATCTAATTTTGATTTGGATAGAAAATTAATTGAAGCTGAAAACAATCTTATTACTTTAAAAGAAAAATATCCAGATTTAAGAGAGAATAAAGATATAATTGCACTTAGTAAAAAAATAGAAGAAGTTAATGAGAATTTAATTGTAGGAAGGGAATATTATAATAAAAATATTTTAGAATATAATAAGTTAGTTAAGTTATTTCCAACAAATATTGTAGCGATGATTTGTAAATATGAAGAAAAGATGTTCTTTGATCGAAAAGATATGTCTGATGATGATTATGATGACTTTAAATTATAAAGAGTACTTTACCTACTCTTTTTCCTTATTTTAAAATAAGTTAATTTTAAGTATTTTTACAATAGAAAGAGGTGCATTTTAATGCAATTAAAAGAATTATTAAAAGATATTCCTTATCAGTTAGTAAGGGGAAATTTAGAGGTAGAAATTAAAGACATTTGCTATGACTCCAGAGATTATCAAAAAAAGGATGTTTTTGTTTGCTTAGTAGGAATTGATACGGATGGACATCAATATATTGAAGATGTTATCAAGAAAGGCTGTCAAGTCATTATTACTTCTAAGGAAGTTGATGTTAATGATAATGATATTACGATAATTAGAGTTGATGATACTAGAAGAAAATTACCCTATTTAAGTGCAAATTTGTTTCATCATCCAGCGGATAAATTAATTAAGATTGCAATTACAGGAACCAAAGGAAAAACATCTACTTCTTGGATGATAAAAAATATTTTAGAAGCCGCACAAGAAAAGGTTGGTGTTATTGGAACGATTGGTACTATTATTGATGGAAAAATTACAAGTCATAAAAATACAACGCCTGAATCTTATCTGGTCCAAAAATATATGCGAAAGATGGTTAATGCAGGGGTAAAATACTTAATTATGGAAGCATCTAGTCAAGCATTATGGGTAGGGAGAATTCAAAATATTGTTTTTGATTATGGAATATTTACAAACTTATCGATTGACCACGTTGGTCCTAGGGAACATGCTTCTTATGACGATTATGCAAATTCTAAAGCACTACTTTTTAAGCAATGTAAGGTAGGTATTTTTAATCAAGATGATATGGAATTTACCCGAATGACTAAAGAGGCTACTTGTGAGATACTTACTTATGGGAAAAAGAAGGAAAGCAACTTAATGATAAAAGAAGTCTCTCCTATTCATGAAAATGACTTTTTAGGAACAAAGTTACAAACAGAAGGGGTTATCCAAGATGATTTTCTAATTTCTTCACCAGGGGATTTTTCAGCCTATAATGCAGCCGCGGCAATTTTACTTGCGAATACGCTTAAAATTAATATCCGCTATATTAAAGAAGGACTTCAAACTTTTCAAGTTCCAGGACGATTACAAATTTTTAATATCGATAATCGTTTTAAAGTTGTGATTGATTTTGCTCACAATAAGCTTAGTATGGAAAGCGTTATTCAAACCATGCGAAAGTATAGAGTTAACCGGATTATTACACTTTTTGGATGTGGGGGCGGAAGAAGTTATGACAGAAGAGTTGAATTAGGGTGCATTTCTGGAAAATTAGCGGATTTATCCATTATCACAACGGACAATCCTAGGTGGGATGATGTTCATTTAATTAATGCTGATATCAAAAAAGGAATAGAATCAGTAGGAGGAAAATATTTGATTATTGAAGATAGAAAAGAAGCAATTTTATATGCCCTAAATCATGCAAAAGAAAGAGATGTCATTCTCCTTCTTGGAAAAGGACATGAGAATTTTCAAGAAATTAAGGGGATAAAATATGATTTTAATGAAACAGAAATTATAAAGACGTATTTAAAGGGGGAAAACGCAAATGATGAATCAATTAAATTATCTAAATTATAAAGAAAGATTAGAATCTTTATTAGAAAATCCTTTATTAAAGGAGTATGGAATAAAAAAATATACCATTGGAAAAACTAATTATGCTTATGATTTTGACTATCTTACTGTTGGCTATGGAGAAAAGGATATCTTCTTAGTTGGGGGAACTCATGGTAGTGAAGTAATTAGTACTGATTTTATTTTACAACTTTTATCATCCTTACCTACTCTAGAACATTTTGACCCTAATGTTTTTACTTTAAAGATTATTCCTTTACAAAATCCGGAAGGGTATGATATTTCAACAGCAACTTTTTCATCGATTGATTTTTTAAATTTTGAAGATAAAGCTTATGAATACTATTTAAGATATCGGGCTGATAATATTATTTATACCGCTATTCAAGAATTGGTTCGGGTTACTTTTGAAGTTCCTAATGATATTATGGAAGATGTCTTACAAAGACTTAAAAACTTTACTTTGCATAATGAAAAATGGCTAAGATTAAAACAAAATAGAGTTTTTCCTAAGATTGATGAATTTAACCATGCTATTCAAGAAATTGAAGATATTTCTAGTAAGGAAGAATTATGTGGAGAACTCATTATGCATCTAAAACAAATAGAAAATAGACTTAACCTCTCTTCTGTTCAAGATAAAATGTACTTTTTCTTTTTAAATGCGTTAGAGGAAGTTTTTATTCAAATGCTAATGGAAAGAAAGAGAAAAATTGTTTTTCCTAAGTTATATCAAGATATGTTTAAAGAACATGGATTTCATGGATTACAAAGTAAAGAGTTAGAGAAGGATATCGAAAGTATTTATAAAATTTATCATCATCCTTTAGGAAGTCAAATTAATTTTGATGCGAATGGTAGTGGAGTTAATTTAAATGCCAATCATTTGCATAGTATTGGAATGGAAGCTTATCAAAAACATGAAGTGTTTTATGGGCTATCTCCTAAAGATAATATTCAAAAATATGTTCCTGGACCAATTGGAACTTCTTGTTTAAATTATCATAATTTTACTTATGCGGTTGAAAATATTTTTCTAGAAAATTTAATTAAAGAATCTTTTTATCAAGGAAGATACGAGATGACTTTTCTCTACCACTCTTCTGGCGGAATGATTTATTATAAGCCATATCAAGATTTAATGAAGAAAGAGGCTTATTTTGATTTTTATCAGTATAATCAAACACTTGCTGAAATTTACGAGAGAAGTACAAATTATCAAATATTAGAAGAAAGTAGTACTACTGGATATGGAGATTATTTAAGAAGAACATACCCTGGGGTATTATTGATAGAACTTTCAAAAATGGGAGGAAATCCCCTAGGTCCATATGGTGATAAGAGCAATACAATAAGAGTATTTGAAGAAAATAATGCAGCGATAAATGAGGTATTTCATTATTTAAAAAAGAAAAAGAGAAAAATAAAGAGAAAGGATAATAATGCCTAGTTCTATTACTCATGCTTATTTTGCTCGTGAAGTTTATACCTCTCTTCCAGTAAAATATAAAAATAAAATCAATTCTAATACAGGGGAACTTGAATTATTTGCTCAAGGGTCTGATCCTTTTATGTTTTACCAATTTTTTATTGGTTGGAATGCAGAAATAGGAAAAAAATTGCAACATCAAATGCATACTTCTAAGACTAGAGATTTTTTTCTTCAAGTCATCAAAAAAATTCATGACAAGAATTTAAAAAATAACAAAAGTGCAATGGCGTTTTTATATGGATATATTTGTCATTATTATTTAGATCTAATGACTCATCCCTTTATTGGCTACCAGGCTGGTAACTTTAGGCGTGATGATAAGAGGACTTATCCTTATAATACCCTTCATCAAAAAATTGAATACCGAATAGATAGTTATATTATTTTAGAGAAATTAAAAAAGAATCCTAAAACTTTCAAGGGATATCAATATCTTTTTAAAAGTTGTAAACTAAATAATGTAGTTAAAAAGATGATGGATGAGGTGTTAAGAGAAGTTTATTCTTTTGACCAAGCATCTTTTTATTATCAAAAAGCAATTTACCAAATGCGATTATTTTGGAAATATATCAATTATGATTTTACGGGAATAAAACATCTTATTTATACTGGAGTGGATAAAGTTACCCCAAAGTATATGGTTAGGTTGGAAGAATTATCTTTTCACACGAAATCATCAGGAGAAGAATACTTAAATTTAGGCCATGAAAAGTGGTGTTTTCCATGGGATAATAGTACTTATCAAGAGACTTCCTTTTTTGATTTATTTGAAATAGCTAAAGAAAAGGCAATAAATACAATTATGGAAGTTACAGATATGATTGATGAGGAAAAAATTGATGTAAAAAGACTAAAGGAGCTATTTCCTAATTTATCCTATGCAACAGGACTAGATTGTAAAAAAGAAGTAAAATATCAGTATTTTAAGGAAGTGAATTAAATGAATGTTCATCTATTAGAAGAAAAAGATTTAGAAAAAGCTTATCAAATTTATGGAGAATGTTTTGAAAAAATGAGTTTTAATCATTCTTATACTATGAGAGAAAATGTACTTGGTTTATACCTTGATAATAAGTTAATTGGATTGTGTCAAATTAATTTTATTGATAATATTTTTGAAGGAAAAAGAATTGCTTATCTCAATAGCTTTTGTATCGAAAAATCATGTCAACATAAAGGCTATGGGGACTATTTTTTTAAAAAAGTGATTCAATATTGTAAAGAAAAAGGGGCAAATAAAATAAATTTAACCTCAAATAAAAATAGAATATATGCCCATAAACTTTATCAAAAGAATGATTTTAATGTAATTGATACTATTTTTCTCAATAAAGATATTTAAAAAGGAACTTACTGTAACTTAAAGTAAATTCCTTTTTTTATTAGTTTTTCTGAAGAATTATAATCCATAGGATAGTAACCTTCTTTTAGTAATCTTTCAATTACTAATAAATTATAATTACATGCGAATAATAGATTAATCATAAATATCATTATAATACAAAGAAGGAGCAATAGTACCATTGGAATTGGAGCTAAAATGATGAGTAAAATACATATTGCTAATTGTAAGGAAAACATAATTCCAAAAAAACGCATGTCCCCTTTTTTAAAAGGGTACATAAACCCCATATATAATATTTCTTTAGTAAACCCATAATCACACTCTACACATGGTCTTACATCATCATATTTTAAATATACTTTTTCCATTTTCTTCACCTTTTCCACTTTCTTGCCCTAAGAAACGATTTTATTCTTAGTTAAAAATTTCTTTATTTTCGCCTCTTCTCTGCTTGATGTATAATCAATAACTTTACCATTATTCATAATATACATCATAGGAATAGGATTTTCATCAAAGATATCTTTGTTAATTAATTTTAATATTTTTTCATAATCTGCATTATAATTTCCTCTACCATAGAAAGATAAAAGATATGAGAAATCATATTTTTTTGCGAGTTCTCTCACTTTTTTCCTTAAGTCATAGCTTTGGGTAGAATAATTATAAATAATGACCAATTTATTTTTTTCTTCATTAATATAATCATCTAGAGTATTATTCTCTAATTTTTCAGAAGAAATCTTATTAATCATTTTTTCATGATTATCCTCTTCAATAAATTGATTGTTGATTAAAAACTCTTTTAAATATTCTTCATAGGTTAGTCGATTTAATGCGGCTACTGCTTTACCATCTTTAATAAAAATAATAGCAGGAGTTTGATAATAATCTTTTCTATCATCAACATACTTTATCACATTATAATAATACTCACTAGACATTTTTAACTCATCAATCGTATAAATATCCAAATCATATATTTCCTTATAATACTGAATCATAACATCCACATCACTACATAAAAAACATTCTTCCCCACTATTATTTAAATAAAGTAAAAAAGTATCCTTATTCTCTATTTTATCAACAAACTTATTATATATATTTTGATTAAATTTTAACTCTTTTTTTTGTTCATTTTTAATCAATAAAACAATTCCACCTATCAATAACATTATAAAAACTGTAATTAAAATTATCGTTATTCTAATTCTTTTATTCATTTCTAAATCCTTTCTATATTTTTACTTTAATATGAAGACGGTAATATACCGCCCTACTACTATCAGTAATAGAATAGATACTATAAGTAAGACAACTTCCACCTGTAGAAAAATTTGCATTAAAGGTACCAGTTTTATTTGAAAAGCTAACAGTTCCTGCATACCAATACGTTCTTTTACTATCACTATAGGATCTAGCGTTGTCAGTAGTTCCAGAAAAATGGTGCACATACTTGTATGCAGTTGAACTCTTAGCCGTAAAAGTTACCGTATTTTTCCCGTGATAGTCTCCACCACATGCATATAAATTTACAATCTTAGCTTGATAATTATTATACGATCCATCATTTTGTCTTACTTTATATTTAAATAATGCGGAAGTTCCACTTCCTTGTGACTTGAAAACGGTACGATTATCTGAAGCGATTAATGTTTTTGTAACCGTATAACTGCCACTTGGGATAGGGAAAGTGGATTGATCATTTCCTAGTGAAAGAGCGTTTGGTCCATAATAACTAGTTGTATTTACTGCAATATTTTTAGCCTCATATGGTAAATTTGAACCTAAAACTCCTTCTCTATTACTTGAACGTTCCCCCCATGATAAATTTGTCGAAGAATAACCATATTGTGGATCAGCAAACGGTGTATATACCCAACCACTAGCATACCAAAAAGCATTTCCACCATCAAAACCATTTAAACCACCATTAGAATCAATCGTAGTTATTAATCCAGCATTTTTTTCTGTTAATAAAGTTCCAGAGCCAAAATAATCACCAACAAGTTTGTTATAAGCCTCATTATAAGTACCAGAAGAAGGAGAAGTAGTTCTTAAAGTCAAATCACAAGTACTTCCATCATTTGAATTAGTATACCAATTATATCCTGCATAACTAGTGGTTTGACCAGCACTTGCACAACTAAAGTTTCTAGACCAATGTGCATAAAAAGTAAAATTACCTGCCGTCCAAGTCCAATTTCCAGAAAATTTACTTCCTCCACTTGCTGCCGAATACCATCCATCAAATTTATATCCCGTTCTAGTGGGAACATAACTATCCAAATTATAAGTATTTCCATATATTGCTGTCCAAGTCGAAGGTGTATTTCCATATTCTGTACCACCATTTAAATTCATCGTCGCTGTATATGAACTTGCAATCCAACCAGCATAAAAAGTAGTATCTTCATTTAAATTAACAGAATCTGCAGTTGTGTAACTGGCTACTCTTCTTCCTTCTCCCATTCCATATTTTATCCAGTGGTCATACAATTTTCTTTGATCTGTTCCAAAAGCATTTTTTAAATCAGGATATTTATCAGAGTAATAATTTAATGGATAACTCTTATAAGTATTGTCATACCATCCAACAAAAGTATAGCCCAATCTTGTTGGATTATCGACGAAAGTATTATAGGTAGATCCATTTGTATATGATTTTGTTTGAACTTTCGTGATATTCACTTTGACTTTATAATTGTTGAAAACATTCGAATTGGCAGCATTTCCCACCCATAACCAAACTTGAAGTACTGATCCTTCTGAGGCCGCAGTAGAAGATACAGTTAATGTATTACTTCTGTTTCCTGAATCAGGGTATCCAACATCAGCATTATTTCTTGTTGATAAATCTGCCGGCCCAGTTTTTTTTATATCAGTAGCAATACATCCACCATTACTAGATGTATGTGTTCCTGAAATATAATCTAGAGTAATTTTGTATTGCTCACCACTACTAAAGCTTTGACCGCCAAAATTCATTAATATAATACTTGCTGACTGTGTACCGTTTAAAGTTAGATAAGAAGTATTAGCATCATAAGTAATTGTTAGGCCACCTTCAGTTCTATTATAAGTTGAAAATTTATTTCCGTTAAAGGTTACATTTACTGCGGTTTCTGTCCAGTGAGCATAATAAGTAGTATCTGCTGATGGTACGTTAGTTGAAGAAGATATTTGAGTTCCGTTAGAAGATGATGTATACCATCCATCAAGGGTATAATTTGGTCTACTTGTCGATAGTAAATCGCCAATTGCTTCACCATAAGTTTTGGAAACAGCACTAGATATTCTTATATTTCCCAATTTTAGTGTTGTAGTAACACCATCTGCTGCCATTCCAAAATTAAAGGCAAAATATACTGTACTACCGGTACCGCTAAAGGTAAGGTTTTTTGTTACCTTACTAGTTGTTGCTGAAGTTTGAATATTACCACTTGCAATTGCATTAGCGGAATTATCAGTATCATTAATGCTTCTTAATATTTGATATCCTACTCCATTATATCCAGATAATGCAGTATAAGCACTAGGTACTTCATAATCAAAACTTAATTGATATTCTCTTCCATTTATTGTACCAATCGGCAAATATAATATTTCCCAACCACTAGCTCCTGCAACTGCTACTGTATTCATATTTGAAGAACTATCATAAGTAATAGAAAATCTAGGTTGATATTGAAAATTCCAATTACGCATATCATCTTTTTGATAATTTTCGTTAAATGTAAGTTTGTAAGTATTTGGTGTCCAGTGAGCATAGATTGTCGTATCAGAACTTGCTATTGTACTAGAAGTTATTTTTGTACCTCCGTTAAGTGATGTATACCATCCTTCAAATTTGTACCCTGTTTTAGTTGGTTCACAAAGTGATCCATAAGTAGAACCATTTGCTACTGTTTTAGGACTACAACTACTTCCTCCATTACTATCATAAGTTATTGTATAATTTAATTTTTTCCATTTGGCATATACCGTAGTGTCATTGTAAATTTGATAAGTATCTCCAGGATTACCAATTTTATTTTTAAAATTTTTATCACTATACCATCCTAAGAACTCACTTCCCTCTTTAGTTGTTGATGGTAAAGTGACTTTGGCATCTTCCCATTTTGCGTATAAATTGACATTTTCATTTGTTTTAACAATGGTAGTAGCATCTACTTTGGTTGTATATTTTTTTTCTAAATACCAACCTAAAAAATTATAGTTTATTGTCTTTTTATTGGAGGTATCAGCTAATAATTTGATTTTATTTTTTGATGTTGAACTATCATTTTTGATATTAGTAATATTATTTCCACCATCAGTATCAAATGTTACAGTGCTTGTTTTAGTAGGTGTTGGCAATTCTCCAAAAGCCGAACCAGATATTACATATTTTTTTTCTGAAGTAGAAACCGTACCACCATTTAGGTTATAATTTACGGCATATCTGTTACTACAACCTGAACTAGCAGCAGAAGAGGAGGGATTTCTCGTTAGTTCTTTTTTGCTTTCAGTATATAGTTCTACTTCTATCTTTCCATCTAGAGTTTTTTTCATTAAATTAGATTGATCTGTAACATTAGTACAATTACTGATATCACTATCTTGACAACTGTCACTTATCCACATATAGAAATTATAATTATCGTATCCTGTTTCGTTTTCATCATATTTTGGAAGATCTTGTTGAATTGTCGTTAATAAAAATCTTCCATTATCGTCAATTGTATCAAATTTATAATCTAGGGAACCTTCAGATAACTTTGTTCCGTTTTTTACTAATTTCCATTTCACATAAGGACTAAGTAAATCACAGTTCACCTCTAAATCCTTTAGGGCAATATCATAAATAATATTATCATTATTATTAGTACTTGCTCCTCCTACAGTAAAATCTATCTTAATCACATTCTCTTCATTTTTTTCTACTTCACTATCTAAAATAGGAACTAAATCTAAGTTACTAGCATCAAATTCAGTATTCCCATAGGCTTTTTCGTCAATCCGAACAATGCCTGTTGTAAGACCTAGTGAAATATTAGCACTTGATATAGCATAAGTAAAACCAAGTCCAATTAAAATAATTACAATGATATATATCATTAATATTCTTTTATCTTGAAAAATAGTTTTCATAATTACCTCCTATTTTATTATTTATTCATTAAAATTATATCAAAATTTTGAAGAAATGTCATTAGATTTTTTCTTCTTTTTCTTAACTTTTAGAAAAAGGGAAATTGATAATAAAAGCAATAAAAACATATAATAAAATAGGTGAGGGAAATGAAGCAATACAAAACTTTAATGATGGCTCTATTTCTTTTTAGTATTTTGTGTTTTTCAAGAGTAAATGCAATGACTCATGATTATACTCTTTTAGGAAAAACAATCTACATTGACCCAGGACATGGTGGTCCCGATTCAGGAGCTATTTCTAAAAATTTTTATGAAAAAGAGATGAATTTAGTTCTTTCTAAAAAGTTAGGAAAATACTTATCTGAAAAAGGGGCTTTGGTTTATTACACAAGAGATGGAGACTATGATTTGGCAAAAAGTAAAAATAACAGAAAGCGAAATGATTTATATGCAAGAGTGAAATTAATTAACAATTCTAAGTGTGATTTATACATATCAATGCATTTAAATGCCAGTCCTAGTCGAAAATGGAATGGAATTCAAATTTTTTACAGTAATGTTTTAAAGGAAAATAAAAAAGTTGCTGAAGTTATTACAAATACCATGAAAGAAAACATGAAAAATGTAAGGGAGTATAAAAAAGAAAATGGCTACTACATGTACTCTAAGTTAAATGTACCTGGAGTATTAGTAGAAGCCGGTTTTGTTAGTAATCCTAATGACAATTATAAAATTAGACAAGAGGAATACCAAGATATTTTAGTTAAAAATATTGCCAAAGGAGTTGAAGTATATTTTAGTTAAACTTAATATCCTCGATGGATATGATCAATTATCATTTTTATAACAAGCCATATGGAAAGAAGAATAATAAAATATAATATTACACTTCTAATTTGATTATTTTCTTGAAGACTATAGGCTAAAATTAGACTGGCATCAATTAGGCCAATAATGAATTCATGAAGCAAATTTTCTAGTTTATCTACTTGATTGGTAGAAGCAGACATTTCGACTTTGACTTTTCCCTCACCTTGATTAAAATATTTTAAAAATTGACTTGCCTCATTGGGAAGATTAAGCATACTTTTAGTACTTTTCGTAACTTGTTTTACTCCCTCTATTACTTTAGATGCGTCTACTACTATTTCTTCTTTTAAAACATAATTCATCATAACTTCAATTAAATTGAGATTTGGGTTTAAAATTTCTAAAGTAGCTTCAATTACACATATTCCGCGAATTAACATGGTAATTGAGGAATGTAATTTTAAAAAGTTAGCATTTAGCATTTTAAACATACTAGAAATAAATTTAGCGGTGTTAATTTCTTTTAAATCTTGATTAGCATATTCGGTTAAGATAGTGGAAACATCTTTGGTTAATTTTGTCATATCTACTTCTTTGGTTGGCGTAGATAAAATAACTAGAATTCTACTTACTTCATAATAGTCCTCATCCACAATACTTCTGATGCATTTTTTTAATAGATTTCTTTCGTTTTTTGATAAAACGCCAACCATACCTAAATCAATATAAGTAATTTTATTTTCTCGAATTAAAATATTATCTGGGTGTGGATCAGCATGGAAGAAGCCATCAATTAAGGCTTGTTTCATATAATTATTACTTAGGGCTGTAGCAATTTCTTCTAAATGATATCCCTTCTCTTTTAGAAGAGTGATATTATTAATTTTAATTCCTTCAATATATTCCATCACTAGAACTTGTTTGGTACAATATTCTTGATAAACTAATGGGACATCAATTGCAGGATTATCTAAATTAAGACTTCTAAATTTTAATAGGTGTTCACATTCTACTAAGAGATTACTTTCTTCTTTAGCAACAATTAACATTTCATCTAATACGGCATTTAAGTCCATCACTTTGATTAGATGATTAAGATGGAAAAATTGAATTAATTTTTTTGATAATTGGACATCCATTTCCATTTGTTCATAAACATGAGGTCTACAGACTTTAATAATTACTTTTTTCCCATTTTTTAAGGTGGCTAAGTGAACTTGGGCAATGGAGGCTGAGCCAATACAGGCATCAATTGAAGTAAAAACATCATCAATATTATCATAATTTTGTTTTAAAATACTTATGATTTCTTCTTTTTCTAAGTTAGATGTGTTCGCTCTTAATTTGGATAATTCTAGACAATAATCATTTGGAATTAAATCAATTCTAGTAGATAAAATTTGTCCTAATTTAATGAAAGTTGGACCTAATTCTTCTAGAATAGATTTTGCTTTAATGGGAGTAAGACCTTTCTTTAGGTCATATTTAAGTAAAATTTTTTTCATTTCTTCTAAGCGCTTTAATTCATTTTTATTCATTACTTTTCCTCACCTACTTTATATTAGCATCATAGCATTTTCAGTATTTTTTGTCAATGGAACTGACGCTACTTCCGGGATGTGCTTTTGGTCTTTTTCAAAGCTGGTTTCAGTCTATTAACACCTCTTATTAAATCTGTGATAATCCCTAAAGTGAAAAAAAGTAATCCAGCTAGTAATGGCATTAGTTCTATTAATATTGAAAACTCAAAATTAATAATTGACTTACTAACAAAAAAATAGTAATAAAATAAGAATATACTTCTAATGATAATTAAAATAACTGTTATTTTTTTCTCGATTTTCAAAAGAAATCTTTTTTGCTAAAGGCCAAAAGATGAATGCTATGATACAAAAAGATGTCAGTGTTAATTTTATTATTTCTATAGGAATAAATATAAATAACGCCAAAAAAGCAATCATTACCATTAATATTTTTAATTTTTTTCTTAAATGTAAGTCTCTTTGGTACGACAAATCTGCTTATGAATTGCTAGTATTTTTTTAGAAAGCCACTCTGCTATTGAATTAAGTATTTTATTCAAGTTAAACCCCTCACTACTCTTTCTATTCTTACTCAAGTAAGTATAACATATGTCTTTTAAAATATATACTCTTTTTCTAAAATTAGGTATCCACCATAGTAACTTTTGATTATCATTAATATACTATTACTAGGTAGGTGATAGAAATGTACGGATATGGATATGGTGGTGGCAATTGGTTTTGGATTATTATTATTGTTTTAATTATTTTCTTTATTTTATTCTGGGGTAATGGTTATAATAACAGAGGACAGGGACCAAACTGCTGTCATTAAAAGAAGAGACACTTGATAAAAAAGTGCCTCTTTTCTTTAGAAATTATGCTTGCTAAAATATTTGTCTCGATCTAGGGTATGTCCCCATTTCTTTTTCATATATTCTTGTTCTTTTTTGAATCTCTCTTGTTTATCTTTGCTTGCTTCATATCCCCGACTTTTACTTTCATAATGCATTACTTCTACATTTGACAGGCATACATTATAGTATCCTTGGTTTAATATTTTTAAATTTAAATCAACATCGTTTAAAGCGACTTTTAAGTCTTCGTCAAAACCTTTAACTTGTAAAAATTTTTCTTTTTTTATCATGAGACATGCAGCAGTTACAGCGGTATAGTTATAAGGCATAACTAATCTTCCAAATAATCCGTTGTCCTGATAACTATTTGCAACATAAATATGTCCTGCAACGCCACCAAAGCCTAAAACAACGCCGGCATGTTGAACTAGTTTATCTGGATATAATAATTTGACTCCAACGCAACCAACATGTTCTTGAGCCGCATACCCTACCATCCACTCTAGTGTATCTTCTTGAATGATTTTGGTATCATTGTTTAAAAAAAGTAAATATTCTCCCTTAGCGTGTTTAACGCCTTCATTATTTAGGGCTGAATAATTAAATTCCTTACTATCACGAATTACTTTAAAATTTTTCTTTTTTTGATATTCTAAAAATAAATCCTTAGTTTCTTTTTCGCAGCTACCATTATCAATTACAATTATTTCAAAGTTTGAATAAGTATTTTTTTGATATAAAGATTCGAAGCACCTTCTACTTATTTTTGCCTGGTCCCTCATGGGGATGATAATACTTATTAATGGTTTATTTGTCCAGTATTTTACTAAATAAGTACTTACTCTTTTATTATCGATAACTTCTCCTTTGATTTCTCTTCTCTTTAAACTATCTTCTAAGGCTTTTTTTCCAGCAAGATAAGCATAACTTTTATTTCCTAAATATCCTGCTGTTGAGGTAGCTGTTTGACGCCAGTGGTATAAAACTTTTTCAATATGATAAATTTCTTTTGTTTTTTCCGTTATCCGAAGGAAAAGGTCGTAGTCTTGACTGCCATCATAAGCCTTTCTAAAGCCACCTATTTTTCTGACTAAGCTTGTTCTTAGGACACATAGATGACAGATATAATTCACTCCCATTAGGGTATCTGGAGAGTAATCTGGTTTGAAGTGAGGTTCCATATAATTTCCCTTAAAGTCGATTTTGTCTTCATCACTATAAATCATATCCAGTTTTTTATTTTGGTTTAGAGCCTCTACAACGTAATATAAACTATCTTTTTCAATAGTATCATCGTTATCAATTAAGGCGATAAATTCTCCTTTAGCAAGAGAAATTGCGGTATTAGAAGCCTCACTGATGTGCCCATTTTTTTTGCGATAAGTAACATGAATTTGGTCGTATTTTTGTTCATATTCTTTTAATACTTCGATAGTCTCTTCTAGGGTAGAATGGTCATCACTAATACATATCTCAAAGTTATCGTAACTTTGGTTTAGTAGGCTATCTAAGCATTCTTTTAATAGGGGCTTTGAAACGTTATAAGTTGGAACAATAAAACTAATTAAGGGGCGATATTTTAATTCTTTTCTTTCTATATTTTTTCTTTGTTCTTCTAAATATTTTAAATATGAAGATTGATTTAAAAATAAATTAGAAACTCCCCCTCCTCTTTTTAGGGCAACAAAAAATGATTTTAAATATTGCTTCATAATCCGAGGTGGGATTAAAAAGTGATGACGATACCAAGCAAAATAGATGGCTTTTTTACTTAAATATAAAAATTTTTCTATTTTTGAAAAAAATTTTCTTTGTAAAAAACTTTGTTTCTTTTTTTCTTCCATAACAATCCCTCTTATTTCATTATTTTTTGATAACTTTCTACAATTTTATCCCAAGTAAAGTTTTCCTTAATATGTTTTTTTGCTTTAGGAGAAAGTTCTTTTTTCTTATCATTTAGTAATTTTGTATCATTTAATATTTTGGTTAGACTATTTTTTTCTTTAAAGTAAAGGGCATTATCCTCTCCGATATCATGGTTAAAGCAAACATCATATAAAATATTTAAATCAGTTAAGGATAGGGCCTCTATTAAGCTAGGATTCGTTCCGCCTACGGAATGTCCATGGATATAGAGATATGCATTTTTTCGAATGGTTGCCAGTTTAATTTGGTCATATACTCCATCAATAAAAATAATTCTTTCATCACGCGCACATCCTGTTATTTTTAATAGCTCAGCGTAATAATTACTACTACTTAGATTGGTAATAATCACCAATTTTTTCTTGATTTTACTCTTCATAAATTCTTCTATTACCAACTCATAATTATTCTCAGGAACGCATCTTCCTACCATTAAAAGATAGTCATCTTTTTTTAAGTGATATTCTTTTAAAATTTTTTCTTCATCAATTTTGGTAAAATCATAAAAATTGGTTCCATAGGCAATGTATGTTGTTTTTGTATTTTTATACTTTTTTTGAATATATGCCTCAATGCCTAGGCCATCACAGATAACTAAATCGGCATTTCTTATCATCGACCACTCGGATAGCAAAAAGCACCACTGAATGATTTTGTTCCACTTACTTCTTAAGTGTTCTAAGCCATCAGGATTGATATAAATTTTGATTTGGTATTTTTTTCTTAGGCTATGATTAAACGCTAGTAAGGGTCCTAATTTTAGACCTAGAATATAAATATATGCATTCATTATTTTATTTTTTTTAATATAACTAAGCGTACTTAAATAGGACTTTATGGTATAAAAAAACATTTTAGCACTACTATTTGTCTTGGTATAAAAATAATAAATAAATAAATGATTATTTATTTTTTTTAAAGTTTTATCTTTTTTCTTATCGCAAGTTAGCTCTCCTACATAAATTGTGGTATCCTCATCGTGATAGTGGTCAACTAGATTGGTAACGAAAGTTTCCCAACCTCCATATTTGGCTTGGTAGCCTCTTGAACCTAAAATAAAGATATTCTTCATGTTTTTCCTTCTTTCTAGATAATACTTAAGTTAATTATATCAAAAAAAAAGAGAATCTTCTATACTATTTTTCTCGTATTATTCTTTTTTTATGTTTTTTAAATAAAAAAGAAAGAAACATTATTTTGAATCTTTCTTGCTATTTTTTAAAAGTACTTCTTTTCTAGATAAATTTAGTTTTCCCTTTTTGTCATATCCGGTTGCGATAGCGATGACTTCGTCCCCTACTTTTAAGATGTCGCTTACTTTATCAATTCGTTTGGTATCTAGTTGGGAGATATGAATTAAGCCTTCACAACCCGGCCATAACTCAACAAAGGCGCCAAATTCTTGAATAGATACCACTTTGCAAGTATATGTTTTGCCAATTTCTACTTCTTTTACAATATCTTCAATCATGGCTATGGTCTTTTTAATAATTTCTTGATTATTATGGTAGACGATTACTCTACCATCATCTTCTAAATCTACTTTAACCGCATCTTTATCTTGAACAGTTTTAACATTAGAAGCTTCTAGGATTATCTTGGTTATCATTTCACCACCACGACCAATAACATCTTTAATCTTTTCGGGATTGATTTGAATGGTTTCTATTTTAGGGGCATATTTAGATAATTCTTTTCTTGGAGTTGGAATAACACTTTCCATTAAGTCTAAAATTTGCATTCTTGCCTTTTTTGCTTGCGACAAAGCTTCACTTAAAATTTCTCGGCTAACGCCTTTTATCTTAATATCCATTTGCATCGCACAAATTCCATTTCTCGTTCCTGCTACTTTAAAGTCCATGTCTCCCATATGGTCTTCTAATCCTTGGATATCCGTTAAGATTGTATATTTGTCACCTTTTGTGATTAGTCCCATTGCGATTCCAGCTACTGGGGCTTTAATTGGAACGCCTGCTGCCATTAGTGATAAGCAACCAGCACAAATGGATGCTTGAGAGGAAGAACCATTACTTTCTAAGACTTCACTAACGACACGAATGGTATAAGGGAATTCTTCTTCGCTGGGAATGACTTGTGATAATGCTCTTTCTCCTAGAGCACCGTGGCCAATTTCCCTTCGACCAGGGGCACCATATCTTCCTGTTTCTCCGACAGAAAATGAAGGAAAATTGTAGTGATGCATAAACCGTTTTTCTTCTTCTATTCCTAGTCCATCTAAGATTTGATGTTCCCCTAGGGCACCTAGAGTTGTTGTAGATAAAACTTGGGTTTGACCTCTGGTGAATAGTCCTGAGCCATGCGTTCTTGGTAAGATATCAATTCTAGCAGATAATGGTCTTATCTCATCCATTTTTCTTCCGTCAGGGCGAATATGTTCTTCTGTAATCAGTCTTCTTACTTCTTCTGCTTCAATATTATCTACGATTTTTTTGACGTCGCTAGTAATTTTTTCTTTGTTTTCTTCATCTTGATATTTTTCTTTAAAGAAAGTGATGGTCTCTTCTTTTACAGAATCAATAGCGGCGTATTTTTCTAGTTTATCTTTAATTTGAATAGCAGCACACATTTTTTCTTTGGCATACTCTTCTACTTCTTGAACCAATTCTTTATTTAACTCGGCCAAAACGACTTCTATTTTTTCCTTGCCAACACACTCAATAATTTCTTCTTGGAAAGCTACTAATTTTTTGATGGCTTCATGTCCTGCCATAATGGCTTCTATCATTAATTCTTCGGATACTTCATGAGAGCCAGACTCTACCATATTAATTGCATCTTTCGTTCCTGCTACTGATAGGTTGATATCACTTTTTTCTAGTTCAGTAACGCTAGGGTTGATGATAAACTTGCCATCAACATGCCCAACTACTACTCCAGCAACTGGTCCATCAAAAGGAATATTACTAATAGATAAACATAATGATGAACCAAAAAGGGCTGTCATTTCTGGTGTACAATCTTGGTCTACAGATAAAACGGTATTAATGACTTGAACTTCATTTCTAAATCCTTCTTTAAATAAAGGACGAATGGGACGGTCAATTAATCTAGCAGCCAAAATGGCTTGTTCTGTCGGCCTTCCTTCTCTTTTAATAAATCCTCCAGGAATTTTTCCTACTGAATAGAATTTTTCTTGATAATTAATCGTTAAAGGAAAGAAATCTGCAGTTGTGGCATTATTACTCATGACACAGGCTGAGAGAATTACTGTGTCGTCATAACGAACTAGACAGGCTGCATTTGCTTGTTTGGCTAGTTCCCCTATTTCAACGGTAATTTTTCTTGTTCCTAAAACGAATTCAAATACTTTTTTTTCTTCCATAACTAAATCCTTCCTAAAATAAAGACACTCTTTTTCTGGAGTGCCTACATTTTTTACTTTCTTAAGCCTAATTTGCTAACAACAGCACGATATCTTTTAACGTCAGTTTTTACAAGATAGTCAAGTAAACTTCTTCTTTTTCCAACTTTCATTAAAAGTCCTCTTTTAGAGTGTTTATCTTGCTTATTGTTTTTTAAGTGTTCTGTTAAAGCTTCAATTTCCTTTGTTAAAATAGCAATTTGAACTTCTGGAGAACCAGTATCTTTTTCATCTCTTGCAAATTCTTTAATAATATTTTGCTTTACTTCTTTTGTTAATGCCATGTCTTTTCCTCCTTATATTAGATTACACCGATTACTTAGAAAGTGTTTAGAGGTACAGATTTCCAAGTAATGGAACAATTTAATTGTAATATAAATTGAAAAATATTGCAAGGTATTTTGTAAAAAATACTTCTAATTCTGGATTCTTTGGGTAAAATTTTATCCTAGAGTAATTTTTTAATTAATTTTTATCTCTTCTATTGTTCTTGAATTTTTCCCTCTAATAAGTTTTTATAGAGTTTTACTAACTTCTCTCCTACTATTTTGCTATCTTTTTGAATGGCTTTTTGGTAGCCTACTTCTTGTAAACTAGGTAATTCTCCTTGAAGTATTTTTCGTATCTTAACTTCAAATTCATCAAGTGTTTTGGCTTTATAGACTTCTTTATCGGTAATAAACTCTTCAAAGACAGGAATATCTCTTACTAAAGTTTTGGTTTTAGCGGCTAATGCTTCTAGAATAGGAATACCTTCGGTTTCTTCTAGGGTTGGAAAAAGGTAAAGGTCAGCTCCACTGTAGGCTTTTCTTAAGAATTCTTGTTCGACGTATCCGGCAAAGATCAAATTATCTAACTTGGTGGTTACAGCTTTTTTGATTTCTTTAGGAACTAATTTTAAATCGAGGTAGCCAAACCATATAAACTTATACTCTGGCATTCTTTTGGCTAATTCGACAAAGTCTAAGATACCTTTTCTTTTTAAATATAGTCCTACTCCCATGATGACTTTATCATTTTCTTGATAATGATATTTGTTTCGAAATTCTTCACGATATTTATCGCTATGCTTAAAAAAGTCAGCGTGAATTCCATTTGAAATAACATAGATTGGTTTATTTAAATGATAATTTGTTAAAAGTCGCTTGGAATATTCGGTTGGTGTAATAATAATATCTCCTAGGCGATAGCATTTGCATATCCACCACTTAAAAATTGGGGCGATTTGGTTGGAAAAAAGAAAGGAATTTCTAAAATCTTCTTCGGTTGAATGGGCATGGTAAACTATCTTTTTTCCCATTTTTTTGGCTTTTTTCGCTAAAGCATAACTTTTTAATAGATACCAGTTAATGTGAACGATATCAACGCTTTCTAATTCTTTAGAGTCGCAAGTATATTCAATGTGATTTTTTTCTAGGGCATTTATTTGATGCTCAACGGCTTTTCCTAGGCCAGATTTACCAACAGTTTTTAGGCCTTCGGTGTATAATAATATTTTCATAGTCTCTCCTTTTTTTTGATTTTTTTACTTTAGATGGTTTAATTCATGACTTAATTAAATGTTATCATAAATAATCTAGAAAGCCAATAAAAATACATAATATTTTCTAGATATTGTGTATTTTATCTTTTTTATCATTTTTGCACAGTAACGGTAGAGCTACATTTATATCAATGTTCGAATAATTCTTTAATAGTGCAGTGCCATAGGGAACTACATCTTTTTTAGCGGATATATTATACAACCTCTAAATCTGATTATAACACGTCTTTCCCAACAAATATATTATAAATTTCGTTATATTTATAAGCTAATTTAGCATAACTTGAATCTGGAACTAATATTTGTAAATCAACTAATTGGTCAATTAAATTTGAAACTGTATTTCTTGAAACTCCAGATTCATCTTCTATTTCTTTTTTTTGTAAAAACAATTTGATGTAATATTGCTGGCATAATTCTAAATATGGCATTACTATTTAAACTTTTTACTTTTTCTAAATCTTTAGTGTATATTTTCTTTATTCTATTTATCTTTGCAATATAATTATTGCATTGTTCTATAATACATTATAGAAAAAATTTAATGAAACCTATCATATTACCATTTCTGTTCTCATTTAAAAATTTATGATAACTTGGTTTATATGATTCAATAACCTCTGATAAAAACAAGATTGGTTCATCATTTGTTAAATATGCTAATTGTATAGGTATTAATGCTCTTCCAAGTCTACCATTACCATCTCTATATGCATGAATTGTTTCAAATTGAGAATGTGAAATAGCTAAATTAATAAACAAGGGATCAATATATTTATCATTCATATAATTAAATAAATTGTCTAGCAATAATGGTACTTCTTCTGGAAGAGGTGGAATGAATATTGCTTCTTCAATTGAACATCTCTTTGGACCAATCCAATTTTGAATTGTGCGAATTTTTCCTGGTTCTTTTTTATTGCCCCTAACACTATTTAATAATATTTTATGAATATCGTAGTAAACATTAAATTGAGATTATTATTTTTTATATACTCTTTAGGGTATGATATAACTTCTTTTAGGTTTTCAATTTCACTTTTATCATCATTATTAGCCATATATTTTAAAAAGTACATTTATTTATGTTCCTTCTATTTGCGTAGATTTTAAACTTTCACTAAGTATTATTGAATCTAAAAAGTATTTAGAATTAAATTCAATATTTTTTATAAGCGATTTATATTCCCCATACTTCTCGTTTGATTCAGCAAGTAATCTTAATAATTCTTTATCAGAATTATACTCTATAGGAAGTTTTTTCACTTTTATTGGTTCCATTCTCATCACCTAATATTATTATATATTTTTTTATATTTTTACAGCAAAAATGCACAATATTTTTTAATTATTGTGCATTTTATATGATTTTTGATATCATTATACCCATTTATTTTATTGTGCATTTTTATAAGAAAGAACTTTAAAAAAAGTTCAAATTATTCTTTAATGGTGCCCATAATGAGATTCAAACTCATGACCTTTTCCTTCGGAGGGAAACGCTCTATTCAGCTGAGCTATATGGGCATAAAAAGTAGTTCTAGAATAGAACTATTTTATAAGAGGCCTTAAATAAAGTTTATTTCTCCTAAAATTATTCCTATTACCTGTTTGCCAAACACTTACCATATCTAATAATTTATCATCATTACTGAAAGTTATTAGATGATGCTTTAAAATTACCAATTCCTCCTTATTAAACGGATAGAGATTAATATATTTAATTAATTCACTTTCATTAGAACTTAAAACTTTCTCTAATATATCTTTTCTCGTTAATACCTTTTTTATTACCATCTCTTCGCTAACTAGCATAGGTGATGCTTGATAATTTGCATCTTCTACCATTACGATTCGTCCACTTTCCTCTACTTCACAATAAATATTATTAAGAGATGGATTAAAATAACGAAAAGTATCAGCAAGACTGGTTGCCATATGAAACCCATGCCCATTATTTTCACCAAAATTTAGACTTTCCTTATCTTTTTGATACAATTTCCCAACTTCAAATTGAGTCCCATATTTATTAGTAAGATTTTCTTTAAATCCCTTATATGCAGTAACACTCATTCGATTCCCCCTCTTTTATTAATACAATATTATAACATATTTTAAAAAATTATCAAGAGAGTAACGTGATTTTTTTACTTCTCCGTTAAGTTTGTTGCATTAATAGCGATTCCCATAACAAAAACATAACTAATTATATATATCCACATCATTAAGATAATGATACTCGATAAGTTTCCATAGATTACATTATAGTTGGCAAAATATTTTAAGTAATAACTAAATATAGCCGTTGCAATAGTCCAAATTACTGTTGTGAATATAGAACCGTAAGTGGTACTTTTACTTGGAATTTTTTTATCGGGAGCAATTGTATATAGTAGTTTTAAATTTGCATAAATTAAGAAAAAAGTTGTTGGCCACTTTAGTAGCTTATAGAGTGATTTTATTTCTTTTATGAAATGGCTAGTTCCTAAGAGTGATAGAATCTTTTCTCCAAACATGGGAACTAATAATAAGAAAATGATTAATAGTAATAAGATAAATAGTAAAAGAACCGACTTTACTCTATTTTTTAAGTTATCACTATTCTCTACTTGATATAAGGTGTTGGCGGCATTAATAATAGCATAAGTTCCATTGGAGGCTGCAAATAAAGCAATAATACTAAAAGCACCAACACTTCTATCAAATCCTTTTCCGGAAATGGCATCAATAATGACTTTTCCTGCTTCCTTTGGAAGAAGATTATTAATAAAATCAATAACAACATCTATGGAAATAGAAAAATAAGAAGAGATTGCTACTAAAATGGTAATAATTGGAAATAGTGCTAAGACAAAAAAGAAGGCAACATTTCCTGGAAGAACACGCATTTCCATTCGATTAAAAAGAGAAAATGCTTTTTTGGCATAATACTTAAAATTTTCCATTTGTCCTCCTTTATTTTCTTTTTTCTTTATTTTTCATCATCATTAAAATTGCTTCATTAATAGCGTCATCAACTGTTTTTACTTCGTCTGTAATCATGCTATATCCGATTTCTACTCCTAAAGAGTTAGGAATATCTTTCATTAATTTGACAAGACGTTTGGTATAGTCTGATACCTTCTTTTCTTCATATCCAACCATATAGATTAAAAATTCATCTCCACCGCTACGAATAATATCTGTATTTTCTAATTGATTATTAATTAGGATGCTAGCAGTTTTTTTGATGATTTCATCACCGGCTTCTCTTCCTAATTTATCATTTACTTCTTTTATGTGATTTAAGTCTAAAACGACTACACTTTGTGGGAAGATGACATTCTCATCCCAAGAATAGATGTTTAAATTTAGATAACTTCTATTTTTTAAAGATGTCATTGGGTCAATATATTTTAAGATATCTTCTTTACTCATTAATTTATTGGTAAGATTTTTTTTGTTTAAAAAGAAAAGAGAGAGTGCAAGAGCAAGAAGAAGGATAAGAAGAAAGATAAATACTTTGATTGTTGTATAGTCTTTATCAATAGTAATTGAAGTTTTATATAAGTATTTTATTTGTTCATAATTCATGTTATTAACATAATAGTCAAATAGTTGATTAAAGGTTTTGTTTGCATTGTTCATGATAAATTTATAACCGTTTAAAATGGTAGATTCATAATTTATTTTGTAAGTTTTTAACTTGGTGTCTTTATAATAAATATAGGTTTGTTTATCGAGAAGGATAATGCTATTATCATCGATGTTTCTTAATAATTCGTCCGTGTTTGTAAAGGCGTTGGTATCTACTTCATTTTCTTTGCATAATTCGTCTAAAAGGCTTCCACTTACAGTCATTACGTGGTAATTTTTTAGTCCTTTGATGGAATTCATTACATAATTTTGTTTGCTTAAGATGACATAGTCTAGATTTTTAATTGGGGCAGTTAAATACTTATTCATATTTAATTTTTCGTTGGAGAAATTAGCTAAGGCAAAATCTATTTCATTACTAATTAAAGCACTTTTTAAGTCATCAATACTGTTATATCTTACTACTTCAATATCGGTATTAGCGACTTTATCAAAATCTTCTAAGTAATTGGAAATGGTACCAACGAATTCATTGCTATTATTATTTTCGTAAGGCATATTGACAACATAGCCATATTTGTAGGATTTGGCATTATAATTTTTTTGTTCTACCGAAGAAGTAGATGTACTTGTAAAGTAAGTTTTTAAGTAATTGTTGTGGTAAGAATCATTGTATTCATTTTTTAAATATTCTAAGTAAGTTTTCTTTAAAATATTATAAATGGTTTCATCTTTTACTCTTAGGGCATAATTTAATTTTAAGTCCGTTAAATGGTAGTTGATGAACCAATTATTTTTTAAAATACTATCCATATATTTATTGGTTGGTAGGACAATGCTATCTATTTCATTATTTTTTAAGGCATTAGATAACTGTTCAATACTAGAATAGGCTGTTAATTCTACTGGTTTGGTAAAATAAGGGATAAGTATTTTTTCATCTTCTTCTAAATAACCTAGACGGATGTTTTTCGTGAAATCAATTGTTTTTTCTTTTTCTAAAGAAAGACAGGCGTAATAATCTTCATATAAGATAATGTCTTGTTTTTCTATTTTTTCACTATTATTTAATACAACGAAAGAGATATCTCCTAAATTTTTTTTGGATGTGGTATAATACGAAATTTTGTTAAAGTTTATGTTTGCTTCTTTTGTTGTATAGTTTAGAAAGTCAAAGATCATTCCTTCACCATTATAACCAAAAACAGGGATATCATTATAAACATCAACGTCTATCATTTTGTTGATATTGTCTGTAATCCATTTCTTTTCTAAAACAGTTAAAGAAGTATCATCCTTACTATAATTCAAGGTGAATATAATTCCTGCTGTTAGAAAGATTAAGATAACTAAGATTATGGTAATTATGGTATTTCTTTTTTTATTCGTCATAAAAATCACCTAACTTTTAATCCAGCTAATACCATCTTTTTCATTGCTTTTACTTCCTGTTACAACAAAGCCTTTATCCTCTTTATTCTCTGTTTCTTTTTGGGTTAAATAGTAGCCAATGTCATAGTATTTTTTGTTTGCATCAGTTATTTTTGTTAAAGACTCTGCTGCAATTTCTTTGGCTTTATCTAGGGAAACATCACGGTTATAGACGATATGAATATAAATAATTTTGCCTTGAATCCGTACGCTAGCCTCATCAACTTCGGCTTTTTCTTTTAGATAAGATGTTAGATCATTTTGTTCACTTTTACTAACAACGTGGCTTTCTATTCCTTTTAGTCTGTCTCCATATTTGTTACTAGAACCAATAAATAAATTAAAGAAAACATACATCATGATTACTAGAACAACAAGGGTTAAAAATACAATTGCAGATAATAGTTTGTGTCTTGTAATTAAATTTTTTAAATTTTTGAAAAAGTTTTTCATCATATACCTCCATATTCTTACTTTATTATACTATAAAATAAAATGATTAGCAATTTATTTTATAGTTTAAACAATACTTAAGTAGTTTAGGCTTTTTTATTGTTCGTATATCTTTCTATAAATTCTTGTTTATATTCCTTAAAAGTATTTTCTTGAATAGATTTTCTGATTTCTTCTGTTAGTCGAATTAAAAAGCGAATATTATGAATGGATAATAATCTTTGGCCTAATGTTTCGTTTGCGACGATTAAGTGACGGATATAGGCTTTTGTATAATGTTTGCAACAATAGCAATCACAATTTTCTTCTACAGGAGTAAAGTCTTCTTTATATTTGGCATTTTTGATATTGATTTTGCCATCTCTCGTGAAGGCATGGCCATGTCTTGCTAGTCTGGTTGGAAGAACACAATCAAACATATCAATTCCCCTGTCAACGCCTTCAACGATATCGATAGGATCTCCTACCCCCATTAGGTATCTTGGTTTATCTTCTGGAAGGTATCGAATGCCATCTTCTATCATTTTATACATGGTTACTTTATCTTCGCCAACAGAAGTTCCACCGATGGAAAAGCCATCAAAATTTAATTTGGAAGTTTCTTTTGCACTCCACTCTCTTAAATCTTGGTATTCTCCCCCTTGAACGATTCCAAATAAACTTTGATTAGGATTTTGATGAACAGCAAGGCCTCTTTTTGCCCATCTTAATGTTCTTTCGGTGCTTTTTTTGGCATATTCATAAGTTGCAGGATAAGGAATACATTCATCAAAACTCATAGCAATATCACTATCTAATTTATTTTGAATACCAATTGATTTTTCTGGAGTTAGAAATAGTTTTTCTCCATTTAAGTGGCTTTTGAAAATAACTCCTTCTTCGGATATGTTTTTAGGGTTTGCTAGAGAAAAGACTTGAAACCCACCTGAGTCAGTTAAAATAGGGCCATCATAATTCATAAATTTATGTAATCCTCCAGCTTTAGAAACAATATCTTCTCCTGGGCGAAGCCATAGATGATAAGTATTGGATAGGATTACAGAAGAAGAGAGTTCTTTTAATTCTCTTGGGTCTAGTGTTTTTACTGTAGCTTGCGTACCTACCGGCATAAACATTGGGGTTTCAAAAGTTCCATAGTTTGTTGTTAAAGTTCCATAGCGGGCAGTTTTATCTTGATGTAATAGTTGATATTTTACTTTCATATTTTTCCTTCTTTCTCTTGTATTATATCATTTTTTTTATTTTCTGTAAAATACTTCAATTGTTCTTTCTTTTTAGCGTATGGACTTAAAAAAATACCTATAATCTCTTATAAGTATTTTTTAACACAATTATTTTAATTTTTTGTATTCATTGATAATAAGGTATCCCCAATAGTGCAAACTCATAATTTTTTGATATCTATTCTGGTAGTCCGCCACTTAGGACTAGATTTACAGTGGCATCATTTCCAACAATAATTCCTTCAGGGATACTTTGGGAGACGACATATCCTTTTCCTTCTAGATTATATTTTACTCCCATTAATTTTAGAATATTCATTGCGTCTTTATAGGATAGGCCAATTAAGGATGGCATCGCTTTATCGTAATTATTTGTTAGTAGGGCAACAGTACTTCCTTTATAAAGTTTGATGGATTTTTTTGGGTATTGGGAGATTATTTTATCGCCTGTTCCTAGGATATATAATTTGGTGTTGGACTCTAATTCACTTTTTATGGTACTTGTTGTTTTGTTAATATAGTTTCCTAGGGTATAAGTTGTTGTTTTGTTATTATCGGATACAATATTTAAGTATTTGCTTGTATTTACGATGATGTCTTTTACGGCTGGCGCTACATAGTTTGTTGTATCTTTTGGTTTTTTTAGACCTGCATAAACAATAATTTCTGGGTTATCTGTTGGATAAATTCCAGCAAAAGAATAAATGTAGTCTGATTTTCCAGTCATGTATGTTCCGGTTTTTTCATCATAAATTTGAGCAGTTCCTGTTTTTCCCATGATGGGATATCCTTCCATATAGTAAGAACTTCCTGTACATTTGCTTGAATCGTTACATACAACGCTTTTCATTAGTTCCTTAATTTTAGCAATATTTTTACTGTCACTTACTACATCAATGACTTCCGTCATTTCTTCTTGTTTTACTTTTTTGGTATCAGCATCTTCTATTTTAGAGATAATATATGGTCTTAGCAGTTTTCCATCGTTGCTAATTGCTGTTAGAGCTTGGATCATTTGTATTGGAGTAATCGTGATAGCCTGACCAAAGGTAGCTGAGGCAGCATCAACGTCATAGTTAAATTTTACTTTACCACTAACTTCTCTTTTTAGGGTAAAACCTGTTTTTTTGCCAAATCCATAGTTATTATAACAACTTCTTAGTGTTTTTTTATCTATCATATTGCTTCTTAGAAGTCCGGCAGCGCCAACATTAGAACTCATAGAAAAGCCATAATCGTAAGTAATGACTCCCCAACCTACTTTATTCCAATCATGAACAACGGTTTTACTTCCATCATTTGCTACATACTCAATTTCACCAGACTGATAAGTACTTGTACCGTCATAAGAACCTTTATCCATTGCACAAAGATAGGAAAATATTTTCATTGTACTCCCCGGTTCATAAGAAAGTCCTGTCATCAAATCAATATAACTGGTCATATTTTTTTTGTTTGGGTCAAAGGAAGGAGACGCGGTGTAGGCTAAGATGGCTCCTGTTTTTGCATCAGCAACAATCATGAAGCCCCACTCTGCTTTGCTATCAGTCATCATTTTTTTGACGGCATTTTCACTAAAAAGTTGAATATTATTATCTATTGTTAGATAGATGTTATCCCCATCACTGGCTTCCTCAACATACTCACGACCGTTTGCTATTTTGTAACCTTGTCTATCTTTTTCATAGGTTTTGTAACCACTTCGTCCAGTAAGAGCTTCATTATAGTACTCTTCTACTCCAAGTTGTCCTACTTTCCAAGTATTATTATCTGTATCTTTTTCATTAACGGTATAACCAATCGCATAGGAAGCAAAATCACCGTTTGGATAATATCTTTTGGTACTTGCGATAAAGTCGATTCCTGGTAAATTTAAGTTTTTAATTTCTTCCATTTGGATTTGACTTAAATTTCTTCCTCCAGGGCCTAATTCTACTTGATAGGCATCTTTTTTTAATAATATTTTTAATACTTCTACGTCCATATTTAAATAAGGAGCAAGTTTTTCTGCCGTGATATCTGGATCTACAACATGAAGTGGAGTTTCACTTCCTTCACTTCTTCTTTTATCTAAGTAAGCAATAACGGTATAACTTGCGACATCTTCGGCTAAAACATTGCCATTTTTATCTAAAATACTTCCTCTTTTGGGAAGAAGAATTTCTTCTTTGGTGTTTCTTTTTTTTATAAAAGCGGTAATATTTTCATCGCCTACCATATAATCTGTTGTACAAAGATAAACGATTCTTAAAGCAAAGATGAAAAAAAGAAAGATGGTTAAGGGAAACATAATATAATTAGGCTTAATCTTGTTGATATTGATTTTTTTTCTTTTTGCCATGGACGTTCCTTCTTTCTTTTTCTTTTTTAATCGATGGTTTTAATATTTTCACTATGGTAATCTAGGCCGTAGCGTTCACTGATTTCTTTTAAATTATCTAAAGCGGTCATTTCATCAATCTTCATATTTAAACTTTCGATACGCTTTCTTTGTTTTTCAACCTCACTATCTAGTTTTTGGATATCTAAATTCATTCTTGCTAAGGTTGTTTCATTACAAACAATTCCTACGATTAAAAGGACAATTGTTACGATAAAAAATTGATATAAAAATCTTTCTAATTTACTGAAAAATCTTTTTTTCTTACTTTTCTTCATTTTATTTTATCCTTTCGATTACTCTAAGTCTTGCACTGTGGGAGCGGTAATTTTCTTCTAACTCTGCTTGGCTAGCGGTGATACCACTGGTTATTATTTTATATTTGGGTTGATATTCTTCTGGAAGGTAAGGTAAATTTTTCATCTTATCAGGGATGCTACTATGTTCTTTAAAGATATTTTTTACCATTTTATCTTCTAGGGAATGAAAACTAATCACACAACATCTTCCTCCAGGGGCTAATAAATCTAGGGCTTGTTCTAAGCCAATTTTTAATACTTCTAGTTCATGATTTACTTCAATGCGAATGGCTTGGAATGTTTTTCTAGCTGGGTGAGAATCACGCATCGCTTTATAAGGCATACTCTTCTTTACTATTTCTACTAACTGGAAAGTTGTTTCAATGGGGTGATTTGTTCTTTCTTTTTCAATATTTCGAGCAATACTAGTAGCATATTTTTCTTCACCATAATTTTTTAAGATACGAACTAAATCTTGATAGGAATAGTTATTGACAACTTCGTAGGCACTAAGAGGGCTTTTGGTATCCATTCGCATATCTAATCTAGCATCCTTATGGAAACTAAAGCCACGGTCTTTTTCATCAATTTGAACAGAGGATACTCCTAAATCAAAGAGAATACCATCAATTTTATCTACATGATAATCATTTAAGCGTTCTTTTAAATTAGAAAAATTGCTTCTAATAATCGTATAGTTTGGAGAAATTGTTTTTAGTTTTTCATCACTTTTTAAAATGGCAAAGTCGTCTTGGTCAAAGCCATACAAATGGCCATTTTTTAATCTAGATAAGATTTCGCTACTATGTCCGGCATATCCTAATGTTGCATCGACATAAATTCCATTTTCCTTAATCTGCATATTTTCAATGACTTCTTTTAATAAAACACTTTTATGATACACTTATCATCACCCCTTATTTCTTTTTATTATATCATGTTTTTTCTAAATGTAATGGGAAAAGCATACACTTTACATTAAAGTTAACACTTCTTTTTTCTTGTTGATGCTAAAAAATATTGCTATAATGTTTAAAAGGAGGCACTAGAATGGAAGAAGTAAAAACAAGGGATTTAATGAATCAAATTTATCAAAGATATGATGAAGAGAACATCTATTTTTTTAATATTCGTTTAGAGGTGTTAAAGATTTATCTTGGGCTAAGAAAACTTTATGGAAAGAATAGTGATTGTATTTTAGAACTAAATCTTGTTTATTTAGAAAAAAAGAAAAAACACATGGAATATAATAAAATTTTAAGGTTTATTCTTAAAAATATTGACCAAATTCAATCTAGGGTAATTGAAGAGGTTTTATCAGAAATGGATGTAATAGTAAAAAACGAAAAAGAATATGGTAAACAATTATTTAAGCAAACTAGAGAAAAAATTACTGTTGATTTTGAAAAGAAAAAGCAGGGTTATTCTGGAACATTTAATTCTTATTTTAAAAACGAAAGAAAAGATTACGTTTCGTTTTTAGATAATTTAAATTTAAAGCAAAAGTTAATTTGGGCCAGTTTAACTTTTGAAGATATTAAAAATTATTTGGATTATCCAGAAGAATTTTTTTTAGAAATCAAAAAGAGAACTTCTATTATTCCCTACAAGGAAGAAAATTCTAAATTATATGGAGTAAATTTAGAGTGTAATCATCATCGAATTATTGATTATCATCTTGTTATTCCAGCAATTGATAATTTAGATACGGCTTTGATTACTGTTTCTGTTCTTAAAGAGGCTTATGATATCTATAGTCTTAAACCTTCTCTTAGTGAAGAAGATGCTTTTTTAATTCAAAAAAATGCACAAGAAATTAAGGAAGAATTTCAGAAATATTGTTTTGCTAAACTAAAGAAAAAAATATGATTTTTTAAGGCCATATTTTTTATTGAATAAATTCTTTTAATTTGTTTTCAGGGATAAAGCCCACGTTTCTTTTTCTTTCTTTTCCATTTTCAAATAAGATTAAACAAGGGATACTCATCACGGCGTATTCTCTAGCTAAATCTTGATATTCATCAACATTTACTTTCAGTATTTTTATTCCCTCTAAATTTTCTAAAATTGGGCTTAACATTTTGCACGGTCCACACCAATTGGCATAAAAGTCCACTAATGTTTTTTCTTTGATAAGAGAAGAAAAATCTTCTCCAGCATAATGTTTAATCATTGTATCTCTCCTTTAATTCATGATAAAAATTGTCGTTATCTTCGTATCTATCTAGTAAGCTTTTATCTTCAATAATAATTTTGTTTGCTTCTACTAGTTTTTGTGCACTACTTTTGGTGATTAACTTGTGGTCAAGAAGACTTGCTAAAACAAGGGTATTTACCTCTTCATTTGAGTGCTTATCTTTATTCTTTATTGTCTCCCACACATCACTATAGACTTTGACTGTACCGTCTACCATTTCAGATAAGATTGGGGTATTTTTTAAAATCGCATTGCCAAACTTAGAATCATTAACAAAATTAAGATTAAGGATAGGCATATTTAGAATGTACAAGATTAAGAAAATATATACATAATACTCCAAAACGCCAATTACTAATCCAATGATTTTAGAAGGTAGACTTAAGAAAATCGTCATCTTTACTAACCATTCCACTAATCCTGTAATTACAATTAATACTTTTAATATAAACATTAAAGCAGTAAAAATAATCAAAAAGGAAATTAGCTGGTACAACAAGATATTTAAGGCATCCATTCCTTTGATGATACCAAAGAAATTAAAAAATGGTAAGTTTTCATACATAAGAACCATTAACTTATCTTTTAAATAAAAAGAAATTATAATGACCAAGAAAAATCCAATAAATCTTGTTATTTCTTTAATTGCACCACTTTTAAATCCAACAATCCCCCCTAGGGCTAAAAAAAGTATGATAAACACATCAACAATTCCTATTACCATATCCATCTCTCCTCTACTAATACTAGTATATAACAAAATATTTCAAAAATAAATCATTTTGTGTTAAAATAGGAAAAGAAAGTGATGTGATGAAATGAAACAGACAACAATTACTTTAAAAGTTGGAGAAGAGACAAAGAAAGAAATGATTGATTTTTTTCATGATTTAAAAAGAGAAAAGACTCCCCCCTACGCTATTTTTCAAGCAAAAGATGGGGATAGTGTTGTTACTTTGTATGAATCTGGTAAGGCTGTATTTCAAGGGACAGATGCTGATTTATCTTCAATGTTTTGGATAGAAACAGAAAAAATTCATAGTGGTAAGGCTATTACAACCAATAGTAGTGATGTGGAAAAGAAGAAAAAAGATGAGAAAAAGATTCTTCCTTTAAGAATTGATAGTATTGGTTCAGATGAAGTGGGAACAGGAGATTACTTTGGACCTATCGTCGTAACGGCGTCTTATGTATCACGAGAAAATGTTGATTTTTTACTTGATTTAAAAGTAAAGGATTCGAAAAAGTTAACGGATGCGCAAATTAAGCAAATTGTTCCTGAAATCATAAAAAAAATTCCTTATCGTACTTTTATTTTAAAAAATAAAGATTATAATTCTTATCGAAAACAAAATATTAATATGAATCAAATGAAGGCTATTTTGCATAATAAGGTATTATATGAAGTTAAAAAGATGGGATATTCTTATCAGTATATTGTTGTTGACCAGTTTGAAGTACCCGCTAGTTATTACAGGCATATTCGTAATACTAATCAGCAAGTAAAAGATATTTTCTTTTTGACGAAAGCGGAAGACCAATGTTTATCAGTTGCTTGCTCTTCTTTAATTAGTCGCTATATTTTTTTAAAAGAGATGGACAAGTTATCAAAAGAGGTTGGTGTTTTGCTACCTAAAGGTGCTGGAGAGATGGTAAATACAGTTGGCGCAGAATTGGTGAAAAAATATGGAGAAGAAAGATTAGAAAGTATTGCTAAACTTAATTTTAAAAATACAGAGAAGATTTTAGAAAAATAAGGTATAAACTTTAAAATACTTACACATATTATTACTGGTGATGATATGGATAATATTGATGTAAGGAAATATATTATTAATAATTTTAAAGAGGATTCCTTAAAAGATATTGAAGAATCAATTGATAAGTCGATTGAATCAAGGAGTGAGGATCCTTTAATTGGTCTTGGTGTTTTGTTTGAATTAATGTGGAATTCTTCGGATAATGAAATGAAAAATAGTATTTTATCTAATATTAAAAAAGGGCTCACGAATGGTTAGTGGGCTCTTTTTTTTGTTTAATTAATTTTTTGGCAAGAGATTTTTCATATTGATAATTATCTGGAATTAAATATTTTAGTTTGATTAATTCTTCTCTAATTTCATGTTTAAAATCTTTATATTCTTTTTCTTCTACATTCATAAAAATAACACTTAAATATTCTAATATAGTATCCATTTTTTCTTTAATTTGATAATCATCTTGATAAAAGATATATTTTTTATAGTTTGAAACAAATTCCGTGATAGAATTTGTTTCGATTGGCTTGGTCGTTTCTACTCTTAACAAAAAGGTATTGATATCTTTTTCTGGATACCCTAGTTCAATCATTAGTGAAACACAGTAGATAGAATCTTCAAAACTTAAATCTTTTAAAAGTTGATTTTCATACTGATTATAGTAAGAAGATAATTCTTTTCTTATTTTTTTGTATTCCTTATCTTTTAAAAGTTGTTGGCGTTGAAGGTTGGCCCCAATTTAGGACTACATCCTGTTTTACGTCTAGTCGACGTTCCATTTCTTTATTTAAAAATACTTCGATATTTTGAATCATTTTGGGTGTTACATCTAACTTTTTTAAAGCAATCTTTACTACTTCAATATCTTCTTTCGTATAACTTGTTAATTTATCAAGATAATGTATTTTAATTTGATGATGGTTTTCGATAAATTCACTGATATTGATGGCATTTTTTTCTACATAACGATAGATTTCAGCAATTCTTGCTTTTTCTAGTTCTGTTAAATCTTCTCTTTCATCAATATGACATACCCCAATTTGATAAATTAACAATTTTGCTTCTTTAGAATTCATTGTTTTAAATGTATGGTTACTTAATCTAGAAGTATCAATAACCATTGCTTCTTTTTCCAGTAACTTTTTATTTAAGTTATTTTGGATAACTTCAAAAATAACACTGCTTTTTTCTTTTAGATTAAGTGGTGAAGATTCTAAAAGATAAGATAAATCCCAATAATCTTTAAATAATTCATTTATTTTGTTAAATTTATTTTCATCAAGAATCTCTAAAAAACTTTCTAAAATATTATGCTTTTCTTCTAAATCATCTAGTCTTTTATTACTTTTATTGAAATGAGGTTCAAGATTATTATTTAATTTAAAATACTCTTTTTTAAATTCACTTTGACATTGCTCATCACAATGCGATAAATAATCTCTAAATTTTAATAAGGCTTTATTCATTTTTATTCCCCCTTAGGAATACTATTTTACTATGAAACGCCCTGTTTTGTCAAAAAGTTTTTGACTTTTGATAAAAGTTAATATAGAATATAGGTGAAGGTGGGATAAATATGCATAAAAATATTACTATTAGTGAAGAAGAGTATGCTGAGGTGATTAGTCAGCTAGAAGAGATAAATAAAGAAAAGAGAAAAATTTTAGAAGAAAATAAAGCGGAAATTTTAGCTTTTTATCAAGAGTGTCGCTCTAATGGAGAAAAGTTATCTAATGATTGGATTATGAATTTAGTCCTTTTATTAACAAGAAAAAATCAAATAATATTTGGAAAAATTAGCTATGAATGTAAAAACTATTCAAGTCAATTTAGTTCTCCTTTCGTTCGACAGGCCGTTAATCAAGGAATCAATTCTTGGATGAATGATATGAAGGATGAATCCACTAAATTCTTAGAAGATGAAAAAAATTTCTCTAATTTTAAGAAAAAAATTACACTTTTAAGAAGTGAAATGGCAAGTAACAATGATTTGTTAAAAGAAATTAGTGATATTTTAACAAATGAAGAAATTTTACTTCGAAAGAAAAAAATTTATGAGCGATTAATCCCTAAAAAAGATGTAAAACAAAAAAAGAAAAGATTGCCATTTATGAAAAATAATGTTACAATGAAATAGTGAATTTTTACTTGTCCTCGTAGCTCAGTAGGATAGAGCGATCGCCTCCTAAGCGATAGGCCGTTGGTTCGATTCCAATCGGGGACGCCAGGTGAAAATTTACTAGTTTATCTAGTTAAAACCCTATATCTTTTGACATAGGGTTGTTTTTTTATATATAAAGAAATAAAGTGTCCGTTGGGTGACACTTTATTTTCTTTACAAATCAATGAATGTATCTAATTTTTGGATTAGAGCTTCTTTATCCATATTTTTACCAATAAAGACGATTTTTATCATTCTATCTTGATATTCATCGTCCCAAGATGAGGCGATATCGGGGTTTTCCATTAAAATCATTTGTTGTTCCGCATCTGGCATAGCACATACCCACTTACCGGTTGAAACGATGTTTTTACTATTTCCAGCACTTTCTACCATATAGGCAGTATCTAATTCATCAGTAAAATAGACAATACCTTTGCTTCTAATGATTGATTTATCCCATAGTTGGTCTAGGAATTCATAGAACATCTTACGATTGAAAGGTGCTCTTCGGTAATAGACGAAAGTAGAGATACCATACTCTAATACTTCCCCACTCTCTTCTTCCTCTTTTTCGTTTTCTAAAGCCTCAATCCAACCGGCAGTCATTTTAGATGCTTCTAAGTCAAAGAGATTGGTATTTAAGATTTCTTTCAAATCAACATTAGAATAGTTTGTTTCAATGATTTTAGCTTGAGGTTGAATGCTTCTGATAACAGCTTTAATTTCTTTTAATTCGTCTTCGGTTACTTCGTCTTTTTTGTTTAGAATAATGATATTACAGAATTCTAATTGTTCGATAATTAACTTTTCAATATCATCCTCTTCTAGGGTATCTTTTTTTAGGCTATCCCCACACTCAAATTCTTCTTTTAGTCGTATTGCATCGACAACGGTTATAACAGAATCTAAGTAACAAATATCTTTTCCTCCTTTTATCATTTCTGGCATCATGGTGATGGTTTGGGCGATTGGAATGGGCTCACATATGCCACTTGCTTCAATAATAATAGAATCAAATTTATCTAATTTTTGAATTTCTAGAATTTGTTCTACTAAATCCATTTTTAGATTACAACAAATACAACCATTCGTTAGGGGAACTAATGATTCTTCCTTTTTGCCAACGATTCCTCCTTTTTCAATTAAGGTCTCATCAATGTTTACTTCTCCGATATCATTAACAATAACGGCGATTTTTTTATTTTCTTTATTTGCTAGAATGTGATTAATTAGGGTTGTTTTACCACTTCCTAAGTATCCAGTTAATAGGGTGATTGGTATTCTTTTCATCTTTATTCCTTCTTTCTTTTCCTTATTTATTATAAGAATATTTCTCTATTACGTCAAGAAAAAAAAGCACTTTGGTTAGTACTCCTTCTTTGTTTTGTATAAAATTACACCACCTAAGGTTATACTTAGTATTGCTAAGATATAAGGTGTTAGGCTTGTAAATGATGAAGTATTTTCTACTGCTTCTTCCGATGGGTTTACTGTGGAGTTGTTACTTGTGTTGCTTACCCCATTTTTGATTTCTTCTTCGGTTAAGGCAATATTATACATACTCACCCTCTCATCTTTGCCATTAATTTTAAAAGTAATGGTATCTTTATTCAAGTAATATTTGCTATTTGCTGTTTCTTGATTTAAGGTATAAGTTCCATTTTTTAAATTACTAATTAAATGTACTCCATTAGCGGTTGTCCATTCGTCGATTACTTTTCCATTTGCGTCTTTGACGACTAGTTTGGAATCGCTGATATAGGCTTTGGTTTCACTATCTGTTAGGCTTACCGTTGCACTATAGGTTCCTTTTTTTGCGGTAGTAGTTGTTGGTTGCTTCCATTCGGTATCGTTTGCAAATAAATTTTTCATGACAACGACGATTCCTACCATTACTAAGGCTAGGCCTACATATTTAATGATATTTCTTGGCATTATTATCCCCCATTTCTTATGCCATATATGTTAACATTTTTGTTCTTGTTTGTCAATTCTTATTTTTCTAAAGATTGATATCTTTTTTCGATTCTCTCTTTTCCAAGTAATGTCATGATTTCATATAAGTCTGGAGTTGTTGATTTGGAAGTTAGGGCTACGCGTAGAACAGTAGAGACATCAGCAACAGAGCCTTTATAATTTTCTTTGTTTTCTTTATAGTCTTTCATATTGGAAGCATAGCCAAGACTTTCAGATAATTCTTTGATGCCGTTAAACCAAGATTCTTTATCTTTTAAGCAAAAATACTTATCCATATAAGTGCTTGTGATAAGATTGATTTCTTCTTTTGAAGTAATTCCAACCCATTCATAAGTTTTTTCATGTTCCTTATATACATCATCATACATATACCAGATATTATCCATGATTTCATCATATTTTGCAATATCTTTTCGTGGTTTCTTTTGTTCTCGTTCAATATTTAAAATGCCCATATAATAATCTTTATCTCTTTCGATTAAATCTTTTAATTCTTTGGAATAAAGACTTGCCCATTTGAAAGACTCTTCCATTAATTCTTCTTTGGTCATTTTGGAAATGATATTTTTAGAGATATTTTTTAATTTATCTAAATCATACAAAGCACCAGATGAACTCATTTTCTTTGGGCTGTAAGTAAAATCTAGGTAAGTACAAGTAGGGTTTTTTGTATGCCATTCTTCATAGTTAGAGTTGATAATGGTCATTAGTGACTCAATAATAGCAAGTGTTGGATAACCACATTCTTTGTAGTAAGACATTGCAGCCTCTGGGTCTTTTCTTTTGCTTAATTTGCGAGTGATATTTCCTTCTTTTTTAATAATTAATGGGGTATGAATGTATTTTGGTGCTTTAAAACCAAAAGTTTTAAATAGTTCGATATGCTTTGCTACAGATGGTAACCATTCCTCTCCACGGATAACATGGGTAGTTCCCATTAAGTGGTCATCTACTAAGTGAGCAAAATGATAAGTTGGTAATTTATCGGATGACTTCATGATAATGAAATCTTCGTCATTTTCGGATAATTCTAGTTTTCCTTTGACCAAATCATTAAAGATAAACTTTTTATTAAAATCCCCTTCTGATTTAAAACGAATAACATAAGGAATACCTGATTTTATTTTTTGGGCTTGTTCTTCTAGAGAAAGGTTTCTACATTTTGCATACTTTCCGTAATAGCCTGTTCTGACTTTATTTTTTTCTTGTTGTTTTTTCCTTTCATCTAATTCTTCTTTGGTACAAAAGCAAGGATAAGCTCTACCTATTTCAATTAAGTATTTAATAAAAGCATGATAGATTTCTTTTCTTTTTGTTTGGCGATATGGTCCATAAGAACCAATTGTTTTTCCATCTATTTCATATTCATCTGGCATGATGTTATATTCTTCTAGGGTATCCATTACTAGTTTAATTGCGCCATCAACTTCTCTTTTGGTATCTGTATCTTCGTTTCTTAAATAGAATACACCACCTCTATTTTTGACTAAAATATAATCAATTAGGGCTTGAAATAAGGTTCCTAGGTGCATATATCCTGTTGGAGATGGTGCTACTCTAGTAACAACTTCTCCTTCTTTTAAATTTCTTTTCGGGTATTTTTTTTCATAATCTAAAATATTACTACTTACCTTTGGAAATATTAAATTGGCTAAATCTTGATTTGTCATTATTTTTCACTTCTTTCTTTTTGTTATTATAATACTTATTTTTTGGTTTGTCTAACGAAATTCAAATTTAGTTTATTCATTTTCTCATAAAAAAGGATGAAGAAATGAATGCTAGTGGAATTGTTAGTAGTTATTATTTTTCTTATAATATATTCCTGAGAGTTATAAGACCTACTTGGCTTCCACTTTTTTAGACATTTTTCTTCATCTAGATATATCATAGCATAAATATTGATAAATTACAATTCTTAAATAAAATTTATTAATATTTCATTGGATAGATAAAGATATTTTTTAGAGATAAAAAGATGATTGTCATGAAAAACTAACTTTTTTTCTTGTAATAATTTTTCTACCTCTGGGATAGTAAAAATACTCTCATGGTATTTTTCTTGAAAAGCATTTACGTCTATTCCTTCTATTTTTCGAAGACCTAAGATAAATTCGTTAGAGATTTTTATTTTTCTATCTTCCTTGATTTTTTCCTGGATGTATTCTTTTTTTAAGTATTTGCTAAAATTTTTGGTATTGCTTATTCTTGTATCATTTAAGTAACTCACTGCTCCTAGGCCAAAGCCATAATAGAAGCCATTATTCCAATAATTTAGGTTATGAATAGATGGATAAGAAGGCTTACTATAGTTTGATATTTCATACTGATGATAATGATTTTTTTCTAAGAGTTTATTTATTTTTTTATACATTTGATATTCTTTTTCTTCATCAATATATTTTTGATTCTTAAGAGAGAGGATGGTATTTTTTTCAATGATTAGAGAATAGCAAGAGATATGAGGAATATCTAGAGTTAGGAAGGTATTGATATCTTCTTCTACTTCTTCTAAATTTTCTTTGATGCCATAGATATAGTCGATAGAGATATTGTTGATGCCAACTTTTTTTAGAGATTCTACTTTTTCTTTTACCATTTTTGTAGTGTGGTGTCTACCTAATATTTTTAGATTTTTCTCTTGAAAGGATTGGACGCCTAGACTAAGACGATTGACACCATATTCTTTTAATAATTTTATTTTTTCATTGGTTAGGCTTTCAATATTTGATTCGATAGTGAATTCTTTTAATTTTTCTTTTTTGAATATTTTGGTCATTTCTAATAAGTACTTTAATTCGTCTTCTCCTAGACTAGTGGGAGTGCCACCACCAATGTAGATAGAAATTACTTCTTCATCTTTATACCTTTCTTTTATCTCTTCGGCTAATATTTTTAAGTATTTTTGACAAAACTTTTTGTCATAGAGCATTTTGGGAAAATCACAATAAGTACAGATATGGTTACAGAAAGGGATATGAATATAAATATACATTAGAATAATCCTTTTATTTTATTGTTATTATCGATATCAATTTGTTCATAATTTGGATTTTTCGATAAGCCTGGCATGGTTACTATTTTTCCTAGGTAGACAACAACGAACTTGGCTCCTGTATAAATATTTACATCACTTACTACTAATTCATAATCTTTAGGATAGCCTAGTAATTTAGGATTATCGCTGATGGAATACTGTGTTTTGGCAACACAAATAGGAAAATCTTGATAGCCCATTTCTTCATAAGTTTGTAGTTTTTTTCGAATAGAGTCGCTAATGGAAATAGATGTGGCGTGATAAATTTTGCGGGATAATACTTCTATTTTTTGATACAGTGACATCTTACTTGGATAAAGAAGGCGAAAATCTTTTTTATTTTTACATAAATTCATTACTTCTTTTGCTAGCGATATGGCACCTTTTCCTCCTTCTTGATAGGAAGAAAAGTCTGAGAAAGCAAAACCTTTTTCTTGAACCATTTGTTTAATTAAGCTGATTTCATCTTCTGTATCGGTTGGGTATTGGTTTAGAGCTACGACAATATTTTTGGTAAATTTGCTCATATTTTCAAGATGGGCTTCTAAATTTGAAAATCCCCTCTTCATTGTCTCTAGAGACTCTTTTTGGATGTTTTCTTTTAAGGCTCCTCCTTGATGTTTTAAGGCTTTCGTGGTGACAACTAGGACGATAGCATTTGGTTTTAATTTAGCACTTCTACATTTGATATCAAAAAATTTCTCTGCTCCTAAATCAGAACCAAATCCAGCTTCTGTGATAACGTAGTCCGATAATTTTAAGGCTAAATTGGTGGCGATGACGCTATTACAGCCATGAGCGATATTAGCAAATGGTCCTCCATGAATGATAACGGGGTTATTCTCTAGGCTTTGAACTAAATTTGGTTTAATGGCATCTTTTAAAAGTGTAGCTAGTGCTCCAGTTAAGTTTAAATCTTTCGCATAGATTGGTTCTTTAGAAGTATTAAAAGCAATTAAAATACTTCCCAGTCTTTCTTTTAGATCGTTAAAGTCATTAGCCAGACAAAGAATACTCATGATTTCACTAGCGGCGGTGATGTTGAAGGATTCTTCTCTATTTTCTAATTGAATATGGCGAAGGGCTCTATCATTCATATCTAGGCAACGATGAAAACAAATTTTATCTTTATCTATTTTTAATTGATTTCCAAAATAAATATGGTTGTCGATAGCGGCACTGATTAAATTATTGGCACTAGTAATGGCATGAAAGTCTCCAGTGAAATGAAGATTGATATCTTCCATTGGAATTACTTGGGCATAGCCTCCACCGGTTGCCCCTCCTTTTACGCCAAAAACTGGTCCTAAAGATGGTTCTCTTAAGACTGCTAGAGAATTTTGGCCTAACTTTCTTAAGCCATCATTTAGACCAATGCTAACAGTTGTTTTTCCTTCTCCATAAGGGGTTGGAGAAATTGCTGTTACTAAAATTAGTTTTCCTTTAGGCTCTTTTTCTACTTTCGAAAAATCAATCTTCGCTTTATCCTCTCCATAGACAATTAAATCTTTTTCTATTCCTAACTTTTTAGCTACTTCTGTAATTTTCTCTTTTTTTGCTTCTTTTGCAATTTCAATATCTGTCATCTTCCCACTTCCTTAAGTCTTATTATAATATAGTTTATTCTATTTTACAACTGATTTTCCTTGTGCTATAATTAAGAAAATAAAGGTGGGTAGAATGAAGAATACGAATAAGGAGACAAAGATGACTTTAACTACTGATTTGATGAAAAAAATGTCAAGACAAATTATTTTAGAAGAATTGCAAGAAAAGGATATGGTATGTGGAATTTATCCTTTGACTTTAATTGAATATTACAGTGCCTTGATAAAGAAAAGAAAATATAAGTTAGAAAAAAAGATTTTTTATGCCCGTCTTCCCTTCTCTTCCACGGCTTTTTTTGAAGATAGGCAAAAAGTGATTGTTATTTTTATTAGTCGTCTAAAGAAAATAAAAAAGATAGAGCGACAATTATTTGATTTGGTTTTTCTTTGCTATCACGAGGCTAGACACTTGGAACAAACATGGTTTTCTATCGGTAGTTTACCCGGCTACTTAAGAGAGATGGAAGAGTTTATTTGTGCAAACGCTTTTGGGAGCGATTACTTACTTTATCATGATTGTTATTCTTTTGAAATTGGGGCGAATTTGTATGCAATTCGGAAGACTGAAGAATACTTAAAGAGAAAATATCCTGATATTTATTTAAAATATCAAGAGACGATAAGACAAAAGAAAGAAAAGTTTTTTGATGATTATTTTTCCTATCATCCTACTGATACTTTTGACCATTATATAGAAGTACTAAAAGAAATGAAGCAAGAGTCTATTCTCTCTTTTCATCAAGACAAAGTAGTTCCTAGATTGGATGCTGTATCTGAAGTATTTTTAACCAGTGATTATAGGATAAAGAAGATACGAGAAATTAGAAATCATAAGGACTTTTCTAAATTAGATAAGACAATTATTTATATGGTGTTATCTAGTTCAACATTTCTTTCTCATTTATCCCTTGATGATATGGATATGGAAGAGATTATTTTTTTAAAAGAAGCTTTGGATTATACCAGCCAAGTTTATGAAAATCAAAGGGTAATGCTAGAGAAAAATGGATCTTCTCAGGGAAGGTATGACTTTGAAAAAGTAATTGAAAAGAAGAATAAGATACTTCATCCTTATTTAGAAAAAATAGCGTATTTGAGTAAGATAGATAATTCAAGAAAAAAGAAAGAAAATAAAAATCTTGTTTTAAAAAGGAAAGAAGAAATAGAGGCAAAACTAGGAAATCATGGATATTTAGTTTTTGATTTATTTTATGTTATGTCTGCCTTGATTACTTTATTTAGTATGATTTGTCTTATGGGAAGGATGGGTTAAAAGATGGAAGTGGAGATGATTCGGCGGTATATTCCTATTGTTGATGAGATTAGTTTAAAGTATCAATATGATCATAATATCAAACATTTACTTTATTTAATTATCCCGACCTTTATTGAAAAATACGGAAAATCTAATGAGCGAATGGTTCTTGATGTTTTTTTTAAAGTAAAGATAGAAATTAGAGAGGATAATACTGCTTTAGAAGAGGCCTATTATACGAGTATTCCTTATAGAAGAGATGGTAATATTATGACTGTCCATTTTATTGTTTTAAGAAAATATTCTACCAATTCTTTGATGCAACTTTTAGATAATTTGGTTCATGAATTTAACCATGCAATTCATTCAGTACGTAAGGAAGTTGAAATCATGGGAGATGTTTTTTCTTTAAGAACTGGTCTTACTCGTTGTTATTACTATACTTCTAATTTAGAGGTGGTTCGTAAGGAAAATACTTATTTATTGGAAGAGATATTAAATACTATTCAAACAGAAGAAATCATTAATCGGATTAAAAATTATTCTTCTATAAATGACAGGGAAATTATGAATACTGTATGGGCGATCAATCATGAGGTTTTAGGTCATTACCAATCAAAATCTTATTATTTAGAAACGGTTTTGTTTCAACATATTTTAAAAAATAGAACTTTTACTTCTACTTTGAATCATTTGAGATTATCTGGTGATATTGATGATATTGAGGGATGGTTTGATAATATTACTGGAGTAGTTCATTCTTATCAAAATTTAAATGATTATTTGGTAAAAATTATGGCATTAGAGATGGAACTTGTCAAAAGAAAGTACTTCAAAGGAATGGTTATTTCTAAAATAAGAAATTTACTAGATAAGTGTTTTTTGATTATTGATACGTTTAATCAAAATTGTCATTATAAGTAAAAAAAATAAGGCACTTTAGGAAGAAGGACCTTATTTTTTTATTCTTTTACTTCGAAATCTTCTAGAGAACCATTCTCAGTTAAAATTTTATTGACTTTGTCTGTTACTTCAGTTAATTTTTCTGAACATTCTTTTGATAACTTCATCGCTTCTGTATATTTATCAATGGCGGTCTCTAGCGCAACATCGCCACTTTCTAGTTCTGAGACAATACTCTCTAACTTTTTGATTTTTTCTTCAAAAGAAAGTTCTTCTAATTTATTTTTCTCCATTTTCTCTCCTCGTTTCTAATACTTTTGTGACTAATATTCCATCTTTTAGAGTAATATTTAATTTGGTATTTTTTTCTATATTTTGAATACTACTAATAACATGGTTTTCTTCCTTTACAATAGCGTATCCTCTTTTTATTGTATTCATTGGATTTAGAACAACTAATTTTTCTAGCACTACTTTTAGGGATTGTTCCTGTTTTTGATAAAGAATGCTAGGATTATTTAAAATATAGTGATTTTCTAGGGCAAATAATTTGGTTTTCTTGGAAGTTAAAATAATACTCATTTCTTTATTTAATCTAGATAATAATGTTTTATAATACTCCATTTTTCTTAAATATAGCATTTTAGGATTGTTTAAAATGTAGTTAGAGGCGCTATTGAATAAGCGAACCCGATTCGTTTCGATGATATTTTGCATACTTTTATTTAATTGGTCTATTAGTATATCTAGTTTTTGTTCTTTGATTTCGTATATGGTACTAGGTCTTTTTAACACGTAGCTTTCTTTTAGATTGGATAGTTTTACTTGATCAAATTGAATTTTCTTAGAAATGGCATTATAACTTCTTGACTTTGCTTTGATTAAATAGTCTTGAATAGTACCAATATCGACTACGGCAAGTTCGGCGGCGGCTGTTGGAGTCGGGGCTCTTAAGTCCGCAACAAAATCAGCGATAGTGAAATCAACCTCGTGTCCCACAGCGCTAATGACAGGGACTTTTGATTGGTAAATTGCACGGGCTACTACTTCTTCATTAAAAGGCCATAAGTCCTCAATAGAGCCACCTCCCCTGCCAACAATAAGAGTATCGATATCATAAGTATTGGCTAATTCAATTTTTTTTGCAATATCTTTTCCTGCCTCAACTCCTTGTACTAAAGCTGGAAAAAGAATCGTCTTAACAATCGGATATCTTCTTTTTAGTGTGGTTAGGATATCTCTAATAGCTGCTCCAGTTGGAGCGGTGATAATTCCTATTTTTCTTGGCATCCTGGGAATTTTTTTCTTTTTTGTTTTATCAAATAAACCTTCTTCTTCCAATTTTTTCTTTAATTGTTCATAAGCAATGTAAAGATTACCTATTCCATCTTCTAGCATATCGGTTACATAGATTTGATAGCCACCTGTTGCTTCATAAACGGTGACTTTCCCTGTTACCATAACTTTCATTCCGTCATAGGGTCTAAATTTACATTTAGAAACGCTACTTGCGAACATAATGGCATTAATTCTACTCGTCTCATCTTTTAAAGTGAAATAATAATGTCCTCTTGTATGGGCTTTAAAATTAGAAATCTCTCCTTTTAGATAAACATTGTTCAAGTTTGTATCTGTATCAAATTTATATTTTAAATAGTGGCTAAGTTGAGTAATGGTTAAGTATTGTTCTTTCATTATTTTTCGATTACCTTCTCGTGGTATATTTTATCTAGCACACCATTAATCATTCCAATGACAGGTTCATCAGAGAAACATTTGGCGAGTTCTACAGCCTCATCAATGCAAACTTTATTTGGTGTATTGGTATAAAGCAATTCATAAATGGCAATTTTTAAGATTGCGCCATCGGTTATTCCTAATCTAGAAATGTTCCAGTTGTTTAAATACTGATTAGCTAGACTGATTAGTTCTTTATTATGCGTAATTACTCCCATTACGAGTTCACGAATAAAAGATGTATCCCCTTCTACTCCAGTAATATTCTTTTCGATTACGTCTTCTAAATCATAAGTGATTTCTTTTTTCTCAAATAAATCAATTTGATAAAGTATAGCCATTGCTAATACTCTTGAATCATTTCTTGATAGTTTCATAATATTCCTCCTAAAATACTTAAAATTATCTTTCTTTTGGTAAAAGAAAAAAACCTATTATTAGGTTTTTAATTTATATTTGGTACCAGCCATGGGACTTGAACCCACACACCATTGCTGATAATAGATTTTGAGTCTATCGCGTCTACCATTCCGCCAGGCTGGCATAAATCAAGAACCAATATCATTATACTATAAAGTATTTGAAAAATAAAGAGGTTCTTTATGTTTTTTTCATATTTCTTTTTTTACTTTAATCTTTTTTGCAATTCTCTTTGGATATCTCTTTCTTTGATGCTTTCTCGTTTATCGTAATTCTTTTTTCCTTTACACAAACCAATTAATACTTTAGCCCGTCCCTTTACAAAGTAAATTTTTAAGGGAATTAGGGTACAACCTTCTAAAGTAACTTTGTTTTGTAATTTTTTAATTTGATTTTTATGAAGTAATAGTTTTCTTGTTCTATTTTCTTCATGATTAAAGATATTGCCTTTTTCATAACTAGAAATATGGGTATTTAATAGATAAATTTCTTCGTTTCTAATGATGGCATAACTATCTTTTAAATTCACTTTACCTAGACGAATTGATTTTATTTCAGTTCCTGTTAGGACAATACCTGCTTCTATTTCTTCTAAAATAAAATAATCATAACGGGCACGTCGATTTAATATTTCCATGTTATCACCAATCTTCTATATTTAATTATATAAAAAACAATTCGTTTGTCAATATTTAACTTTTCAATTAACAATTTAAATTTTTATTCTGAAAAAGAATTGACACAAATTGATATTAATAATATAATATTAGTGTATTAAAGGAAATATTGGGTCTATAGCCAAGTGGTAAGGCATGGGACTGCAACTCCCTGATCGTTGGTTCAAATCCGACTAGGCCCTCCATAAGGAAATACGCTCGAACTATTCGAGCTTTGATAAATAACTAATTCAGAAATGGATTAGTTTTTTTGTGTTTATCGAACTCCACTCGTCAGGCTTAGAAGATATAAATACAAAGAATCATCCAAAAAGAAAGGATGATAAAATGATTACTATTATTAAACAAGAACTTGATATTGATGAATCTCTAAAGACTAAGCTCTCATATATTTGTGAGTTTGCTAATACTACTCCTACTTTTATTAAAGGTAATATTAGAAAGTTAGATAAAACTAATTTAACTTATATTGAACCACACCGAATAATTATTAAAGGAATCAATTTTTTATTTTTTAATTATTCTAATGAAATTTATATTGAGAATCTATCTACAAAGATAAAAATATCAGAACTACAAAACTACATTAAATCTATTTAATACCTATTGACTTCTAGTTTAAAACCTATATAATAAATAACCAATAAATGACAAGCAGTATCAGTCGTTTTGGAAAGCGAGGTACATCTATGGTCAAAAACATATTTATTATTAAAAAATTATTTATATATGAAACGGGAGTTAAAGGTATTAGAATTATCTAGTGTCTTTGACTCCCTTTTTTTGATGGGAAGGGATGATAATTTATGAATAATAATACTAAAATAAATGCTGGATTATATATGAGAGTATCTACTGAAGATCAAGCCCGTGAAGGATTTAGTTTACCAGAACAAAAAGAAAGATTAGAAGCCTATTGTAAGTTTAATGATTATAATATTGTTGAATACTATAAAGATGCTGGTATAAGTGCTAAAACTGGGAATCATAGACCAGAATATGAAAGAATGTTAGAAGATGGAAAAAATGGTAAAATAAATATGTTCATTGCTCTTAAATTAGATAGAGTTACTCGTAGTGTTAAGGATTGGGAATCACTAATTGAATTTACGGAAAAATATAATATAGACCTAGCACTAGTAAACGATAAAATTGATACTACTACAGCTAATGGTAAAATGGTTTCTCGTATTATGATGAGTGTATCTCAAAATGAAATAGAAAGAACAAGTGAAAGAAC
>CAMBIR010000002.1 GCA_945867665.1 uncultured Bacillota bacterium
ATAATTTTCCTAAATTTGTAAATACTTTACCCCTTATAATCTAGGACACAGCGAATAATTTAGTAAACTTATTTTTGGATATTGCTGAAAATAATGCAGAGAGAAATATAACAATGTATATGGAGGATTGGAAAAATGAAGTAGAAAATGCCCTAAAAGTTTTCCATTATGAAGTTTTAGAAGGAAAAGGAAAAATCTCACATAAACAAGCAACTCAAAAAGCAGAAAATGAATATGAAAAATATAAAGTTATACAGGATAAGAATTATGTGTCAGATTTTGATAGACTATTAAGTGAAACAAAGCAAATTGAAAATAAATAAATTACACATTGGATAAAAAAGCAAAAATTGATCTAATCATATTAGATGAACGGATGTGGACAAAGTCCACAATAAGTACACGTTAGAGAAATACTTATAATACAGATAATAATCATAGGTACAAATAATACAGATATTACCTAGTCTGATAAACAAGGAGATATGCATAATAACTTAATACCGTTTAATGTACAACAATTTAATGAATTTGATTTAGCTTATCATTCAGATTATATGGATAGTGCTGGTTTATGGGGATTTAAAAACGCAAATGGTGAAGTAGTATGTTTGCCAAAGTTTCTTTTTGAACCTTTTTGCTTTGGTAAAAATTATATTGTTTGTGTTGAATCTGGTTGGGAACATTATGATGAATTACCTGAAGCTAAAATGTGGAGTAAAGAAATGTATTGGGGATTGATAAATGATGACTTTGAAACAGTAATTCCTTTTGAATACAATGAAGTTGAATGTGTCAGTGATTTTAAGTATGATGATAATAATGAAATAATATCGAATGAAATATATTATTTTGTTTGTAGAAAATACAATAAAGATAAAAATAAATTTTATGTAGAATCTGAGGTAAGAGATTCTAAAAATAAATTAATAGTTTCTGGATATAGTGATGTTGATTATCATATTAATTACAATCAATTAGTGGTATATAAAGAAAAAGATGGTGGCAAAATGATAAAACAGGATATGCTGGAGTATATGATTTCTCTCTTAATAAAGAAATAATTAAAGCTGATAAGTATCATCACATAGAAATAGAAGATTATAATTTGTTTCTTGTAAGTGATGATGTAGAGAATTACTCTAATGGTACTTTAATTAATGAAAAAGGAATAATTATTGGAGAAGAAAAAATTTTGGATCAAGTGTGTCATACATTTAATGATAGTAAAAAATATAAATATCAGGCTTCAACAATGGATAGAAAATACTATGTATTTAATATAAAAGATAATAAAATTGTAGATCAGTTGGAAATAACTTGTGATGAGTTTTTAAATAAGTATTAATATGGAAAGTGACGTTAAGGAATAAATTTGAATTTAACAAATGAAAACATACAAAGTGTGTTACTAAAGAGAAAAAATTTGATATAATGATTATGTTAGAGAATGTGAGGATTAGGATATGAATGATGATTTTATAAAGCATTTTTTTAATTTAATTAATAAGAATAAAAAGAAAAAGAAACTTGAAATTGATTCTATAAATAATTTTCAAAGTATATATAACATTATTAATTATTATGAACCTCAAATGTATACATATGATGAGATTATTACTAATTCAGATATAAGATTAAAATTTCTTGCTAATGCTGTTAATGTTACTTTTACGAATGAAAATATGGATCAGAATACTATAGACGTGATATTACAAATGTTCGAAGGAATATATAATTATTTATATAAAGAAAGTGATTTAGAGGAAATAGAAATACCATTTAGTTTAAAAGAAAACTTATTTAATAGAATGTTTATTCCTAATTATTCTCAGTTAACATTTGCTACTACGTTATTAAAAGAAAATAAAAGAATATTTGATTCAGAATTTGATGGAAGAGATTTTTCACAAACAATTAATGAAGGATTACATAAGAATATTACTGAAGTATTAAGAATAGAAAAAAATAATTTACCACATTTATTAGGATTAACAAATGATGGTTCTCTGTATGAATTTTATAGGAAAACATTTATTAATAATAAAATTGCTGAAATTATTGAATCATTAAATATCAAAAATCCTCAAAATAAAAATTTTGATACAAAAGAATTTAATAGAAAATTTAAAAAGTTTTTTGGATTAAATTATAACCAAGAAAATTACATTAAACTTATTAATTGGAGATATAATGCGAAAGAAGATTATTTAAAAAGAAAAGGGATTGTTGTTACAGAAGACGAAAAAGAAATATTAAATAAAACATGTGATTTTACTCCAAAATCAAAAACTTTAGATTTTTACTGTAATGAGCATGCAATTGATTTATTGATAAAGGAAAATTCAAAGGTTAGTGACTTTGTATATGAATATATTAGAAAACATATTGTAGAAAAATGTAATACTAAAAATGGTAAGAATGAATTAAAACAAATACTTGAGGAAGATGAATTAAAAAAAATATTTGATAAAAATATTAATTCTAATAAAAAAACGATACGAGAAATAATTAATAAATATGTAGAACAAAAAAACTATAAATTTGAGGATGAAAAAAATTTTAAAGATAGTTTTATTAATAAATTTGGTTATTCATATCCATTAATTAATTATAATGAATTAATAAGTAAAAATATTAGCTTTTATAATTTTTCACTGTTTAAAAATCTTAACAGTATAATTGTTGATTATGATTCTTCTGGTAAAAAAATTGAAACAGATGTTTTTCTAGTTTCTTATGCAAAAACGAAAATAAAATCAATAAAGAAAATGGTAGAAGAACTTATTTCTAAAAAAGATAAGAAATATGACAAAGCAGTAGCAAATAATTCAAATGATGATAATTTAGATAATAATTATATTATGAATTTAAAGTCATTGTTAAGTTTTCCTGTTGAGGATAGATATTATTTTAGATTTGGATTTATTGAAAAGGATAAAAGAAAACAAGATGATAGGTTAATTGAAGAGAGTACTGAAAAAAATGATAATATAACTTTAATTGGGTTTAAAATTTCATCAGATGAAGAAAAAAACAGAATGAGTAGTATGGAACATGGAGAAATGATAAAAATTGATTGTTATTTATCTTGCGAAACAAATATAACATCAAATTATCATCAATATATCACAGATTTTACTAGGAGAGGTATTGAATATCCAATAGATATGTTAGTTGAAAGTGAAGAAGGAGAATTAAGAAAAACTAGGATATTGAAAATTTCTAAACCTATGGATTGCTTAAATCAATATATAAAGTTATTTGATAATAATAATTATAATAAAAATATTAATTATGAATGCCTAAAAGAATATGAAATATGGTTAATTGATAATATAATTAAAAATTTATACGAATATAAAGTATTAAAAGAATTAAAAATAAAAACTATGAAATATAGATTGGAAACTAGGAGATTAAATCAAAATGAAATTATAAAATATGAAACTAAAATAAATAATGAAATAAAAAACTTGAAAGAATTTGAATTGTATTATAATAGAGTTAAACAATATTTTAGAAAATATAGTAATTATATTGATGAAAAAACAAAAGAAAACAATATAAGTATTAATAATCATAAAAGGAGATAATATTGTTATATAAAAATTATAAGTATTAAATTTTAGATAAGTTTTAGTAGGTTAACTAAGTACTGTTAAGTGCTATAAAGTATTGATTTAAGTCAAAAATATTAGTTATGGTATTGCAAAATACTAAATTTACATGTTTATGCGGTTAGAAAAAAATATAGATAACTTATAATTGTTATAGATAAATATAAGAACGAGTTTTTTCGTTAAAAAGATAGTACAAAATGGAGGTTGGATTTAGGGGAGAGAATTTTGTGTTAATTAGTTTATAGTTGAATTAAAAGTTTGATTTAATAGTATTGAAAGGTTTATGGTGGTAAAATGAGGGAGTTAAAGATAAATCGAATTTATAAGCATTTTAAAGGAGATTATTATTTGGTTGTAGATATTGCTACTTATTCAGAAACAGGAGAGATGTGTGTTGTTTATCGAAAGCTTTATGGAGATGGTAGTCTATGGGTTAGACCGTATTCGATGTTTATGAGTGAAGTTGATCATGATAAATATCCAGATGTAGGACAAAAATATCGTTTTGAGTTACAAGAGATAGAAAGTGTGGTGGGCAAAAAATAAGATGGTAGTAGATGCTTTATTAATATTAGGAATTTTCCTTGTTATTTTTTCTTATGGTCAGTTAGTTATTTGTTATTTTCGTTATAAAAATGTTTTCATACAGGATTTTGATGGATTTGAAATGGCTAAAGAAATTACTCGAGATTATGATGCGATTAATGTGGTAGAGGCTAAAAATATTTTGATTAGTTATTATGATGGTAAGAGAAATGTTATTCGACTTACTTCTAGACAATATTTTGGGAGAGATATTTTTAATCTTGGGCTTGTTTATGTTTTGGCCTGTTATTCTTGTTTTTATCAATGCGAAATAAAGAGGGAGATGTTAAAGAAAATTTTCTTTCGCATCGATTGGTGTTCTAAGACAATGATTTTTGGATTAATTCTTTCTTGCTTTACTTATACAATAGGAGATGCAAAGATTGGTGTGGTAATTTTGGGATTATTACTTATTGTTCAGTATTTTCATTTTGCTATGGATAGTTTTAAAAATACTTCTATAGAAAATACTTTTAGTAAAAGAGATATGGATGGTATAGGGAAAGTTAGGGGAGCAGTCTTATTTTTATCGAAGATGTCTTTTATTGGTAATTTAGTTTTTTTACTTAGAGAGTTTGCAATTATATTAGGAATTTAAAAAGAGAATTTTACTTAAAATTGGTAAAATTCTCTTTTAGGGTATTTAGTAATTCTTGGTTGGATGCTTTTTCATATAGGATTTTATAAATTGTATTTGTAAGAGGAAGGTTTATTTCTTTTTCAATAGTAAGGTTATGAATTGCTTTACAAGTACCTAATCCCTCTATGGTGGTTTCTTTTTTGTATTTTTCGATTGTATCTTCACTTTCGTTTTGGCCGATTAGCCTTCCAAGAGTATAGTTTCTTGAAGTACTTGAAGTGCATGTCATCATGATGTCGTCTATTCCGGCATAACTCATAATGGTGTTTTTATCTCCACCTAAAACTTCGATTAAGTGTTTGATTTCGTAGATGGCATTGGTTAAGTATAAGAATTTGCTTGAATCTGGTAGGGAGGCGCCATCTAATATGCCAAAGCCAATAGCCATTACATTTTTGATAGCACTACAGATGGGAACACCGATTAAATCTTTGGTATATTGAATTTTGATGACGTCGCTTTCCATATATTTTTGTACTTTTTCTTTGATGGATTCATTTTCTGTTGCGAGGGTAAGTCCTAAGATGTTTTTGTTTTTCATATCAATCGCAAAACTTCCTCCTGAGATGATGCCAAGTTTGATTTTTCCTAAGATGGAGGTGATGATTTCGTTGGCAAATTGGTTGCTATTTACTTCAATTCCTTTACTTGCAATTAAGATGTCTTCGTTGTTATAAAATGGTTTTAGTTCTAGGATGGTACTTTTTATAAAGTTTATAGGAACTGCTACGATGATTAAGTCGGATGCGTGGCATGATTCTTCTAGGGAAGTTGAAATGTTTATGGTTTTATAATCTTTTTTTGCTTCTATTAGTTCTTTTTCGAATTTTGACCATATCCATAAATTGACTTCTTTTTTAGTAAATGTTGAGGCAATAGCGGTTCCAAAGGCGCCGCAACCTAATATTGTTATTTTCATTATTTTATCTCCAATCTTTGTCCAATTTTTAATTGGTAATAATTTGGGGGTAATTCTATTGTTTTGGTTGCTTTTTTTTGAGGAAGAATTACCTTATTTGGTGATATGTTTTTAAAATAAGATACAATGATGTTTTCTTCGTTACAGAAAATGATATCAATATTTTCTTTCATAAAAAAGGTATGTACACTGTTACAGTGATTAAATAAAAGAGCGGAGTTGATGTTCCTTTTTCCCATGAATCCTTTAAATCTGCTGTAAAATGTTTTACATTCCGTTAGATTGATTTCTTTATTTTGATATCTTAACTTCATTTTTATCACCTTAAATTTAGTATATATGAAATTGATATTTGGTGTCAACTCTTTTAAAAAAACTTAAATTATGGTACACTATGGATAGTGGTGGTGATAAAGTCGTGAATAATAAGGGTTTTACTTTGATTGAGTTATTGGCAACATTGGTTATTTTGTCTCTTGTGCTTGGAATTTCTGTTTATGGTGTTACGGGAGCAATTAATAATTCAAAGGCTAGAGGAGAAAAGTTATTTGTTGAGAGATTGGGAAAATCAATTGATGGTTATATTAGTTTAAAGGGTACTAGTTTGAGACAAAGTGGTGGAATATGTGCAACTTTTGAGAAAAATAATAATATTGGTAATAGTACTTATGAGGTTTCTTTGTATTTACTTAAAAAAAGTGATGGGGGAAGTATTTATATTTTAGATTTGGTTAATGAGGGATTGGTTGACCAGGCTAAGTTAATTAATCCAAAGAATAAAAAGCAATGTTTTGATACTAGTCATAATCCTGAGGTGAAGATATATCAAGATAGTGATTATGTTTATTATTATTTTGTTGATTTAGGAAGTAATCTTTGTGATTTAGAAAGTGAGCATTTAGTGATTAAAACTTTACCTAGTGGGGTTAATCCTTAAAGGGAAGGAAATTTGTGATGAAAAGGACAATTTTATTTAGTATTTTACTTTTATGTTTAGATATTTGTTCTAAGCAACTTGTTGTTCGGTTTATGGATGTTGGTCAAAGTATTTCTATTATTCCTCGTTTTTTTTCTTTGACTTATGTTAAAAATAGGGGAATTGCGTTTAGTATGTTAGAAGGGAATTTGGTGTTTATTATTTTTCTTTCTTTACTAATTATTGGGGGAATATTTTTTTCTATTCGTTTTAAAAAACTGTCTTGGAGTGAGAGCTTTTGTTATGCACTTATTGTTGGTGGGGCGATTGGAAATTTGATTGACCGAGTAATTTATGGTTATGTGATTGATTTTTTTGATTTTACTTTGTTTGGCTATGAGATGGCAATTTTTAATGTTGCGGATATTTTTATTGTTTTGGGTGTGTTTCTTTTACTTTTTATGGAATTTTGGAAAGGCAGGGATAAGAGATGTATGTAGTAGATAGAGTTTCTAGGGTAGATAAATATTTGATGGAAGAGATGGGGATTAGTCGGAGTTTAGTACAAAAGATGATTGATTCTTCTTATGTTTTAGTAAATGATTATCCGGTTAAGTGTAGTTATAAATTGAAGATTAATGATGTTATTAGGGTATTGGATGGCTATCAGGAGGATACTCAGATAGAAGAAGAGGATATTGATTTGGATATTGTTTATGAGGATGAGTACTTGCTTGTTGTTAATAAACCTAGTGGGATGGTGGTTCATCCAGCGCCTGGGAATTATCATGGGACTTTGGTGAATGCTTTGATGTATCATTGTAATTCTTTAAGTGGAGTTAATGGTGTTGTACGTCCTGGGATAGTTCACCGAATTGATAAGGATACTTCTGGGTTATTGGTAGTTGCGAAGAATGATATGGTGCATGAAGATTTGGCTAGGCAGATTGGAGAAAAGAGAGTTACACGTGAGTATTTGGCTTTGGTTGATGGGGTGATTATGGAGGATACGGCGACGATTGATGCACCAATTGGAAGAGATACTCAAAATCGAAAGAAGATGTGTGTTACGGATGTGAATTCTAAGGATGCCATTACGCATATTCGGGTATTGGAAAGATATGAGAAGGCGACTTTAATTACTTGTCGTTTGGAGACAGGAAGGACACATCAGATTCGTGTGCATATGAGTTATATTCACCATCCGGTTGTGAATGATCCTATTTATGGGAAGAGAAAGATGGATGATGTTCAATTTGGGCAGATGTTACATGCAAAAAAACTAGGTTTCGTTCACCCAGTTAGTAAAAAATATTTAGAGTTTGAAGTGGATGCACCACGTCAATTTTATGAAATCTTAAAGAAATATCAAAATTAATGGTTTAGAAAATATATACTTCCGATTAGAATTAGGGCATATAAATTCCAGATAATATAGGGAATTATATATTTGGATGCTTTTTGATTTAGTGCGTTTGTTTCTACATAGAGATATAGGGATGAAATAAAGACAATGATGGTATCGGTTAAGGATAAGAAGTTATTTTTTAGCGTAAAGAATAAATAAGTAAATAGTTGATTGGATAGATAGTTAATGAAGAGATAAATTTTGTAATTGCTAGTAGAGTAAGTAATTACTTGATAAATGGAATAAGCAATTAGAAAATATAGTATTGTCCATGTGACTAGAAAGACGAATGATGGTGGAGCGATAAAGGGAAGAGTTAGTGATTTATAGTAGGCAGTATCTGATTTAAAGAGGATACTAGATAAAAACCAAGGAATTAGACAGATTATGTAAAGCAGTATTTTTTTCTTATTTATTTTTTTTATTATTGTGATCCCCCCTTTATTTATGATATGTTTTTTTGTATAATAATATCAGTGTTTTTTATTTTTTAGAAAGAAGGGAGTTTATGCAAAAAGAGATTACTTTAAATCATAATGATTTGTTAGTGATGAATTTGGTTCATTATTTTATTACGGAGAAAAATTATAATCCAGTGATTTTGCATGGGATTAATGATGAGATTTGGTTAGAGAATATGGATAGTGATTATAAGTTAGTTCGTATTGTTAGTCATTATATTCATAATGCTGAGCAACTTAATTTTGATCATTTTAAGTTTCAGAAGATTTTGAATAATTTGAAGAAAAAAACTTTCTCTTGGAAAATGAATGTCGTTAGTATTTATACTAGTTTGGGGGATGATGTTAGGCTAGTAGATGAAGAGGGTATGGTTAATGTTTTGATTCGAAATGTTAGTGAAATCCAGAATGGGAAGTTATTAGAGATTTTTCCTGATATTGTAGAGAAGACACATCATGAGGAGAAGGGAATTGATTTGTTTGTGAAGATAAGTGATGATATTAATAAAGAGAGTTATGCTAAATCGAAGAGGGTAGAAAAGATTTTTTCTAAAAAGAATCCGATTGTTACTTATGCAATTATGGCTATTTGCGTGATTCTATTTATTTTGACGTATGTTTTTGGCTCTGGCGCTACTAATGTTCGGACTTTGATTCGCTTTGGTGGTAATGTTGGTGTTTATACGAAACATGGAGAATATTTTAGGCTTTTTACTTCTATTTTTTTACATGCTGGGATTGTTCATCTTTTGTGTAATATGTATTCTTTGTATGTGATTGGTCCACAGGTGGAGAGTTTTTATGGAAAGTTAAAATACTTATTTATCTTTTTGTTTAGTGGAATTAGCGGGAGCTTACTTAGTGTTGCTTTTTCTGGTGATTACGTTGTTAGTGTTGGGGCTAGTGGAGCAATATTTGGACTTCTTGGAGCGATTTGTTATTTTGGGTATCATTATCGGGTATATCTTGGAAATGTGCTTAAGAGTCAGATTATTCCGATTATTCTTTTGAATTTACTTATTGGTTTTACTTTTACTGGTATTGATAATTTTGCTCATATTGGTGGCCTTGTTGGTGGGATATTTGCTTCTATGGCTATGGGGGTTGTGGATAAGAGTAGAACTAGTGATAAGGCAAATGGTTGCATTTTAATGTTAATTTATTTAGTATTTTTAATTTATTTGGCATTCTTTTATTAAGGGTGTCTTTTTTTATATTAAAAAAGGAGCAGTTGCTCTTTATAGATTTTTACGAATGGATAAAGAAGGTAGGTGAATAATCTTCAGTGGGATTTTTGAAATTATCAATTGAGGGATTATTATTTTGTGTTAGATTTTGGTTTTTGTTTGGGGTGTAATTCTTGGAAGTATTGTTTTTTAAAGTATTTTTTTGATATGTATTTCTTCTTCGGTTAGAATTATCGGTTTCATCTTTGAAGGCGGATGCGACACGGAGCATGGATTTCATATTATTCATTACGGGGCCTACTTGTTTTACTAAAGGAATGGTTTGATTAATTACTCCTAGGGTTTTGGAGGTTCCGTTGATTAAGGAACTCCAATTTATTGACCTTAAGGAAGCAAAGCCACTTCCTAATCGGCCTAGTAATCCTGCTCCTCTAGTGCTTGCACCCGCACCTGCTAATGCTCTTGATCCTGCTGCTATTGTTGGTGATGCTTGGGGGATAGGTGGCATCATTCCGGGCATAAATCCTCTGATAAAGAAAGGTCCATTATACATTTTTGTTTCACCTCTTTATTATAATGTATGTAAAAAACTAGGAAAAGTTAAAAAAATGTGTTAAAATATTTTTAGAAATAGAATAGGAGGGCGCTATGGGGTTAAAGAAAATTATAGAGGCTCTAAATCAACCGATTGGTGGCTCTGGGAGCGGTAATGATAAGAAAAGTACGAAAAAACGAGAAAAAAATTTACAATTAAAAGTTATGGAACTTACTGCACAGGATGCGATTAAAAATACTAAAAATGTTAGATATCGCTATAAAGTTCGGGATAAAAAGGGAAATATTACAGATGGTAAATTGGATGCTTTGTCAAAATTGGATGTTCATTCTTTTTTGATGAATCAAGGTTATGATGTTCTTAGTATTGAGGAAGATGAACTTTTTAATAAATTAGGACTTGTTCAACTTGTGACAAGACCAATGAAAGATAAGGATTTGAATTTCTTTTTGACCCAATTATCAACTTATATTAAAGCGGGAATTCCTCTTATTGATGCGATTAATATTTTGGCCAAACAAGCGAGAGATAGGAAGATACGTAATTTGTATCAACGTCTTGTTTTTGAACTCACTACAGGTGAGACATTTAGTGAGGCTTTGAATAAGCAAGGCCCTGTTTTTCCAAAGTTGTTGATTAATATGGTTAAGACGTCGGAATTGACCGGTAATTTAACGGGGGTTTTGGATGATATGGCAGATTATTATAAGACGATTGATGAGAATCGGAAACAAATTATTAGTGCGATGACTTATCCTGTTGTTATTTTTATTATTGCTATTGTTGTTTTGGTTTATATTATTTTGTTTGTTGTACCAGAGTTTACGGATATGTATGCCCAAATTGGAAGTGAACTTCCACCTATTACGGTGATGATTGTTAAGATGAGTGATTTTTTAGCGACGAATTTGTTATATGTTATTTTGGTGATTATTGCGATATTTACTATTCTTAGTATTTTGTATAAGAATGTTACTACTTTTCGGTATTTTGTGCAGCGAACTCTTATGCATATTCCTGTTATTAAGAATGTGATTATTTATAAAGAGGTAATTATGTTTACGAAGACGTTTGCTTCTTTAATTAATTATGATGTTTTTATTACGGATAGTATGGAGATTTTGGGGAAAGTTACTTCGAATGAGATTTATAAAAATTTGATTCGAGATGCGGTAATTAATCTTAGTAATGGTAATGGGGTAAGTCCAGCTTTTAAGGATAATTGGGCTTTTCCTCCAATTGCTTATGAGATGCTTCTTACTGGTGAGAGAACGGGACGTCTTGGGGCAATGATGGCGAAGGTAGCTGAGTATTATAATACGGAACAGAAGAATTTAATTGCTCAATTAAAGAGTTTAATTGAACCGGTGATGATTATTTTTCTTGCGGTTATTGTTGGAATTGTTCTTTTAGCGGTAGTGGTACCAATGTTTAGTATGTATGAGCAAATTGTTTAGAGGGTGGTGGTAATATGGATATGATGTATGAAGTTATGTTTTTTATTCTAGGAACAGTGATGGGATCGTTTTTCCATGTGGTAGCGACTAGGCTATCTAATGACGAGTCTATTATTTCTCCTGGGTCTCATTGTCCAAAATGCAATCATTATTTGAAATGGTATGAGAATATTCCTATTTTTTCTTATTTATTTTTAAAGGGGAGGTGTAGGAATTGTCATAGTAAGATTCCACTTAGTTATTTGGTGGTTGAGATTGTGACAGGACTTCTTTATGCAGCAATTTATCATTCGTTTAAGTTTAGTTTTGAATTAGGAATTGCTTTAGTATTTGTATCTGCACTGATTACGGTTATTGTTAGTGATATTGAATATATGATTATTTTGGATGAGGTACTTATTTTTTCTACTTTAGTTCTTGCTCTTATGTATCTTTTTGGAAAGGGTATTGATGTGCTTGCTTATCATATTTATTCTGGAGTTGGTGCATTTTTATCTATGTATGCAATTAAATGGCTTGGAGATAAGGCTTTTCATAAGGAGTCTCTTGGGGGAGGCGATATTAAACTGATGTTTTTATTTGGAATGGTATTAGGGCTTCCGATGGCGATTGTTACTATTTTTTTGGCGACTTTTATTGCTTTTCCGGTTGCTTTATTGATTTTGTTTTCGGATAAAGAAAATATTATTCCGTTTGGTCCTTTTCTTAGTATGGCAGCGATTTTGGTGATGGTATCTAAGTTAGGGCTAGATGATGTTCTTACTTTTTTGGTGAAATAAAATACTTTTAAAGTCTAATCTTTTGTTATTTCATTTATGTTGGATATGGAATTTTTCTTTTTTTGATTAGGAGTAATATTTGACATATGTTCTTTTTAATTCTTGTATAATTATAGTGAGATATTTACTTTTTTTTGGTCTTTTTGATATAATAATAATAATGATATATTGGAGGTGTATTAACTTGAAGGTAGTAATTAGTGCTGGTGGTACGGGGGGGCATATTTATCCGGCTTTGGCAATTATTAATAAAATAAAAAAAGAAGAACCAAATAGTGAGTTTATTTATATTGGTACTCATAATAGAATGGAGAAGGATTTAGTTCCTTCTTTAGGAATACATTATGAGCCAATTGAAGTTACTGGTTTTATTCGAAAGTTGACGGTTAATAATTTTAAGACGCTATATCTTTTTTTTAAAGCAAGGAAAAGATGTTTAAAGATTATTGATGATTTTAAGCCTGATGTCGTTATTGGGGCTGGGGGATATGTAACAGCTCCAGTGATTTGGGCGGCACATAAACTGGGATGTAAGACTTTTATTCATGAGCAAAACTCAGTTGTTGGTTTATCTAATCGTTATTTAGCGAAGTATGTGGATAGAGTGGGTGTTAGTTTTGATTCTACTTTGCATGAGTTTCCTCATGATAAGGTGGTATTAACGGGAAATCCTTGTAGTGAGAAAGCGATTTTAACGAAAAGAGCGAATAAGGAAGATTATGGACTTAGTCCGGATAAAAAGTTAGTTTTGATTGTCATGGGAAGTTTAGGAAGTAAGACTGTTAATGAAAAAATGGTTGATTTTCTTTATGGATTTCGAAATAAAAATTATGAGGTTTTATTTGTAACGGGTGAACATTATTATGATTCGGTTAAGTCTAATCGTTTTCCTTCTAATGTTAAAGTTGTTCCTTTTATTAAAGAACTTCCGTCGGTGATGAAGGTTACGGATTTGATGGTGTCAAGGGCTGGTGCTAGTACGATGAGTGAGATTACGGCGCTTGGAATTCCTACAATTTTTATTCCGAGTCCTTATGTTACGAATAATCATCAATATAAGAATGCTCTTGATTTGGTGAAGAAGGATGCTGCTTTGATGATTGAAGAGAAGGATTTAAATAAGATATCTTTTATTCATATGATAGATGACATTTTAGCAGATGAAAAGAGATACAATGAGATAAAGAAAAATGTTAGTAGTTTGGGAATTAAAGATTCTTCGACTAGAATTTATGACATATTGAAGGAATTGATATTAGATGATAAAAAATTTTATTGATAAAAATCATTATGAATACTTGGAGGAAGCTAGTTTAAGAAAATATAATACTTATCGAGTTGATGCTTTGGCTAAGTATGTTGTTTTTCCTCATAATAAGGAGGAATTTGCTAGTTTAATTCTGGCGTTAGATAAAGAAAAGTATAAATATATTGTTTTAGGAAATGGGAGTAATGTGATTTTTAATACGACTTATTATGATGGGGTTGTGATTCTTTTAACGAAGTTAAATTCTTGCTCTATTTGTGATGGAAATATTACGGTTGGAGCGGGTTATTCTTTGCAAAAGTTAGCAATCGATACAGCAAGTCGTGGTCTTGTTGGTCTTGAATTTGCAACGGGTATTCCTGGTTTGGTTGGGGCTAGTATTGCGATGAATGCAGGTGCTTATAAGAGTGAGATATCTTCGGTTGTGGAGAGTGTTTTAGTACTTAATCCTAATTATGAGTTTGTTCTTATGCATCATGATGATTTGGATTTTTCTTATCGTAATTCGTTTTTTAAAGAAAATAAAGGGTATTATATTGTGGAGGCTACTTTGAAGTTAGAGCATGGGAATCCGGCAGAAATTTTAGAAAGAGTTAGTAAAAGGCGAGTAAAAAGAATTGAATCACAACCACTTGATATGCCTTCGGCTGGTTCGGTATTTCGAAATCCTCCTTCGATGTTTGCGGGAGAATTGATTGAGAAAGTTGGGTTGAAGGGATATGCAATAAATGGGGCTATGGTTTCGGAGAAACATGCAAATTTTATTGTGAATAAAGGAAATGCTCGTGGGGAGGATATTGTTAGGTTGATTCGTATGATTCAAGATAAGGTTCAAGAGGAGTTTGGTGTTTTATTGGTTTTGGAGCAGATTATTGTAAATTAGGTGATACGTGTGGCTAAAGGGAAGAAAAGAAGGGTTTTTAAAGTAAAGAATATATTGCTATTATTGTTTCTTTTTTTAGGGATTGTTGGTCTTGTTTATTATGGGGTGACTATGCCGGTTAAGAATGTTTATATTAAAGGAAATTATATTTTATCTGATGGGGAGATTATGAAAATTTCTGCTTTAGATAAATATCCTTCTTTTCTTTTGACTAGTAGTAAGAGTATTCGGGATAAAATAATAAAGAACCCTTATGTTAAAGATGTTAAGATTTCTAAAAAGTTTGGAAATGTGATTGAGGTTAATATTTTGGAATATTCTGCTGTTTTTTCTTTTGAGGATAAGATTATTCTTTCTAATGGTAAGATTATTCCTAATACTTATAATTTATCGGATGTTCCGATTCTTTTGAATATGATTGATGACTTTTCGTTACTTAAGAGGACGGCGATTAAATTTGGTGGGGTTGATGCTAATGTTTTAAGGCAGATATCTGAAGTGGAATATCAGCCAGTGGAAGTTGATGAGGATAGGTTTTTGCTTTATATGAATGATGGAAATTTGGTTTATATTACTTTAACTAAAATTAATAAGATTAATAAATATAATCAGATTCGAGATAAATTAGATGGTCATATGGGGATTATTTATTTAGATGCTGGTGATTATGTTGAATTGAAAAGTTAGGAAAATACTTATTTAGAATAAGCCTTGTATTTGGGATTGTTCTTTTTAAGTATTTTTTTTAATAAGGTGTTTGTGGTAAATTGACATTGTTTTGGGGGAATGATATAATTATTTTAATAAAATAAGGATAGTGGGTGAACTTGTATGGGCTTTATTAAGAATAAGTTTGTTTTTATTATTTTGATTAGTTTGGTTACGTTGGGTGTTCTTATTGTTGGGGCTTTTTCTCTATATCAGGATCATTCTTCTCTTTTTTCTTCGAATGGTTATATTCTAGAGACTAGTACAAAGATAAAGAAAAAATATTATTTTTCTGCTAATACAAAATATAAGGAAAATGTGGATGATAAAATTACTTTTTTTGATACTAAAGATAAGAAGGTTAGTGTTGATCCTGCTAGTTTTGTTCACTTTAATAATGGGGATATTGCCTTTTTAAAAAGAGGGGCACTTGTTAATTTGGGAGATTTGTCTAATCCGATGGTATCGTACTATAATATTACGCCTTTAAATACAATTACTTATGATAATGGTCATTATGTTGTTAGTAGTAATGGAAAGAAGATTTCGATTGATTCGTTTGTGGGAAGAATTGATGATAAAAAGTATATTGTTGCTGGGAGTAATTTGCAAATTAAAGTTCCTAGTTCTGCTGATAGGATTAGTGGGGATTATTTTGAGTTATCTTTTACTGAGGATGGTATTGTTCGGGTAGATAATAGTGATGTTAGTTATCAAGTTACTGCTGAAGGTACTTATATTTATATTGGGGATAATATTACAATTGATTTAGGTAGCGGTAAGATTATGTTAGATAATGATGCTAAGATGCTATTGTCTCAAATTACGATTAGTAGCGATGAAAATATTAATTTGGATGTTTCAAAAGAGAATGGTAATGGTGGTTCTGGTGACTCTTCTGGAGGCGCTGATGGTTCTTCGGATGGAGATGGAGATGTTTCTGACTTAGGCAATGGTGATGGTACAGGCACTGGTGATGGAGGTGATGGTACTGGAACAGGAATTGGTGGCAATGGAAGTGGAAACGGTAATGGCAATAGCTCTTCTAATAATGCTACGGAGAGTCCGCAAATTGAGTTGATTGAAGCAGTAGTTACGTCTACAACGGCTAGTTTGTCTATGCAGTTAAATAATGCTTCTTTAGCAAAAGGAAATGTTGTTGCTTATTTTACTAATGTAGCTACGGGACAAAAAGAGGATACCAAAACGATTGCTTTAACAAATGGTACATTTAAGTTGAGTTATGATTCTTTAATCCCTAATACGGAATATGTGCTTTCAATTGTTGAAATTGGTATTGAAAGTGAAAAACAGTATTTTCAAAAGAGTTTTCGAACGAAAGATTTAGGAATTACTTTAGAGAAGGTTTATGCTACGGAAGATAGTTTGTCTTATAAGGTTAATTTTTCAGATAATACTGATGTTTCTAAGGTAAAAGTTACAATATATGATAATGAAGGAAATGTTCCTGAGGTAAGTGATTATACGATTTCTAAAGAAGATATTGATAATTCGTTTGTTTTTTCTGGATTGAAATCTAATACGACATATTCAGTTAGTGTTGATACTGTTTGGATTGATAGTACGGCTTATAATAATCTTTATTCGATTGATAGAATTGATACTACTTTGAAGAAAAAGCCTACTATTTCGGATGTTAAAGTTACTGCTAATGCCGAGGAGGTTAAATTTGATATTTCTATTAATCGAGTGAATGATCCGGATAATAGTATTGTTTCTTATACTTATAATGTTTATCTGGCTGATGATATTACGATGGATGAAATGAATCCTGATCCAGTTTATACTGTTGTAAAAAATGATCATGATGATTTAACTTTGAATTTAAATGAAATTGATGAGTTAAAAACGGGGATTAATTATCGATGTAAGATAGTGGCTTTATATAATGATAATGAGATGTTAAGGGAAGTTTCGACTGATTATAGTGGTAACTTTCTTATCAAGAGTAAGCCTAATGTTAGTTTTGAATTAGAAAGTGCTACGATGAATAAGGTAACTGGTACTATTCGTTTAATTGATGCTAACTGTACTGTTCCAATTTCTGGGAGAAGTTGTTCAAATTCAAAGAATGTATTTACTTTGCGTTATTATAAGTTGAAAGAGACAGAAAGTACAGATAATGATATGACGATTCAGTTTGATGGATCTAATCTTACTTCTAAGATTGTTTTATCAGATTTATCTTCTAATACTACTTATGCAGTTAAGATTTTTGGAAATTATTATGATGATGATAATGTGCTTCATACTAATGTTCAAATTGGGGATACTTTTTATGTGAAGACAGATAAAAGTGATAAATTACAATTTGAGGTTGTTGGTGACAATATTAGTGGTAAAAATAAAGATGGTTCGGATAACCCGGCTAATGTTGTTACGTTTGATGCAAAATTGGTAGCGCCTCAAAATTCTTCTATTATGGATGAAATTTCTACAATTACTCTTAATTTATATAGTGGAAGATATAATGTTAGGGAGAAATTAATTGGTACTTACAAAATTACAAATAAATCGGATATTGCAGATATGTTTAGTAATATTACGATTAAAAATGCTATGTTTACGGATATTTCTAAAAGAGGACTTGGCAATATTGATAGTTTGTCTAAAATGATTTTACTTACGAATAATTCTACTGGAACATTGAATGGTTCATATACTGTTTCGGTAGATGATGTTTATGATTCTACAGGGTTAAATAAAATAGAGGTAGAAGATAATGTGTATACCTTTAATTTGACACCATCATATTATTTGGATACTAGAATTGCTACAAATTCTGGTGGTACGTTTATGACTGCTACAACAATTAAAAAAGAAAATTTAAGTGAAGAAGAATATGAAGAGTTATCTAAAACGGTTGGGAATCTTGATGATTTAAATGATGATACAGTTGTTGGGGTGATTTTAGAGAATAGTTTGAGTGATACTTTTGTTGATTCTGCTTTTATTTATGAAAAAGCAACGGTTAATTTTAAAATTATTAACGGAGTAAATAAAAAGACGGTAAAAGAAATTCCAATTGAGATGGGAAATAAATATCAGCCGAAGCAGATCGTTATTTATTTAGATTCTAGTGAATTGGATGATGGTGAACATTTTACTAGGGGATATAATTATAGAGTAGGATTCGATATTCAATTTGTTACAGAAGATGGGACTAATCCAACTTATTCTAATGATGCTTTATATAAAAATATTTCTATTGAAAGACAGAATGTTCTTTATAAACAATATATTAAATCTAGTGATAAAGATAGTATTACTTATTCTTTTTCTGTAAATGATGTTGATTCTTCTTTATATGATAAGAATTTGTATTATCAATTAGGGGATAATAAAGATTATTTAAGTGTTGATAAAGCTTTTGTTATGGATAATCATTTTCATGATGTTGTTGTTCCTTTTTCAGAAAGAAATGATTATAAGATATATTATGCTAGAAAAGATACTTCTAATAAGATAGAATATGTTGCTATTTCTAATTATCATTTTGACTCTGAATATGATTATGATAAAAATAATGCTTATGAGATTATTGATGATAATGATAATGTGTTGAAAATAAAAATTTTGGATAATGTCGCTACAAAGAGAGCGTATGTATACAAAGTTGTGATTAAGGCTAAAAATAAGGATGTTACTAGTGACTATACGAGATATTTCTTGGCTTCTAAGTTAAATTCTGTTTCTTTTTCGACTGGAAAGTTAAATGAAGATGGTGAGGAGGTTACGGATAGTTATCAATACATTGGAATTGATTATGCTAATATTAGTAAATTTATTGGTCATGAAATGCAAGTTTTTGTTTATGCTTACTATGATAGTGGACTTGTTGGGATTAATCAAAATTATAGAAATGGATTAATTTTAGAGGATTCCGTTAGCAAAAAATATTTGAATATTTATAATGGTGGTTCTAATAAGACTTCTTCTTCTAAGTTAGATACAGCAAATATGGGATTGTATTTATTTAAAGAAAGTTATAGTGAAGATTCTAATCGCCTATATTTATATAATCAGTTAATGAATACTGATAGTTATGATTCACGTATTGGTTCTGGGTATTATGATACAAGTGAGTTACCTAGTAATGTTGGAATTCAATTTGGGCTTGATTTTACAAATTTAGGAATGTCTTTAATTGATGATAAAAAAGAATATACTGGTATTCAAATGCGGGCATTAAAAGAAGCAAATTTAAATACGGTTAAAAATACTTATCAATTTAATACGATTATTCCTACAATCTCTGTTCGTTCAGGGAATAATACAATTAATAGTGTCACTATTAAAATGAAACCTAGTGGTATTTATGGTGAAGAACAATTTATTAAAGATGGAAAACCGGATAGAAAGGTATATGTAGAGTTATATCAAGATAGTGAATTTACAGAGAAAATTAATACGATTTCTTCTAATGTTACAATTAGTGGAGATGATATGTCTGGATATAGTGCTACTATTGATGATGTTTTAATTCCTGATTTATCTCCAGATACAAAGTATTATTTTAGAGTGTTTGCTTATATTGATGGAAAATATACTAGACTTTATGATAGTTCTAGTACAAATACTTATGAAGTAAAGGATTATCAGACTTCAACTTTAAATGCATCAACAATTTTGAGTACAATTCAATTTTCTGTTCTTCCACAAAAATATCAAGGAGAAAGTTCTTTGAAGCAATTAACTTGGCGTTTAGGACTAAGAAGTTCTGAAAATTATAAATTGCGTTTTGAATTATATGAACCATATGGAGATGGAGAGTTTAGGGCAGTTAATTTTGATGGAACTGTTGCAAATAGTTGCGATATTAATAAATTTGGGAGTATTAATGATGGTTATGTAAGTGGTTGTTATATTTCGGTTGATAAGAATAATGTTAGTAGTATTAATAATCAGAGTATAAAATATAATTTTTCTGGTAATAGTTTTCTATTTGGTGATGGCTATTATAAATTGGTTGTTTATGCTGTTCCATTTACGAAGAATACTTATGTTGAAGATGAAAAGATTATTTTGTATGAAAATGATCATTTAGTTAGTGGGGATGTTAGTAGTGGGGGCTTGAGAGAAGTAATTAATATTCCTACATTGTCTGAAGTAGATGCTAGTCTAAATGGTACGCTTGCTGCTGGATATACGGATAAAAATGGTTATTATGTTTCGTTTTCACCAAAGATAACAGATATTCACAAAGTTATTAAATATGGTAAATATTATATTAATTTAAAGGATGAGAAGGGAAATATTGTTACTTCTTCTAGTGGTAGTAATAAGTGTTTATATTATCTTAATAAAGATAATTCACCTACAGTTAGGGAGGCTAATTCTTGTTCTATTCAACTGGATGCAGATAGTATTAATCAAAAGGTAGAGTTTGTTGGTTTGAAGTCAAATACGCTTTATTATGTTGAACTATCTTATGAAGTTTATCGAAATAATGTTGGTTATACGGAAGAAGAAAAAAGGAGTGCAACACCTTTTACTGATTTTATTTATACCCCAATTGATGCTGGAATTACGTTAGGTACAATTACGGCTACGCAGTCTACTGCTAAAACGATTATTTTAACTTATAATGGATCATCTAATTTAAGTAATAATATTGTAGAAGTTGTTTATACAATTTCATTGAAAGGTGGATCTAGTAAGACAACTGGTTCTTATAAGGAGGATATTTTTACGATTAATACGGATAAAACTCCACGTCTAACGATTGATACTTCTGATTCTAATCATTCAGAGAATACTAGTTTTACTTTTAAATATGGGAATACTTATATTATATCTACTAAATATTACTATATGGTTAATGGTAAGAAAACTTTACTTAAGGATCAGGAAACTGGTAATGATACATTTACTACTATTTTGAATTTATAAATAAAATATTTTTAGTGTTTTAAGGAGGAAATCATGAGAAAATATAATAATAAAACAAAGAGGACAATAATGATAGTGTTAGGGTTATGTGTAGGAATAATTGTTATATTTTCTTTGTTTCTAAAAAAATCTATTGATATTGGAAAGAGTGTTTATCAAGTTAGTAGTGGTTCTATTTTATTTGATAAAGAAGAGAATATGATTACTTTAAAGAAAGAAGGGACTCTTCGAATAAAGTGGGGGGGAGATTATTATTTAATCTATGATGATAAAAATTATGATTTAGGTACTCATGTGGTTATTTATGATTCTAACTCTGGTAATATTTCTTTATATGGTAAGTTTTATGAGGTAAAAAAAGATGGTAAAGTAGAAACAATAAAGGGAGAGAATAAAGTTAAGAGTTCTGTTAATTCTAAATTTTATAAATTGGCTGATCGAAAATATTTAGTGATTGATCGTACGATTGAATCAAAAGATTCTTCCTTTGTTACAAGTAATTATTTAATTCTTCATTTGGATAAGTTAGGAAATGCTACATTACTTAATGATAAGACAAGTTATAAGACAATTACACCAACTATTCTTAGGACATCTTCTTATACTTTTGATATTGCTAATGAAAAGTTAAACTTCGGAGCAGAAGATGTTGATTTAAAAAAAATTATTGGTAGTACTAATGAATATGATTCTAAGACATATAATTTAAATTCTAATGATAAAAATAAGGATGATAATAGTACTAATAATGGGGCAGGCAGTGGTGCAGGAGGCTCTGGGGGATCTGGCACTGGAAGTAGTGATGGAAGTGGAATAGGTGGTTCTGGAACTGGAACTGGTACAGGAGGTAATGGTACAGGAGGTTCTGGGATTGGTGGTAGTGGTACAGGTAGTGGTGGAGACACTAATGGTACTGGTATAGGAAATAATACTGGTATTAGTAATGGTATAAATAATGATGGGACTACTGCTTCTAATAATTCTAGTTTTAATAATAATTATTCTAATAATAATGGGGTATCTAATGATACTGTTCAACAAATTATTAATGCTACTAAGAATACTTCGGTTATTAGAATTATTCCTGGAATAGATAATATTTCAATAGATTATGTTGTGTATGATCCTAAGCATGAATATAAAAGTGTTTATGTTGAAGTGGAAAATACAGTTAATTCTACTGTTAATGTCATGTATTTATCAAAAACAGATACAAATTTTGTTATTCGTAATTTAAGTCCTAATGTATTTTATAATTTGAAGTTTAAATATACTTATTATGATGATAAGAAAAATTTAAAAGAGTATACTTTTGATGAAGTAGGGTTACATACTAGTCTTCCTCAAATTTATTTGAGCGCGGTTAAAATTTCTAATAATAAATTATATTATAAAATTTCTTTTGATAAAAATTATATTATTACAGGTGGTACTGTAGGTCTTTATTTAAATGAGCAGGCTACAAATATTAGTAGTAGCATTCCAACTTTAGGAAGTGTTTCTTCGATTAGCGGAAAAGATTGTTATTTAGATTTGGCTTCTTTAGATTCAAGACCTGGTAGTGGAGATGTTTTGACTATAAGATTATTATCTTTGAGTTTTAATACTTATTCTATTACATCAGATATTGAGTATAAGTTTAAATATTAAAGGAGGAAAAAAATGAAGAAAGTTGTTTCTTGGTTACAAGAAAATTATAAACTTATTATTCCTATTAGTTTATTAGTTGTAATATTTATTTCTTTTCTTGTTTATTATAAGATAATGATTAGTAATAATTATCATGTTGATAAAGATGTTAGTGTTTATCAGTATTTTAATAACCAAAAATATAATTATGTTGCTGTGGTTAGTAAAAATAAAAAAGATGTTGTTATAGACTTTAAACCTAAAGATGTAGAGGTAAATATTGATTCTACTCCAGTATATTATCATAAAGAGAATGTTGTTTTGTTTCCTAAGGATATGAGTGTTGTTATGCCGACACTTAGTTGTTCTGAATATTTAAGTAGTGGTTATTCTTATATTACTTATAATAAGGGAATGTATTATTTGACTACTAATAAATATTATGGTAAATTGAATCATTATTTTCTTTATGATGGAAAAGATTTATATTTCTTTATTGAACCAGTTACTTTAGTTGTTAATAAGGAAAAGATACAATTATCTTCTTATTCTTATCTTACGATGGAATATCAGGGGAAAGTTTCTTATTATGATAAAAAGAGTGATAATTATAAAACAATTGATATTAATGATACGGATGTTTATATTGAAAATGATTATTATAAGGTATATGTTGATAGAGATGTTATTGATTATCAGGGAACAAATGTTATTTTGACTTCTAAATTAGAGGAGTTAAATACGATTGATAAGAAGGGATAAATAGAATGTTTATCTCTTTTTGTGTTATAGTTAATTTTTGTGTTTGGTTTTTTTAAGTAATGTGATATAATTATTTTGTAAAGTTTATACTTTTTTAAATGTGAATGGTGGAGATTAAATGTTTAAGAAATTTAGGTTTAGTTATTTAATATTATTTGCAATTGTATTGTTTACTGCAACTGAAAACTGTTATGCGGCTACAAGGTATTGGTTTAATTATGATTTGACGTTAGTACAAGGGTTGTGTGATGCTTCTGATTCTCCTGGGTGTAAGATTAAATGTAAAGATGGCAGTTCTGGTGGAAATGCTTCTTCTACTTCTATTTATGGTAATTGTGAAGGATATGAAGATATTTCTAAATTTTCTTATTTAACAACGTATAATAAAGTTTCTGATTTTAGGAATGATTTGATGAGGTTTCAATGTGGCAAAGTTAATTGTTATGAATATGTTGCAAAAACATATTGTAATAATTTTAAAAAAAATGAGACAGTTTGTACTGCATTAAAAGCGGTAAAAAAAGAGGGAAATGTTACGACTGATGGGAGGTATTGCAACGTTTCTTTGAAGTTGTTAAATAATGATGGTTCTTTAAAGAGTAATACTGAAAAGAAATTGATTATTTATATTCCTTCTGAAAATAGTAAAAATTCATTTACTGTTGGTCCTTCTGGTGCTGATAGTGAAATTAATTTTAGTGTTCCTAATCAAGAGGCGACACTATTAAATAATAAATTTTATTTTTATGCTAAATATTCTGATTTTGCTACCTTTGAAAAAGATTATATTTCTGCTGCTGGTGGAGTAAGTGGAACAAAGTGTCCTGCTGTGACTTTTTGTTTGGACCGAGTTGATAAAAAAAATTGGTATGCAGAAATGAGTGGTACTTGTGATTCTAGTAAATATTTTAGTGGTGAAAGCCAAACTAGTGGAAGTGATGGAATTAATGAGGGACTTTCACTTCGCGAGGATGAACCTAATCCAGGACAAAATTTAATAAATGGTGATAAAATATCTATTTTGGATTGTAAGGCTCTTCTTGGTGGAGATGGTACTAATACTTCTTTAGTTGATTTATTAAAAACAGGACTTAATGTAATTAAAATTATTGTTCCAATTATTTTGATAGTTTTAGGATCATTAGATTTTGCACAAGCTGTTTTTGCTTCAAACGAAGATGCAATAAAAAAAGCACAGTCCAAATTTATCAAAAGATTAATTATTGCGGCGGTTATATTTTTAATTCCTTCAGTTTTAAAGGTTATATTACAACTTGCTAATAGTATATGGGGGAATATTGATCCTGATTTTTGTGGAATTTTAGATTAATGGAGGTGTAATATGGTGTTATTTGGTGGGTTATTGTCTTGGCTGTCTGATAAGGCATTAGATCTTATTCAAGGTGCTGCTTCAAAGGCACTTAGAACTGTATTTTTTAGTCTTTCTACACTTATTTATAAATTGGTGATAAGTTTGTATGATTTATTTGATATTCTTTGCTATGGTAGAATATTGGATAATGAGGTGTTAAAAGATTTATCGACACGTATTGGTTATGTTTTAGGCGTAATTATGCTATTTTTTGTCATTTTATCATTTGTTAATATGCTTTTAAATCCTGATACTTTAAGTGACAAAAATAAAGGTGCAGTGAATATTATTAAGAAAACTATTTTAGCAATAGTTATGTTAGGAGTATCAAATTATTTTTTTCAATTTTTGTATAGTGTACAGAGGGTAGTCGTTCAGAATCATGTTGTTTCTAAACTATTACTTCCTTATGAAGTTGATACAGAACATTTTGGTGGTGCACTAAGTGCAGAGTTGTTTACCGCGTTTTATAATGTATCCTTGTCATATATTGATAGTGATGGCAATATTATGGGCGATGATGAAAATGTTCAACTTTGTCAACAAGAGGTTTATACCATGAAAGAACAAATCGCTGAGCATTCGGATTTTTCCCTTGGTGATGTTTGTTTGAATACTAGTACAACTTATACGGCGGCAGATGGGGAAGACCGTGAAGATTTCATTATTGATTTCAATTGGCTATTAAGTGTTGGTGTTGGTATTTTTGCAATTTACATATTAACAGTGTATTGCATTAAAGTTGGAATTAGAATGATACAACTAGCTTTTTTGGAAATAATTTCTCCTATGGCAATTGTTTCATACTTGTCTCCTAAACAGGATACAATGTTTTCAAAATGGTCTAAAATTTATTTTTCTACTTATATTGATGTTTTCATTCGAATTGCTATTATTAATTTTTCTGTTTATTTAATTGCCGTAATATTTGGTAGTGGGACAGATAAAACTTTTTGGGAAAGTTTTGAAATTAATGGATCTAATCCAATTTGGACTAAGCGATTTATTATGATTGCTATGGTGCTTGCATTGCTTGCTTTTGCAAAAAAGGCTCCTGAATTGCTTAAGGAACTGTTGCCAGCGAGTGCAAGTAAATTAGGATTTGGTGGAATGAAGTGGAATGATATGCTTGGTGGTAATTATGTCAAAGGTGCTGCAAAGATTGCTACTGCTGGATCTGCAATTGGTTTACTTGGTGCTGCTTCTTCTGGATATTCTAGATACAAAATTAATAGGAAAAATGGTGCTTCCATTCCTAAAAGTGTTTTAGGTGGTCTCGGAGGAGTTATGTCAGCAATTCCAAGAGGACTAAAAGCCGGTGCGGCAAAAGGAAATATATTTTCAAATGTATCTAAAGGATGGGAAAATCAACGAAGTGTTGATGATAAGTACGATGAATTAATAACCGGAGGTGGGAGTACTGTTGGGAAATTTACTTCTCACGTGTCAGCTCACTTTGGTGAAACTAAAGGACAGATGTATAATAGAATTATTACTAATAATGAACAGGTTAGCAAATCTGTAAAGAATTTAGAAGATATGGCAGAGAATTTTAAAAATGTTAAAATTGCAAGAACTTCTTGGGAGAATGCTAAAGCTAGAGGGGCTACTGATGCAGAAATAAATGATTTGTATGATAGATACAAGATGGTGAAAGACAACCATATAACGGCAGTTCTTCAGGGACATGCTTTTGAGAATTCTAAAGATCAAAGTGTTGCAGAATCAATGAAGGTTTTTCAATCAGAGATTACTGCTATGTTAGATAGTGGTAAAGTAGTTTTGAATAGAGATGATGGTTCTGTTATTCGTGGTAGTGATTTAACTGATTCTTCTTCTATTGATGCTGTTTCTGTTGCAACTAGTCGTAATATTTCTTCAATTAAAATGCAACCTGATTTTAGTTCAGCATTTCAGAATGATAAATCTGCTGGCGTAAATTCTAATGGTAAAAAGTAATTTTGTAAAAAGGAGTGTGATATATAGTGAATAGTTATTTAGTGCCTGCTAATGCAAAGAAAGGGACTTTGATATTTAATATATTTAGGCCTTTTGATTTGATTTTGTTTTGTTGTGGGGTTGGTGTTTCTTTATTGGCATTGGCAATTGTTCCATCTAGTAGTTTAGTTGCGGTTTCTATTGCTTTATTGCCTGGATGTATTTGTGGATTATTGGTTTTTCCGATTCCTAATTATCATAATGTTTTATGTGCTTTATGTAGTATCTATAGATTTTATACTGAAAGAAGAAGATATGTATGGAAAGGGTGGTGCTTTTATGAACAGTTCAAAGACACAAACTCAAAGTCAAAGAAGTAAATATACAGAAGATTGGATTCCGGTTAAGGCTATTGAAAATGGAATGATTATTTTAGATAACAAAATGAGAGTTACTGGAGTTAAGATTCGACCTAGAAATATCTTTATTTTGGAACAGTCTGTTCAAGATAATGTTATTATAGGATTAAAAAACTTTTATAATACAATTGATTTTGATTTTTGGTTAATTAGTGCTGATAGGCCGGTTGATATTTCTGGTTATTTGGCTAGACTTCAGTTATTGTATAATCAGACTCCTAGTCCTGTTATTCGTAAAATGATTAATCAGGATATTATGAAGGCTAATAGTTTTATGGATAATAATGTTACAGATACGGAATATTATATTCTTTTTAAAGAGAAGAATTTAGAAATGATTCAAAAAAGACTTCGTACAATAATTACTGGTCTTGCTAATTGTGGATTGGATAGTGCTCAAACTTCTAATGACGATTTAAGAACTATTTTGGATAATTTCTTAAACGGGGGAATGAAAACTGATTTTGGGACGGTGATTAGTTTATGATGTTTAAAAGTGAAATTGCACCTAAAGGAATTGAGTTTCGTTCTGCTGATTTTAGTATTAGTGATAAATATGCCACTATCTTAACGGTTGTTTCTTATCCTAGATATATTTCTCATGGTTATCTTGCTAATTTGACAAATATGTCTGGTGTTAAAATGATTATTAAGCATATGCCTCTTCCTTTTTCAGTTTTATCTAAAATGTTAAATAAAGAAATTGCTGATTTGAAAGCAAAGTATCAACAAGAAAAAGATGTTACTATTCAAGAGAGAATTCGTCAGGATGTTGAAAGTTTGGAGTATTATATTCAACAATTTACGGCTAGCCAAACGAAGACTTTTGATTTTCAGATGCATTTGATGGTTACTGCTGATACTAAAGATCAACTAGATAATAAAAAATTGGCTTTAAGGAATTATTTGGATGCGATGGAAATGAGGGCAATTCCTTTGAGATTTGAACAGGAAAGAGTTTTAAAATCAATGCTTCCTATTTTTGAAAGTCAAGAAATAGAGCAAAGAATTGGTACTCCTATGCCTGCATCTACAATGGCAGCGATGTATCCATTTATTTTTGATAGCATTAAAGATGAGGGGTTGTCAACTTTACTAGGTGTTGATTTCTCTGGTGGTGTTGTTTTATTTAATCAATTTTTATATCAAGTAAGAAAAGAGAATAATCGAAATAATGCTAATATGATTATTCTTGGTACTTCTGGTTCTGGTAAGAGTACAGCAGCAAAACTTATGCTCCGTAGTCATATTCGTAATGGCTATCAAATTGTTGCAATTGATCCTGAGGGTGAAATTAGTGAGATGACTAATATGTATGGTGGACAAGTTATCGATTTAGGTAAGGGTGGTGCATATGGTTTAATTAATCCTCTTGATATTGTAGTTGATGCTGATGAGGAAGATATTAAAAATGGACTAGGTTATACGGTATTAAATCGGACTTTACAAAATTTGAAAGCATTTATGAAGTACTATTCTCCAGAAATTGAAGAAGATGTCTTAAATATGTTTAGTGAAGTAGTTCAAGATACTTATGCTAGATTTGGAATTAATTTTAATTCTGATTTTAGTCATTTTACTTCGAAGGATTTTCCTATTTTTGATGATGTTTATGCTACTATTGTTGGAAGACTTCGTTCTATGACTGAGAAGACTCGTGAAAGAGATATTATGGAAAGACTTGAGATAAAGGTTAGGCCTTTTACGAGAGAATTAAAATATTATTTTAATGGACATACTAGTGTTGATTCTGATGGAGATTTCTTGGTGTTTAATATTAAGGAACTTATGAATAGTGATGCTAATATAAGAAATGCACTTTTGTTTAATGTTTTAAAATATGCTTGGGGATTATGTTTAAATCCTTCAGTTAATACAGTTTTGTCTGTGGATGAGGCACATGTACTTTTAAGTGCTAAGAATACTTTAGGTGCGGAATTTTTGGCTCAAGTACAAAGAAGAGCTCGTAAGTATAATACGGGTACAATTATTATTACTCAACAACCTAGTGATTTTGTTGGTGAAGATATTATTGTTCATGGTAAAGCAATATTTGATAATGCTTCTTATTATTTAATTATGGGACTTAAGAAACAATCTGTTGATGATTTATCTATGTTGGTTGATTTAAATGATAATGAAAGAGAAGGAATTAAGAGATATAATCAAGGAGATGCATTGTTTGTTTGTGGTAATAGAAGAATGCAAATTAATGTAGTTGTTAGTGAAGATGAATTAGAATCATTTGGTACTGGCGGTGGATTCTAATACAAATTGGTGGTGATGTATGATGAATGAGAATAATGGGATTGAAAATATTGCAAGAAACATTGCTAAGAAGAAAATTTTATTATTTTTGTTTGGTGGAGGATGCGGCACCACTTTTTGGATATTTATGGTTGGATTTCCAGTTTTTATTGCCATTTTGGTAGTATTGGGATTACTTAATGGTAGTAATAGTGGAAATGGGGTATGTCATAACTATAAGTCTGTTGATGAGATTTGTAAGCAGATGGTTGTTAATGGTCAATCTATGTCTGTCGATGAGTATGTTGCTCATGTTATTACTAATGAGTTTGGTAGCGCTCCGGATGAAACCCTAAAAGCACAAGCTGTGGCTTCGAGAAGTTATGGACTTAATGGTGCTTCTAAAGATGGTAATGGAAATTGTATTATTAGTGATACTTCTGAGGGATTTCAAACTTATGCCAAAAATTATACGGATAGGGCTATGCAGGCAGCAAAAGATACAAGTGGTGTTATTTTGGTTGAAGAAAATGGGACTGTTGCTCGTTCTGAGTATTCTTCTAATTCTTTACCGAAACCTTATAGTAGTTATGGTAGTACTATTGTTATGTCAGAAAGAAATTTGGAAATTCCAAGGTCATGGTGGCAGGATCACAAAACGTGTGGTGATGGAACTTTAAATTCTTTAAATGGAAGTAATACGGATGCATATGGCCGTCCTGTATATGGCTGTGGTCATGGTAGAGGAATGGGACAAATTGCCGCTATGTACCTTGATACTGAAAAAGGATATAATTATGAACAAATACTAGAATTCTTTTATGGTAAAGATTCTAAATACAATTGGTCTTTGGCTTCTACGAATGGAAGTGTGACTAATTCCAATTGTGGTAGTTCATCTAATGGAAATTTTCAGGCATTATCTTCATATAATATAGGGCATAAAAATTTGAAAATTTTAAGTAGTCCACTTTCCTCAAGTCAAGTTACTGATTTAAACTCTTATATTAATACTGAAGTAGATAAGGCTGGATATGGTACTGGTGCTGGTGTTGCTGCTGCGGGACAATCTTTAGTGTATGGTTTAGAGCAATTAGGATATTATTTGGGATATTGTTGGGGTGGTGATAGAACTTCTGTTGGTGTCGGAACTAAATGGGGAACTAAATCTTCTGGATGTAATAGTCCTAGTAATGTCCATCAATATTATGGCATGGACTGTTCTGGATTTGTTTCTTGGGCTATTCGTAATGGATGTACAGATTCATTTGGTGGTCCTTCTACTTATGAAATGGAATATGGACCTCATATTGATGTAAAAAAAGCTAAACCTGGTGATATTATGCTAGATACTGATAGTCATGTTCGTTTGGTTATAAAAAATAATGGAGATGGAACTGTCATTGTTGCAGAGGAAGGCGGAAACTATGGTGATTTAGGCTTTTCTAAAGTTAGTAATGAGGCAGGATATAATTTTATTGATATGTCAAGTTTTTATAGCAAAACTTGTAAAAGTACTAATCCTGCTACTGGGGTAAAGAGAGGAAATAATAGTCTTACTTCTTCTAGTTCGAATGGCACTACTTCAAAAGGAAAAAAGAGTATTAAAATATTACTTATAGCGGGTCATTCTTATTCCCCATATTGTAGTTCTTGTACTAATGAATGTAGGGGTGACTCGGGAATTGGATATGCAGAAGAATCAGAAACAAGGAAATTAGTTAAAAAAATAAAGTCTAAATTAAATAATCTTGGGTATAAAAATATTGATATTGCGAATCAATTGCTTGGTGAGAATTTTAGTAAAAAATCTACAACAAAATCCTTGTATTGTGAATATGTAAAAAATACTAAAAAATTTCAATCTATTAATTGGGGAAAATATGATTATGCATTAGAAATTCATTTTAATGGTTCTTCAAATCATTCTGTTGGTGGTGTTACTACTATTTATGATTCACCTCGGGCTAGTAATTCTTCTTTAGATTTAAATATTAGGCAGGCCATTAATGATGTTTTAAATAATGGAAATAATGGAGAAGTTAGTATGGATCTTCATAATACAAAATTATTTGCAAAATTAGGTGTTACTTTTACTTATTTAGAGGTAGAATATTATGATAATAAAAAATCTATGGATAAATATGCAAAAAATTCTGATAAAGTAGCTTCTGCTATTTCAAAGGCAATTGATAGCTATAATTCTAAAAGTGGTTTTTAGGAGGAAAAATGAAATATTGTAAGATATTGTTAATTTTGGTGATAGTACTTTGTTGTTCTGGGTGTTCTGTTAATTATAATTTGAGTATTGATAAAGGAGAAGTTTTTAATGAAAAAGTTTCTTTGATAGCGAACTATGGTAGTGATGTGGAAGAAATAAGTAATTTTAATATGAATATTCCTATCTCTAAAGATGTAGATGACAAAAATATTTTTATGAATAAAATCAAGGGAGTTAAATATTATAATCAATCAAAGGATAGTAATAAGGAAAGAATGTCTTTTAGTTATCGCCATAATTTTACTACTTTTCAAAATGACTATATTTCTAATTCTAGCTATAAATATGTTACTATATATAAAAAAGAAAATAATTTGATTTTGTCAACTAGCAACACAAATCTTGCTTTTGAGAAATATGATAATTTAGATAAAGTGGTTGTTACAATTAGAAGTAGATATAGGTTAATCGATACTAATGCTGATAAAAAAGAAAATTATAAATATATTTGGGAGATTACTAGGGAAAATTATAGTAATAAATATATATATTTGTCATTAGATATGTCTAATCATAAAGATAGTTTTTGGGAAAAATTAGAAGGAATAGGTTTTTTTAAGTATTTTTGGTTGATTGTTATAGTTATTAGTATAATTATTTTTGTATTTTTATTTTTTAAATATAGTAAGAAAAGGGATCAAATATGATCTCTTTTTTGGATGATAATATTCACATTTCTTAGAGAAATCCATAAAATAATCATGAAAGAAGAAAAGGAGGGATATTATGAATGGATATGGCTCTTCTGCTGCTATTGTATTAGTTTTATTTATTTTACTTATTATCATACTAGGGGCATGGATTTAATTATTTATAAGGGAGGTGAATATTATGTCTTCTAATTGCAATAATACTTGCAATACTTCTTGTTCTGGTGTTGGAAATGGATTTTTAATTATTATAGTATTATATATTTTACTTGCTATTATATTGGGATCTTGTTTCTTTTAATTTATGTTTAAGCTGTGATGAGATTTGCTATTTCATTGCAGCTATTTTTATTTGCGCTCTTTCTTGTTTTATGTTATCATATACTTATGATTAGAAGGTGATATTGGTATGATATTTTTATTAACTGGTTTTGATTGTGGTGGAGAAGTAGTATTGATGATAATTAAATATGTTTTTTTATTGTTAAAATTAGTTTTTTTTATTGTTCCTATTGGATTAATTGTTATGTTATCTGTTGATTTTGTGAAAAATGTCACGGCATCTGATGAGGGGGCAATGAAAAAGAATTTGAATGTGATTATTAAGAGAATTATTATGTGTATGGCGTTATTTTTAGTTGATCCTATTGTTCATACAACAATTAATTTACTTGGTGATTTAGGAATTGATTATGTAAGTTGTATTAAAATTGCTGAAAATGATGATTTGACTCAATATAAGTTAGAAAATATTATTCCTAAGCCTAGTGATGAAAAAGCAAATGCCAATATTGGGAGTAATCCTAATTTTTCTACTACAGAATCTAAAGATACGACTGGTAGTGATAATGGAACATCTTCTAGTGGTGGTAGCGAATCTAGTTCTGTTGATGGGAATATTTTTATTGGAGACTCTAGATTTGAGGGGATGAAGTCATCTGTTGACTATTCTAGTGATAATGTTACTTGGATTAGTAAAGTTGGAGTGGGTTATTCTTGGTTAAAAGATACTGCTATTTCAAAGTTAAGTAGTAGTATTCAAAGCGGAAAAAAATATAATATTGTGATTAATTTGGGAGTCAATGATTTAGGGAATGTTGATAGTTATATTAAAACCATTAATAGTTTGATTAATGATAGTAAATATAATGATTGTAAGTTTATTGTTGTTTCTGTAAATCCAGTTGATGAGGATAAGGAAAAGGCAAATGGTTATAGTGTTAAAAATGGTTCAATTAAGACTTTTAATAAAAAAATGAAAAATGGTATTAATAGTTCTGCTAAGTATTGTGATACATATTCTAAGATTGTTAGTAATTTTAGTACAGCAGATGGGGTGCATTATACTAAAAATACTTATCAAGATATTTATTCAGAAATTAAAGCTTGTTTATAAGTTTTAGTTTCTTTTTTAGTTGGTTATTGGTCAGTATTTTTTTATAAAAAAGGTAAAAAAACTCTTGCAAAAATATATAAAGCATGGCATAATATTACTTGTCAGTTTAATTTAATGAAAAAGGCCTTAAAATTAAATTAAAATTATTATTAACAATTGGTAATTTAGACCAATTGAGTAAGGTGAGGGATAAGAATGTTAATTGGTAAAAGAATAAAAGATATGAGATTAGAAAAGGGTATGAGTCAACAAGAGCTAGGTGATATGATTGGGGTTACAAAAGTGTCTATTTGTGGTTATGAGAATGGTACTAGAACGCCTAGTTTAGAGACTTTTTGTATATTAGCTGATATTTTTGAAACAACTACTGATTATTTATTAGGTAGGGAAGTTCCTATTGTAACAGAGGATGGAAGTGAATATATTGGGGCTGTTTCTAAGGACGATATTGATATTATCAATGAAATTAGACATTATCCTAATTTGTATGCAAAATTAATTAAAGATGTTAAACGATATGTTAGTTTAATTGTTAAGAAGATGAGATAGTATATAGTGTTGATGCTATCTTTTTTTGTTTCTTGATTTATTTTTCTTTAAAAGTCTTTTAATTTCTTAGTATTTTTTTTAATTTGGTGTATAATAATATTTAAGGATGTGAAGAAATGGAAATTAAAGAATTATATAAAAATAGTTATCTGAATAAAAATGTTTGTGTTCATGGGTGGATTCGAAGTCATCGGAGGCAATCTCATTTTGGTTTTATTGATTTAACGGATGGGACTTGTTTTAAGACGATTCAAGTTGTTTATGATGAGGGATTAGATAATTTTAATTTGATTAATAAATTATTAGTTGGTTCTAGTGTTGAAGTTGAAGGAATGATTGTTGAAAGTTCTGGTAAGCAGGAGTTTGAATTAAAGGCTACTCGTGTTTTGGTTTTAGGAACAAGTGATGAGACTTATCCTATTCAACCTAAAAGACATTCAAGAGAGTTTTTAAGGGATGTTGCTTATTTAAGACCTAGAACTTCGTTATTTCAGGCTGTATTTCGAATTAGAAGTGTAGCTTCGATGGCTATTCATACTTATTTTCAAGAAAGAGGCTATGTTTATTTCCATGCGCCTATTATTACGGCTAATGATTGTGAAGGAGCAGGGGAAATGTTTCGGGTAACGACGCTTGATCCAAGGAATACAAAAAGTCGGGAAGAAGATGATTTTTTTGGAAAAATGACAGGACTTACTGTTTCTGGGCAATTAGAGGCTGAAACTTTTGCGACTGCTTTTTCTAAATGTTATACATTTGGTCCTACTTTTCGGGCTGAGAATTCTAATACTAAAATTCATGCTTCTGAATTTTGGATGATTGAGCCAGAAGTTGCTTTTTGTGATTTAGATGGCATTATGGATATTGAAGAGGAATGTTTAAAGTTTATTGTATCTTATGTTTTAGATAAGTGTCCTGACGAGATTGAATTTTTAGATAAGTTTGTTGAAAAGGGATTAAAAAATAAATTAGAGAAATTGGTTCAAAGTGAGTTTGTTCGCGTAACGCATGAAGAGGTTATTCGTATTTTGAAGGAGGCTTCTATAGATTTTGAATTTACTCCAGAATATGGAGAAGATATTGCTAAAGAGCATGAGAAATATATTACAGAATACTTTGGATGTCCTGTTTTTATTAAAGATTGGCCTCGGGATATTAAGGCTTTCTATATGAAACAAAATGATGATGGAAAGACTGTTAGAGCGGTTGATTTAGAGGTTCCTGGTGTTGGGGAATTGATTGGTGGTTCGGAGAGAGAAGCTGATTATGATAAGTTAGTTAATCGTATGAATGAATTAGGGATGAATATAGAGGAATTAGATTGGTATGTTAATTTGAGAAAATTTGGTACTGTTCCTCATTCTGGATTTGGAATTGGGTTTGAGAGACTTCTTATTTATTTGACTGGTGTTGATAATATTAGAGATGTTATTCCTTATCCTAGAACACCTAAATCTTGTGATTTTTAGAAATTAAAATACTTATTATTATTATACTCTATTTATAGAGATTATAAGTAAGATAAGTATTTTTCTTTTGGAAAAAATTGCTAGATATGAAAGTTATTTTTTGGGATATATTAATAGTGATTGGAGGGATGAAATGAAAAAGTTATTCGTTGCATTTTTTGTATTATTATTAGCCTCTGGTTGTGGAGTTAAGCATGATTCTTTGTCTTGTGAGACAACAACTAATTCAAATGGAATTACTACGACAACACATTATGATATTGATTATATGGATAATGATGTTAAAATGATTAAGATTACTTATGATTATAAGCAAGATAATGATATTTCTAATGATAATACAAAAACAAATGGTACAAGTGATGATAACACTGCTACTAATGGTGCAGATAACAATCAGACAAATGATACGAAAAGTACTCGTGAAAAGCAAGATGGGGTTAGTTCTGATACTGATGGAATATCTGAAGAGAAGGATAGTAATGCAAGTTTAAAATCTGATGATGTTGTAGATGGTGTTGTTGGAGATGCTGTTGATAGTACAATTGATGGTGTTACTAATACTATTTTGGATTTGGCTGGTATTCGTACTACTTATGAAAATCAAATGAATACTTATGGTAATATTTCAGGGTTTTCTTATAAAGTAGATAAGGATATTGATAATGAATATAAAGTAATTTATTCTATTGATATGGATAAAATTAGTGATTCTGATTTATCAAAGTTTAATATTCCAAGTAGAAATTTTAAGGATTTGAAAAAAAACTATCAAGATCTTGGTTATACTTGTAAATAAAAAGTTCATTAGGTTTTCTAATGAACTTTTGTTATGCGATGGTTATTTTTCTTGTTGCAGTTTTTGTGATTGTTTCGCCGTTGTCTAGTTTATAACTTACTTTGTAGGTAATTGTTCCTGATTGTGTTAGTTTGTTTACTTCGGTTTCTAAACTGGCTAGAGAATCACATTTTGTTCCATTTAATGAATACTCTATTTTCGCTTTTGATAAGATATCTTTACCACCGTAAGTAACACTAATTCCTTCTTCTGTATAGGTTTCTCCAGGAGATAATGTGATATTATTTCCTCCTATAACGGTTATTTTTAAGTCACTGGAAGTAGAATCGTTATCTTCTCTGCCTCCTGATAGGGATACATTTGCACTAACACCGTTAGAAGCATTATTTTTGAAGTTTCTATATTCTACTTTTACTACTAAAGCATTTACGCTACTATTGCCGTGGTAGGTATAACTTTTATCGGTGGTAAAGGTTATGAAATTTAATCCAGATGCGGTTTTGGCGTAAATTCCATATCCAAGTCCTCCTAATATGTCATTATTATAAGAAAGTCTATCTTGAACAAATTTACTTGTGCCATTTCCGAAGACAGATTGACTGAAGTACTTATTTAAGTATTCTTGACTAACAACATCTGGTGTTTTGTGTTCCCAAGATAGTTTTACGATATTTCCTGATGAGGTTGCTTTTAAATTGGTTACATCATCTAATTTAGCGAATCTTTTTGATTCTTCGGTTGGTTCTGTTCCAGAGATAAAGTATTCTGTTTTAATTAATGATTCTGGAGTATATTGACTAGGTTTTGCTGCTGGCCATGTTTCTGCTTCTACTTGTGCTTGAGTGACGCTTGATGGTTGATTAAATTTTTCGTTTGTGACAGGAATATTTTTCATAATAGCGGCCATTAAGTTATCTTTTGGTGCGCTAGCTGAATTATAATATTGTCTTGAAATATCTTTAAATGCATATCCGTACCATAAGGCAATTGAATATTGCGGAGTATATGCGACTGTCCATAGGTCGTTTACGGCGCTTCCAGGTAATTTTTTTGCTTTCATTGTAGCGTCATCAAAGTTTGAAGTTCCTGTTTTGGCAGCAATTGTTCCTCGGTATCCTGAGGTTCCACCACTAAATCCGTAGTGTGCAGCATATTCTAGTACGTTTGTGATTAGATAAGCCGTTGAGTCTTTCATGGCTTGGGTTTTTTTATTTTCAAATTCGGTTGTTTTTCCTGAACTACGATAGGTAATAGAGGTTACGGTATATGGTTCAGTGTAGTAACCGCCGTTTGCAAATGCGGCATATGAACCAGCCATTTGGGTTGTTGTAACACCTGGGTCTAATCCACCAATTGCGTAGGATTCGTAGGCAACATGGTCTTTTAGGGGGATTCCTAAACCTTCGACAAAGTTTACAATTTTTTTATTGCCGACGTCTTTTTGAACAGTTTGTAAGGCTTTTACGGCTGGAACATTTCTTGAGATACTAAGGGCATCTCTTAGGGTCATTAAGCCTTTGTACCCAGAGTCCCAGTTATTAAATGCTGTTCCATCCGCGTATTGCCATGCTTCGTCGTTAAATAGTTGGTATGTAGAGAAATTGTCATATTCGAATCCGGGAGCATAAGCAAATATTGGTTTAGCCGTTGAACCTGGTTGTCTTTTTTCTTGGGTAGCGTAGTTCCACTCTCTTTCTCCTGTTCGATTTCTTCCGGCTCCAATTGCTGATATTGCTCCGGTTTTTACATCAACAATAGTAATTCCAGCTTGTACTTTATCGTCTTTCCATTTATAGTCTTCACCGGCTAAAATTTTATTAATTCCGTTTTGAATACTAGCGTCCATTGTGGTATGAATTTCCATGGATACTAAGGCTGGGTCTTGTTTTGTTTTTTTGATGACTTCAGAGACAACGGTATCAATGAAGCCTTGATAGTTATTTGATTCACTTGTTCCTACTAGTAGGGAAGAAATATCAATACTAGAGGCAATGTCTGCTTCTTCTTGTGTGATATATCCGTGTCTTACCATTAGTTTTAAAACTGTATTTACACGTTTTTTGGTTCGTTCTGGATTTTTATATGGGTTATCTCCGTTTGGAGATTGAAATAATCCAGCGATGATGGCTGCTTCTGGTAGACTTAAATCGGATACTGATTTTCCGAAGTAATATTTACTTGCTTCTTCAACCCCGTAAACATTTCCTCCTAGAAGGCTATCGTTTACGTAAAATTCCATGATTTCTTCTTTGGTATATTTTTTTTCCATAAAGAAGACAGAAATATAGACATCTTTAAATTTACGAATAATTCCTTCAATTCCATTTCTTTCGGTTGAGGTTAGGTTGTTTTTTACTACTTGCATGGTTAGGGTAGAGGCACCGCCGGCACTAGAGTTTCCTAAAACTTGGCCAAGAGATGCTTTTAAGAATCTGGCTCCATCGACACCGTTATGTTGGAAAAATCTAGAGTCTTCTGTTGCGACGATAGCGTCGATTAAAACTTGGGGTAGTTTGTCATAGGTAACAGATTCTCTTTTTTCCATGCCTAGTTTTCCAATGATATTGTTTTCTTTATCATAGATAACGGTTTGGTCTTGGTTGGCTAAGGCGTTGGGATTAAATTCTCCGCAACTTGAAACAATATAGATGCAAAAGGCAAATACTGCAAAGACGCCAAGACAAGCACATACAATTAGGAAACTAAGAATTTTTTTCCACCATTTTCTTTTTTTTCTTATTCCATCCTTTTTTTTGCTTTCTTTGTTGTTAATTATTGGTTGTTTTTTTGAAGAAGTTCTTTTCTTTTTTTTCTTCTTCGTTATTTTTTCCATTATTGTTCACTTCCTTTATTTTTTAATATATTATCGATTATTTTAATATAGTCTAGTCTAGGGGCATATTTTATTTCGATTAAGTAACCTTTTTTTTTGAAGTATTCTAAGGGAATAGATTTTCTTTCTTCTGTATTAATAAAGGAGATTAAATCATTTCCTAGAAGCAAGAAGGTTTGATTTAGATTAGAGAATCTGACGATTAAGTAGGCAATTCCACCGTGGTGTATTACTTTTTTGATATGTTCTAGTTGATGTGCGTGAATATTTGAAAGTGGGAAGCTGGTTTTGCTTAATGTTTCTTTGGCATCAAATTCTAGGTATTTTCCTTGGTAGATTCCGGTATAGTCTAGAGTGGATGGTTCATTGAAATAAGCTTCTTTGATTTTATTTTTGGGATACTCTACTTGGACTACGCGAATTGGGGTTGGCTTTTTATAAATAATGGCAATGTCATGCAGTTTATAATATTCATTTGTTTGGTTAATGTCGTTTTCTAAAGTCATTCCTCTGTTGGCGTAGATATTATTTTTGAAGTAATTTTGTAATCTCGTAAAAACTCACCACCTTTGTTTCATTATACTATAAAATGGTATGATTTTGTTCTATTTTACAATACTTAAATCAATTTTTATGTCTAGTAGTGTAAAGTTGATTTATTTTCTTTTTTTACATATAGTTTAGTATGAATAAGTATTTTGAGTTGAAAAGAAAAAGAAAGAGAAATGATATAGGAACTTTTTTTCTTTATTTTATTTTATTTAGTGTAGTGGGGGCTATTCTTTTTATTTCTTATTTCAGTAAGGTTTTAGGGCCTGGGTTGGTTAAGTGTGCTGAAGATGAGGTGGAGAGGTTAGTTGGTGTTGTTTTGAATAATGGAATAAGAAAATATTTAAGTTGTCATGAGGTGGGGGATGTTTTAGAGATTGTAAGAGGAGATGGGGAAAAGATTGAGTTGATTCGCTATGATACAAAGAGATTGAATCAGGTTATGGTTGAGATTACGGAGATGTTTTCTTCTGATTTAGATGACATGGTGCGGGGAAATTTTTCTAGGTTAGGGATAAAGGAAGTGGGGAATGCTAGTTCTATTTATCAAAAAATGAATGATGGGATTTTGTTTTCTATTTCGATGGGGAGTGCGACGGGAAATCCACTACTTGCTAATATTGGACCTAAGATTCCGCTTAATTTAAGTGTTATAACTGATGCTTTTACGGATGTTGATGCAACGATTCGAAATTATGGATTAAATAATGCAATGGTAGATGTTCGGGTGGTGGTGAAGGTTAGTTTTGTTATTCAGATGCCGTTTTTGTCTAAAAAGGTGACAATAAAAAGAAAGCTCCCTCTTACTATGGAGATTATTAATGGAGAGATTCCTAACTATTATTTTTCAACATCTTCTTTAGATAATTCTGGAAATAAATCTGGAAAAAATACTGATTTAAAGTTGACTTCTTAAAAATGAACTTTTAAAAAAGTTTATTTTTTTGGAAAAAAAGGTTTAATTTTGAAAAAAAAAATGTTATCATGGATGTAGAATAAAATTGGAGGATACGGTGGTGTTGATGAGATATATTAAATCCTTATTGGTTGGTGTTGTTTTCTTTTTTACATTTTTTGGTTATTGTTATGCGGAAGAGTGTGATGAAGAAAAGATGGAAAAACTTGCCTCTTTAGTGAATATTCATACTGAATTTGATGATGAAGCGGCACAAGCTGGGATAATTGGTCAAAATATGGTTACTATCTCAGGAATGGATAGTGCAATTTATGCTACAACGGATGATATGAGTGTTGTTTTTACTAGCTATTATGCAGTGAATGGGAATATTTCGATGGTTGTTCCTTATGGGGTGGATACTTTGAAGTTTTATGCTACGAGTTGTCCGGATAAAGTTTTAAGGACGGAAAAATTAGATTTGAAAATTTATAATACTTATGCAGATGATGTTTTATGTAAAGATATTGGAGAGAAGTTGGATGTTTGTCAAAAATACTTGGATACGAGGAATCTTAGTTATTCTCAGTTTGAGAGTAAGGTTAGGGCTTATTTGAAGAAGAGTGGTACTTCTTCAATTAGTGAAAAATTAACATTTCAAGATATTGTTAAAAAATATTTTTATATTTTTATTTTGGTTGGAGTGGTTTTTGTTATAGGGCTTATTTATTTAATTATTAGAAAGATAAAGAAAGATAAGTTAGATTAGAGGAGGAGTATGAAAATGAAGATAAAGTTTAGAGAAATGATATTTTTTTCTTTGATTGTTTCTTTCTTTTTATTTATACCAATGGTAAAAGCGGATACTCGTAAATTTTATTCTTATTCTTCTGGTGATAGATGGTATTGCTATAATAATAAATTAAAAAGTACTGGAGTTTGTAATAATGGATCACGTATTTCTGTTAAAAAGTATACAAAAAAAGGAAAGAGTAGGGTAGTTTCTTATTGTGGAAATCGTTCAAAAACTTTATGCGATGGTTGTAATCATACTTTAGATAAATCATGGAATTCTGCTAATACTTGTGTTTATTATACTTATGTTAAGAATAAGGGAACAAAACATTCTGATGGTGATTGTAGTAGTATTGTTGGACATATTCTTAAGCAAAATTATAATTGGAAGACAATTCAAAGAGCATTATGGAGTTATTTAGGGAACTCTGAATGGGGACCTTCTCCTTATTTTTATAAAGATTCTTACGCAATTGGTTCTTGGAATCATAGCGGTGATGTGAGAAAAATTATTAAAAAAGCATGGCAAGATTATGCAGCTAGTAGTGGGAATTCTTCTGCGAGTTCTACTAATGCTTCAGAAGCAAATATTACTGTTAAAATTGATGATAATAATTTTTATTATATTGCTAATGGTTCAAGTTGTGGGGGAACAAGTGGTTTTTATAAGACAAAGAATTTTTCAGTTAAGAACACTGATTTAAATACAAGTGGCAATGGTAAAGTAATTAAAGTATTATTAGATACTGGGAATTCTGCTATTGAAATTTGTGGAGCTGGAATTAATTGTGATTCTAGTGTTGAAATTAATCTAACTTATAATAATGCAGTTGAACTTTATTTGAAGACAACTAAAATTTTTAGTAATTCTACAGTTGCTCTTCCACTTGAAATTACGGCTTCTTATATTGAGACACAAACTGTTAATAATGCGAATATTTATGATTCAAAACGATATCTTAATTCAAAAACAAAGAATTTTAGTGCTGGAACAGCTCAACCTATGTTTGTTTTTGAGAAAGTAACGGGTACTTCTGTTATAGAAGTAGAACATGAATTTTCTAAGTCGTTTAATTTTATTCAAACACCTGTTTCTCATAATAATGCTTGTAGTGTTTTCAAGAATTCTGGACAGGCTATTCATGATTCTAACAATAAAGTTTGTGCTAATAATAGTAGCGATTCTAGTAGATATATTGCTCATTATAAAGATTGTAATTGTACATCGATAGAGTTGGATAATGGAAGTAAAGTAAATGTTATTTTAAATGAAGAAGTTTATTTTAAATATGGAAATTTAACGCCAAATTTGGTTTATGCTGGTGGTGGATTTGGATTAGCTCTTGGGGATAATGATGGTATTTCAACAGCATATTCTAGTAAAATTACTTGGGACTATTATGATTATGTAGGTAATATTCCGTATTATTATAATGCCTTAGATACTACTAATTATAATGCTAATAATGTTAAAAATAAGATAGAAGAAAAATTAAAACAAAAAATTAAAAATAAATCGATAAGTTTTAATTTTTATTCTGTTGATTCTAATAATCCAAAAGATAAAAATCTGGTTAATAGAGTTAATCAGCAAATTCATTTTTCAGACAAAAATATTAGTAACTTTGTTTCTTCAAATGGAAATGTTGGATTTTCAATGGCTGTTGATAAAATACAGTTGCCAAATGCTTATTTATCAAAAAATGGAGACGTTCGTTACAGTTCTAGCGAAAAATATTATATTAATGGTGGAAATAAATATTATATTCCTTTAAGGTATGATGGCAATAAGTTTAGTTTTAATATTGGTTCTAGTACTGAAAAGATAAATCTTAATTTGATGGATGGAATGAGTTTTAAATATAATGCAGATTGTAATGTTGATGTTTATAATGGGACAAATATTTGTAAAACAGGAGATTTTGATTGTAATGAAAGTAGTATATTAGGGATTAATTATAGAACAATTGATGTTTCCAATCCTTTTCCAAAGTATATTTCAGCTAATTGGAAAGATTGGTATAATAATTCATCTAATCAAATTAGATTATCTAATACTTTTTCGAATAATCCTTTGTATTCAATTTCTCTTGATTCGAATGCTTTAAATGAAATTGATAAAATTCAAACTTCTTATTCAGATTGGAATAATATTAATAAAAATGGTAGCAGTTCCTTTATAATAAATAATTTTTCTGTTAGAGCAAATGGTGATAGTTATTGTGAAATTGGAAAATTTTCTTCAAACTGTGATATTAAAAAGTGAGGTGATAAATAGTGAAATATCCTTTTTTAGCACTTGGAATGATTATGGTTGGAATGTCTGGGTTAATTTTTATTAATATGTTTCAATCGATTACGGTTAATAATGAAAGTGAGTATTATGTATTAAAAGAAGCGATGAAGGCCTCAATGTTAGAATCAATTGATTTGTCGTGTTATCGAAGTAATGAAAATGAAGGCTGTGGTGGTGTTGTAAAAATTTCAGAGCAGAAATTTGTTGAAAATTTTACAAGAAGATTTACCAAAAGTATTAATGGAAATGTAGAATCTTATAAATTGGAATTTTATGATATTATTGAATCTCCTCCTAAAGTTTCGGTTATAGTTAGAGGAAATGGTAATGAATATAAATTTCACACGGGACAGTCCATTTCTAATGATATTGCGAACACTCTAACAGGAATTTTAGAAACAAGTGATTATTCTGTAAAAGAAAATTCTAGTACTGTTAGTGGTAATGTTGATCTTCCTTCGTCGAATTTAAATTCTATGCAACCTAGTTTTTCTTATGATGATATTTATGTTGATGATCAAGGGCAAGTAAGTAGTAATTGTTCTATTGAAGTAAATGGTGTGCTTGTTGATTCTGATTGTGGGAATGAAGATGCTGGTGAAGATTTTAATTTAGATTCGGAATATGATGATGAAAAAGATGTTGAATAAATTTGGAAGGGATGGTAATGAATGAATAATTTATCTAGTTCAATAAAAAAAATTGTTAGTAATAAGAATACGATTACAATTATTGGGGTAATTTTATGTATTGTTATTTTGTATATTGGTTATAATTTTAGAATTAATCAAAAGGTGTCTTTATCAAGGGTTCCTTATGCTAATCAAACGATTCAACCTAGAACAGAAATTACTGAGGATATGGTTTCTTATATGAATGTTCCAGCGGCTTTTATTAAGGGAAGTTATTATAATGCTTCTAATCAAATCGTTGGGAAGTATGCTAAGGATGATATTATGATTGCGGAGGGAAGTTTATTTTATACTGATTTTTTGACGGATACTTCGACAGTTTCCAATTCTGCGTTTAGTAATGTTAAGTCGAATGAAACGGTTATTAGTTATAATGTTGGGATGGATTCAACTTATGCGAATAGTATGATGCCTGGGGATATTATTAATGTTTATTTTAAGGCTAAAGATGATAATGGTACAATTATGTTTGGTAAATTTATTAGTAATATTACTATTTTAGATGTTAAAAATAGTGATGGACAGAGAGTTTTTGAAAATACTACAGAATCTAGAACCCCGGCTTATATGTTGTTTGCTTTGCCAGAAGATATGCATTTGTTATTTAGAAAAGCAATTTATTTAAGCAATACTTATGAGGTAGAGTTAATATTAGTTCCTAATACACAAAAGCAAGAGAAAGATGATATGGAAGTGTATGTAAGTAGTAAAGATATTCAGACATTTATTGATGAGAAAACAAAGATGGTATCAGTAGATGAAATTTTATCTAGTACTGAAGACAAGGTAAATACACAAGGTAATACTTCAAATAAAAAAGATTCATCTAGTAATAATGGATAAGGAGGTATGTTATGCAAGATTCTATTAAGAAATTTTTTAGTAATAAAAATACGGTTACAATCATTGGGATAATATTATGTGTGATTGTTTTATATATTGGATATAATACTAGAATTAGTCAAAAGGTTTCTTTAACTAAAGTTCCTTATGCTAATCAGGAGATTGAGCCTAAGACTAAGATAACAAATGATATGATTTCTTATATGCATGTTCCAGCTGCTTTTTTAGTAGGAAGTTATTATGAAAAAGAGGAAGAAATTGTGGGTAAGTATTCTCAATATAATACTAAAATTTTAGAAGGAAGTTTATTTTATAAAGATTTGATTATTAAAGCATCTAATTTACCAAATTCTGCATTTTTAAATGTTAAAGAAGATGAGACTGTTGTAAATTATTCTGTAAATATGGATTCTACTTATGCAAATAGTATGCGTCCAGATGATGTTATTAATATATATTTTAAAGCCAAAAGTGATGATGGTACGATTATGTTTGGTAAGTTTATTAGTAATATTACGATTTTAGATGTTAAAGATGCAGATGGGCGTCATGTTTTTGAGAATACTTCGGAGGCAAGAACTCCTGCATATATGATGTTTGCTTTGCCAGAAGATATGCATCTATTATTTAGAAAAGCTATTTATTTAAGTGATAGCTATGAAGTTGAATTAATTTTGGTACCTAATACTCAAGAGGTTACAAAGGAAGATACTGTTTATGTAAGTAGTAAAGATATTCAAAACTTTATTAATGATAAGACAAAGATGGTATCGGTAGATGAGATTTTATCTAGTACTTCTGATAAAGTTACTACTGATGATAAGAAAGCAGATAATTCCAGTACAAATAATTCAAGTGATAAAAAAGATAATTCTTAAGATAGAGGTGATTAGATGAAAAATGAATTTACTCAAGTAGATTTTGGCCCTATTCAGGAATATTTAGATAATGATGATATTACAGATATTTCTTATAGTAATGGTGGACAAGTTTGGTTAAAGTCTTTATCTAAAGGAGTTTATCGAGTAGAAAATTCTGCAGTTAATAATGCTTTTATGGAAAAAATGGCTTTTCAGTGTGCTAATTCAATGGGAAAATCTTTTAATATGGCTAATCCTTTTTTGGATGCTGAGGGTGCTGAACTTCGTATGAACTTTGTTCATGATTCTATTGCTCGAAATGGTATTGCTGTTTTAATTCGTAAGACGCCTGCTAAAATCAGACTAGAGAAAGATAAGATTATTAAAGAAGATTATATTCGATTAGATATTCATGATTTTATTTTGAAATGTGTAGAAGGTCACTGTAATATTTTGGTTAGTGGAGAAACGGGTAGTGGTAAGACAGAATTTGTTAAGTATATGGCTGCTCATACGAAATATGATGAAAAAATTATTACGATTGAAGATACTTTGGAGTTACACTTGGATAGAATTTTTCCAGAAAGAGATATTGTTGCGATGAAGACAAATAATATAGCAAGTTATGCTGATGTTTTAGTAACTTGTATGCGTCAGAATCCAAGGTGGATATTATTATCTGAGGTTAGAAGTGCAGAAGCAGTTATGGCTGTAAGAGATTCCATTTCTTCTGGCCATAATATCTTATCTACTATTCATGCGGATAAGGCAGAGTCTATTCCTAGTCGTTTATATAGTTTGTTAGAGTCAAGTATAGATATGGATCAGTTTTTAAGAAGTATTCACAGATATGTACAATTGGGTGTTCATATTAAAGGATATTATAGTAAGGAATTACAGAGGTTTAAGCGAGAAGTTTCTGAGGTTGTTGAATTTTTTGTTGATGATAATAATAAACCTGGATATCAAATTATTTATAAAAGAACTCCAGATGGTAAGACAGAAATTCACAATCCTACTAGATATTTGCTTGATTATTTAGAAAGTCAAGGCGTTATTATGCAGCCAGATATATTGGTAAAAGAAGAGTTTCACACTCCTAATCCTGTTTCTAATGAGATGAATTCTTTGAATCAGGTGCAAACAGTTAGTTCTTCAAGAGTAATGAATAATCTTCCTAAAAATGTTGTTTCGAATGGGCAAGGTATGCAGAATCAAAATGTAAGAAACCAAAATTATTATCAAAATGGAGTGTCTAATAGCAAAGTAGTAGTTCAACCTCAAAATTTAGTTCGAAACAATGTAAATAGTAATATTAATTCAAATGTTTCTGCTAATAATATGAAGGTTGTTTCTTCAAATACTAACATGGCAAATTATAATTCTGGTATTGTTAATTCTAATAATATGCGGTATAATGGAACAAATAGTGTAGGATGATAGGTGGTGGTTTATTTGGAAATTATTATTATTGGTATAATTCTTATCTTTATAGTTACGTATCGTTCGAGTACTGGTAGTGGAGTTTATAAATTTATTAATGAACAAACTACTAAGTTATATGATAAATATGCTCCTTATTCATATAAGGAGATGCGTAAAAAAATTAAATCGCTTGGTTTAGATTATACTCCTAGACAATATTTTGTTCAAGTTGTTCTTTTTGCGGGGATAGCAGGTGCGATTGGGTATTTATATTTTTATAATTTAATTGTTTCAATTGTCTATGCGGTAATTGCTATTGCTTTTATTCCTTATATTACTTATTTACGTTCTAAAAGGCAATATAGTGAGTTTATTTTTGAACAAGTACAGGTTTATGTTACGAATACAATAATGGAATTTGCTACTACTCAGGCATTTATTAAGTCATTAGAAGGAGTAGTTGAATCTGGTATTTTAGAGGATCCAGTTTTATCGGATGTTAAAACAATGATTGCTTTATCATATGAAAAAGGTGAAGTAACTGATTCTATTGCTTATATGAATGCTAAATATCCTTATTTTATGGTTAAGAATATGCATCAATTATTTTTACAAGTTACTAAAGAAGGGGCGAAGGATACAGAAGAGACGTTTGATAATATGCTAACTGATATTGATGCTTTGGTTGAAGGAGTGTATCGTGATAGATTGGATCGTTCAGAGTTCCATAAGCAATTTTTAATTTTTGGTGTTGCTTTGTATGGAATTGTCATGTTGATTCAATTATTGCTAGGGGTTGATTCCTATATTGCTATGCTAGATAATATTATTATTGTTATTTTGTTGCATGCCTTAGTAATTATTAATACATTATTTCTTCTTAAAGGAGAAAAATATTATAATGAGAATGTGGGGGCTGAATAATGTTTATTGAAATTTTTATCATCGGAGCAATAATATTATTTATTTTCTTTTATACAGGGAAGATTAATTCTGAAAAATTTGTTAATGACAATAAAGATTTGTTTTACCTTTTAAAAGAAAATGATTATGATTTTTTGTTATATGCAAAATATGGTGAAAAGGTATATGATCCTAATCAAGTTTTTATGAAAAGAATTCGAAATGGTGTTTTAGTTACAGTTTTACTTATTTGTGTATTTATTTCTGATTTATCATTTGTTAATATTATGCTTGGAATTATTTGCGGCTTTTTAACATTTAAAATGCAATATTTACAGTTAAAACGTTTTTATAGGGCACATTTGAATGAGGTTGATTCTTTATTGCCATACTATTTAAAAGGATTGGAAATTTTGATTCAACATTATACTGTTCCAGTTGCTCTTGCTAGAAGTATTGAGGATGCTCCAGAGGTATTTAAGCCAGGTTTAAAAGCGATGATTGCTAAAATAGAAGCAGGGGATTCCTCAGTTCAACCTTATATGGATTTTGCTGCAATGTATCCAGTTAGGGATTCTGTTCGAATGATGCGTCTTTTATATCGTTTAGGTTTAGGAGAGCAAGAAAAAAAGCATGCACAATTGGTTGCTTTTTCGAAAAGTGTTTCTTCTTTGCAACAAAAAGCTCGGGAACAAAAATATAAAAATAGATTAAGTAAAATGGAAAGTATGACTATGGTAATGTTAGTTTGTACTGGTGGTGGGGGAATGATTTTATTAATTGTTTCGATGTTGATGTCGTTCTCTAGTGTAGCATAATATATACGATAATTTAAGGAGGTGATTTTGAATGAAAGAATCTACAGGTGAATTAAGTATGGTAGTTGTTACTATTTTGGCAATTGCTTTGATTGCTGGTGTTGTTCATTTTTTAGTTCCTATGGCACAAGACTATGTGGCTGATAAATGGAAAAATATCACGGAGCAAAATTAGGAAAATTAATGGTTTAAAATGGAGGTGAATTAAGTTATGAGAGATGCGTTTGGTAGTACATTTATGTTTAAATTGATTATAATTTTTCTTGTTTTTTACGTATCTTTCATGACGATTGCCGTTAGTTATGCGAAGGTATTTCGAATAAAAAATGAAGTGATTAATATTTTGGAGCAGTATCAGTTTGACTCGAATAATTTATCTGAATGGAATAATATTGTTAATGGAAAAGTTGACCCATATTTATCTAGTTTTGGTTATAAGTACACGAATAATGCGGCAATTAGTAAAATTTGTAATGATAAGCATGGTCGTCTTTCTGATAATGGTGTTTGTATAGTAAGAAATGACTTGGGAAGAAGTGGACGTTCCGTTTATTATAATGTTATTGTATATTTGGTTATTTCATTTCCTATTTTTTCACAAGATTTTGTAATTCCTATTACTGGAGAGACAACAACGATTAATTTTCCTCAAGTTTAAATAAATTAGGTGGTGGTTTAGCATGAAAGATGCGTTTGGTGGTTCTTTTATTTTACGTATAATGCTTGTTTTTTTTGTTGTATTTATATGTTTTATGACTGTCGCAATTAATCTTTCTAAAACATATAGAATAAAAAATAATGTTATTAATATTTTGGAGCGTTCTAATCCTAATGATTTTAGTAAAGAAGGGGATAGTGGAACTATAAATAGAATAGATAGTTATCTTAATAAAGTTGCCTATAATTATTTTAATAATCAAAAAGTTAAAGATAATTGTTCCAAAAACAATGGTATTCTTTCTAGTAATGGTGCATGTATTGTTAAGAAGGAAGGAAACAATAGTGTTTATTATAGAGTAATTACTTATTTTGTAGTTGATTTTCCATTATTTCGTTTAGGGATACTTATTCCTATTAGTGGGGAGACAAAAACAATTTATTATTAAAGGAGGAAGCAGAAGATGAATGTAATCATTTCTAATTTAAATGCTGATAAATTTAGCAATCTTGATATCGATGTTATTAAGTCTGTTAGTGGTGAATTTACAGCGGATGAGATTGTTCAAATGTTTTCGAATTTTTTCTTTAATCGAATGTTTTTGGATATTACGGCAGTTCAAAATTATTTAGATATTAATAATATTAAAAGACTTTCCGTAGGGCTAGATGTTAGTAAGATTATTCTTTTACTTTCTCATGATTCAGTGGTTAATAGTAGTAGTTATATTTCTAGTTTGATTAGTATGGGAATTTATAATTTTGCTCATGATGAGAATGAGTTAAAATATCTTTATGATAATCCTAATAGTTATAAGGATGTTGCTCATTTACAAGTTATTAATGAACCGGTTATTCCTACTAATACTTTTGAAGGGGTGGATACTTCAGCTAGAGTAATTGGTTTTAAAAATTTTACTAATCATGCAGGAGCAACTTCTTTGATTTATATGCTACAAAAACAACTTTCTAAACATTATTACACTGTTTCTTTAGAAGTGAATAAACGAGATTTTATGTTTTATAATGATAAAAATATGGTTTCTTGTAGTGCAAAAGAAGTTAATAATTTATTGATAAAATATAAAGAGGCTAATGTTATATTGGTTGATTTAAATGATTTAGATAGTTCTTTTTGTCATTCTTTTTGTGACGATGTTATCTATTTAATGGAATCATCCGTACTTATGATTAATAAACTTGTAATGTTGGATAATCATTGTTTTGAAAAAGTAGCTAATGAAAAGGTTTTGTTGAATCGTTCTTTATTAAACCAACATGATATTTTACAACTTGAAAATGAAGCTAATATATCGTTTTATTCGGTGTTACCACCGCTTGATGATAGAATTGATAATTCAAATGTTCTATTTCCTTTTTTGGAAAAACTAAATTTATATAGAAGAGTTTAAGAGAGGACTACTGTTATGTAGTTTTTTTTGTTAACTTTCTTGTAGTTTTGGGATTTATATTATATATTTGATATATAAAGATTAAAGTTTAGGTAGGAGTAGGAGTGTGTTTTTTTTGAAAAGGAAGTATCGTTTTTTTGGATTTATATCTATTTTATTTTTGTGTATTGGTCTTACTTATAAGTATTTTCAAACGGATACATTTTATATGATAAAGTTAGGTGATTTTATTTATCATAATGGTATTGATTTTTTAGATCATTATTGTTGGGTAACTAGATTGCCATATACTTACCCTCACTGGTTGTATGATTTATTTGTTTATTTAGTTTATTCTAGATTTAATTATTATGGAATTTATGTTAGTACAATTATTACTTTTATTTTTTTAATTTTTGCTATTTATTATGTTAATTTGAAGCTAAATAAGAATGAATTCTTTTCGATTATTGTTTCTATTATTTGTATCTTTCGATTATCAATGTTTGCTGTTGCTAGGGCACAACTTATTAGTTTAATTTGTTTTGTATTAGAATTTTATTTTATTTATAGAATTATTGAAACAGGAAAGAAAAGATATTCCGTTAGTATTTTTTTTCTTTGTATTTTAATTGCTAATGTTCACGCTACTGTTTGGCCTTTTTTCTTTATTCTTTTTTTACCTTTTTTTGCTGAACATATTATTTCTTTAGTAGGTAGAAAATATTTTCAACTTTCTTCTTATTTTAAATTAAAAATCGAAGAGATTCCTCATATAAAAATGTTATTTTTTACTTTTTTTATTAGTTTATTTTTGGGGATATTCTCACCAAGTAAAATTTGTTATACGTATATTTTTAAAGTGATGATGGGAAATAGCCAAAAATTATTATCAGAACATCTACCGCTAACAGTTATAGAGCATCCGTTTTTTCTTGTTTCTATTTTAATTTTATTAATTGTTTTAATTTTTACTGATACTAAAATTTATTTGCGTGAGTTATTTATGATTTGTGGTATTACTTTTATGTGTTTGACTTCAGTAAGGCATCTTTCTTTTTTCTATTCAATTGTAGTAATTATTATTGGGGTTATTTGTGTCAGATGTTTAAATGATAAGGGAGATGTTACTTTTGATACTTTAGGCAGAATGTTATTAGGAAAGAAAGTTATCTATTGTATTTTATTATTATTGATTGGGATATTTTCTTATTTTCAATTTTTTACTCATTCAAAAGAAGAGTTTATTTTAAAGAAAGATTATCCAGTTGGTGCTGTTCAATATATTAAAAATAATTTAGATTATCAAAACTTAAAAATTTATAATGGATATGATTATGGCAGTTATTTGTTATTTAATGACATTCCTGTTTTTATTGATGCAAGATGTGATTTATATTTGAAAGAATTTAATGGAATGAATTACAGTATTTTTGATAAAATGGAGAATATGCCTAGAAATTACGAAAAGGAATTTAAAAAAATGGGTGTTACTCATGTTTTGGTAAAAAAGAAAGAAATATTATTTCTTATTCTAAGTAAGGATAGTCATTATAAGGTGCTATATAATGATAAGTATTTTACTTTATTTGAAAGAGTTAATTAATGAGGAGGTAGTTATGAGTAGGTTGAAACACTTTTTTTGTAGAAAAAAACTTTCTTTATTGGTTTCTCCATTGATTGTTTTATTGCTATTATTTGTTGTTTTTATAATTAATGATGTTTATCCTTTTGGTAAAAATACTATAATTAATGGGGATTTTGGAAAGGCCTATTTACCAGTTTATTATTATATGTATGATTTTTTTCAGGGAAAAGTTTCTATTTTTATGAATTATAAAATTGGTTTAGGTAGTGATATGTATGATTTGATATCCGTTTATGGAGTTTTATCGCCTTTATCTTGGCTATTAATTCTTACTTCTAGAAGTAACATTCCTTATTTTCTCTCTTATTTATTGATTATTAAATTATGTTTAATGTCGGTAACATCTTTTTTTCTTTTTGATAAAATTTATAAAAAAGTTTGTTTTTCGTGGAAAGTTTTTTTTAGTGTATTATATGCCTTGAGTAGTTGGGTTATTGTATACCATACAAATTTTGTGTGGTTAGATAATATTATTTTGTTTCCTATTTTGTTATATGGATTGAAAAAAATTAGCGATAATGGAGACTATAAATTGTATGTTTTTATCTTATTTTTATCGACTATTTATTCTTTTTATATTACTTATATGGAGTTATTGTTTGTTTTATTTTTATCGTTTGGTTATGTTCAGTTTTTGTGTGATAAAAAAGAAAGAAATAAATTTTTGCTTAATTTAAGTCTTGGTACTATTTTAGCATTAGGGTTATCTTTTGGATTTGTATTTCCAACTTTATGTAATATTTTGAATTCATCAAGGTTTTCTTCTTCGTTTTCATTAAAAGATATTGTTTTTTGTGATATAACTGATAAGTTGTTTATTGTTTGTTTTTATGCTTTTCCAATTATTTTATTTTTTATAATGTTAAAAAGTAAATTAACGAATAAAAAAATTAGGAATTTATTTATTTATTTGTTTGTTATTATGTTTTCTGGAATTTTATTTAATCAAATTAATTCTATGTGGCATACTGGTAGTTATAATATGTTTCCTTATCGTTATGGGTTTATTTCAATTATGGTTCTTTATCTTGGGGTTCTTTATTATTTGGAATTCAATTCTAAGTTGCAGTTTCCTATAGAGAAAAATAATTATTTTTACATTGTTTTTGTTTTTTTGCTGTTATTGTTTGTTTATTTTAAGTATATACCAATTAGTGCTGCTAGTAATCCTAGCATTGGTTTACGTTCTTTAGAACTTATATTTTATATTTTGCTAATTTTGATTTTGTCTCTTCTTTTGGTCATTAATGTACTTCTTTTAAAAAATCTTTTTTTAAAGAAATATATTCTTTTGTTTTTTTCGATTTTTAGTTGTATTGCTTTATCTTTAGGATATGTTGGTATTCATTCTCCTAAACTAACGAATGAGAATACAGATTATTCTGCCAAAATTTCTAATGATTTATACTCTTTTTTAAAACAAGAAAATCAGTTTTTTCGTTATCGAGATTTTGGTTCTAGTTTAGTTTCTAATTATGGTTTCATGGTGGATAAACCAGTGATTTCTGATTGGCATTTAACCAATAAAAATACGATTACTTCTTTGAAAAAATTAGGATATAATGGGGATTCTGGTGGAACTTTGTTTACTGATAATTTGTTGGGAATTCATTGGTATTTGTCAAGGGAAAAAATAAATAATCCTAATTATGCCTTTATTTCTAATAATAAGTTGTATAATCTTTATGAATTAAAAAATAGTTTATTATTTTCAATTCCTTATTATTCTTTTGATGAGAAAAATTATAGCAATGATGTTGTTGAATATCAAAATCAAATTTATCAAAATTTATTTCATCAAAAAGGAAGGATTACTGAAAATATTGAGGTAAATGGAAAAATAAAAAATAATATTTGTACAGATTCCAATCGTACTTTTACTTTTGATATTGATATTTCTGAGTTAAGTGAGTTATATTTAAATGTTTCTTCCATTGATTATACTGGTACTGATCAATTCTTTATTGAAAATGATAGTGTTATTTTACATTCTATAAGTGTTAATGATAATTTATTGTATAATCCTAATGTTAATGAAGAAAATAATTATCATTTTAATTCTTCTTCTATAAAAGATTTGGGTATTTTTGAAAAGGGAAATGTTAAGGTTTCAATTTCTTTATATAAAGATACTTGTGTTAAAAATTTGAATTTTTTTAAGATTAATATTAATAAATTCAATGAATTTATCTCTAATTATAAGAAAGAAGATATTGTGGATCATGTAGAGGTTGATAAAAATAAATTAAGTTTGCGTGTTAATACCCCGGATAAGGATAGGTTGTTTTTGCCTATAAATTATGTTGATAATTATGTTTGTTATGTTAATGGTAAAAAAGTAAAATTAGATAAGGTTTTCAATTATTTTATATCAATTCCACTTGTTTCTGGTAAAAATGATATTTCTTTATTATATTACCCACCATATATCAAAGTTAGTTTGGTTGTTTCTTTTATCTTTTTCGTATTATTTTTTGTTTTAGAAAAATTTAAACAATTTTTAAGTTTTATTCTTGTTAAGATTTTTATTTCTCTTTATTATATTGTTTTTGTGTTGATGTTTTTTTACATTTATATTTATGGATTTATTAGGTAAAACAAAGGTGTGGTTGATTATGTTTAATTTTATAGAAAATAATTTTTTTCAAGTTATTCGATTTGCTTTGGTGGGTGCTTTTAATTCTTTAAATTCTTTAATTATTTATTATATTTTGCTTCATTTTAATATTCATTATTTTTTGGCAAATTTTTTTGCTTATATTTTTTCTTGTGTTGTGGCATATGGTATTCAAAAAGGGTTTGTATTTAAAAGTAATAAGGGGAGTAAAAAGAGGTATTATGCAGTTTATTTGTCGTCTTTTTTTATTAATATGTTTTGTATTTATTTGTGGGTTGATGTTTTGCATATTTCTAGTAAAATTGCGCCATTATTAACTTTATTTTTTACTGTTCCTTATAATTTTTTATTTAGCAAATATTGGACTTTTAAAAGTTGTAATAAAACTTATTCTCATACTTTTGTTATTTGTGCTTATGGCGAATGTTGTTACTTAGAGGAATGCATTTTATCTTTGTATCATCAAACTGTTTTTTCTAATATTATTATTGTGACTTCAACGGATAATTCATTTATTAGATTTTTGGCAAATAAATATAGAATTAAATTATATGTGCGTCGTGGAAAAAGTGATATTCAAGATGATTGGAACTTTGGGTATAGAAGGGCAAAAACTGATTTAGTGACGATTGTTCATCAAGATGATGTTTATCGCCAAGATTATTTGGAAGAAATTTTAAAATTTTATAAGAATTTTGATAATGTTTTATTTGTATGTACGGATTATTGTGTTTTGAAAAATGGAATGATTATGGAAGATTTGAATGGGAAAGTTAAAAAGTTTTTGAAACTATCTTTACGTTTTTCTTTTCTGAATCAATTAAAGTTTTTTAAAATTTTCTCTTTAGCTTTTGGGAGTAGTATTAATTGCCCATCGGTTACGTATAATAAGTTATTGCTTGGTAAAAAGGATATTTTTACTTCTGAACTTAAGTTTTCACTGGATTGGGATACTTTTTTAAAATTTGCTAAACAGAAGGGGAGAATTGGATATATTAGTAAAAATTTAATTTTTTATCGAATTCATAATCATGCAACGACGGTAAAATTTATTAATAGTGATTTGCGAAAAAAAGAAGATATTATTATGTTTTCTAAAATTTGGCCTAGCTTTGTTGTAAAAATAATTATGAAGTTTTATGTTAAGGCAAATAGTATTTATGATGATGTAAGAGATATTGATGATTAGGAGGAAGTAATTATGAATAAAAAATTTATGGTTTATCTCATTCTTTTTTTGGGGGTTTTTGTTGTTAGTTTTTTGTATAAAGTTTTTTGGATTCCTATTACTGGGGATGAAATATGGAATTATGGATTTAGTTATAACATTTCAAAGGGAATGATGATTTATCGGGACTTTAACTGTTTACAAACGCCACTTTATTTTATTATTAGTAGTTTTTTTATTAAACTACTTGGAAACTATTTAATCAGTGTTCATTTGTTTGATTGTATTTTAATTTCTTTTTTAATGATTATGCTTTATAAAACTATTGGATTATATAAAAGTGTATTATTATATTTTGTTATTATTTTTAATTATTTTACTACTTATAGTTATTTTTGTATGTTTCTTTTGTTTGTGATTATTTATTTATTTGATCATCATGAAAATGTTTCATATGATATTATTTCTTTTCTTGCAGGATTAATTTTGATTTCAAAGCAGAGTATTGGTTTATTTATGTTAATTCCTGTTTTGTTTTATAGTAAAAGTAAGCTAAAAAGTTTATTAGTTTATTTATTTCCAATTGTTTGCTTAAGTATTTATCTTTTAATTCAAGGTGCTTTTTGTGATTTTATTAATTATTGTTTTTTAGGAATGATTGATTTTAATGATCACAATAAACTTTTTACAATTTATTTTGTTATTGAAGTGTTTTGTTGTTTATATTTAATTTATAAGATTTTTAAAAGTAAGTTTAAGGATAAAAAATACTTATTTATTTTGATGTTTCAAGTTAATGCTTATCCTATTTTTGATATTTCTCATTTTATTATTCCTTTTATTCCTGTTCTGTATTGTATTTTAAAAGATCTTGATTTTAATCAGTTAAAGTTATATTATCGATTTTTAATTCTTGTTTTATTTTTGTCTTTTCCTACTATTTATGTCTTGAAATCTTTTTTTTGCTACGATTATGTAGTTAGTTTTGATTCTAGTAATTATTTATTTTTAAGAAATAAGGGAGATGTGAATAATGTTCTTCAAAAAGAATCTGAAATAGTAGAAAAATATTATCATCAGTATGACTATGCTTTTTTATTAACAAGAAATAGTTATGCAATTAAGCTTTATTGTGATATTCCTATTGGTCAATATGATTTATTATTGAATGGAAATATGGGATATCATGGTAGTGAAAGAATTACTAAAGAAATAGAAGATATTTGTAAACAAAATACTTGTGTGTTTTTTATTGAGGATATGTCTTCAGAAAAGGATGGGCAATTTAGTAAAAAGATTTATCATTATGTTTTAAATCGATATCCAAAAAAACTGGGTAATGATAGTTTCTTTATCTATGATAATAAAAATATAGTAAGTTAGGAGGATTATGAAATGGGAAATAAAGAATTTTTTAAGCTGCTTATTCTTTTTGTTGTTTTTTTTGTTATTAGTTTTTGTTATAAGATATTTTTTCTTCCTTTGAATGGGGATGAGATTTGGTGTTATGGATTTAGCTATAATATAGCAAAGGGATTGGTAATTTATCGTGATTTTAATGTTATGGTTACACCACTTTACTTTTTTCTTAGTAGTATTTTTATTCATTTATTTGGTAATTATTTGATTAGTATTCATTTGTTTGATTGTATATTAATTGGTTTTTTAGCAATTATTTTGTACAAGAGATTAGGGTTATATAAGTTACTATTATTATATCCACTTGTTATTATTTATTATTTTCCTTCCTATAATTATTTTTCTATGTTTCTTTTATTTGTGATTATTTATTTGTTAGATAGTCATGATAATAAATATTATGATGTTGTTTCGTTTCTTGTAGGTCTTATTTTCATTTCTAAACAGAGTATTGGAATATTTTTGTTAATTCCTGTTTTGTTTTATAGTAAAAATAGGTTAAAAAGTTTATTTATCTATTTTATTCCTTTTTTTCTTGTTAGTCTTTATCTGTTTGTTCAGGGTGCTTTCTTTGATTTTATTAATTATTGTTTTTTAGGAATGGTAGATTTTGGGAAAAGTAATTTAGAATTTAGTATTTGCTTTTTATTAGAAGTTTTACTATGTTTATATTTAATAATTAAACTTTTTAGAGGAAGATTTAGAAATAAGAAATATTTGTTTATTCTAATGTTTCAAATTAATTCTTATCCTATTTTTGATTTAGGACATTTTGTTGTTTGTTTAATTCCAGTTATTTATTGTGTGTTAGAGAATTTTGAAGTAGGGAAATTACGACTTTACTATCGATTTCTTTTAATGAGTGTTGTTTGGTGTATATTTGTATTTTATGTTTTAAAGATAGTTTTTTCTTTGGATTATAAAGTTGATTTTAATCAGGAAAAATTTTGGTATTTGAGAAATAATAGTAGTGGGGAAATTTCTATTATGAAGGAGTCGGAAGTAATAAAAAAATATTATTTAGATTATGATTATTATTTTATTATTGGTGTTAGTAGTTATGCAATTAAATTGTATAATAATATTCCTATTGGGCAGTATGATTTATTATCTAATGGTAATTTAGGTTATCGTGGAGATGTTAGAGTAATAAAAGAGATAGATAATCTTTGTGAGAAGAAAAGTTGTGTATTTTTTGTTGAAGAACAAGAATTTGAAAAATATAGTCAGTTTAGTGAAAAAATTTATGATTATGTTTTGAGTCACTATCAAAAAGTTGTAGGAAATGAACCATTTTTCGTTTATGATAATAAAAAAAATACTTAATTAGTTTTTTACTTTTTTAGTAAAGAGTTTTTTTAAGTATTTTTAATTTTTATTCTTTTATTTCCTTTGACTAGGTAAGAGTTTTTTGCTTTTTGAAATAAAATTTGGTCATCATTTAGGCTATCAGTGTAGAAGGAGTCAAATATTTCATTGGGGTATTTTTCATTTAACATTTTTAATTTTTGGTCTTGATAACAAAGTTCTAATATTTTGCCAGTATTTTTATCTACTCTGGTAGCAATTGAATTTACTTTCAGGTGATTGCAAATTGGAGTGATTAAAAAATCTGGTGAACTTGTAATAATTAAATCGCTATTTTTTCTTTGGGATAGGTACCAACTTTTTATTTTTTTATAGTTGTATTTCCAAAAATTTAGAATTAATGAATCAATGTTTTCGATTTCTGTTAAAAATTGGCAATAATCATTTTGGGATTTACTTAGTTCTAGTATTTTTGTTTTAACTCGAATTAAATCTGATAAATTTTTAGGAATGTATTTTACTAAGTTAGTATTTTGAAATAGACAAAAGATAAAGAAATCAATTGAACTGTTTCCATTGTAAATGGTTCCATCAAAATCGTATAAATTTTTTTCTTCTATAGGCATAAAATTCTCCTTAACTATTTTTATTATAGTAAAATTTTTGGATTAATGCAATTGTTTGGTTTTACTTTGTTATTATTTCATGATATACTTTAGATAATAAGAGATGAGGGAGGAATTATGAGAAAAAAGATTGTTATTGATGATGTTAGTAATCCTAAAAAAAACTATTATCAGAGGCTTATTGGTCATCCATTTTTTGAGTGGTTACTTTATATGATTTGTTATACCGTTGTACTAATTACAGTGTCGTTTATGTTTAAAAAACATTTTTATATTAATCTATCTTATTGTGGAGGGTATGCTTTTTTAGCGTCTATTATTATTTATGTTTTAAATCAAACGATAAAGCCTATTTTGGTTTATATTACTTTGCCAATTACTGCTCTTACGATGGGGTTATTTTATCCTATTATTAATGTTTTTATTTTGTATCTTACTAGTTTTCTTTTAGGAAGTAATTTTCAAATAGAAGGAATTGTTTTGCCTTTTTTGATTGCGATTATTATTTCTGTTTTGAATATGTTTATGGAAGGAATGATTATTAAACCAATTGTTCATAAAAGAAGGGATAAGTATGAGTAGAGTTTTAGTACAAATTGGGCCTGTTACGATTTATTGGTATTCTTTTTTGATATTAGTAGCGGTATTGGCAGGGTATCAGATAGCGGTTGGTTATAGTCGAAAATTAAATTATAAGACTAATGCTATTATGGATATGGTTTTGCCTTTAGTGATTTGGGCAATTATTGGTGCGCGCGCTTATTATGTGATTTTTAATTTTTCTGAGTATCAGGGAGACTTACTTTCTATATTTATGATATGGAAGGGGGGACTTGCAATTTATGGGGGTGTGATTGCGGGAATTCTTTATCTTTTCTATTATTGTAAGAAAAATGATTTAAGCTTTGTTCGTATTTTGGATATTTATTCTTTGTCTTTATTACTTGGGCAGGCGATTGGAAGATGGGGGAATTTTTTTAATCAAGAAGCCTATGGGGGAAAGACAACTTTGATGGTGCTGGAGAAAATTCATTTGCCAAAGTTTATTATTGAGGGAATGTATATTGATGGTGCTTATCGACAGCCGACTTTTTTATATGAATCTCTTTGGTGTCTTATTGGGGTATTTATTTTGATATTGATTCGAAAACGTTTTAGTAATCAAGTGGGAAGGCAAGTTTCTTTTTATTTGGTTTGGTATGGGATAGGAAGATTTTTTATTGAGGGACTTCGGAGTGATTCTTTGTATTTAGGTCCTTTTAGAATTAGTCAGGTTGTTTCTTTGATTATGGTTGTTATTGGAAGTATTTCTTTATTCTTGATAAAACATAAGGGAAGGTGGAAAAAAACTTCTATAGGAGGAAATAATGGAAGAATATAAGGTAATTATTATTGGTGCTGGTATTAGTGGAATGTCTTGTGCTATTTATTTGAAAAGGGCTGGTATTTCTACTTTGTTGATTGAAAATAACGCTCCTGGTGGGCAATTAAATAAAATAAATGTTATTGAGAATTATCCTGGATATGAAGAAGTGAATGGTACAGATTTGGCGATGAAGTTATATTCGCAGGTGATGAATAGTGGAGTAGATTATGTTAGTTGTGAAGTAGAAAAAGTTGACTATGAAAAAAAGAAGGTTATTACTTTAGAAAATACTTATTCTTATTCTTACCTAGTGTTTGCTACGGGAAGGAGAGAAAGGCTATTAAATTTAAGTCATGAAGAAGAGTTTTTGGGTAGAGGAATTAGTTTGTGTGCAACTTGTGATGGAGCACTTTACCGAGGACGTGATGTTATGGTTGTTGGGGGTGGCAATAGTGCGGTTAGTGAAGTTTTGTATTTGGCTAATATTTGTAGGCGTGTTTATTTGGTAGTTCGAAAAAGTACTTTAAGGGCGGAAGCCATATTAAAGGATAGGTTACTTGCTCTTGATAATGTTATTCTTTTAAAAGATTCAGAGATTAGTAAGTATTTATATGATTCTGAAAAAATTAAGGGTGTGTTGTTAGTTGATGGGAGAGAAATATTAGTTGATTGTATTTTTTTAGCGATTGGTTCTATTCCAAATAGTGAGTTGTTTCCAGGTGAAAAGCAGGATGGTTATATTAAGGTTTTAGAAAATGGAAAAAGTAGTATTGATTCTGTTTATGCTTGTGGAGATGTTACTTTTAAGCGGGTGTATCAATTGATTACGGCTTCTAATGATGGGGTGATGGTAGCGAGTGATATTATTGATAAGTGTTTGGGAGTTGAGTTTTGATGTTTCAGAAGAATTTTAATTTAAGTAGTGTACTTATGGGGATTTTATATTTGGTTTTGGGAATTGTTTTTATAGCGGCAACTGAGGAATTATTGAAGACTTTTAATTATATTTTGGTTTGTATTTGTTTAATTATTGGGGTTGTGCAGGTGATATCTTTTTTCTTGGAGAGGGAATATTTAAAAAATAATTATACTTCTCTTCTTATTGGGGTTGTCTTTATTTGGGTTAGTTTGATTTTGTATGTTTATTATGGATTTATGATTAATATTTTACCTATTTTATTTAGTCTATATTTATTTGTGATGGCAATAGAGATGTGGGTTAGATATGTTCATTTAAAAGAGGTTGTAAATATTCGTCGTGGGAAGTATTTGTTGCTTGGTGTTTTAGCGATAGTGGTAGGACTTTTACTTATTTTCAATCCAGGTAGTGTGATTTTGACTTATTTAAAAGTTACTGGGGTTTATTTGGTTTTGGTTTCTTTATTATATTTTATGGAGTGTTTTCGGTTAATTGGGAAAGATAAGAGGAATAAAAATGCGAATGGATGAATAGAAATGAATAAGACATATTTTAATTGTCTTTTTTCTTTTGGTTGGTGATATAAATTATAGCGAACAAATGTTTTTGGTTGGTTGACTTTGGTAGGTAAAGATGGTAGAATTTAGGGTATGTTTAATCTTTAGTTTTTGTAAGGAGGGTTATATGAAAAGGTTTATACCAGATATGTATCAAAAGAGTATTTATGAGATGGATTATAAGGCGTTAAAGAAGAAAAGAATTCGTCTTCTTTTGTTTGATTTAGATAATACTTGTGTAGGATATCATGAGAAATATCCTACGAATGAGATGAAAAAATTGTTTAAAAAATTAGAAAAAATGGGTTTTACAGTGATTATTTTTTCTAATGCTCCAAAAAAGAGATTGATTCCTTTTCAAGAATTAGGGGTAATTTGTCATCATTCTTCGATGAAACCTTTTTCTTATCATTTTAAGAAAGTAATGGCAAAGTATCAATTTAAAAGAGAAGAAGTTTGTATTATTGGGGATCAGTTATTTACGGATATTCGAGGCGGAAATAAGGCTGGTATTGTTACTTGTTTGGTTGACCCGTTGACTGAAGAGGACTTTATTTTTACCAAGATTTTTCGGGCAATGGAGGGATTTGTTTTTGCGAAGTTTTTTCGACAAGATATTTTAAAGAAGGGGCGGTATTATGAGTAAATGTAGTGGCTGCGGTGTAGTATTACAGGATGAGAATCAAGAGATGTTAGGGTTTACTAGAAATATGGAAAGAGGGCTATGTGAGAGGTGTTTCCGTCTTCGACACTATGGAGAGTATAAAAGTGTTTCTTTAGATAATGTGGATTATGAAAAGATTATTAAGCGGATTCATCCAGATAATTTAGTTTTGTATGTTACTGATATTTTGTCGCTTGACCTTTCTTTTTTAGATACTTTTTCTAAAGTTCTTTTGGTGATTACTAAGAGAGATATTATGCCTAAGAGTTTGGTGGATGCGAAAATTAGGTCTTATTTTTTGAAAAAATATGATAATTTGGTTGATGTTTGTATTGTTAGTAGTCTTCGAAATTATCAGATGGATTTACTTTATAAAGAGATTCTTACTTATTTTGATGGAAAAAAGGTGTATTTGGTTGGGGATACGAATTCGGGAAAGAGTACTTTAATTAATCAATTTATTCATAATTATTTAGAGAGTGATACTTTGGTTACGACTTCGATGTATCCTTCAACAACTTTAAACGAGGTAGAAATTGATTTTTCTGATTTTACTTTGGTAGATACTCCAGGATTACTTCATAAGGGAAGTTTAATGAATATACTAGATAGTGCTGAGTTAAAGAGAATTAGTCCTAAAAAAGAGATTCGTCCAAAGAGTTGTCAGGTTGAGGGGCATGGTAGTATTTTAATTGGCTCTTACGTTAGAATGGACTATGAAGTCAAGGAAAAGAGTAGTTTTATTGTTTATGTTTCTAATGAAGTGAACGTTCGTTTTTGTAATTATGAGAAAAATACTTATTTTGATTATCCTACTTATTGTTATTCTGTTTGTTTGGGAGAAGATATTGTTATTCCAGGACTTGGGTTTATTAAGTTTAGGGGAGAGTTTAAAATTACGTTGCATTTAATTTCTGGTGTAGAAGCAAGGGTAAGGGAGAGTTTTATTTAATGGATAAAGAAATAGATGTTAGGACGATTAATGTTGTTGCTCTTGCTTATTTAGGGGACGCTATTTATGAGGTGTATATTCGAGAGAGGTTAATTTTAATGGGAATTTCTCATGCTTTGGAGTTACAAAAAAGAGCTGTTTTATATGTATCCGCAAAAGGACAAGCTAGTATATTGAATTGTCTATTAGAGGAAGGTAAGTTAACGGAGGAAGAAATTCAAGTAGTAAAACGTGGTAGGAATTATAAGAGAAGTACTCATCCTAAGCATACGGATATTTTGACTTATAAATTATCTACTGGATTTGAGGCTTTGATTGGGTATTTATATTTATCTAAAAATCATGATAGATTGGCAGAAATATTAGGATATATTGAGGTGAAATAATGTATATATATGGAAAGAATGTTGCAAGAGAAAAATTAAGAAGTAAAGAAGATATTTTTCGTGTCTTTTTAAGTCGAAAGTTTCATGATGAAGAAATTTTGAAGTGTATTCGGGAGAGAAAAATCAAGACAACTTTTTTGGATAGTCAGGTGATGGACCGAAAGGTTTTGGGGAATCATCAAGGAATTATTTTAGAAATAGAGGAAGTGCCTACTTATTCTCTTGATTGTTTTTTGGAAAGTGTTCATGATAAGAATAAAGTACTGATAGTGATGTTAGACCATTTAGAAGATCCTCATAATTTTGGAGCGATTATTCGTACTTCTGAGGCACTTGGTGTAGATGGGATAATTATTCCTAATGATAGAAGTGTGACGGTTAATTCGACGGTGGTAAAAACTTCGGCGGGGGCAATTAGTTATATGAAGATTGTTCGCGTTCCTAATTTAGGAAGTACAATTACTAGATTAAAAAAGGAAGGTTTTTGGATAGTGGCAACAGATATGGATGGAGAAGATTATTCCGAGATTGATTATCCCAATAAACTTTGTGTTGTTATTGGAAATGAAGGTAAGGGTGTTAGTGATGTGATATTGAAATCCAGTGATTTTGTTGCTTCTATTCCAATGAGTGGTAAAATTAATAGTTTGAATGCATCTGTTTCCTGTGGGATTGTTTTATCTTATATTGTTTTAAAGAGGAGCAAATCATGAAAGAATTAAATGATTATGAGTTGGTTAGTTTGGCTCAAGAAAATAATGAAGAGGCTTCTGAAATTCTTTATTTAAAGTATCAGCCTTTGATTCAGAAAATTAGTCATAAGTATTTTAAGTATATGCAAAATAAGGGAATTGAGTTTAAAGACTTGGTGCAAGAGTGTACGATTGGATTTGAGGAGGCTGTTTCTCGGTTTAATGAACAGGATAATACTAGTTTTTATACTTTTGTTTGTGTTTGTATGGAAAGACAAATGATGACGGAGGTAAGAAAATTAAATCGTGATAAACATCGGGCTTTAAATGAAGCGGTGCCACTTGAGACACTTGATGATGAAAATGATGCAAATTTGATTGATTATATTGGAGATAATCGAAATAATCCGGAAAAAGGACTGTTACTAAATGAAGATTTTAAGGAATTGTATTTGCGGGTTGTGGATAAATTAACTGATTTTGAGGAATGTGTTTTTCGGCTTAAGTTGCAGGACTTTGATTATCAAGAAATTGCTTTAATTATGGATAGAGATACAAAGAGTATTGATAATGCAATTCAAAGAATTAGGATGAAGATTAAGGATATTATTTAATAAGATTGGGGTGTTTTAAGGATTATGGATAAGATTGTTGTTAAAGGTGCTAGGGTTAATAATTTAAAGAATATTGATGTAGAAATTCCTAAGAATAAGTTGGTTGTGATTACTGGGGTAAGTGGCTCTGGAAAGAGTTCTTTAGCGTTTGATACGATTTATGCTGAGGGGCAGAGAAGGTATGTAGAATCTTTGTCTGCTTATGCTAGGCAATTTTTAGGAAATACAGAAAGAGTTGATGTGGATAGTATTGAGGGATTATCTCCTTCGATTAGTATTGATCAGAAGACAACAAATAATAATCCTAGGAGTACGGTTGGTACGGTTACTGAAATTTATGATTATTTGCGCCTTTTATTTGCTCGGATTGGTACGCCTTATTGTCCAAATCATCATGTTCCTATTACGAGCCAGAGTATTGAGGAGATGGTGAATAAGGTTCTTTCGTATGATGAGGGAACAAAGATTATGGTTTTATCTCCTATTGCTCGTGGAGAAAAGGGAAGTCATAAAGAGACTTTAGATATGTTAAGGCGCGAGGGGTATGTTCGAGTAAAGATTGATGGAGAAGTTTATGATTTATCTAGTGAAATAGAATTAGATAAAAATAAGAAACATACCATTTATGTTATTGTGGATAGGCTTGTTGTTAAAGATTCGATTCGTAGTAGATTATATGAGGCGATGGAAGTAGCGACTAATCTTGGGAAGGGTAAGGTTATTGTTGATGTTGTTTCTGTGGGAGAAGTTTTATTTAGTGAAAATTTTGCTTGTCCTTATTGTGATTATTCACTAGAGGAGTTAGAGCCTAGGATATTCTCTTTTAATGCACCTTATGGAGCATGTCCTACTTGTAAGGGGTTAGGTGTTCAATATAAGATTGATGTTGATTTAGTTATTCCTGATAAGAATAAGTCTATTAATGAAGGGGCTATTACGACAATTAGTGTGGATGATGATAATAATATTATTATGACGCAACTTCGAGCAGTTAGTGAATATTATGGAATTGATTTAAACCAAAAAATTAAAGATTTGAAAAAACAGGATTTGGATATTATTTTGTATGGTTCTCCTGATGTTTTAGAGTATCATTATGTTTCTAAGAATGGAAATACACGAGTTTCAAGGGATTTCTTTGAAGGTGTTATTACCAATTTAGAGAGAAGATATATTGAGACAAAGAGTGGCTGGATTAGGGAGTGGATTGAGCGATTTATGATGGAATTTCCTTGTGAGGAGTGTGGAGGTGCTAGACTTAAAAAAGAGGTTTTATCCGTTCTTGTAGAGGGGAAGAATATTTTTGAAGTAACCAATTTATCGATTCGTGATTTAAGAGAATTTATTGGGCATTTATCTTTATCGAAGGAACAAGCGGAGATATCAGAAATTTTAGTCAAGGAAATTTTATCGCGATTAGATTTTTTGATGAATGTTGGTCTTGATTATTTGACTTTATCGAGGAGTGCTGGTACTTTATCTGGTGGCGAGAGTCAGAGAATAAGACTGGCTACGCAGATTGGTTCTAGACTTACTGGTGTTTTATATGTGCTTGATGAACCTAGTATTGGACTTCATCAAAGAGATAATCGAAAACTTATTGATTCTTTACTTAAAATGAGAGATTTGGGGAATTCTTTAATTGTTGTAGAACATGATACGGATACGATGCTAGCGGCTGATTATTTGATTGATATTGGTCCTCTTGCTGGTGATAATGGTGGGCTTGTTATGGCTTGCGGAACACCTAAGGAGGTAATGCAGGATGAGAATAGTTTGACGGGTAAGTATTTAACGGGAGAATATAAAATTGAAGTTCCCGCTAAAAGAAGACGTGGGAATAAAAAGTACTTAACAATAAAAGGGGCTAGTGAGCATAATTTGAAAAATATTAATGTGAAGATTCCTCTTGGAACATTTACTTGTGTAACGGGAGTAAGTGGCTCTGGAAAAAGTACTTTAGTGAATGAAATTTTATATAAAGCACTTGCTAATCATTTGTATCGTTCAAAAGAAAAACCAGGTAAATATAAGGAAATTAAGGGATTAGAAAATATTGATAAAGTTATCCAAATTACGCAAAATCCAATTGGTCGGACACCTCGGAGTAATCCGGCTACTTATGTTTCGGTTTTTGATGATATTCGGGATATTTTTGCAGAGACAAAAGAAGCTAAGATAAGAGGCTATGACAAGGGGAGATTTTCTTTTAATGTTAAAGGAGGAAGATGCGAAGCTTGTTGGGGGGACGGTGTTAAGAAAATTGAAATGCATTTCTTACCGGATGTTTATGTTGCTTGTGAAGTTTGTGGAGGTACACGCTATAATCGTGAAACTTTGCAAATTAAATATAAGGATAAAAGTATTTATGATGTTTTGAATATGCGGGTGGATGAGGCTTTAGAGTTTTTTGAAAATCACGCTAAGGTTCGGAATAAATTACAGGTTCTTCATGATGTGGGGCTTGGCTATGTCGAATTAGGGCAGCCAGCACCTACTTTATCTGGTGGGGAAGCAGCTCGAGTGAAATTGGCTAAAGAATTGCAAAAGAAGGCTACTGGTAAGAGTTTATTTATTTTAGATGAACCAACGACGGGTCTTCATTCTCATGATATTAAAAAATTATTAAAAATATTAGAGCGAATTGTAGATAATGGGGATACAGTTTTAGTTATTGAACATAATTTGGATGTTATCAAGGTTGCAGACTATATTATTGATTTAGGTCCCGAAGGAGGAGATATGGGGGGGAATATTGTTGCAACAGGAACACCTGAGGAGGTTAGTTTGGTTGATTCATCTTATACAGGACAGTTCTTAAAGGAAATACTTAAAAAAGATAAGTCCTAGGGAATTCTTTTTTAATGGTGTCGGAAATATTTTTGGAAATAAGGGATAGAAATGAAGGAAATATTAGCATATTTGAAATATTTACAGGCAGTAAGGAAGTATTCAGAGCATACTGTTTTAGGATATCGAGAAGATTTGATGGAATTATATGATTTTAAAAATGATGTTTTAGCCTACCAGGAGAAGGATGTTCGTGACTATTTAGAATATTTGTATTCAAGAGGATTATCAAGAAATACGATTTCGAGGAAACTTAGTTCAATTCGAAGTTTTTACCATTATTTGGAAGATGAAGGGAAGATTTCTTTGAATTATTTTGGAGAGGTATCTAATCCGAAGCGACAGAGTTTGTTGCCTAAATATGTTCGGGATAGTGATTTGGAAAAGATGTTTCATGTGTTTTCTATGGATGATGCTTTGGGACAGAGGAATACTTTGCTATTAGAGATGCTTTATGCAACTGGGGTTCGGGTTAGTGAACTCGTGGGTATTCGGATTTCGGATATTAATTTGTATGATAGGACTATTCATATTTTGGGGAAGGGTCGGAAAGAGAGAGTTGTATTTTTTGGCACTTACTGTGATAATGTTTTAAGAGTTTATTTAGAGGATGGCTATAAAATACTGAATCAGAAAAAAAGTGGTTATTTATTTTTAAATAAATTTGGAGATGTATTATCCACTAGATATGTGAGAAAAGTTATTGATGATGCAGTATTAAGATGTGGGATAGAGTATCATATTTCACCACATACTTTGAGGCATACTTTTGCTACAGATATGCTTAATCAGGGTGCTGATTTAATGACGGTAAAAGAGTTACTGGGACATAGTTCTGTTAATACAACCGGAATTTATACGCATGTTAGTAACGAGAGACTTCGGCAGGTTTATGAATTTGCTCATCCTAGAGGGAAGGAATAATTCTCTCTTTTTTTTGTATTAATGGTACAGATTTGTTCGGCTTTAGAAGTATTTTTTTCCTATCAAGAACTGATGTTTTCTGTTTGACATTGAAGTGCCTTGATGTTATAATTTTATGTAGAGTATAGGAGTGTTCCTAGAGATAAAAGGAGGATATGATTATGGAGACAGTTCAAGCAGCAGTTGCTAATTGTATAGGGGTTATGTTAGGACTTGCTTTTTTAGGATTGGGTATTGGTGTTGGTATTCTTGGAGGACGCGTTGCTGAAGCGGTAGGGAGAAATCCTGAAACGAAAAATGATGTTGTTCATTCCATTATGACCATTTTAATTATTACTTCAGTATTTTTATTGTTTTTATTTTTATTCTGTTTCTTCTTATTATTCTATAATCCTTTAGTAGCATAAGATGACTGTTTTAATTTTATTAGCGATTTTTTTGATTTGTCTACTTGTTGTGATGATGTTTTTCATTTTAAAAAGTACAGTGAAGAAGATAAATTCTCAGACAAAGTTGTATTTTGTGGATAAGTTGCAAGAGTATGACGAGATGATTGATAAAAAGGAAGCCAAATTAAACCTTATTAATCAAGAAATTAAAGAAAAGGAAATAAAGGATTATGAAGAGAAGAAGGGGTTAGAGAAAAAGAATTATGAGTTTGATTATCAGATTATTGAACTTTTGAATAAGACTAAGTATCAAGATAAGAATTTATTTGAGTTAAATAAAATGATTGATGAGAAATTTTCAATTGATTATGTTTGGTTGATTAAAAAGTTTTTAGCTCAGGTTAAGGATGATGGTGCCTATCAATTTTGTCTAGATTTTAGAAAAAAATTTACCAGTGGGGTTATTTATGAATTAAAGGTAATGTCAGAAGAAGAACAAAATCGGTATATGAAGCAGTTTTTAACGGAGAAGGAATTCTTTTTGTATGAGACTTATCTTCAGTTAAATCAGAAGAGTGATATTGATTCTTTTCTTGATTATTTGAATGAGTTAGTTGATTTGAATAATCCTAATATTTTGGTATATGTGGGGGATAAGTCGACTAGTTATGATTATTTATCAAAGTATGTTAAGACTGTTTATTCTAAGGAAATTTATAAGGGAATTAAGATAATTTATCGGAATCATATTTATGATTATAGCCTAAATGAAAGGAATGTTTAGTATGGATAAGGGAATTGATAGTAATGTGGATAAAGTGATTTCTAATATTTACACAAACGAAAATGTTTATGCAACAGGAAGGGTTACTCGGGTAAATAAGTATAATATTGAAGTTAGTGGTTTAAATGATGTTTCTTTTTATGAGGCAATTGATGTTAATCATAAGGCTAGTGGCTATGTCATGGGAATTTATGCGAATAAGATTATTGTTTCTTTAGTAGAGATAAATGAAGAGATTGTTCCTGGGGATATTGTTTATGCTTTAAAGAAGGAATTTAAGTGTTTATTTAGCCCGGATTCGATGGGAAAGGTTATTGATATTTTTGGTCATGATTTGATTGCGGGGAAATCTTTTGAGAAAACAGTAGAGGTTCCACTTGAAAATCCTACTATTCCTATTATGGATAGAACGGCCGTTACAAGAGAATTTTTAACTGGAATTATTGGTATTGATTTGATGTATCCTATTGGTAAGGGGCAAAGACAGTTGATTATTGGAGATAAAAAGACTGGAAAGACGCAAATTGCTCTTGATGCTATTGTTAATCAAAAGGATAAAAAGATGATTTGTATCTATGTTGCTATTGGAAAGACAAAGAAGGAAGTTAAGGATATTTATTTTGAACTGACGAAAAGAGGGGCCGCTAGTTATACTATTGTGATTGCTTCATTTAATGATGAACTTCCAACAAGAACTTATCTTACTCCTTATGTTGCGACTTCGATTGCTGAGATTTTCATGATGCAAAAGTATGATGTTTTAGTTGTTTTTGATGATTTGAAGAAACATGCAGATGTTTATCGTGAGATTAGTTTGACATCGAAAAAGACACCTGGGCGTGATGCTTATCCATCAGATATTTTCTATACGCACTCTAGACTTCTTGAAAAGGGGGCTCAACATATTGGGGGTGGTTCAATTACAATGTTACCTATTGTTGAGACAAAGAGTGGTGATATTACAGATTATATTTCTACAAATATTATTTCGATTTGTGATGGACAGTTGGTTTTGTCTGCAAAGAGTTTTGCTCGTGGGGAGAAACCGGCAATTAATTATGGATTATCGGTATCTCGTCTTGGAGGAAATGTACAGACTCCTGATATGAAAAAGGTTGGTAGTAAATTAAGACGTGAATTGTTGTCTTATTTGGAAGTTCGCTCAGTTTATGAGTTAGCTAATATTGATGAGATGAGTAAGGAATTGCAGAAAAAGATGCGTGATGGTAAAGTTATGGTCAATAAATTAAAACAGTATAAGTTTAGTCCACGAACAAAGGAAGAAATGAAAGCGGAGTTTGCCTTTTTATTCGAGGAGAGTACTGATTTAGAAAAGAAAATAAATGATTCTGATGGTACTCATTCATCTTCGGATGGCAATTATCAGGAGAAAGATCATTCTAATACTTCTTTAAATATAGAAAAGAATTGAGGTGATGATGCAAATGGTTGGTAAGATTATATCGATATTTGATATTAGTATTGAAGTGGTACTAAGTAGTGATAATGTAAAAGTTGGTGATATTTTAGAAGTAGTAGATGATCCAAATTATCGTTTTGAAGTTGTTGAAATTAGTAATACGAGTGCAACTTGTATTAGCCTTGGTTCCACAAGGGGATTGAAAAAAGGACTTGATGTTAAGATTTTATCTCATGGAATTCATGTGGAGTATTCGGATAAAATATTGGGGCGTATTTTTAATTCTTATGGAATTCCTATTGATAAAAGGAAAATAGAATCGGTTAAGACGAGAAGGACAGACCATCCGACGACAACATTACAGGAGTTAAATATTGAGTCACAAATTTTATGGACAGGAATTAAGGTAATTGATTTCTTTGCTCCATTACAAAAAGGATTTAAAATGGGTCTTTTAGGTGGCGCTGGTGTTGGTAAGACGGTATTAATTAAAGAGATTATTCATAATGTTTATACTTCTCTTAATTCAAATGCAATATTTACGGGTATTGGAGAGCGTTCTCGTGAAGGACAAGAATTATATTCTGAAATGAAGAAGTCTAATTTGTTGGATAAAATGGCCATGGTTTATGGACAAATGGGAGATAATCCCGTTTCACGTAGTAAGGCTGTTTATTCTGGGCTTACTATGGCGGAGTATTTGCGTGATGAAAAGAAGCAGGATGTTCTTCTATTTATTGATAATATCTATCGTTTTATTCAAGCAAAAGCCGAAATTGCTACAGAGTTAAAACAAATTTTAATTGGTAATGGTTATCCATCTGATATGGCAAGTGAAATGAGTAAGATAGAGGAGAGAATTAATTCTAATCAAAATGGTTCTATTACTTCGGTACAGGCTATTTATATTCCAGCAGATGATTTAACGGATGAATCGGTTCAAACGATTATGTCTTATATGGATGGACAAATTGTTCTTGACCGTAAGGTAGCAGAACTTGGTATTTATCCAGCAATTGATGTTTTTAACTCTACTAGTAAGTTAGTTGATGTTGAAAAAATTGGGGAGAGACATTTTAGCTTGGTTGAAAGTGTATTAAAAACATTGACGCGTTATAATGAATTGGAAGAAATTATTACTGTTCTTGGTATTGAGGAATTAAGTGAAGAAGATAAATTGATATTTTACCGCGCTAGAAAATTACGTAACTACTTTTCACAACCAATGTTTGTGGCTGAGGCTTATACTGGTATTCCGGGAGAGTTTGTTAAGATAGATGATGTTTTAAATGATGTAGAGGCAATTTTGAATGGTAAGTATGATGATATTGATGAGAGTAAATTCTTATTTATAGGGAAGGTATCATGAGTAGTGAAGGAATAAGAGTTAGAATTTTTGATATGGAGCACGGATTAAAAGAGTATGAGGATGTAAAGACAATTCGAATTATTAGTAAAGATTATAATTTACTAATTATGAAAGATTATTTATCGGTAATTGGTGAGATTGTTGGTAGTGTTGATATTAAGGGAGATAATGTTGATTTATCTTTTAAGCAGATTAGGGCATTTTATATGAATAGCAAGAATGTCTTTAATTTAATGATTGAGGAGTAAATATGAAGAATGAAGAGATTATTCAAGAATTAATTAGCTTTTTTAGTGTTGCTGTTGTATTCTTAGTGGTTATTGCTTTGATTTTTATGATATTTTGTAAACGATTTAAGTTTAATAATAAAAATATCGAATTATATGGTTTATTACTGGATTTAAATACGCCCTCTCTTATTTCCATATCGGCTCTTACCATTAATTATTTATTTTTAGTTTGGTGCACCATTAGTTTTAAAGGAATACAGGTTGTTTATGTAGCGATTACTTTAATTTTAGTTTTAATTAGTGAAGCAGTTATAGATAATTTTAAATCTCTTCCTTTGTCACTTGGTTTAACAATTGTTAATTGTTTGTCTATTCAAGTTGTTTATAAGTTATATCAATATTTAGTTGAGGAGAATTTTTCTTACATTTTGTTAATTGTTTTATTTTTATTAATTTTGTTTGTCTTCTTGTATTATACTTATAATTTATTTAGAGGAATTAATAATGTTGTTGTTGGACATAAATATTTAAAAGGAAAAAGACAATATAAAGTATAAATTTAGTTGTTTTTTTGAAGGAGGATAATTATGGGAAGTATTAAAAATGTTGTAAAAGTTATGAATTTCCATTCCTTACTTCGAGTAGATAAGGCTAGAAAAAAGGCTGAAAATTATTTGAAGGTGGGGAATGAAATTACGACAATACTGAGTGAGATTTTATATAATAAAAATATTGTCTTAGATAAAAATATTTTAGTTCCTAATCCAGAAGCACCGATTTTAGATATTTATATTGCCAATGATTATGGATATTGTGGTGATTTTAATTCTAGTGTTCGAAGGGCAATTTTAAAGAATCCAGATAATGATAAAATTATTATTGGGAAAAAAATTGTTTATAAAGATAATAAAACGGTGCTAAAGATTGAAAAAGATGATTTTAATCTTAGGTTTGTTGAGATACAACACTATATTGAAAAGTCACTTTTAGATATGTCTTACCGAGAGATTAATATTTACTATAATCATTATTATTCTTCAACTACATTTGCTTTTAAAAAAATACAAGCATTTCCTATCGAGTTTAAGGGTGAATATTATGAGGGGAATGATTTTGTATCAGAGACTGATTTAAAGAAAATGTTGAAAAGTTTAGTATCTTTTTATATTTGTTATCAATTAAAAATGTGTGAGTGTATTAGTGAAGCAGCAGAAAACTTAAACCGTAATCAGATTACGAGGGCTGCTTTAGATAAAATTGAGGAAAAAGAAGAAGAGGAAAGAGCGATGGTACTTCGAAAGAAGAATGAAGAAGCGGCATTTAAGAATGTTGAAAATTATAAAAAGGTTGTACAAATAGGTGATTCATAATGAATAAGGAAAAAAATCAAGAGGATATCATTGATATTTTGAAAAGTGCTCAGGAGAAAGTTTCAGGAATTGTTTTACCATCAATGGGCCTTTTAGATAATGAGGAGAGTATCTATGTTGATGGAAAGGAAGTCATCAGTCAAAAAGATGATAAGGAGGAGTAGGAATGTTAAATAGAAAAGGTCAAACTTTGGTAGAATATGTGCTTATTATTTCATTAGTTACAGTTGTTGCTATTGCGGCTGTTCGTATTTTTGGTGGGTATTTGAAAGATTCTATTACAAAGATGAGTTGTTCAATGGTTGGTAAGGAGTATGTTGAGGCAAACACGATTGGTAAAGGATACTGCAAGGGGGATGAAGACAAGTTATTTGAGTAGTCTATTTTATAATACTTATGTAGATGATTTTTTAGTAAATGATATTCAGAGATAGTACTAGGACCATCAAAAAAATCTTACTTTTTTGGTAAGACTTCTTTGGTGGTTATTTCTTTTTTTCTATTTCTTTAATTTATTTAAGAGAAATACCTGTAATTTCAGAAATGGTTTCTATATTAATCTTTTTCTCTAGTCTAAGTTAGTTCATTATTTAAAATCGTAATCGTAGCAAGGAAATAAATTTTTCTTCTATTCGGGTATTTGTCATTTTTCTCTCCTTTCTAAAGGGGCTACTTGTCCCTCTAATTATATTATTCGCCTGATTTTTTCAAAATCCTTCTTGTATTAAAAAAATATTAATATTTTTTGATTGTTATTAATTTTTAATAAAAAGAGTTAAACTGTAGGATAAAAGAAAGTTAAGTATTTTAGCAATATAAATTGACAATTGCTAATTAAGGTGCTATCATTAATGTTAGTTAAGAATTTAACTAGAAATGAGGGACATTTATGGAAAAAGATAAAGATAAAAAAGAAAAGAAAGAGAAAAAACAATTTAAGGCTGAATCAAAAAAATTATTAGATTTAATGATTCATTCTATTTATACGAATAAAGAAATATTTTTAAGAGAATTATTATCGAATGCAAGTGATGCGATTGATAAACTAGCTTATCGGGCATTAACAGATGATTCTTTAGATGTTAAAAAAGAAGATTTTGCCATTCATATTGATATTGATAAAGAAAGAAGAAAATTAATAATATCTGATAATGGTTGTGGAATGACCAAAGAAGAATTAGAAAATAATTTAGGAACTATCGCGAAAAGTGGTTCGTTGGATTTTAAAAAGATGCTTGAGAAAAAAGATGGACAAGATGTTGATATCATTGGTCAATTTGGAGTAGGATTTTATTCTGCCTTTATGGTAAGTGATAAGATTAAAGTGGAAAGTAAATCAGTTGACTCTGATAAGGCTTATATTTGGAAAAGCGAAGGGGCTGATGGCTATGAAATTAAACCAGGAAAAAGAAAAGATACTGGTACAACAATTACCTTAAGTATTAAAGAGGATACGGATGAGGAAAATTATAGTGAATTTTTAGATACTTATCGTATAGAATCCATTGTCAAAAAATATTCAGATTATATTCGCTATCCAATAAAAATGATGGTAGAGCATTCTAAATTAAAAGAGGGAAGTGAAAATGAATATGAAAAAGAGGTTGTAGAAGAGACAGTCAATAGTATGATTCCTTTATGGAAGAAAGAGAAAAAAGATATTACAGAAGAAGAATATCAAAATTTCTATAGTTCTAAATTCTTTGATTATGATAAACCTTTAAAAACAATTCATACTAAGGTAGAAGGTCAATGTAGTTATAATGCTCTTTTATATATTCCAGGTCATTTGCCATATGATTTTTATACTAAAGAATACGAAAAAGGATTACAATTATATTCTAGTGGTGTCTTAATTATGGATAAATGTGCGGATTTGTTGCCGGATTATTTTAGTTTTGTAAAAGGTCTTGTTGATACAGAAGATATTTCTTTAAATATTTCTAGGGAAATTTTACAACAAAATCATTCTCTAAAATTAATTGCTAAAAGTATTGAGAAAAAAATCAAAAAAGAATTAGAAACCATGTTGAAAGAGAAACGAGAAACTTATGAGTCATTCTTTAAAACATTTGGTATGCAAATTAAATTTGGTGTTTATGCAGACTATGGTACGCATAAAGATGATTTAAAAGATTTATTAATGTTCTATTCGTCAACTGAAAAAAAATTAGTTACTTTAGATGAGTATGTTTCTAGAATGAAAGAGGGACAAGAGAATATTTATTATGCTTGTGGAGAGAGTGTAGATAAGGTAGATAATATGCCTCAAGTAGAAGGAATTAAAGAAAAAGGCTATGAAATTCTTTATTTAACGGAGTATGTTGATGAATTCGCTCTTCAAACATTAACGACTTATAATGCGAAAAAGTTTGTAAATGTATCAAATGATACTGTAGATTTAGATAGTGAAGAAGAAAAGAAGGAACTAGAAGAAGCAAATAAGAATGCGAAAGAGATGTTTGAAGAAATGAAAAAAGTATTAGAAAGTAATAATATTTCAGATATTAAATTTACGCATCGTTTGAAGAAACATCCTGTTTGCTTAACTACTGAAGGAGAACTATCTACTAGTATGGAAAAAGTTTTAAATGCTCTTCCAAATGATAATAAAGTGAATGCCAAAATGATTATGGAGATTAATGAGAATCATCCAATTAGTAAGAAAATTAAAGATTTATATGTGAATAATCGAGAAGAATTAGAAAAATATACAAAGATATTATATGCACAAGCAAGATTAATTGAGGGACTTCCAATTGATAATCCAACGGAGATTAGTAATTTGATTTGTGATGTAATTTCAGAAAATTAGGAGTTTTTTATGAAAAAAATACTGAAACGTCTTTTTGCTTATATGATTGATATTATGGTGGTAATGATTATTACACAGTGCTTATCAGGAATACCACTAATTAATCATCAGTTAGACCATTATAATCGATGTTATCAGGAATATTCTAATCATTTGAAAGAGTATACTGAATTTAAAATGGAACTACAATCTGCTTTTAAGGATGAAAAAATTACGGAAAAAGAATATAATAAGTTAGTAAGTATTAGTAGTGATTATCAAAAATATTTAAAAGAATATTATGATGATAAGAAAATTACTAAGAATGAATATAATAAGATAAACAAAAATATTGATAAGTATTATATGAAAAACTATAAAAAAGAATATTATAATGTTGAGAGAAATTCGATTTGTTATTTTATTATTTATTTAATTGTGACACTTTTCTATTTTGTAGGATTTAATTATTATACTTCTGGTCAGACTTTAGGAAAGAAATTATTTCGTTTGAAAATAGTAAATAGTCGGGAGAAAGGTGATAAGGTATCTCTTTTAAGTTATTTGATTAGAGGAATATTTTTGTATCAACCACTTTATTATCTTGTTAAGTTAATTGGGGTATTTGTTTTAAATAGCAATAACTATTATCAGATTACATCTATTTTCTATGATATTAATTATTATTTAGAGTTTATTATTATTTTAACGGTAATGATTAGAATGGATGGAAGAGGACTCCATGATTTGGCTTCTTCAACTAGAGTAGCGTCCTATGATAGAAATGGTAATGAGATTGATCGGGAAACAATATCATTTGTTACTAAAAGATTAGATGAAAAAGTAGTTGCCAAAAAGGAAGAAATGAAAAAGAAAAAGGGAGAATCTAACAAAAATTAGGTTCTTTTTTCTGATTTAAATTTATTCTTTAGAAAAAAATAGAGTTAAGTATTTTACATTTATGAATAAAAAATAATCAAATATTGTCTAAATCAAAGAAAAGGAAGTAAAAATTCTTGTTTATTTAAACGTTTGATGTTATAATTGTTACTGAATCGGAAGGGAGGGATAGAAATGTCAGTAAATGTTCGAAATAATAATATCGACGGAGCTCTTAGAATTCTTAGAACGCAATCGGCCCCAACCCTTTCTGTACTAAGAGATAAAAAAGAATACAAAAAACCTGGAGTTAGAAGAAGAGAAGAAAAGAAAAAGAATACCATCAATTCTAGAAAGAATAGTAAGAAAAATAACTATTCTAATAGAACAAGCAAGATGGCTAGTAAAAAATATGCGGCTTAAGGGAGATGAAGTAAATGACTTTAGCGGAAAGAATTAATGATGATGTCAAAACAGCAATGAAAAGTCAAGATAAAGAAAAACTTAATGTCATTAGGATGGTAAAAAGTGCAATTCAACTTGCTAAGATTGAAGCAAAGCATGATTTATCGGATGAAGAAGTCATTGATGTGATTTCTAAACAAATTAAGATGAGAAAAGATTCTATCGTCGAATTTGAAAAAGCATCACGTACGGATTTAGCAGAGGCTTATAAGCGTGAGATTGATATTTTGAGTGAATATATGCCAGAACCTTTATCCAAAGAAGAAGTAGAAAAGATTATTGAAGAGGTTTTTGTGAAAATTAATCCTACTTCCCCTAAACAAATGGGATTAATCATGAAGGAAGTGACTCCTTTAGTAAAGGGAAAATTCGATATGGGTGAAGTAAGCAAGATGATTCGTGAAAAATTAAATTAAGATAGGTAAAGCCTATCTTTTTTTTGTCTGCTATGATATACTTAAAACAAGAAAGAAGGAATAGTGATGAGTGTAAAGTTAGAAAGATTAGAACATACATTTGTTGAACAAATTAGTCAAATTTTAATGTTAGAAATAAAAGATGAGCGAATTCGTTTTGTGACAGTTACAGCTTGTTCTATTACGTCGGACTTATCTTTTGCTAAAGTTTATGTTACTGTTTTAGATGATACATCTAAAAATAGTGTTTTAAAACTTTTAAATAAAGCGAGTAATTTTATTGAAAGGGAACTATCCAAAAGGGTTGACATTCGAAAAATGCCTAATATTACTTTTGTTTATGATGAGTCGATAGCTTATGCGCAAAATATTGAAAAGATTATAGAAAGTACGATGGAAAATGAATAGCGAAGTTGAGTTAGATAGTATTATTGAAGTGATTAGTAGCGCTAATAAAATTGGGATATTTACTCATATCTCTCCAGATGGAGATGCGATTGGAAGTAGTTTAGCTTTTTATTTAGGACTTCTTCAATTAAAAAAAAATGTAGAAATAGTAACAGATGAATTTTCTAAGTGTTTTTCTTTTCTACCAGGGATAGGGGAGATAAAAAAAGAAACGAATAGTGCTTTTGATGTTTTTGTTTGTTTGGATTGTGCAACGAGAGGAAGACTTTTTGATCCTTTAGGATCTATGGATAAAAGTATGGTTAGTGTTGCGATTGATCATCATGCGAGTAATACTTTTTTTGCAAATTATAATTATGTTGAAGGCAGTAGTCCTGCGACTTGTAAGACTTTGGTTAGGGTATTTAAACGTCTTGGTATTAGTATTACTAAAGAAATTGGAGAATGTTTGATGGCTGGAATTATTACAGATTCTGGAGGATTTCGTTACGATACAGTAGATGATGAGACTTTTGAATTTGCGGCTTTAATGCTAGATAACGGGGTTAATATTAGTGATATTTATTATCGAACGTTTGATGTAAAGACAAAGTCACAGTTTACTCTTTCTACCATTGCTACTTCCCATCTTAAATTTTATGCTCATGATCAGATTGCTCTTACTTATATAACAAGAGAAGATATGAAAAAATCCAAAGCACAAACTGGAGATCATGAAGGAATTGTGAATGTGGGAAGAAATATTGAAGGGGTTGAAGTATCTATTTTCCTAAGAGAAGTAGAGGATGATTTTTTTAGAGTTTCTTTAAGAAGTAATGATTATGTTGATGTATCTGAAGTAGCAAGTTTTTTTAATGGGGGAGGACATACGAAAGCTGCGGGTTGTGATATTCATGAATCTTTGGATGTTGCGATTAAAAAATTGGTAAAGGAAACGACAAAAAAATTATGAATGGAGTACTTTTAATTGATAAAAAAAAGGGAGTAACTAGTAGAGATGTGGTCAGGAGAGTTGGCCAGATTCTTGGTACGAAAAAGGTTGGTCATACGGGAACTTTGGATCCTCTTGCAACAGGAGTTTTGGTTCTTTGCGTGGGTCAGGGGTTAAAGTTAGTAGAATTAATGATGAGGCATGACAAAGAGTATATTGCAACGATTCAGTTAGGAATTGAAACAGATACTTTAGATATTACGGGAAATGTTTTAAAAAGAGAGAATCCCCCTCAAGTTTCAAAACAACAAATCGAAGAGGTGCTACGAGGGTATGTAGGAAAAATTAAGCAAGAAGTTCCTAAGTATTCGGCGATTAAGGTAAATGGTAAAAAATTATATGAATATGCTAGAAAGGGAATAGAAGTTCCCCTTCCTGTGCATGATGTTGAAATTTATCATCTTGAACTTCTTGGAGATATTGTGGATAACTGTTTTCAGATAAAATGTTCGGTTAGTTCTGGAACTTATATTAGGAGTTTGGTTCGGGATATTGGGGCATCTCTTGGAACAGTTGCAGTTATGCTAGAATTAAGAAGGACTAGAGTGGGGGATTTTAAAATAGAAAATACTTATAGAGAAGAGGATGTTGAATCAGGAAATTATCAATTACTAAATCTTACGGATGTTTTAAATCTTCCTGTTTTAGTTGTTCGTGATGAGATAGAGAAAAAGGTTAGAAATGGTTGTAAGATGGAAAAGTTTTTTGATGAAGAAATGATAATATTAGAAAATAGTAAGAAGCAAATATTAGCAATTTATATGCAAGTAGGGGAAAATAAGGTAAAGCCTTATCGAATGTTTGTTTAAAAAAATATAAGTTTGTTTATTTTTTTATTAAAGAGTAATAGATTTTTTCTATTATTTTTTTGATATATGGGTATCTAAACCTTTGAAAAATAAGGAGAAAAGGAATCATTCTATTGACATGGGTTTTTCTTTTCGTTATAATTAAGTATGTATATGGATAGGGAAACTATTTGTATATTTGGTAGTAAATTTGCTATCTTTTGGAAAAGAGTTGATGCTATTTTGAGAAAAATATATACAAGTATAGATATTGGAAGTTATTCCATTAAGTTTGTTGTTCTTGAATATTTTAATCAAAAGGTATATGTTTTGGCTTCTCATAGTGTTGATTCTAAAGGAATTAAAAAAGGATTAATTATTGAACCTAATTTGGTTAGTGAATGTATTCGGGAAGGAATGAAGGAAATTAATGAGATGCTTGGGATTGAAATTAAACGAGTAATTGTTAATGTTCCGGATTATAATGTTCGTTTTACTGAGGTGGAGGGACACATTGATATTAGTCAAAGTGAAGTTATTACGGCTAGTGATATTAATCGAGTAATTAAAGATTCTATCTATAATCGTTTGGATGATGATTATGAATTGGTGACAATGATTCCAAGAGAATATAGGATAGATAACGAAAAGGGAATTCGTAAACCAATAGGTAAAAAAGGACAAAAACTTGAAATAAACGGTATAATGATATCAACACCTAAGAAGAATATTTATTCTGTTTTACGTGTTATTGAAAATGCTGGTTTGGAAGTTGTGGATATTACTATTGCTGGTTTGGATAATTATTATGAAGTTCATGATAAAGGTTTAGATAAAAAAGATGGGGCAATTATTCATCTTGGCCATGAAACAACTACTGTTAGTATCTTTGATGAGGGTATTATTGTTGGTAATGAGACACTTCAAATTGGTGGGGTTAATGTAGAAAAGGATCTTGCTTATGTATTTGGTATTCAGGTAAGTGATGGTAGAATTTTGAAAGAAAAGTTTGCAAGTAGTCATAAAAGATTTTGTCAGATTAATGAAATCTATGAGGTTAAGAATACTATTGGTGATGTAATTAAATTAAATCAACTTGAGGTATCTGAGGTAGTCATGAGTAGAATGGTAGAGATTTTATCTTTAGCAAAGAAGCAGATTCGTTCACTTACTAATCATGAAATTAATTATATTATTTTAACTGGAGGGCTAACAGAGATTAAATCTTTTAAAAATTTGGCCTATGAAATCTTTGGGAAAGATGTTATAATATATACAGTTACAACATTAGGTATCAGGGATAATAAATATATAAGTGCTTTAGGAATGATTAAGTATTTTATTGATAAAATGGAATCTCGTGGTAAGAATGTATCGATGTTGGATGCGTCAGAAGAGACTGCGTTAGTAACTCCTAATAATAAATTAAAAAAAGATAATGTGATTATCAATAAAATTTTTGGAAATTTTGTAGCAAATAAGGAGGAAAAGTGATGAATAATATGTTAGGTTTGGAAATGGATCAATTGGCAAAAATTAAGGTAATTGGAATTGGTGGTGGTGGTTGTAACGCTATTAATCGTATGATTTCCGGTGGTTTAAAAGGTGTAGATTTCATTGTCGCTAATACTGATGTTCAAGCTTTGAATCGTTCTCTTGCAACAACTAAATTACAAATTGGTAGTGAACTTACGGATGGTCTTGGAGCGGGAGCAAATCCGGAAGTTGGTCGGGAAGCTGCTTTGGAGAGTAAAGCGGCCATTGAGGATGCTTTGAAAGGTGCCGATATGGTTTTTGTAACTTGTGGAATGGGTGGTGGTACTGGTACAGGTGCTGCACCGGTTGTTGCTGAGATTGCACAAGATTTGGGTGCTTTGACTGTAGGTATTGTTACTAAGCCATTTAGTTTTGAAGGAAAGAAGAGAATGGATCAAGCGGTTAAGGGACTTGACGAACTTAGAAAACATGTTGATACGATTATTGTTATACCAAATGATCGTTTGCGAGAACTTATTGATAAAACAACACCTATGTTGGAAGCGTTTAGAGAAGTTGATAATGTTCTTCATCGTGGAGTACAGTCTATTTCTGATTTGATTGCGGTTGCTGGATTAGTTAATTTGGATTTTGCGGATGTTAAAACAGTAATGAAAGATAGAGGAAATGCTTTAATTGGTATTGGTGTAGGTTCTGGTGAAAATAGGGCTGTTGAGGCAGCTAAACAAGCGGTATCTAGTCCGTTACTTGAAACTTCTATTGATGGGGCAACGGATGCAATTATTAATGTAACAGGTGGTTCGTCACTTACTTTATTTGAAGTAGAAGAGGCAGCTGAAGTAATTAGAAGTGCTGCTAATACGGATATTAATACTATTTTTGGTGCGGTTATTAATGAAAACTTGAATGATGAGGTAATCGTTACGGTTATTGCTACTGGTTTTGAAGAACCTAGTGAACCACTTTATCATGGATTTACAAATACAAGTAGGGAAGATTTGTATAAAGAATCTAATGATGATGATAGTGATTTTGATGTTCCTCCTTTCTTAAGGGATCATAGTGATTATTAAAATTGGAAGTTAGATAAAAAAATCATACTGTTTGGGGTATGATTTTTCTTTTGAAAAGTTTTTTCCTTGTCGAAAAAAGGTGTAAATATTTCTGTAAAATATATTGTCTTTTTTTTTATTCTGTATTATATTAAAAATATAGATAGTAGAGGAGTGTGATTTAAATGATATATCCGTCAATTGATAAGATATTAAATATTGTTGATTCTAAATATGCTTTAGTTTATATTGTAGCAAGTAGGAGTAAAGAAATGATGAAGACAAATTATTATCAAATGCCTGAGAAAAGTTATAAATCTTCTAAGTCTATTGGTAGGGCTCTAGAAGAAGTGTATGCTGATATGATTCATGTAACAAGGAAATAATTATGAATAATAAGGGTTTTACGCTAATAGAGGTATTGGCTGTTTTGACTTTGATTTCTTTAGCTGTGGTTATTACGGTTTCTAATTTTTCTTCTTCTATGAGTTTAGGAAAGAAAGAGGCTTATTTGCTTATGAAAAATAATCTTATTTCGGCTGGATATACTTATATAGAAGAGTGTGAAAAAGGAGTTCTTCAGTGTGATTTTTCTTTTAGTAAAAAAAATACTTTTCCGGCTAAAGTCTTAGAAGAAAGTGGTTATTTTAAGAGTTTGAAAAGTCCTTTAGATGGAAAGTATTTAGGGGAATGTCTTATTTTAAATGCTAAAAAAGAAAATGGTGTTGTTATAGTTGATTTAGTGGATAAGTGTTATCTATAATAAATGGGGTATGGTCCTGGATAAGGGACTGGCTGGTATGGGTATGGATAAGGTCTTGGATAGAAGGCTGGCGCTAATAGTCCACCGGTGATTCCTCCTAGGACAAAGGGAACAGCAAAGCTTCCGGCAAAGCGATTATTATATTGATTTGGTCTGTAGCCTCTCATGTAATAGTTTTGATACATTTCTTATCTCTCCTTTCAAAGTATTATATAAAAAAATATGAAAAAGTTTAATAAACTGTTTGATTTTATATATTTTTTTGATATAATAAGGAAAGAGTAGGTGTAGATTATGTATAAGAAAATATTGTTCATTTGTTGCATTTTCTTACTTTCTGGATGTACTAGAATTAGTAATGATAATCAATACATCGACCTAGTTAATCATTGTTTTGTGGAAAAAAAGATAACAAATGATGTTGCTTTGGGGTATAAGTACTATATTCCAAGAGGAGTAGAGAAAATTCATGATTATGATTATAATCAAGAGTTTTTAGTAGACAATACTTCTATTTATTTATATGTAGATATTGTTAGTTATTATTATAAAAAAGAATTACAGTATAAAGAGACGGGCACAGAGTTTTATTATGAAAAGTTTCATTATAAGAAAAATACAGGGTATATTAAGATTGATAAGTTGGGGGACGAGTATCTTCTTTCTATGGTATATCATTATTCTAAGATTGAGGTATATACTAATGAAAAAAATTTAAGTAAAATGGTTACTTTGTCATCAATTATACTAAATAGTATTACTTATAATGATCGTGTGATAGAAAAAGTTTTAGAGGGTAATTTGGGAGAATTTTCTGAGGTTACTTATGAAATAAAGAAACCGGATGGAGCAAGTAGCAATTTTTCTCAATATTTGGAGGAATATGTTCAAAAAGAAGAGCAACAGAAGAAAGAGGATTTACCTGATGAATAACAAAGAGAGGTGCTAAAAATGGGTTTGATGGACAAGTTTAAGAATTTGTTTACGGATGAAGAAATCGATGAAGAGGAAGAAAATGAGGCTACCATTGAAATAAAGGAAATTAAAAAGGAAGAAGAGGAACATAAGTTACCTACGTTTATGCGTGAGAAAATTGAAAGAGAAAAACAAGAACAAGAAGCGCAGGTGGCAAAAAAGTTGGAGTTTTCTTCTCAAGAAGAGCCGATTCGTATTAAGGAATTGAAAGTAGAAGAAAAGCTTGAGGATGTTGGTAGAGACTTATCTTCTAGAAAAGAGGAAAAAGAAGAGACTGAAAAACAGAATTTTAAATTTCCTATTGATATTAACGATAATGATTTCATTGAGACTAGAAGTAGACAATCTATTCATAAAGATAGAGTTGGAGCACCATCAAGAGTTAAGGTAGAGGCTGAAGTTAGAAAAGAAGTTCCTGCAAAAAAGGACTTGAAGGTTTCAGAATTATATAAAGATAAAAAAGAAGATAAGAAGAAGGAAGAAAGACACTTTAAGGCAACTCCTATTATTTCTCCAATTTATGGCATTTTGGATCAAAATTATACTTCTGGGGATATGGAAAGTAATAGGGGGGAGAATTTAGAGCATCAACGTCATTCTAAAAATGTAGATTTTGATTCTGTTAGGAAAAAGGCTTATGGCAGTTTGACTGAAGAAATTAAAGAGAATTTAATGTGTGAAAATTGTGAATATTTGAAGGAAGCAAAAGAGTGTAAAAAAGAAAAAGAACGTGATGGAGAATCGTATAGTGCTCAGTATCAGGATGATTATTGTGATTATAAAGTTTCTGATACGAAAGATTATTCTTATGGTGAAAGAAAGCGTAATTATGATAATATAACTTTAGATGAGGCTACAGAAAATTATTATGATTATGGTGTTGAGTATGATAAAAAGAATTATCGTCCTAATGAAGAAGAGAATGTTAAGATTGTTAATCATGAAGATTTAGAACATCATCATAAAAAAGAAATTCCTCCAGTTAAGAGTAGTATTAATTTATTGTCTACGTTGAAAAAAAGTATGAATGATGGGATTAATGATTCGATAGAAGAAAAGCCTAAGACTGAGGAAAAAAATTTGGAATTAACCGATGATTTGTTTAATTTAATTGATTCTATGTATGATGAAAGGAATGATTCAAATGATTGATGCTAGTACTTTTTTGCTCGTATTTTTGGGAATTTTATGTTCTATTCTATTAGTTGTGTTAATAGTATTAAGTGTAAAATTAATTGATACCATTAATCGGGTAAATCGTATTATTGAAGAAGTTGATGTCAAGTTAAGTAAATTTGATAAAGCTTTTAGTTTAGTGGATATTTTAACTGATAATATGGCTTTAGTTAGTGATAAGTTAGTAGATGGAATCAGTTATGTGATTCGAAGATTATTTGTTAGGAAAAGTAAAAGAAAGGAAGAGGAAATCAATGAGTAATACGAAAAAACATGGTTTTGGTAAGTTTTTAGCAGGTGTTGGTATTGGGGCTGGATTAGGATTATTATTTGCACCAAAGTCTGGTGATGAGATGAGAAAAATACTTAAAAAGAAATTTGATGAGTTTATTACTGAAGCAAAAAAGATTGATATTAATGAGGTAAAAGATGATTTTTTGGCAAAAATAGAGGATATTCGGAATGAACTAGAGGATTTAGATAAAGAGAAAGTATTGAAGATTGCTCAGGAAAAATCAGAAGATATTAAAAATAAAACTGCTGAATTGGTTCAGCTTGCTAAAGATAAAGGGACTCCAATTTTAGCAGGGGTTGCTAATGATGTTCGTGAGAAGGCTGTTATGGTTACGAAAGAAGTACTTAAAAAATTAGAAAAATAAGATATTTTTTAGAAATAAATTTTGTTTATTTCTTTTTTTGTTCTAAAATGGATATTTTCTTTGTATAAATTATTAGAGGTGTGTGATGTTTTTTAGTATTTTAAATCTGTTGCTTGCGAATACTTTTTTTATGGGATCCTATTCTAATGAAGTATTTCCTGAGCCACTTACTAATGAAGAAGAGGCCGAATATATTAAGAAAATGAAATTAGGGGATAAGGAGGCTAGAAATAAATTAATTGAACATAATTTAAGATTAGTTGCACATATTGTGAAAAAGTTTGAAACAAGTGGGAATGATATTGATGATTTAATTGGAATTGGGACGGTTGGTTTAATTAAGGGAATTGATACATATTCTTTAGATAAAAAGGTAAAATTAACAACTTATGCCGCTAAATGTGCTGAAAATGAGATATTAATGTTTTTTCGAAGTAATAAGAAGAATGCAAAAAATGTCAGTATTTATGATGGAATAAGTTATGACAAAGAGGGTAATGAAATTACGATTTTGGATGTTTTTAAAACAAAAGATCCTGATTATTTGGAAGATATTTATTTAAAAGATAATATTCAATTGTTGAAGAAATATTTAAGTATTCTTTCTAAAAGAGAAAGGAAGATTATTAATATGCGCTATGGATTATCGAATGAAGAGGAAAAGACGCAAAAAGAAATTGCTCATATTATGGGGATAAGTCGGAGTTATGTTTCTAGAATTGAAAAAAGGGCTATTACAAAGATATTAAGAGAGTTTATTCGTAATAAAAATTATAATGAGTAAAGAAGATAAATTTGTTTTAGGAATTGGGTAGTGTTATCTAATTCTTTTTTTCTTATTGACTTTTTTTTGTATTTTATAGTATGATGGAGGGGATTTATGAGATAAGGAGTTGTTATGATTATGGAGAAAAGACCTATTTTGGTGCAAGTGGCTATGGAGGTGGAATGTAGGAAATTATTAGATAAAGTGGTTCATGTTAAGGAAGTTATGGATAGTGGTTATTTATTTTATGAATTTGAAATTGATGGTTATCCTGTTGTTTTGTCTTTATCTAAGGTTGGTCTTATTGAGGCTGCTTCTTCTTTGAGCATAGCGATTAGAAAGTATCGACCTAAAGTTATTATTAATTATGGTATTGCAGGGGCTACTACGAATAAGTTACATGTCTCTGATATGGTGATTGGGACAAGTTGTATGAATATCAATTCTTATCGGACATCTTTTTTAGAAAAGGGCATGGGAAGTTGTCCTGAAAAATGGGAATTTTTGACTTTTTTAAGTGGGGAAGAAGACCGATTTGTTTCTTATTCCTCTTCTTTAGAGTTGGTTGATTTGGCAATAGATAATCCTCCTTTAACAAAATACTTATGTGGAAGAATTGGTAGTGGTGATGTCTGGAATAGGGAGATAGATAGAATTTTATTTTTAAATAGGGAGTATGGGGTTCTTTGTGAAGATATGGAGTGTGTATCTACTTATCAAATTGCTGAGGATAGGAATATTCCGGTGATTTCTTTTAAAATGATTTCGGATAATATTCTTCTTGGTGAAGAATATAATCGTGAGGTAGGAATTTATTTGCAAGAGTATATTTATTTATATGTGTCTAAATTAATTGAAAAGATGTGTGAAGATAATTAGTTGTAATTTTTGTTAAAATAATGATATAATATTGAACGTGGTGGTGGTATAGGATGTCTAATATAAATAGAAATGATATTGTCAGAGTTAGGGTTACAGGAATTCAAAAGTATGGAGCTTTTGCGGTTATTGATAAAGAAAATTATAATGGATTGATTCATATTTCGGAAGTATCTTATGGATATGTTCGAGATATTCGTGATTTTGTTGATGTTGGGGATAATATTTATGCTGAAGTTATGCAAGTAGATGAGAATGAAAAGAAATTAAAGTTGAGTATTAAGGATATTGATTATAAAAAAAGTGGGATTAAGTTAAAGAGAATGGCAGAAACCAAAAGTGGTTTTCAGCCCTTAAGTGATCATCTTGAAGGATGGATTAATGCTAAAATAAAAGAAATTACCGATAATTTTTAAAAAATTTATAAAATCACTTGACAAGATATAGGGTGAAATGGTATATTATTAACTGTCAATTGGTTACGGGTTACGGGCGATTAGCTCAGTTGGTTAGAGCACCTGCCTTACAAGCAGGGGGTCATAGGTTCGAGTCCTATATCGCCCACCATTTATTTTTGCCGAAATAGCTCAATTGGTAGAGCAACTGACTTGTAATCAGTAGGTTACGGGTTCAATTCCTGTTTTCGGCACCATCTTTTTTTTGGAAGGGTAGCGAAGTGGCTAAACGCGGCAGACTGTAAATCTGTTCCTTCGGGTTCGATGGTTCGAATCCATCCCCTTCCACCACTCTTAGATTTTTATCTAATTGCCCCGTAGCCAAGCGGTAAGGCACCACACTTTGACTGTGGCACTCGTTAGTTCGAATCTAGCCGGGGCAACCATTATCGTTCCGTTAGCTCAGTCGGTAGAGCATTTGACTTTTAATCAAAGGGTCTGGAGTTCAAATCTCCAACGGGACACCATTTTTTGAATTTAACTCTTACATAAAATTGTGAGAGTTTTTTTTGTTTTTAAGTTAAGTGTGTATGCAAAGAGAATAAATATGATTATATTATAGTAAAAGGGGGAATAAAATGAGGGGAATTGATGTTAGTTCTTATCAAGGGGTTATTGATTGGAATAAGTTTAAAAATTCTAGGTATCAATTTGTAATTTTACGTTTGGGAATTGGAGATGATATTACTAGTCAAGATGATGAGAAATTTTCCTATAATTTAAAAAAGTGTCAGGAATTGGGAATTCCTTATGCATTCTATTTGGTTAGTTATGCTAAAAACTTAGAAGGAGAGGAATCTGTTCAAAGTGAAATTGCTCATACAGAAAGATTAATTCAAGGTACTAGTCCATTTTGTATTTTTTATGATATGGAAGTAGATAGTATTAGAAGTCTTGGGCGGGAAAAACTAACCCGTTATGCAGTACGTTATTGTGATTATTTTAGATCTTTGGGATATCAAGTTGGGGTTTATGCTAATAAGAATTGGTTTAGTCATTATTTAGATTATGATTTATTAAGAGAAAAGGGATATAAGATATGGCTTGCGCATTATGGTATAGATAGGCCTAGTTTGACTTGTGATTTGTGGCAATATACGGATAAAGGTGTAGTAGAGGGAATTTCTAGTAATACAGTTGATTTGAATGAGATGTATGGCGATTTCTTTTTAAAAAAAGATGTGGATGAGATTGTTTTGGAAGTTATTGCTGGTCGTTGGGGAAATGGTGATTTAAGAAAGCAAAAGTTAATTGAAGCAGGATATTCATATGATTTGGTTCAAAAGAAAGTAAATGAGCGATTAGAGAAAAAACAGGGGAAAGAGATTTCTTATGTTGTTAAAAAAGGAGATACTTTATCTAGTATTGCTTTAAAATATCAAAGTACTTATCAAGAACTTGCTATTTATAATGGAATAAGAGATGTGAATAAGATTTATGCTGGAGAGATTATTCGTATACCAATTCGTAATGATGTAGTGAAAAGAGAATATTATGTTGTAAAAAGAGGTGATAATTTAACAAAGATTGCTAAGTTATATCGTGTTGATATAGAGGAATTAATGAAGCTTAATTCTATTCAGGATGCAAATTTAATTTATATAGGTCAAAGACTTCGGGTTAAGTAAAAATAAATATTTTTTTTAGGGAGGTAATAAAGAAAAATATCTTGCTTGACATCTTTGTTAATTTGTAGTAAAATATGAAGTCAATTAAGGGGGAAATGGTTATGGATAGAGAATTAAAGGGGATTGTTGTAGAAATTTTTTCTTTGGTCATATTACTTATTATTGCGGTGCCTTTATGTGTTAGGGCTAGTAGTAATTACCAAGAGAAGAAGGATAAGATGTATGTTGGAAATCATGCTAATGTTGATATTAATAATTTAGGAAGTGTAAAGAAAGTTATTGTTAGTAGTGAGGATAAGGAAGATATTTCGATTTATCTTATGTTAAAGATTAGTAAATTTGATGATGAGTATGTGATTTATTTGGATGATAAGATTTTTCGTTTGAGTGATATGGAATATACTGAGGATAGTGAGTACCGCTATTATAATTTGGGACTTTATGCAATTTCAGGAAAGAGGACGTTTGATTTTAAGATTGCTGTTTTAGATAGGAGTTATTATAATGAGACAATTAGTTATAGTTTTTATACTAAGGGGTTATTTTAATGGATGAGGATTATCGTAAGTATTTATCTTATGATAATGGTCATGGTCTTTTGATTTCTTCTTATGATAAGATGGTTATTGATCGTTATTTTGTTAATTATGATTGTTTGACTAAGGTAAGTGATTTGATTGTTTTGTTAGAGAAAGTTTTGGAAGAATTTGATGATGAGGAACTTTTGAATGTGATAGAACATTTGAGTGAGGTTCATTATTATCAAGAGGTACATAAATAAAGAAGAAACTAATTTTTTGGGTTAGTTTCTTCTTTTTCGTTAATATTCATAATAATTGGTAAAATGATTGGGACTCTGCCTGTTTTATCTGCTAGGAAAGGCATTAGACCATTAATAAGTTCTGATTTAATGTCTGTATAGTTTGTATTTTTTGATTTTAGTGCATTTTCGATAATGTTACCTGCATTTTTTTCTATTTGTTTAATTAAAATTTCATTTTCATTAACTAATATATAACCTCTTGTTGTAATCATTGGTTTTGCTAATAATTTTTTTGCTTGTAGGTCAATATTAGCGATAATGACTAAAATTCCATTTGAGGACATTAGTTTACGGTCTTTGATTACCATATTTCCAACGTCTCCGATTCTAGAGCCATCAACATAAATATCATCAGCAGGGACATGTCCTTCTTTGAAAACTTTATCTTTGGTTAAATTTAAGACGTCACCATTTTGTAAGATAAAGGTGTTTTCTTTTGGTATATCACAAGATACGGCTAAATCACAATGGGTTTTTAACATTCTGTATTCCCCATGATATGGGGCAAAATATTCTGGTTTGAATAGACGAATCATAAGTTTTAATTCATTTTGACAGCCATGTCCTGAGGAGTGAATTTCGGTTGTGCCATTGGTATATACTTTTACTCCTTTTAGGTAAAGTTTATTGATTGTTTTAGCAACACTAGCAGCGTTTCCCGGAATTGGGGAGGAGGAGAAAATAACAATGTCATTTGGTGTCAATTTGATTTGCTTGTGACTTCCATTGGCGATTCTAGATAATGCTGCTAATGGTTCTCCTTGGCTTCCAGTGCAAAGAAGGCATACTTGGGATGGTTTTAGGCGATTGGCTTCTTCTGGAGTCACAATGATTTTTTTATCTTTGATATAGCCACATTTGATGGCAATATCAATAGAGGTATCCATACTTCTTCCAAATAGGGCAACTTTTCTTTTGTTTTTGCGGCATATTTCAATGATATGCTTTAGTCTGTAAATATTTGAAGCAAATGTTGCTAGTATGATACGATTTTGTTTTTCATTTGCAAATATTTCACTTAAATTTTCATCGACAACCGATTCACTTAAGGAAGTTCCTGGAATGGTAGCGTTGGTTGAGTCACTCATTAGAAGACGAACTCCTTCTTCTCCAATTCTAGCCATTTTATGAATATTAGACATTGGGCCAATTGGTGTTAAATCAATTTTAAAATCTCCTGTCATCACGATTGTTCCGTTTGGGGTTTTTATGGCGATTCCATGAGAATCTGGTATTGAGTGAGTTGTTCTAAAAAATTCTATATTAAAATATTTGGTTTTGATTTTTGTATTTTCGTTATAAATAATTAAATTTTTATATTTGATATTTTTTTCTTCTAATTTTTTATCAATTAAAGCTTTTGCTTGAGCTGGGGCATAAATTTTTGGAATATTTACACTTTGTAATAAAAAAGGAATGCTCCCGATGTGATCTTCGTGTCCGTGTGTAATTAATAGTGCTTTAATTTTATCTTCGTTTACTTTTAAATAAGTATAATCAGGAATGACATAGTCAATTCCTAGTAAATCATCTTCTGGAAACATTACTCCAGAATCAATAATAACAATTTCGTCTTTATTTTGTACACAGTACATATTTTTTCCCACTTCGCCTAGTCCACCTAGTGCGAATACTTTGGTTGTATTTTCTTCTTTCATTTTACATCCTTTCTAAAATATTTAAAACCGTTCACAAAATAAAATAATATAAAATTTAATAAAAGTTTTTCTCACCAATATTTAAGATTATACTATAAAATAAAAAATTTTTCAAGTAGCTACTTGAAAAATAAATTCTTCTATATTATAATTGGTTTATATTATAGAAAGAGGTGTTGATATGACATTAGAGGGAGCCAATGCTTTTTTGGAGAATGAAAATTTTACGCTTTATACAGTAAATAGTTTGTCTAGTGGGGAATATGCAGTGGTCATGCCTAAGAGTGTAATGGGGATGATTAATGTTTTAATTGATTTTCATCAAAAGAGTAATTTTGATGCTTTACAAACGGGGAGTAAAACGAAGGAAGATTTGTTAAATGAGGTAAATAGTACTTATAAGATGGTTAAAAGTACTTATTCAAATTTTATTTTAGTGTATCCAATGCTTAATGAGGATGATTATGTTAATGTTGTTCGGTCTAATGATAAACAAAAGCTATTTGATGAGGTAAAAAAGATTGGTGCGGTTACGAGTGAAATTTATAAGAAAATAACAGAAAGTGGAATGGACGCGAGTAAGATTGATCAAAAAATTATTATTTTAGAAAAGACTACAGAAGATACTGATTTTGTTACTTGGTTAAAGGGACAAATGCCTAATTTTGTAGAAGGATTAAAAATTATTGAGGAAAAAAAGGAAGAGGTTAATCCATTTATGGGAATGAATCCTTTTGGTCCTGCTCCTGTTCAAGAAAAGGTAGTAGAGAACACAACTCCACCTGTTGCTCCAACAACGGGAAGTAGTATTTTTGATAATGTTGCACCTAGTACTCCTATTCCTCCCGTTGCCCCTAACCCTGTTCCTCCCGTTACAGAGGAAGTAAAACCACAAACTGTAAGTAATGATATTTTTGCATCTCCTGTTGCAAAGACTCCAGTGAATGAGGCGGTACCAACAAGTAATGGACAAGTAGAACAACAAGCAAGTTCTAACTCTATTTTTGGGGAGCCATCAGTAAGTAGTAGTTCAGTGAATAACGCTTCTTTAAATACACCACCTACTACTGAGACTCCAAAGCCAGTAAATAGCGTTGATTTAGAGGGGACAACGGCGTTTCGACCAATTCCAGGGGATACTACGCAAGTTCAAGAGAATATGCAATCTCTTGTAAATGAAGCTAAGAGTATCGAAGAAGTTCAAGCAGAACATAAAGGTAGTAGGGGAATTGCTAACTTATTAATTTTATTAGTTATTTTAGTTGGGGTAACTATTGCTAGTATTGAATTAGGTAAGTTTTTATATAATGTTTATGGAAGATAATCTTTATCTTCTTTTTCTTTTTGATAAATTAATTCTTTGTTAATTTTTATGTGAAAAAAAGTGATAAAATGTCTTGTATTTTTATTTTATTTTTGTTATACTCATTATAGTAAGGAGGAAAGATAAAAGATGAAAGAACAAAAAAATACAGGAAGGGGAATATTTTATGGTGTCATTGGTGTTGCCACATTAGTTGTAGCAATCATTGGAGCAACATTTGCATACTTTACTGCAACAGCTCAAAATAATAATACAATTACTGGTAACATGGCTACAGTAAGATTAAATTTGTCAGTTAAAAAAGTTACGACTGCTGATAATGCTGGTGGAATGATTCCAATGACAAATGGAATGATAGAGAAAGCAGTTAATCCTACGACTGCAAAGGCTGATCGAGTTTGTGTTGATGATAACGGAAACGCTGTTTGTCAAATTTATGAAATTACCTTAACAAATGATTCATCAGCCGGACAGTTTGTTGATGGTTATGTTGCTTTAAAAGGTGGTTCTGGAACGCCTACTGATTTTACTGCGTATGTAGATGGCGCTAAATTTAATGCTGAAGGTGCTGCTGATAAATCTGGTAGAGGAACTTCTATGAGATGGGCACAAGTATTTCCAAGTGGTGAAGTATATTCTACTACTGGTACTCAAGTATTAGGTACTGCTGATTCTGAGAAGGTTAGTTTTACTACTGCGTTAGGTGGTTTAAGTTCAGTACATGCAACTAGTGATATTAAAACAACATTTGATGATGCTACTGATACAACTGCTAAGGGAACAGCAACAATTGCTGGAAATACTTATGATATCATTGGTAAAAATTACATTCGTGTAAGTAATCATGCTTGGTCTACTACAGAAGGTGCTGTTGAAAGTTACGATAGAAATAGAGATATTACTTCGGCTTTAATATTTAACCATAGTATTGCTCCAAAAGGTGTAGTAAAATATTATTTTGTAGTATGGTTAAGTGAAACTGGTAAAGACCAAACTGCTGGTTCTACTGAAAAAGGTGGAACAATTGCAAATCATGATGCTGCTTCTTTCTTTAGTGGACAAGTTGCATTCGTATCTGCACAAGGTAGTGAGGTTTCTGCTACATTCTCTGGCCTAGCAAAAGTTCAATCAGATGCTGTTACTCAATAGTGATGATATAGTTGTAAATGAGAAAGAGGTTTATAATTATATTCCTCTTTTTGCATAAACTAGAGAATATATTTTGAAATACTTATTTAAAAAATCTTGCAATTTACTTTGCTTTTTGTTATACTTTGTTTATAGTAAGGAGGAATTAAATAATGGAACAAAAAAATAATGGAAGGGGAATATTTTACGGTGTCATTGGTGTTGCAACATTAGTTGTAGCTATTATTGGGGCAACATTTGCATATTTTACTGCAACAGCTCAAGATAATAATACAATTACTGGTAACATGGCAACTGTAAAATTGAATTTAGCGGTTGAGAAAGTTACTGATGTTGATGCAACAAAAGGTGGATTAATTCCAATGTCAAATGGGATGGTTGAGTCCGCTGTTAGTAAAAATGAGGTATGTGTTGATGATAACGGAAACGCTGTTTGTCAAATTTACAAAGTTACAATAACAAATAATTCGTCAGCTGGACAATTTGTTGATGGTTATGTTGCTTTAAAAGGTGGTTCTGGTACTTCAACTGATTATATCTATGCAAAAAATACTGCGACAACAATGAGATGGGCACAAGTATTTCCAAAGGCTGAGGGGGGCAAGTATTCTACTGGTGGTGCGCAAGTGTTGGGTTCTGCTGATGAGAAAGTTACTCTTGATGTTATTGGTAATTCATCTACTACTGATAGTACTGAGCTTGGCAAACAAGATGCTATGTCTAAGAAAGATATAAGAACTACTTTTGATAATAATGCGTCTACTGGTGTTGCAACTACAACAACTATTGCTGGAAGTCCTTATCAAGTTATTGGTAAAAATTATATCCGTGTAAGTGATCATGCATGGGGTACAGAAGGTAATGAAAAATTTGATAGAACTGCTGATGTTACTTCTGCTTTAATTTATAATAATAGTATTTCTGCAGGTGGTACTTCAGTTTATTATTTTGTAGTATGGTTAAGTGAAAATGGTAAGAACCAAACTGCTGAAGCTGCTGAGAATGCTAGTGCTCCAGATACAAAAAATCCAAGTGCTGAAAATTTCTTTAGTGGTACTGTTGCATTCGTATCTGCACAAGGTAGCGAGGTTTCTGCTACATTCTCTGGATACACTAGGGTTACATCTGATGCTACTACAGCTAATGGTTAAATTTTCTAAAGGCAATCGTTTTGATTGCTTTTTTTTTGTTAATTTGGTAAAATATTTATAGAGAGTAAGAAAGGTGGTTTTCTTGAAAAAATTAGATAGAAAAATGTTTTTTTTTGTAATTGGGTGTGTTACTTTTGCTTTGTTGGTAATTGGGGCTACATATGCTTATTTTACTGCTAGTGCTAATGATAATCGGACAGTAAAAGGAGATGCCGCTACGGTTAGTTTTGGACTTAATGTTAATCGTATTACCACTATTGATATGGCTTATGGGTTGGTTCCTATGAAAAACAATCAAGCACCTAATGCTGCTAGTGATAAATGTTATGATGATTTAGGAAGGGCTGGTTGTCAGTTATATAAAATTACAGTTCATTCGGATAGTGATACAGTTATGTTCTTAGATGGATATGTCTTTATGACACCAAAGGATGAGCGGTTAGAAACAAGAATTGCTAATGTTTATACAGATGATAAAGAAAATTATTATACTAAATTTACTGCAGATGATTTTAAAAAAGATGATTTTGATGAAAGTAATTTTATTAAAACTGGTGTACGAGTTACTGATAGTAATACTTCTCCGAAAAGGACAGAAGATTATAACTCTTTAATTGTATCTAATGAAAAAATTGGTGGAGATGCTGGAAGAACAAGAGAATTTTACATTATGGTTTGGGTATATGATAATGGTGAGGCTCAAGATTATTTGCAAGGAATGCAACTGGCTTATCAGGGAAGTGTTACTTTTATTACTGCAGAAGGAAATGAAATTAGTGCAACATTTGATTAAAAAAATTAGAGATTGATCTCTAATTTTTTTCCTTGATAAGTATTTCTTTTTTTCATTTCTTTATCGATATCATTTAAGACACAGAATTTTTTTACAAGCCAAGTTGGTTCGATTAAGTTTTTAGGGTCAGGGTCAGAAGTAATCCGGTGAATAACGATTTCTGGACGTAAATACTCTAATTGGGTAATTACAATATCAATGTATTCTTCTTTAGAGAGTACTTTAAATTTCTTCTCCTGATATAAAGTTGCTAAAGCAGTATCTTTTACAATATTTAGCATATGAATTTTTATTCCGTCGATATTTAGATTATTTAAGTATTTTACGGTATCTACCATCATTTCTTTTGTTTCGTAAGGTAGACCATTAATGATATGAACAACAACTTCTATATTTCGTTTTTTTAATTCTTTTACCATTTTTTCAAATTGTGATAGGCTATGACATCTATTAATTAATTTTGCTGTTTTTTCATGGATGGTTTGGAGACCTAGTTCGATGGTTACGTTTGTTTTTTTATTGAGTTCTTCTAGGTAATTTAGGACATCTTCTTCGATGGCATCTGGTCTTGTTGCAATTGCAATTCCTACTACGTTTTCTTTATTTAGAACACTTTCATATTTTTCTTTTAAGATATTAAGAGGGGCGTAAGTGTTGGTATGGGCTTGAAAATAAGGGATATATTTTCCTTCTGGCCATTTTTTTGAGAGTTTTTCTTTTACTTCATCAAATTGAGTACTTAAGTCTTTTTTGATATCTCCTCCGAAATCTCCACTTCCAGATTTTGAACAGTAGATACAGCCTCCGTATCCTACTTTTCCATCAATATTTGGGCAGGTAAATCCTGCATTTAGGCTTATTTTTATGACTTTAGAATGATATTTTTCTTGGTTGTGATAATTTAGAGTATGATATCTTTTATTATCTAATGAGTATTTAAACATTTTCATCACCATAGATTATTTTAAGGGGTAAATATTGTTTTGTAAATAAAAATTAGATAGATTTATATTATTGTAAGGAAAATAAGATGAAGTATTTTGTACTTTCTACACAAACAATTGTTTGTGCAAATTTGACATTTAATAATAATTATGTTATGATATATCTCGCTTGCCAAAAAAATGGAGGTATAAAATATGTTTAAAAAGAAAGTATTAGTAGTATTATTAAGTACTTTACTTTTGTTCTTAGTCACTTTATTATTTGATGGACGCGATAAGCAACATAATATGTTTACAAGAATGGTTACTTTAGCGGATAGTAAGGCAGATGGAAAGATTGATAATGATTTAAAAGTTATTGAGGTAGATACAAATAATCAAGTGAGTGAAGAAGAGGTAAAAACATCAGAAGAAAAGACAGAAGATAATAATACTAGTACACTAACAAATACTGTTAATGAAGTGCAGACAGAAGAGGCTAAGGCAGAGGTTGTAAATGAACCTGCTGTTGTGTATGAGGGACTTACAATGGACGAGTTAGCAAGCAAAATCGAACGTTCATTTAAAAATGAGTTATCTGGTAAAGGTTACTTGTATGCATCTTATTCTTTAGAAAAAGGTGTTGATCCTTATTTAGCAGCGGCAATTTCTTTAGAGGAGACTGGTTGTAATTGGAATTGCAGTAATTTAGTTAAGTCTTGTAATAATGTAGGAGGAATGAAAGGCTCTGGATGTGGAAGTTATGGCTACTTTAATACGCTAGATGATGGTATTCGTGCTTTTATTGATAATATTAGTAGAAATTATGTAGCGTATGGTTTAACGACAGCCGAGACCATGAATCCTAAATATGCGGAGAACCCTGCATGGGCTGGTAATGTAAATCGTTATATTGCTAGAATTCGTAGTAATTAAGAAAAATGCTATTATTTTTCTTTTTTTTTTGGTATAATTTTACTTGAAAGTTAGGTGATAAGATGGCGAGTTATCGAAAGAGTGATGAGAAGTTTCAAGATACTTTAGAGATTTGGGATTATACGGTATCTTTTGACTTTTCTAAGAAGAAGTTAAGGATTGTTTTTATGGGGACTCCTTCGTTTGCTGTTCCTGTTTTAGAAGGATTAATTCAAAATTATGAGGTAGTAATGGTGGTGTGTCAGCCGGATAGAAAGAAAAATCGCCATGGTGAGGTTATTATGCCTGATACGAAGGTTATTGCTTTGGAAAATGGAATTCCTGTGTTTCAACCGGAAAATATCCGTGAAGATTATGCGCGTATTTTAGCGATGAAACCAGATATGATTGTGACTTGTGCTTATGGGCAATTTATTCCTAAAGAAATCATTGATTATCCTAAGTATGGATGTATTAATGTTCATGGTTCACTTCTTCCTAGTTACCGAGGAGGAGCACCTATCCATTGGGCTCTTATTCATGGGGATAAGGTTACTGGTGTTACGATTATGAAGACTAGTTTAAAAATGGATGCTGGCGATATTATTCGTATGAGGAGTACTTCGATAGAAGATGATGAAAATCTAGAATCTTTATATGAGAGGTTATCTTATTTGGGGAGAGATTTATTATTAGAGACGATTCCTACGATTGTAGATGGTACAGCTGTTTATACGAAGCAAGATGAGGAAAAAGTTACTTTTGCCCTTAATGTAAGTAAGGAAGATGAAAAAATAGATTTCAATAAAAGTAACTTGGAAGTATATAATTTGATTCGTGGTCTTAGTCCTGTTCCTGGTGCTTATTGTTTTCTTCATTCTAAGAGAATGAAGGTATATCAAGCTAAGATAGATAGGCATGAGTATAAAGGAGTGCCTGGAGAGATTGTTTCGGTATCTAGTGATTCTTTTACGGTTTTGTGTGGTGATGGGGCAATCAAGTTTTTGGATGTTGGATTAGAAGGAAAAAAGCGGTGTTTGGTAAAGAATTTTTTAAATGGTGTTAATCATAATGAATTGTTAGGTAAGGTGTTAAATTGTGAAAAAGAATAAAGAGAAGGTAGTTAGTGAGGAAAAAAAGGAAAATACTGAGTTATCTTTTTTAGAAAAATATAAGACAGATTCTAAATATAAGGCAAAAATACAGCTAATTGGTTGGGGAATATTTCTTCTTGTTTTAATTATTTATTTAAATATTGCGGAGTTAAGTAGTCCTTCTAAGCCTCTTACCAATGCGGTTACGCCAATTCGGGATACGGAAAAAGAAAATGCAAAGTTAGGAGAATGGTTGGATAAGATTGGCAATAATTATGAGTATGAAGTTAATATTGCAACGAAAAAAAAAGATGGAGAAAATATCGTTAGTGATGAGGTACGTTATTTTGGTATTTCTAATTTGAATCGATTAACGATTGATCGAAGTTATCAGGGAAATACTTTGCATTATCGGAAAGAGGCAGATCAGTATTATTTTGTTGTTGATGAAAATACTTATCAGGAAGTTTTGGAAGAAGATGTTTATTCTATCATTAAGGCAGAGTATGTTACGAAAGAGGGAATGAAGAATTTTTTAGAGAATGCTAGTTTAGACCATGTGACGAATTATTCTAGTGGAAAGAAGGAATATGAATATCATTTGAAGGTAAGAGATATGATTAAGACTTATCAGGGCGATGATGAAATTACTTTTCAAGTGAGTGAAGAAAATGGGCAGATTAAAGTAGAAGTTGATTATGCGCCTCTTTTAAAGGAACTTTCTCTTTCTTATACGGAATGTAAGGTTAGTTATTTGTATCAAAATATTGGTAAAGTGGAAGAAATCCAGGCTATTTCTACTGATAAAATTAAAAAGGTTGATGAAAATGAATAAGGTTGTTTTGATTACTGGTGGAAGTTCGGGAATAGGTGAAGCGTGCGTTCGGTTGTATGCGAAGAGGGGATATGATGTAATTTTTACTTATTTGAAAAATACTAATCGGGCTCTTCATCTTTCTCAAAAGTTGCAAGAAAAGTATGGGGTTCATATTTTTGCTTATCAGGTGGATGTTTGCCAAGATGAGGATATTAAAAGATTAAAAGCTGAGATTACGAAGGAATATGATAAAATTGATGTGATTGTAAATAATGCGGGGATTGCTCGGGATAGTTTATTTTGTGATAAAACAGAGAAAGATTTTATGGAAGTTCTTAATACTAATTTAATTGGGCCTTTTCGAATTGTTAAATGTTTAATAGATTTAGTTCGAGGGGGTACGATTGTTAATGTAGGAAGTACGAATGGCATTGATTCTAACTATAGTTATAGTATGGATTATGATGCTTCTAAGGCAGGACTTCATATTTTAACGAAAGATTTAGCTGTTGCTTTAGGTCCTGATATTCGTGTTAATGCTGTTGCTCCTGGTTGGGTTGATACACCAATGAATGCTTTATTGGATAAAGAGTATATTCAGGATGAGGAGAAAAAAATTGTATTGAATCGATTTGCTCATCCTGTTGAGATTGCGGAAGTGATTTATTTCTTATCTAGTAAGAAGGCTAGTTATATTAATGGGGCTGTTATTGTGGTTGATGGTGGTAGAAAGTAAGGTAGAGATATGTGTGGAATAAATGGTATTGTTAGTAAGATTTCTGATAAAGAGAAATTAATTAAGAAAATGAATGATAGAATTATTCATCGAGGCCCTAATGCTGAAGGAAAGTTTGTCTCTGGAAATGTTGCTTTAGGACAAAGGAGACTTTCTATTATTGATATTGGTGGAGGAAATCAACCAATTTATAACGAGGATAAGAGTATTTTGGTTATGTTTAATGGAGAAATTTATAATTATCAAGAGTTAAAAGAAAAGTTAGGGAATCATGAATTTAAGACCAATAGTGATACAGAAGTGCTTGTCCATGGCTATGAAGAATGGGGATATGATTTATTAAATAAATTAAGAGGAATGTTTGCTTTTTGTATTTATGATAAAAATAAAGATGAGTTGTTTATTGCAAGAGATCATTTTGGGATTAAACCTCTTTATTATTATCAAAATGATGATGGCTTTTTGTTTTCATCAGAGATTAAAAGTTTTTTAGAGATTCCTTTCTTTCGTAAGGAATTGAATAAAGAGATGTTAGGTGCTTATTTGACGTTTAGCTTTACGCCAGGAAAGGAGACTTTCTTTAAAGACGTCTATAAGTTAGAGCCTGGTCATTATATGATTTTTTCAACAAAAACGATGGAAAAGAAAATTGTTCAGTATTTTACGTTATCATTTTCTAAAACAGATAAGTCTTATGAAGAGATGGTTAATGAGATTAGTCAGGTTATGCATGATAGTGTAGAGCATCATTTGATTAGTGATGTTGAAGTAGGTTCCTTTTTATCCAGTGGGATAGATTCTTCTTATTTGGTTAGTATGGCAAGGCCGGATAAGACTTATACGGTTGGCTATGAAAATCGACGATATAGTGAAATTGATTATGCTAAGGATTTGACGGATCGTCTTGGAATTACGAATATTTCTAGTAAAATTAGTAAGGAAGAGTATATGCAGGCTTTAGATGATGTTTATTATCATATGGACGAGCCTACGACGGATGCTTGTAGTATTGCGGTATATTTTTTATCTAAATTGGCTAGTCAAGATGTTCGGGTTGTTCTATCTGGGGAAGGGGCAGATGAATTCTTCGGGGGATATAATAGTTATGATGATCATCCTTATACAAAGGCTCCTTTATTTCTTCGAAGAATAGTAGCAGGAATTTGTAAAATACTTCCCAAGAATCGTTATACAAGATATTTAATTAGACGGGGTAAGTCTTTGGAGGAGAGTTATGTTAGTATTAATCGGAACTTTTATGATGATGAGCTTCAGGATGTTTTAAAGTTTCGGGATTATTTACCAAATAAAGAGATTGTTCGGGATACTTATTTAGAGTATAAGAATGAGAGTGACTTAAATAAAAAGTTAGCAATTGATATTCGTTACTGGCTTAGCGATAATATTTTGTTGATTGTAGATAAGATGACGATGGCTTTTTCGATTGAGTCTAGGGTTCCTTTTACAGATGTAGAAGTGTTTAAGGTAGCCTCTTCTCTTCTTCCTAGTTATAAAATTAGGGATAAGAGGACAAAGGCTAGTTTAAGGGATGCTGCTAAAAGAGATATTCCTAATGAGAGTTATAATAAAAAGAAGTTAGGTTTTCCCGTACCTATTCGGGAATGGATTCGGGAAGATGATTTTTATAATGAGATAAAAAGAGCGTTTTCTCTAGATATTGCAAGTGAGTTATTTAATCAAGATTATATTATGAAATTACTTGATGAGCATAAGAGTGGAAAGAAAGATAATTATCGTAAGGTGTGGGCAATATATAGTTTCTTGAAGTGGTATGAGGTATTTTTTATTGAGGCATAATACTTAATTTAGATAAAATTTTAAGGAATTGATTTAAAGGAGGATTTATGAGTAAATTTATTCAAAGTGAGAAATTTTTTATGCCAATTATTTATATTGGTGTTGGTGTTTTGATTTATATGCTTATTGCTAAAGTTATTACCGATCTTAGTCGGATTAATATTAAGCATGTTGGAAAAGGAAGTGGAATTGATAAGAGAAAGGTTACGGTTGTTAATTTAATTAAGAATATTATTAAGTATGTTATTGCCATTATTGTGATTATTTTGATTCTTAATTTATATGGAATTAATACCACTAGTATTATTGCTTCTTTGGGGGTTGCTGGTGTTGTTGTTGGTCTTGCTTTTCAAGATATTGTTAAAGATTTTTTAGCGGGAATTTTTATTATTTTTGATAATGCCTATGCTGTTGGGGACTGGGTTGAAATTAATGGATTTAAGGGAGAGGTGATTTCCCTTGGTTTAAAGACAACAAAGGTTAAGGCTTATACGGGAGAAGTAATGATTTTATCCAATTCTTCTTTTAATAAGGTCGTTAATTTTAATTTAAATCATACGAAGTTAGTATTAATGATTCCTGTTTCTTATGATACTAAGATAGAACATTTAGAAAGTGTTTTAGAAGAAATTAAAAAAGAAGTGGTAAAGATGAAGCATGTTTATACGATGGAACTTTTGGGTGTTGATGAATTTGCAGATAGTAGTGTTAATTATGCTGTTATGATAGATTGTGCCGCAATGCAACATGTTGGGATAAAAAGGCAAGTTCTTAAGTTAATTAAGCTTCGGTTTGATCAGGAAGGAATAGAAATTCCTTATCAAAAAGTTGATGTAAATATAATGAAATAGAAGTAGGAGATGTTAGATAATGAAAAAAACAGATAAGATAGCCGTTTTTAAAACAGAGATAAATTATGTTAAAGATAGTACTTTGAGAGAAGATTTGAAAGTGTTAATTGGATTACTTCCTGATTATTTTTTTGAGATTCCTGCTAGTTCTACGGGAAAATATCATCCTGCATTTTCTTTAGGGGATGGTGGGCTTGTTCGTCATACGAAGGCTGCGGTTCGAATTGCTAATGAACTTCTTAATAATAATACAGTTGGTTCTAAATTTAGTTTGCATGATAAAGATTTAATTATTATTGCACTAGCTTTACATGATGGTGTGAAAAGTGGAATGGAACATAGTCAGTATACTAAATTTGATCATCCGTTGCTTGCTTCTAAGTTAATTATGGAAAATAAGGATAAAGTATCAATGGAGGTAGATGATTTACGTAAAGTATGTTCGATGATAGAGTCTCATATGGGCGAATGGACTTATGATAATTATCATAAAAAAGAGGTATTACCTAAACCTAGAACGGCGGAACAAAGATTTGTTCATATGTGTGACTTTTTAGCGAGTCGAAAGTTTTTAGATATTAAATTTTTAGATAATGAAATTATAGAATAGAAGGATTTTACAGTAGTAGTTGATGAGGAAAATACTTAATTTAGATTTATTTATAAGATATAGATAGATTTATTTTTAAGTATTTTTCTTTTTTCAAGTATTTGTAAAGCAATTGTCAAGTGAAGATATTTTTTTCTAGTAAAGTACTTATTTTATGTTATGATAATGATAAGAGGATGTGTGGATATGAAAAAAGTATTTTCTAAATTAGATAAACCATTACTTTTTATGATTATTTCTTTTTTTATCTTTGGACTAGTAATGGTTCTTAGTGCCTCTAGTATGGAAAGTTATATGCGCTACGGTTATGGACCTTATCATTATTTTTGTAGACAAGCTATTTTTATTGGAATTGGCTTTTTGTTATTTCTTTTTCTTATTCATATTCCAACAAAGTTTTACCGAGGAATAACTTATGTTTTGATGTTTGGAATTATTGGTGTTTTAATTGCCTTAAATATTTATGGTCATGTTGCGAATAGTGCTCAAAGTTGGTTTAAGGTAGGTGGGATATCTATTCAGCCTAGTGAGTTTGCTAAGGTGATTATTATTTTATTTTTAGCAGCTTATTATGAAAAGCATAAGGATGGTATGGATAATCTTTTTGTCATCATTCGACCAATTATTCTTGTCGTTGTTATTTTTTTACTGGTTGCGACTCAACCAGATTTGGGGACTGCTTTGATTATTGCGGGGATTACTTTTTTTATTTTTATGTCACTTCCGATTCCTAAAAAATTGTCGAGGAAGATTTCTTTTTTCTTAATTATTGCTGTTATTGTAGGTGGTGGTGTGCTAGCGATTTCTTCAAAGTATTTTTTAAAAAGTTATCAGTTGGAACGTTTTAATTTTAAAGATCCTTGTTTAAGGTATAAGGATGAGTCAGGATATCAGTTATGTAATAGTTTTATTGCTTTTAAAAATGGGGGAGTGACAGGACAAGGAATTGGGAAGAGTACTCAAAAATACTTATATTTACCGGAATCTTACACTGATTTTATTTTTCCTATTATTGTAGAGGAATGGGGAGCAACGGTTGGGGTTATTATTGTTTTTATGTATCTTTTTGTGATTTATCGTTTGTATCGAATTGCAAGGAGGGCTGTTAATTTACAAGGTTCAATTCTAGCTTATGGGGTTTGTGTATATTTATTTTTGCATATTTCGATTAATTTGATTGGAGTTACTGGTCTTGGTCCTTTGACTGGGGTGCCGCTACCTTTTTTAAGTTATGGTGGGAGTTACGTGGTTAGTTTGTTTTCTTCCCTTGGTATTGCTCAAAGGGTATGTATTGAAAGTGTTAGTAAAAAAGAAAGTCAAGAGAGAAAAAAGGCAAAAAAAAAGAAGTCAGGAAACGTGTAGTGTTTGGACTGACTTTTTTTATACTCCTTCAATGAAAGTATCATCTAGGCAACGAATGCAACAAACACAATTTAAGTTAATTGTAAAGAATGAGTTTGTACTGGTGTAAGTATTATTGGAATTTGCGACTAATACTCGACAAGTTGCACAACATTCATCTAATTTTTCTACTCTGCAGATTGAAGATGTTGTTTCTTCTGTTGGTGATTTTGAGATTGGTAAGCTTAGTGGAATTCCATTAGAACCACAGGTATAGAGAACGATTGGTCTTGTATTATAACATGATGGGCAGCATTGTTGGCCTAAAAATCCACGGTCGCAGGTTTCTAGGCAGGTATCTGATTGGGTAGCACTTTGTTGAAGGATTAAGATAACCTTTAGGATGTCAGCGATGCAGTTATCGCAGGTATTTTTACATTCTTGATTATTCATTTTATCCACCCCTTTATTATTAATTTCATTATAGTTTATGTATTTTTGAATTAAAAATGTATTATTAATACCTAGTTTATGGAATTTGTTGTGAATGTTTTTTAGATGATATTTCGTTTATTTTTAATTATCTTATGGACAAAATTATTATTAATTGATAAGATAGATGAAAAAGCAGTTATTGATAAATAGAAATTTATGGAAACTTACTAGATGGGGATGAAAAAAATGTATAGTGTAGATAAAATTGCTCGCTACGTTGTTGCTTATTGTAATGGAAATGGTTATTATATTAGTAATTTGAAATTGCAAAAACTACTTTATTTTATTCAAATAAAGTTTTTAGTTGAGAAAAAGAAATTATGTTTTAATGAGGATATTATTGCAGTTGATTTTGGGGTAGTAATTCCTTCTGTTTTTGATCAGTATAAGAAGTATGGTTCTTCTTTAATACCGGCTGCTGGTGTTTTTAAGAGGGCATATTTTCCAATTGCTGATGAGGATAAAGATGTTATTGATGAAGTGATTAGTGATGTTGGAAATTATTCTTCTGAAATACTGTTGAAGGGAATAATTGAACATGATGTATGGAAGGATGCTTATCAAAATGGAACTTCAATTGTGATTCCTCAGGAAAATGTGGATAAATATTTGACGATTAGGCGAGAAAAAAGACCGGTAGTAAAGGCTAGGATATATAATTTTAATGAATATTTAAAAAAGTGAATTTTTATTTGAGGAGGAATTTATGAAACCAGAGGAAATGAATTTATTAAGGAAAAGGTATTATGATTTGAAGGGGCAAAAGGAAAAAATAATGAAGGTGAAGATGGATTTGTTAGAGTTAGAAAAATCACCAGAAGTTCAGAGATATTTAGAATTGGTAGGAGAATATCAAGAAATTAGGGATGAAGGAATAGCGGATATTGAAAATAAGGATGATGATTTTTTTATAAGAAGGGCTATCAATTTTTCGAAAATTACACCCACGAATGATATTTATGTTTATATTGGGGCCTATAAGTATAATTATGAGACTGATATTACTCATGGGGTTAGTGATTATTTAGTGGGAAGAGGTGATGTTACAGCTGATTATTTTGTTTATTATAATTTAGAGGAGAGGTATAGAAATTCGGTAGTAGTTCCTTATCAAGAAGTTAATGAATTTGAGGAAAGGCATCATATTATTATTCCTAAAGAATTTTTTAATCGAGATTATTATTTTTCTCATCTTCAAGAAGAATATTTTAAGACTATTGTTTTAGAATCTGAGGAACAAGCATTTTTAAAGGTTAAAAAATTATTTAAAGAAAATACCAAGAATTAGAAATTGTTTGGAAGAAGAATTAATGATAATTATTTCTTCTATATTTTTAAGTATTATTTGTTAATTGTTAGTTTAGTAAAATAATGATTTTTATTTTTTTTGCTGTTAGTAAGGTGGTTCGTTTAAGAATTTGATTCGTGCAATGAAAAAACTCTCTTAAAATTGTGGGAAAATTACACGAATTCTTACACGAAGTTACTTTCTGATAGTGCGATTTTTGGAGGTGGCCACATGTTTAAATTGGTATCAAAATATCAGCCAAATGGAGATCAACCTGAGGCAATAAAAGAGTTAGTTAGTGGGATTAAAAATGGGCGTAAAGAGCAGGTTTTATTGGGTGCAACGGGTACTGGAAAGACATTTACAATTGCTAATGTTATCAATGAAGTTCAGAAACCAACTTTGGTTCTTGCTCATAACAAAACTTTGGCTGGTCAATTGTATTCTGAGTTGAAGGAATTGTTTCCAGAGAACAGAGTAGAATACTTTGTATCATATTACGATTATTATCAACCAGAGGCATACGTTCCTAGTACAGATACTTATATTGAAAAGGATAGTTCGATTAATGATGAGATTGATGAGTTGAGGCATAGTGCAACTTCTGGTTTATTGTCAAGACGAGATATTATTGTCGTAGCGTCAGTGTCCTGCATTTATGGTATTGGAGAAGTGGAAGACTACAAGAATAAAATACTTACTTTGAATGTTGGCGATGAAATAGAGAGAGAAGAGGTATTAAAAAGACTTGTTGATATGTTATATGAAAGAAATGAAATGGATTTTAAAAGGGGAACTTTTCGCTCTAAGGGAGATGTTATTGAAGTTATTCCTAGTTATGAGAGAAAAAATGGGATTCGTATAGAATTTTTTGGGGATGAAATTGATCGGATTTCTTCTTTTGATGTTGTAACTGGGCAAGCACTTAATAATAAAAAATCAATTTCTATTTTTCCAGCATCCCACTTTGTTACGGATGAGGAAAAGTTAAAAGTTTCTATTGAAAGAATTCGTCATGAATGTGATGAGAGATGTCAGTACTTTAAGGAACATGGTAAATTGATTGAGGAACAAAGAATTCGGGAGCGATGTAATTATGATATGGAAATGCTTGAAGAAACAGGATTTTGTCATGGAATAGAAAATTATTCTAGACATATTGCTTTAAGGAAAGAAGGAGAAACGCCTACTTGTTTAATTGATTTTTTTCCTAAGGATTTTTTGATGGTTATTGATGAGTCACATGTTACGATTCCTCAGGTAAGGGGGATGTATAATGGAGATAGGGCTAGAAAAATGAATTTGGTTGATTATGGTTTTCGTCTTCCTAGTGCTTTAGATAATCGTCCTTTAAAGTTTGATGAGTTTGAAAAAAAGATTAATCAGGTTATTTATGTTTCGGCTACTCCTGGGGATTATGAGATGGAACATGTTAAGGGGCATGTTGTTGAGCAGATTATTCGTCCGACAGGGCTTTTAGATCCTTTGATTGAAGTAAGAAATACCAAAAATCAAATTGATAATTTGGTTGAAGAAATTGAGAAACGTATTTCTCTTAACGAGAGAGTTTTGATTACAACTTTGACGATTCGAATGGCTGAAGAGTTAAGTAATTATCTTAAAAATGTTGATATTAAGGTGGCTTATTTGCATAGTGAGGTTAAGACTTTACAGAGGATGCAAATTATTCATGATTTGCGTGTTGGAAAATATGATGTTGTGGTTGGAATTAACCTTCTTAGGGAAGGAATTGATATTCCAGAGGTAAGTTTGATTGCGATAATGGATGCGGATAAACAAGGATTTCTTCGAAGTACAAGGAGTTTAATTCAAACGATTGGAAGATGTGCTAGAAATAGTCATGGGATGGTTATTATGTATGCGGATACTGTTAGTGATAGTATGAATGAGGCAATTGTAGAGACGAAGAGAAGAAGAAGTATTCAAGAGGAGTATAATCGTCGGCATGGGATTGTTCCAAAGACAATTCAGAAGGAAATTCGTGATGTTATTTCAAATGAAGCAGAGGTTCAGCATGATAGCAAAAAGAAGATGTCAAAAGAGGAGCGGGCATTAACTATTGATACTTTGGAAAAAGAAATGAGACAAGCAGCCAGTGAACTTGATTTTGAAAGAGCAATGGAACTTAGAGATATTTTGTTTGAGATTAAGGGTGAGTAATTGTTTGATATAGGGGGAGAATGTAGATGAAAAAAAATTTTACAATAGAAGAATTATATTATTATATTGAAAATTCCAAAAGAGATGTGGAAAGATCTCTAGAGTATGTTTCCTTGGAGACTATCACTTTGTTGCTTGGATTTCCTTATCATAAAGAAGAAGTGATGGTATATTCTGCAGTTGAAGTGCTACGAGTTTTAAAAAAAATGTGGCAAGTACTTTCTTTAGATCGAAATTATCTTTCTTATTATCTAGAAACTGTTGAGTATAGAGAGACTTTTTCTTTGTATCAAATCTATTTAGAAGAAATAAAGAAACTTTGTCAAAAGATGGGATGGGATAATGAAATGAAGATTTTTGCGGGATTTTCTTATCTTTTAGCAAAAGGGTACTTGTCTTTTCCTAAATCTTTTTCCTTTTATGATTCTAATCATTATTCTACGTTAGGTTTAATGGGGGCTGATGTTATTGAAGGAAGAGGGTGTTGTCGGCATGTTTCTTCTTTGCTCAGAGATTTACTTTTAGAAAGTGGCTATATATCAAGAGGCGTTGTTATGTGTTTGGATAAGGAGATTGCTTTTTTGGAAGGAGATGTTGATATTTTAAAAATGTTTAGGAAAAGTAAGGATCAAAGTTATCTTTCAGATAAGCAATTAAGACATGTTCTAGGAAATCATATGGTTACTTTGGTTTCTAAAAATACTTTTTCTTATATGATGGATCCTCTTAATCGAACGTTATTTTTTGTGGAGGATGGTAAGAGGATTTATCAGAGTGAAAATAAGTTTTATTGGTCTTTGGATACTGAACAAAACATAGTTACAAATCTTTATGGAAAGGATATACCAGAACTTTCTGAATTTCAGTTAAAGAATGATGTTAAGGCAATGGAGGAACTTATTTTTGATTATGCTAGTGTATGGAATAGTCGCTCTTATTATCATGATTTGTTTGACTTATTTTATTTAGAACACAAGGAATTATATCAAGAGATTTTGGTAAAAAAATTAATATTAAAAAAAGAGCAGGACAGCTTTTTGAGGAAATCTTCCTTGAAAAAATTTTTATAAATGTTTTCTCATTAGGTTTTCTTTTTCTTGGTATCCTAGAGAATGATAGAAGTTTTTGGTCTTGTTGTTTGGTTCTAGATAGCTATAGGTAAAAGAGGTATTTAAGTATTTTTCAATTAGTTGTTTATGATTTAGGATATATTTTAAGAGATTAGAACCAAAGTGATAGGGAGAATTTTGATATTCTTTTTTGACAAATAGTTGGTCAATGTAAAGAGAATTGTAAGTGTTTTTGATATAGCAGGCTGCGACTAATTCATTTTCTAGATAAGTGGTGAAGATAAGATAGGTATTGGTTTTTAAATTAGAAAAGTAGTAAGTTTCTTGGATGGGAAAAGTACTTATATCTATGTTATTTGCTTCTAGTCTTAATTTTTCTAGGGAATAGATAATGCTTTCTGATAGGGGATTTGTTTTGTTTGAAAAAATAATTTTATATTCTATATTCATATTATCGACCTCTTATTTATTGTATCATAAAATTTCTTTATTCTAAAAAGTATTATGAGGGAATTGACAGATAAGTATTTTTATTTTAAAATAATATTAAATTTGATTTAGACGTGTAGATGTGGAGTGGCGTCCATGGAGCGATATGAAAAGAGAGATTCTAGAAGAATAAGTAAGGTGGAACCGCGGGGAAACTCGTCCTTATACTTTTTTTGGAATCTCTTTTTTGATATAATAGGGAGGAATTTATGGAAAAGTTAGAGATGGAAAAGATAGTAAATTATTGTAAACAATATGGGTTTGTTTATCAAGGAAGTGAGATTTATGGAGGACTTGCAAATACTTGGGATTATGGTCCTTTAGGGTGTCGACTTAAAAATAATGTTAAGGATTTATGGAGAAAACGTTTTATTCAAGAAAATAAAAATAGTTATGAGATAGATGCAGATATTTTGATGCATCCTAAGGTATGGGAAGCCAGTGGACATACGACTAGTTTTTCTGATCCTTTAGTGGATTGTAAAAATTGTAAATCGAGATATCGGGCAGATAATTTAATATCTGGTTATACTAATCTTGTTAATCCTGATCTTATGAGTGATGAGGAGATGATTCGTTATATTAGGGATAATCAGATTCAGTGCCCTAAGTGTGGAAAGAGTGATTTTACGGATATTCGTGAATTTAATTTGATGTTTGAAACTTATCGTGGAGTAGTTAGGGGAGATAAGAATGGACTTGTCTATTTAAGGCCAGAGACTGCTCAAGGAGAGTTTGTTAATTTTTTGAATGTTCAAAGGACAATGAGAGCGAAAGTTCCGTTTGGTATTGGGCAGATTGGGAAATCTTTTCGAAATGAGATTACGCCTGGTAATTTTACTTTTCGGACGATAGAGTTTGAACAAATGGAGCATCAGTTCTTTTGTAAGGAAGGAACAGATAGTGGTTTTTATAAATTTTATAAGGAATATGCGATGAATTTTTGTAGAGACCTTGGAATTGATACGGATAAGTTAAGATATCATGATCATGATAAATTGGCTCATTATGCTAAAGAGGCTTGTGATATTGAGTATTTGTTCCCAATGGGATGGGGGGAGTTATGGGGAACACATAACCGAACAAATTATGATTTGCGTAGACATCAAGAATATTCTGGAGTATCTCAAGAATATTTGGATCCTTTAGATAATACGAAATATATTCCTTATGTAATTGAGTCATCAGTTGGTTGTGATAGGCTTACACTTGCTCTTCTTTGTGATAGTTATCGGGAAGAAGATTTGGGAGATGGAACAACGAGAGAAGTTATGGGCTTTATTCCGGCTCTTGCTCCTTATAAGGTTGCAATTCTTCCTTTGGTGAAGAAATATCATAGTGAATATGCTAAGGAACTTAAGGAAAAACTTTCTAAGTATTTTATGTGTACTTATGATGAGACGGGAAGTATTGGAAAACGATATCGAAGATGTGATGCGATTGGGGTTCCTTATTGTATTACGGTTGATGATGAGACATTTAATCAAGGAACTGTTACTTTAAGAGATAGGGATACTATGGAGCAAATTGTTCTTCCTGTTGAAGAAATTGAGGAGTATGTTATGGAGAGAATTCAATTCTAATGATTCATTTGCGGACAATTAATTTAGAAAAAATTGATGAAATTAAGCATTGTTGTTTATTGATGCGTTTGGATAGAGATGATAAGGTAAGGGCTTTTATTTCTAGAAATTTTATGGAATGGATACAGAAACAAAGGTCAGTAAGTGATGAGAAGATTGAGTTAGGGAAATCTTATGTTGTTGAAAAAGATAATCGTTATGTTGGGGTAGTTGGTAGTTTGTCGTTAGACAGAAATGGCTTTTTGGAAGTTTGGTATGTGGTTAAGAATGATTCACGTGGACGGGGCTATGGGGATGCCATTTTATCGGAGATTACTCCTTATTTGATAGAGAATATTGACGGGGTCAATAATATTAAATTAAAAATTGATAAGAATAATAAACCTAGTATAAAGTTAGCTCTTAAAAATGGGTATTATCTTTATGAACGTGGTGATGATGTGGATACTTATCTTTATTTTGAGGAAAAAAGTACTTCTATGGATAGTAGTGAAAAGTTAAGAAAAAGATAATAATAGAAGGAAAGCTTTAGTAATATTTTGATTACTAGGGCTTTTTTGTGAATGTTTTTACTAATTGAAAATTTGAAGTAGGGGTGGGGGATTTTAAGTATTGTCTTAGAAAATATAGTTTTTCTAAGTTAGTTTGATAGATGGCATCGGCTAAATTTAGGGCTTGTTTTAGATTAATTTTGTTATAGTCTTCTAGGTGATAAAGAGAGACTTGTTTCATTAGGGGGATATCTTTGGTGATGTTATTTTGTTTGGCATATTCAATTAATTTGATGAAGAAGTATATGTTATTTTGGCAGATGACGGGGTCTAGGGTTCCATTAGGAGAGCGAAATTCAACGGTATTTTTTTGTTGATAATGGTCAAAATATTTGATGTTTCCAAAATTAATGGCATTATATTTATAGTGATGGATACATTTTAGGATATCATTTGGTGTGGGAGATGTTTTTTCTTTTAATATTTTATAGTCTTCTAAGAGTCGTTTGGCGAGGGGATAGGCATATTTAGTGATATTTGGTCTAGTTCTATTGTATTCACCGTTGGTAAAGTAAAAGATGATGTTTTCGTTAATAGCCCAAGTATAGATAAAGTTTATCCAAGTATTGGGATTATTTCCAAAGATTTGGGTTCCTAGATGGACATGGGTACTAGAATTGGGGCCAATTAATGCGTATTTTTCAATTAAATGACATACTTTTGTTAAATCTTTCCAAGTTTTTTTTGTGTCTTTTAGAATTGGGGAATTTACTTCACCACCTTCAATTAGACTATTGTCTTCTTTGATTATCCATGGTTTATTTGTGGGTAATAATTTTAGTCGTCTTTCAATTTTTTTATATTTTGCTTTTTCAAATTCTAGTTCTAATCCAAAGGTTATGGTAGCATCTATTTTTAAGTCTTCTCTTAATTCGAGGTAAAAGTCTTCTAATAAACTGGTTAATTCGTTTATCTCTTTTTCGTCCATTTTAGATAGTGTGTCATTACTATTTGGGGAAATAAAACGAAATAACTTTTGATTATGGTTAATAATGTCTTGTTTTGTACTCATTTTTATCGCTTCTTTCTTGTTAATATTATAGTTGTTTTTATTCTTTTTTCAAGAAAAGGAGAAATAAATCGATTAATGTTTTTTAAAATATTTTTATTTTTGGGATAAATATTGGTTGTTTTTTCATATCTTTAATAGAGGAGGAAAGATGATGGAGAAAGCTTATATGGGAATTGATATTGGTTCTATTTCAACAAAAGCGGTTATTATTGATAAATATTGTCATATCATTGCTAGTGAATATTTATATACAGAAGGAAATCCAATTGGGGCAGTAAAAAAAATTATCAGTATTTTAAAGAAAAAAATGGATTTTACGAAATATCAGGTGGTATCGATTGGAACAACGGGTTCTGCTAGAAAATTAATTGGTAGCTTGTTAGGGGCTAGTGTAGTTAAAAATGAGATTACTGCACATGCAATTGGAACTACGTCTATTTATCCTGATGTGCGGACAATTTTTGAAATAGGCGGACAAGATTCTAAGATTATTCTTTTAAAAAATGGAATTGTGGTAGATTATGCAATGAATACCTTATGTGCGGCTGGAACGGGATCTTTTTTGAGTTCACAGTCTAAGCGATTGGGGGTTGATGTGAAAGATTTTGGTGAGATTGCCTTAAAAAGTAAAAATCCTACTTTAATTGCTGCTAGATGTACGGTTTTTGCAGAATCTGATTTGGTTCATAAAGCTCAAATTGGTTGTTTAAAGGAAGACTTGATTGCGGGATTGTGCCGGAGTGTCGCAGTAAATTATTTGAATAATGTTGGTAAGGGTAAGAAAATTGTTGGACCGATTGTTTTCCAAGGGGGAGTGAGTAAAAATATTGGTGTTGTTCATGCTTTTGAGGAACTTACAGGAGAAAAAATTTTAGTGGATGAGAATTCTCATTTGATGGGTGCTTTAGGTGTTGCAATTTTAGCAATGAGAGGAGGACGGGAAGAGGTATTTTCTTTTGATATTGAAAATGTTTCTTTTGAAACAAAGGGGATAAATTGTCATGGATGTGCGAATTGTTGTGAGATTATTTGTGTAAAGAGGAATAATAAAATTATTGATTCGTGGGGTAACAGATGCTGGAAGGGTCAAATAAAAGTGGGAAGTTAATTTCGTTTCATTTTAGTTATTATATCATGGCTCTTTTTTATGTGTTGGCTGGGTATTTTTTAAATTTAATTATTTTTACGATTTTGATTTTGGTGCATGAATTTGGTCATTGTTTAGCGGCTCTTTTATGTCATTTTCGTATTGATAAGGTAGTAATTTATCCTTTTGGTGGGAAAACTACTTTGGATATTGGGTATAATCGGGATATTCATTTAGAATTATTTGTTGCCTCATTTGGGGTGATTTTGCAGTTTGTTTTTTATTTGGGGATTTGTTTTTTTTATCAAAAATACTTCATTAGAACTTATGCTATGGATTTATTTACGCTCTATCATAGAGAGATTATTCTTTTTAATTTGTTGCCAATTTATCCTTTGGATGGGGGAAAGATTATAAATATGTTACTTTGTTTTATCTTTCCTTATCGTCTTTCTAATGCGATTACGATTTTCCTATCAGGGGTAAGTATTTTCTTTTTCTTTGTTTTTTATCGTTTTAATTATGTTAATATCATGATTGTTAGTGTCTTACTTTTTTATTTGTACCAATTTTATCAAAAAAGACACTATATTTATCAAAGATTTTTATTAGAGCGATATTTATCGACTATTTCTTATCCTAAAGTAAAGATTGTTAAAAATATTTATTCTTTTTATCGGAATCGAGTACATTTTGTTAAAAGGGGAAAAAAAATTATAGCTGAGAAAAATGCGTTAAATCACTATTTTCAAAAAAAAAGGTGATTTTTTTTATTTAGGGTTAAAAAAGATAAAAATATTTGGTATACTTTAGTTATCTGATGATATGGTGGTGATGATATGATTATAAATGAGGAAACAATTCAGGCTTTAATAGAGAAAGTTAATGATTTAAGTGATAGTTTGGTTACGGATTTAACGAGTTTGAAAAATTATTTTAATTTGGTTGATGAGAGAGTTGATTTATTGGGGGAAAATTGGAGTACTAGTGGCTCTAGGGAACTTATTTCTTCAATGAAGAATATTTCTGGTAGAGTTAATAGTAATACTTCGCTTGTGAATGGTATAGGAGATATTTCTAATATTAAGGTGCACGCTAATAAGGTATCAAAGACAGTTATGACGAATGGAGGGGGATTTTAATGTATTATGTTGATGATGCTGCTTCAAAGAAAAGGGTAGAGGATTTACAGAATTCATTGAATAAGTGTTTTAATGCTATTGAACAAGTTTGTGATGATATTGATAGTATTTATAAAGTACTTAATCAGCTTAGAAGTTATGATGGCGCTAGGGCAAGTTCTAATCAAGAAATCACTCAAGATAATGAAACAATAGGTAAGGTTGTTGTTGGATATCGTTATTCTACTTGGAATATTTCCATTAGTGGAGATGAAAATATTGCTCATTCATTAAAAGGTCTTGATGCGGCAAGGGATAATTTAAATGAATTAATGTCTTTGGCGTTAGAGTCTGAACATATTCTTACGGAAATTTCTTTTGATAAGAGAAAAATATTATCTATTTTATCTAGTAGGTTGGGAGAAAGCTCTTCAATATATACAAATAAAAATTATTTAAAGGGTAAGGACCAATTAATTTATCATGATAGAGAGATTCATACTGGAAGAAATAGACTTATTGTTTCAAAAAGTCAATTTTATAATCAGACTACAAAAATTGGAACGATACAAGATAGTGATGTAAAAAGAGTAATTGAAGTTAAGAATTTTACTACTGGTGGAGATACGTTCTCTGCTGCGCAGGCAATTACTTATTATCCTGATAAAGATGGATATTTTGTGACATTTTCAAATAATGACAATAAGGCTCAACATTCATCTATGCTTGAATTTGTGACAAGAGATGGTGAAGTTTTGAAGAGAAGAATTTTAAAAAGAGAAGTTGGAGGCCATGCAGGTGGAATGCAATATAATGAAAAGACAAAATCTGTTGATATTTTAAATGGTGGTGATTCTCATAGAAAAACAACGATTCGAGTTGATGACTTTTTTGATTCTAATATATCTGATTCTGATATAAAGTATAAAAAAGAATATAATGAGAATGATTATAGAAGTTCTATTTGTTATGATAAGACAACGGGGAATACAATTACAACGAATAATTTTTATGGAAAAGATTCGGATACTTTTATTTTAAAAGAACCAAATGGAAATGTCAGGACATTTCCTAAAATGAATGTATCTTGTCAAGATATTTGTGCGAATGATGGGGTTATTATTGCCGTTGAAGATAATGATATTGCTTTTTATGATGAAAAGACGGGAAACTATTTAGGATCACAGGCTTGGCCTGGTTATGTTACTTATAAAAAGACAAATCAAGTTCCAGAAGGATATTTGAATAATACTTTTGCTAATTATAAGAATGAGCATAGCTTGGAAAATTATTATGCTGAAGATTCAAAGAAAAATGGTAGGTTTTTTGAACTTGAAAGTGTTACACATCTTGGAGGAAATCGTTATGCTGTTTTGGCTAATCTTCCTAAGACGTCATCACAAACGGATGGAACAAGTACTTTTGGTGATTTAATTTATGAAGTTGAATATTCATTTACAGATTAATTAAAAAAATAAAAATATATCTATTCAAATTTTTGATTTTTTGCTATACTAGGTATAGTAGGAGAGTGTTAGATATGGGTATTCAGATTATGGGATTAATGATTATGTTTTTACTAGTGATTTTTTATTGGTACAATAAAGATAAGGTTTGTAAAAAGAATCATTTTTATCAGTATTTTTTAATTCTTAATTATCTTTTTTTCTTTTTTGATGTGATAGGAGAGGTTTTTTTTCCAAACGATGTTCGTGTACTACATTATCTTTTTTTAATTGCTATTGATTTAGGGTTTACTTTTTATGTACTTCATCATTATATTGAAGAGAAATATTCTTATCAGTCGAGTTTGCTTGAAAAAAAAAGGAAGAATTTAGTTGTTCTTTATGGAGGAGTTTTTGGATTAGAGGGAATTTTCTTTCTTTGTTGTTCTAAAATTACTTTCTTTGGACTTTCTTTTGGAATGTTTCTTTTTATGGTTAATATTTTCTTCTTTCTATTTGTTTTAATTTTTTTGGGAAATAAGATGAAGGCTAGAGATGATTTTCATTTTTGTGTTTTGTTCTTATTTCATGCTTTAGGTGCTATTTTAGAGGTTCATTTTCCACAAATTGGTTTTTCTTCTATTTCTTGTGTACTGGGAATGTTATATCTTTATTTAACACTAGAGAATATTGGAATTGAAGAATTGGAGGTTTTGCGTGTTGAAAATGCTTATCAAAAAGAGCAGGCTATAGATAAGATTTCTTTTTTAAAAAATATTTCGCATGAGATTAGGACACCAATTAATACGATTGATGGATTTAGTCAGATGATTATGGATAATGATGATATTAATTCTATTAAAAAAGATGTTTTGGATATGAGGATTGCTTCTAGAGACCTTATTGATGTTATTAATGGGATGATTGATTTATCGATTATTGAGTCTGGGGAGTTGAAAATTATTCCTGAGGACTATAATGTTTATGATATGTTTGATAGTGTTATTGATATTGTACATGCGAAATTAAGAGAGAGGAGTGTTGAATTAGAGGTAGCAATCGAAAAAGATATTCCTGAGGTTTTATGGGGAGATTCAGAGAGAATTAGTCAGGTAATTTTAAATTTGATGAAAAATGCGATTAAGAGAACAGAAAAAGGAAAGATTACTTTGGCGGTTCGGCGAATTAAGTCGGATACTTTGTGTCGTTTAAAGATTGAGATTAAGGATACAGGAGAGGTTATTTCTAAAGAAGAATTGGAGCGTATTTTTTCTTCTTCCTTCTCTTCTTTTGAAGGAAACTTAAATTTGGCTGTAACTCGATACTTAATTGATAAGATGAATGGTAGTTTAGAGGTTGATAATACTTATCAAGGAGGAAATTGTTTTGTTATTACTTTAGACCAGAAAATTATTCGTGAGCATCAAGATAAAAGTAAGAGAAAAGAAAAGGTATTAAAACCTTTTCTGGCACAGGATAAAAGAATATTGATTGTTGATGATAATAAATTAAATTTAAAAGTGGCTTCACGATTACTTATGCCTTATCATTCTGTGATTGTGGAGGCTAATAGTGGGCAAGAATGTTTAGATATTTTAGATACTGATCATGATTTTGATTTGATTTTAATGGATGATTTGATGCCTGGTTTGAGTGGAACAGATACAATGCATTTAATTAAAAAAATAGGAAGAGTTGATGGTTACTATATTCCTGTTGTAGCCTTAACGGCTAATGCAGTATCTGGGCAGAGAGAAAAATATTTAGAGATGGGATTTGATGATTATTTATCTAAGCCAATTGATCGATATGAATTAGATTTAATTTTGAAAAAGTATTTGAAGGGAAATTTGTCGAAATAATTTGACTAAATTTCTTTTTTCTTTTATAATGATTATGGTGGTAGGATGAAAAAATATCAATATGTTATATTGTTTTTAAGTGTATTTTTTAGTTTATGTTGTAGTGTTCAAGCGACAACTTTACAAGATTTATATAATGATTTATCTTCTTTAGAAAAAAGTTATGCTGCAGCTCAAAAGAAGAAAAATTTGACGCAAGCCGAGATGAATAATGTTCGGGCTAGTATTGCTAGTGCAGAGGCAGAGATTCGTCAGGCTCAAAGTGATATTACTCAAGCGGAGAAGGATATTGCAAAGAGTGAGGAAGATATTAATAAGAAAAAAGAAGAAACAAATCAGATGTTACTTTATTTACAACTTTCAAATAGTAAGGGAAATAGTATGTTAGAGTATGTCTTTGAGGCAGATAATTATACAGATTTTATTTATAGATATTCGGTTGTAACACAGATGAGTGATTATAACCAAGGGTTAGTAGATGAGTTAAATACTTTAGTAAAGCAGTTAAATTCGAAAAAAGAAACTCTTGCGTTAAAACAAACAGAGTTAGCTAAAAAGAAAAATGATTTACAGGCAAAATATTTGATTGTTCAAGCACAGTATAAAAGTGATGAAGATGATAGTATGGATGTGGCAACACAAATTTCTGATAAGAAAAAATTGATTAAAAAATATGAAAATATGGGATGTAGTAGGAATCAAAATATTAATAGTTGTGGTAGTGCTCAAGCGGTTGATGGATGGACTTATCCACTTAATAGTTTTCGTCAATCGTCTAATTATGGTTGGGATGAAAATCGATATCATTATGCTGTTGACTTAGGAACTGGAGAGGGTTCACCAGTTAAAGCAGTTGCTAATGGAATAGTACTTTCTTCAGGGTTGACTAGAACTCTAGCTACTTGTAATTATAATGGTTCTTCACCATATTTAGCCGCTCCATCACGTAATTGTCATTGTGGAGGATATGTTATTCAGATTCAACATAATATGCCAAATGGTTCTAGTTATGTATCTTTGTATATGCATTTACTTAGTGCAAGTGTAAGTGTTGGGGATAAAGTAACTGGAGGACAGGTTATTGCGTCAAGTGGTGGTGGTCCGCAAGAAGCAAAAAAATGGGTTGATCATTGCACTGGTGGTCCACATTTGCATTTTACAATGTCATATGGTGCTAGTCCTATTGGAACTTCATCTGTTGCTGGTAGTACTTTTGATCCTGTTAAATTTTTCCCAGCAATGAAGGGAATTGGTTCTTCGTATCGTGGGTAAGAGTAGTTTTAAGTATTTTTGGTAAATCAATAAATTAGAAATTAGGAAGTGTTTAAGATGAGAGATATTGAATTGTTAAAAAAGGCATCTATTGATGTGGATAAAGGAATAGAACTTCTTGGTGATATTGAGATGTATGATGAGACTTTGCAAGATTTTTTAGACGAATCTGTTGATAGAATGAAGCGAATTGAGGCGTCTTATCAAAATGAAGATATGGATAATTATGCTATTGATGTTCATGCGATGAAGGGGGATGCGAATTATTTAGGTTTTACTAAACTAGCCGAACTTTCTTTAGCACACCAATTAAAAAGTCAAGAACATGATTTAGCATATGTCAAGAGTCATTATGAAGAATTAATGGAAGAAGCAACGAGAGTAATTGAAGTAGTAAAAAAATACTTAAGTTGCTAATTTGTCAAGGAAGCGTAAAAAAATGATAACTATTTGTTGAATAGTTATTTTTTTTATTCTTTTGTGTTAAAATAATAAAGGAAATAGGAGGTATAGAATGAAAGAACAATGGAACGGCTTCAATGAAGGAGCATGGACAAAAGAAATCAATGTAGAAGACTTTATTAAAAGAAACTACAAAAAGTATGAAGGAGATGAAAGCTTCTTATCTCTTCCTACTGAAAAAACAAAAAAAGTTTTAAAAGTATATAATGATATGTGTACAGAAGAAGTAAAAAAACATGTCATTGATATTGATACGGTTAATCCTGCAGGAATTAATGCTTTCAAACCTGGATATATTTGTGATGAAGATGATGTAATTGTTGGTCTTCAAACAGATAAATTAGGAAAAAGAGCAATCGTTCCTAAAGGTGGAATAAAAATGGTTTACCAAGAGTTAGAAGCATATGGTTATAAAATGGATCCAACTCTTGAACATTTTATTAAAGATACAAACTTAGTAAAAACACATAATGATGGTGTATTTGATGCTTATACTAGTGAAATAAGAAGAGCAAGACACAATAAGTTATTAACAGGACTTCCAGATGCTTATGGTCGTGGAAGAATAATTGGTGATTATCGAAGAATAGCTTTATATGGTATTGATTATTTAATGGAAGAAAAGAAAAATGATTGGGACAACATGAAAATTACTGAGATGGATGATGAAACAATCAGACTTAGGGAAGAAATCTCTATGCAATATAGAGCGTTAAACGAAATCAAAGAAATGGCTTTAAGTTATGGATTTGATATTTCTAAGCCAGCAACTAATGCTAAAGAAGCAGTCCAATGGACTTATTTTGGTTACTTAGCTGCAATTAAAGAAAATAATGGAGCAGCAATGAGCTTAGGAAGAGTTGATGCTTTCTTTGATATCTATTTCGAAAGAGATTTTGAAAAAGGAATTTTAACAGAAACTGACGCCCAAGAAATTATTGATCAATTTGTTATCAAATTAAGAGCAGCAAGACACTTAAGAACACCAGAATATGATGAATTATTCTCAGGAGATCCAACTTGGGTTACTTGCTCACTTGGTGGTATGACAAGCGAAGGGGAAACTTTAGTCAATAAAACAAGTTTTCGTATTGTTCATACCCTAGAAAATCTAGAAAGTGCACCAGAACCAAACATGACAGTATTATGGGCAGAAAAATTACCAGAACCATGGAAAAAATATTGTGCAAAAATAAGTATTGCAACTGATTCCATTCAATATGAAAATGATGATATCATGCGCCCTGCAATGGGAGATGATTATGGAATTGCTTGTTGCGTTTCAGCAATGAGAATTGGAAAAGATATGCAATTCTTTGGAGCAAGATGTAATTTGGCTAAGACTTTATTATACGCAATCAACGGTGGTGTAGATGAAGTAAGAAGAGATTTAGTTATCCCTGGATTTGAAAAAATGACTGATGAAGTATTAGACTATGAAAAAGTAAAAACAGCATACTACAAAATGATGCATGAAGTAGCAAGAATTTATTCTGATGCTATGAATATCATTCACTACATGCACGATAAATATGCTTATGAAGCAGGACAAATGGCATTACATGATACCTATGTAAATCGCTTAATGGCCTATGGAGTAGCAGGATTTTCAGTAGCAGTAGATTCTTTATCAGCAATTAAATATGCATGTGTTAAACCAATTAGAGATGAAGAAGGAATTACTGTTGATTTTGAAATCGAAGGAGATTTTCCAAAATTTGGAAATGATGATGATCGAGTAGATGAAATTGGAAAAGAAATTATTGAACAATTCTATAAAGAATTATCTCTTCATCACTGTTACAGAAATGCACACCCAACATTATCCATCTTAACGATAACTTCTAATGTAGTATATGGCTCAAATACTGGAGCAACTCCAGATGGAAGAAAGAAAGGTGTAGCATTTGCACCAGGAGCAAATCCAATGCATGGAAGAGATTCATCAGGCGCAATCGCCTCACTTAACTCAGTAGCAAAACTTGACTGGACAAATTGCTGTCGTGATGGAATATCCAATACTTTCTCTATTGTACCAGATAGTTTAGGACACAGTAATGAAGAAAGAATAGAAAATTTAGTATCATTACTTGATGGATATTTTATTCAAGGAGCACATCACTTAAACGTTAACGTATTAAACCGTGAAACATTAATTGACGCGATGAATAATCCAGATAAATACCCTCTACTTACGATTCGTGTTTCTGGTTATGCAGTTCGATTCAATAAACTTACAAGAAAGCAACAAGAGGAAGTAATTGCAAGAACTTTCCATGAGAAAATGTAATGAAAAAAGGTGCAGTTGCCTCAATTGAAACTTTTGGATTAGTTGATGGTCCAGGAATTCGAACAGTCGTCTTCTTAAGTGGATGTAAACTTCGATGTAAATATTGTCATAACCCAGAAATGTGGATAAGAGGAAAAGAGAATATTACTAGTGAAGAATTAGCCAAGCGAATTATCCGAAATAAACCTTACTTTAAAAGAAACAGTGGAGGAGTAACTTTCTCAGGAGGAGAACCACTCCTTCAAAGTAACTTTATTATTGAAGTTGCTAAAATTTTAAAAAAAGAAAATATCCATATTGCCTTAGATACATCTGGAGTAGGAAATGGAAATTATCAAGAGATACTAAAGTATATTGATTTAGTCATTCTAGATATCAAATTTACAACCAAAGAAGGATATTTAGCCCTAACATCACAGCCAATAGATGAATCATTAAAATTCATAGAAGAACTCAACAAAAGTGGAAAAAAAGTTTGGCTTAGGCAAGTTGTCGTCCCAGGACTAATGGATAACGAAAAATACTTACAACAATTAGCAGATACTTGTCTAACAGTAAAAAATGTCGAAAGAATTGAATTTCTTCCTTACCATAAACTAGGTAGTGAAAAATATGAAAAACTAGGGATTCCGTATCCCTATAAAGATAAAGAAGAAATGGATAAAACAAAATGCCAAGAACTTTATCAACACTTTATGGAAATCTATAATAGAAAGAAGATACAACAGTGATTTACTCTTCTTTCTTTTTTCTTTAACTTTAGAGAAAAATATTTTTAAGTATTTTAGAATAAAAAAAGAAAAACTTATCCACATTAAAAATAAGGAGCGTGGAAAAATGAATGAAAATAATGAACTATTAATGTATATTTACCAAAATGCCAATATGGGAGTAAAAAACTGTACCAATCTAATTCGAATCTTACAAGGAAAAGATAATAAAATCAAAAAAATAGTAGAAGGAGAATTAAAAGGATACGAAGAATTTGCCAAAAGAGCAGAAAAACTAATCAAAAAAAATAAACTCAATCCTAAAGAAATAGGCTTAATGGCAGACGTCATGTCAAAAATAAGCATGAACATGGAAATGATGAAAGATAATAGCGATGCTAGAGTAGCCGATATGCTAACAAAAGGATTTACCATGGGAAATGTAGACATTACCAAAAAAATAGATCGCTTTGAAAAAGATGCTGACAAAGACATTCTAAAACTAGCAAAAGATTTATTAAATTTTGGCAAAGAAAATATTGAAATATTAAAACCATACTTATAGAATAGGTGATAAATTTGAAAGCACTAGTAACAGGAGCAAGTTCAGGAATAGGACTATATATATCTAACGAATTATTAAATCTTGGCTATGATCTATTTGTTGTAGCAAGAGATAAAAAGAAATTAGAAAAAATATATGCAAAGAAAAAGAACGTAACTATCATTAGTCTAGATTTAGAAGACAAAGATAATTGTTATAAATTATATGAAATGCTAAAAGATAAAGATATTGATATTTTAGTCAATAATGCTGGATTTGGAGATGCAGGTAAGTTTGTAGATACTTCTTTGAAAAAAGAGGTAGATATGATTCATTTAAATGTAATTTCTTATCATGTTTTGATGAAGTTATTTCTAAGAGATTTTGTAAAGCGAGATAGGGGCAGAATTTTAAATGTGGCTTCAATGGCGGGATTTATGCCTGGTCCCTATATGGCTAGTTATTATGCAACCAAGTCTTATATTGTAAATCTTACTTTGGCCGTTTGGGAGGAATTAAAGAAAGATGAATCGGGGGTACATTTATCGATGTTTTGTCCAGGACCCGTAGATACAAATTTTAATCATGTTGCTAATGTGAAATTTAATGTGCCATCCATAGATGCAGAAAAAGCTGCCAAAATAGCAGTAGAAGGAATGTTTAAAAATAAAAAAATAATTATTCCTAGTAATATGAAGTTAAATTATGCTCTGGTGAAGATTAGTCCGGTGTCTTTGGTATTGGCGGTTAATTCTAATATGCAAGAAAGAGTAGATGAGTAGAATACTTCATTTGCTTTTTTCTTTTAAAATTATAGATGAAAGTTGGATAAGTCTTTTTTGGAGTTTGTTGATGTAGTGTGGATTTTATAGTAAACTATTAGTTAGTAAGTATCTTGACAAGAGGACTGAAATTATTTATAATGTAATTGTTATGGGGTCGTATATGGATTCGACAGGAATAAAAGAAATTTAGCCGCAAGTCGTATATCTTACGTTACAGATAAATTAAATATAGCTGGAAACAACTATAACAATGCTACTGGATACGCTTTTGCGTAATTTAATTTAATCAGTAGGTTCTATCCCATCTTTGTCTACGAGAAGAGAATAGGACATATAAAGTAGGCTATATTATATATTTTTTCTTGGATATATAATGAATATTAAAGAATAGTAAATAATTATTCTTGTTAGTTCTTCTAATTATTTATGAATATTTAGAATTAACTAAACTTGTAGAAGCTAAATGGAGTTTATTTTTGGACGGGAGTTCGACTCTCCCCGGCTCCACCAATGGCGAATCTGTTCGAACTATTCGAACTTTGATATATAGAATCAATCAGAAATGATTGATTTTTTCGTTTTATAAGAAAAAATCATAGAAAGGTGGTATCTATGATTAAGTTTATAAAAAAAGAATTAGAGATTGAAAAATCTTTAAAACAACGAATAATGATTATATGTGATTTTTGTAATACTACACCAACTATAATAAATGGAAGTATTAGAAAGATAGATAAAACTAATCTTACTTATATTGAACCACATAGAATTATTATTAAAGATATTTTATATCTTGCTTTTAATTATTCAAATGAAATCTATGTTCAAAATTTAGGTAAGAAAATAAAATTATCAGAACTTGAAAACTATATAAAACAAGTGTAGGTCTTGACTTTTAAATTAAAAATGATTATTATAAATAACCAATAAATGACAAGCAGTATCCGTCGTTTAGAAAGCGAGGTACATTATGGTCAAAAACGTATTGGGAATAAATAAAACTTATAATGTTATTTTAAGAGGAGTCAAGAGTATTACTTGTTAATGCTTTTGTCTCCTCTTTTTTGGTAGAAAGAGAGGAATAAAAATGAATGAAGAAAAGAAAATCGCAGGACTTTATATTCGTGTAAGTACCGAAGACCAAGCAAGAGAAGGATTTAGTTTACCAGAGCAAGAAAAACGCCTTAGAGCAATGTGTGAATATAAAGGTTATGAAATATATGATGTTTATAAAGATGCTGGTATAAGTGCTAAAACAGGTAATTTAAGACCTGAATTTGAAAGACTATTACAAGATATAAGAGATAAAAAAGTAAATACAATAGTGGTTTTAAAATTAGATAGATTAACAAGAAGTGTTTATGATATGGAAGGTATAATGAATTTTCTAGAAGAACATGATGCTTATTTAGATTGCGCTAATGATGATATAAATACTACAAATGCTAATGGTAAAATGGTCGCTAGACTTTTAACTACTGTTTCCCAAAATGAAATAGAAAGAACAAGTGAAAGAACAAAGATAGGATTAACTGGTGCTATTAAAGTTGGTCATATTCCACACCATGCTCCACTTGGATATAAACACGAGGATAAAAAATTAGTAATTGATTATTCTACAAAAGATGTCGCTATTAGAATATTTAATATGTATCATGATGGAATGACTTATCAAAAAATATCTAATATTCTAAATGAAGAACAAGTATTAGATAAAACTAATTGGAGAGATTCAACAATAGTTCATATATTAGAAAATCCAATTTATAAAGGAGACTTTATTCATGGCAAAAGAACTAAACATCCGACATATTATGAAAATGTTGTAGAACCATTAGTAAGTAAAGAATATTGGGAAGAATGCCAAGTCCAACAAAAAAAGAATTCTAGAAGTTATAAAAGAACACTTAATTATTTATTCTTACAAAAACTTAAATGTCCTAAATGCAAAAGAATATTAGGTGGTAAAGCAACAACTAAAAAGAATGGTAATGTTTATTATTACTATTATTGTAATGATTGTAAAATCAATATAAAAGAAAATACTATTGAAGAAGCATTTGATGAATTTATGGATTCAATTGTTGAGTATGATTCAATAGTTAATCAATATTTTCTACCAATGATAAAACAAAAAGTAGAAAATCCAAAAGAAGAACTTGAAAAAGAAATTAAAAATCAAAAAGATAGATTTACAAGAATAAGAGAAGCATATATAGAAAAAGTATTTACGCTTGAAGAATATAATAAAGAACGTAAAAAAGTAGAAGAAATAATTGATAAATTAGAAGTAGAACTAGAAGAAACAGAAGTATGTGAACAATTAAAATTTACTCCAAATGATATTTTAGTTAAAAGAGATATCGACTTTATCAATTCTATTAAGTATCCAGAAAAATATAAGAATAATACTAAATTTTGGAAAGAATACACAAGAGAAGAAAAATCTGATTTAATAATGAAATATGTCGATGAGATAGAACTTGAAGAAGTATTTAATGGTAAATGTATTCCTAAATTTGTTAAGTTTAGAGAAAGCATAGCAAGTGCTAGTAATGAATTATACTTTAATGGTTATTATGATAGATATGTTCCATCATTATTTGGTAATATCTATGGAAATATAAGATTTAGTGAATATCTACCTGAAAAAGAAGTTGGAGAACAAATAATGAGATTAAGACAATTTTATGATGTTGGGTATTATGAAGCAACTTATAATGTTAAAAATCAAGTATTCTATTTCAACTTCATAGAAGATAATAAAACCCTAGTAAGAGTATTCCCACTTGAAGATTATAGAAAGATAGATCCAGATATGAAAATGGATACATATAATCTAGGCGTTATATATGTAAAAGAAGATAATGGAACATTACTACAAAATGAGGATGATGTATTTAAGTACATACCAGCCGAATGTGATTGTAATGTTATTCAGAGTAAGGAACCAATATATGTAGAATCAAAACCTGTTCCTTACTATGAAGATGAAGAAACTGAAGAAGTTTCTTAATAATAAAATGTGGGGCACGTTTTGTTACGAAGTAATGAAAGTGGCGATAACATTTTATAAAACGGATTCTAAGGTGTCCTTAGCCCACTGGTAATTTTGGCTCTGCCAAAATACCTAGGGGGTTATACATTTTGGATGAACCTAAAATGAACTAAAAAAGAAAGGAAGAAATTTGTATGAAAAAAGAATTTTATAATATTAAATATGGTAGATGTAATTTATTAAATAAGAAAAATAATTTGTATTTAGTGTATGTTGAAAAATGTGATTTACATTATATAGTTTGTACATATATTGATGATATGGGTACTATGATGGGACAAGAATTTTTTGAAACTTTAGAACAAGCAAAAGAATATTTTGATAAAAATAAAGGAGTGTGATTTTTATGGAACTTGCATATTCAATACATTTAGGTAGTGATAAAAATAAAAAGAACTCTGTAAGAGTAAGTGCAAAGACAAATAAAAGCGGTACAACTTCAATGAGTAATAATGCTATTCAAAATGCACAACAACTATCTAGAGTAGATAAACATAATTATAGGAAATATGATAATGAACAAGATAATATTGTAATAGTTAGAGGAACTTCTTCTTTATATAATGATGTTAAGGAATTATATTTGAAAGAGTTTGAAGAATCTAGAATTAAATATAATGAAACTCAAAGAGAAACAAGAAAGATAAAAAATTATTTTTCTCATATTAGTAATAATGCTAAAAATGATTTGGCTTGTGAACTTATTATTGAACTTGGAAATAAACAATATTGGGATACAAAAGATATAGATTTCAAAAAAAGAATGACAAGTGTATATTCTAAACAAGTAGAAGATTTAGAAATGTTAGTGCCTAATTTTAAAGTAGCTTCAGCAATAATTCATTATGACGAAACAAGTCCACATATGCATATTGTTGGAGTACCTATAAAATATAAAAATAAAAATGGTATGGAAAAACAAGTTGGTAAAAGTGATGTTTTTACAAAAGAATCATTAAAAACATTACAAAGGAAAATGAGAATTCTTTGTATTGAATATTTTAATAAAGAATATAACTTAAATGATACCTTAAAACCTAAATTAAAAGGTAGAAATATAGATATAAATGTAGATGATATGGATAACTATACCTTAATGAAACAACAATTAGAAAAGAATCAACAAAAACTAGAACAAGCAAATAAAAAATCATTAGAATTAAAAGAAAGTACAAAAGATGTTAAGGAATTAGTAGAGGACTTAAAGACTACACTGACATCAAAAGATAAATATATTTTAAAACAAGAAGATAAAGATAAAATAATTAACTTTATTGATAAAGTAGATAAAACAAATAATGAATATCAAAATATACAAGAGTTATCTATAACATTAAATAATGTAGATGAAGAACTTAAATATAATCGTGAACAAATAGAAATACTAACTGAAAATAATAATAGTTTAGAATTAAGAGTAAAAACACTTGATGATAAAGTAAAGACAAAAGATGATGAAATAAAAGAATTAAAAAGAGAAAATAATGTATTAAAAACTTCATTAGAAAATTTACAAAAACTATTTGATAAACTTATTAGATTCTTAAAAGATAGAATGTTTAATAAAAAAGAAAAAGATAAGTATTATGATATGTCGTATGAACTATATAAAAGAGATATTATTGGTAAAGATGATATGTTAAAGATTAAAGATAATTATGATAGGAAAGATAAAAATAACGATGGATTTGAGCTGTAATATTATATTTTAACATTAATTTATGCTATAATAAAAAAGCAAAGGTGATTTTATGATAAACTTAACAATAAATGATTTAACACAAAGAAATATTCTTCAACATCTTGAAGAAACGGAAAAATTATTATGCAAAGTAGCATCTAAATTATCGAATAAGCAAAAAAATTCTAATATATATGCAATGCCAGATTTAGGAATAGCTCAAAATGGAACAAGAATGATGGGTGGTTTTTTTACAGGTGCTTGTTATACTTGGGATAGTGATATTCCGTTTATACCTATAGATGCAACTGTTAATGTTTGTGGAACAGCAGTATATAAATTGAATAAAGAAATTACAAATGAAGAATTTATTGAAAGACTTAATGGTGTTATGAATAATAGAAATACGTATTTGAATTTTGTCAATACTTGCTTACCTAAAGAAATTTTAGATTCAATAGATGTTGATGATGCTTCAAAATTTTTTTGGAACTACAATAAAGGTAATCATTTTGTAATTTTTGCAGAGTCGAATGGAGAATATGGTTTAGAAAAAGGTCAATATATGATTGTTCATGCTTCTGCAATAGAATTTAAAAAAGATAATTTAAAATATGGTTTATATCCTGTAAAAGGTAATTGGTTTTATGATGATATAAAAACAGAATATGATGATGAAAACAAAAGATATATTAGATATATATCCGGAGAAAAAGCAAAGAGATTTTATGATATTGCAACTTATTTAAGAGAATTTAATAAATTACGAAACAAATATTTTTGTCAAAGTGTATTAGGAAATTTAATAGAAAAAGAAATAATTAATATAAGCCATTATGGTATGCCTACTATAAATTCAATATGTATAGGAAGCCAATGGGAGCAAATAGATTATACTCTTTTAACCGCACCTGGAAATGACGTTTTTTTAGTACATCCTGAAATTAATTCTAATAATCCAAATAGTATAATTTTAGAGGGTAAAAGCATGACTTTAACACCACATGGTTGTGGAGTAAGAATGAATAATCCTGAAGATAAAATTGAATATTTTGAAGGTGGAATAAAAATTGGTGATAACACTTACAAAATTGGAGAAAGTGTGAATATAGGTGTAGATGTTTCGGTTAGAACAAAAGGAATGACATCTGATGAATTAGATAGTCATATCCAAAATATATTATCAATATGTCCAGGAACAATCTATGGTAGGTTAAGTCAAAGATTTGCCAGAACTAAATATGGAGACTTTAATTATAAAGGAGAATTAGAAAATGCCAATAGTAACATTCATAAGGCACGCTGAAACAACTTACAATGCTAATAAAATTTTTGCTGGCAGAATTGACTGCGAATTATCAGAAAAAGGTATCGAAGATACTATAAAAAATTTTAATTATAAAAAAGAAGATTTTGATGTATATTATTGTTCTCCATTAAAAAGAAGTATAGATACATTGAATTTAATTGTTAAAGGTATTGATAAAATTAATATTGATGATAGAATCATTGAAATATCTATTGGAGATTGGGAAGGAAAGAAAAAAGATAATTTTACAAATGAATTATTAAATAATTATAGAAATGGATTATATACACCACCTAATGCAGAAACAACAATTGAAGTTGATGGTAGAGTTGTTAGTTTTATTTCTGAACTTTTTGAATTGTTTGATGATAATACTAAAATTCTTGTTGTAACTCATAATGGTATAATGAGGTCTATTAAAAGAAACTTTGTTTCTAATTATAAAAATATTATGTCAAGTAATTTAGAAAGCATAGTTCTAGATAGAAACAATTATAATTATTATTTAAATAATAAAAAAGAAGAAAAGGAGAACGAAAAATGCAAATAACTAAATATAATCAATCTTGTTTGCTTGTAGAAACTAACGATAAAAGAATTTTAATTGATCCAAGTAATATTGATTATACTGATGTAATGTATAATAAAGAATGGGTTAATATAGATGCAATTTTAATTACCCATAAACATCAAGATCATTGTTATGGAGAAATTATAAAAAAAATAATAGAAAGAGATAATTGCAGGGTATATACATCAACTGAAGTTGATAAATATAATCATTTTGATAATACTATTATTGTAAAAGAAAATGATATTATAGAAATTTTTCCTAATATAAAAATTGAAGTTACACATGCCGAACATGGTTATTTAACAGGAATGAGAGAATCAAATAATGAAATAATTGAAAATATAGGATTTATTATTGATGACGGAAAAATAAGATTATATACGACTAGTGACACAATAAATTTTTACAATGACTATAAATGTGATATTTTATGTATGCCCTTTAATGGGAACGGATTAACTTTTGGGATAATAGATGGTATAAATTTTGCTAAACAAATTAATCCTAAATTATTATTACCAATTCATATGCAACATCCTAAAGGTATTATGAATCCAAACATTGATAAATTAAAACAAGAATTAGAACATAACTGTATTAATTACAAAATTATGAAAATTGGTGAAAAGATTAATTTTAATGATGAAAAAATTATTGAAGCATAATAGTATTGAAATTTGTAGTAATATATTGCTACTTTTTTCTTTATTTGATAAAATGTATATAGTGATTGATTTGATATCAATCGCCTCTGTGAAGAGTTGTAGATATCTACGGCATTCGCACCAGTATGATGTGAAGCTTGAACTTTTAGTTCAAGTAGTAATAGATTTACTAACTAGAAATAGTTAGTTTTTTTGTGCTATTTGAGAAAGGTTGAGTGAATATTATGCTAGAAAAAGAAACTAAAGAACTTGTAATAAGTGAAGAATTAAAAAGAAAGGTAGAAATTATTTGTAGATTTGCAAATAAGAAATATACATTAACTAATGGTAGTTTAATTGGATATAAAGGAACTAATCTTGCTTATGTTAAACCACATATATTAACTATTGATAATAATGATTATTTAATATTTGAAGAATTTAACCATGTATTTATAAATGAATATGAAAATAAGATATTATTTAAAGATTTAGAAGAATATATAAAAAATAATTAATACCTATTGATTTTTAGATTTATTAGTATATAATAAATAACCAATAAATGAGGAAGGTATCTTCTAGAAATGGAGGTACATCAATGATTAGACAGAATATACATTTATTGAAAATTATTTATATTGAATTAACTAGAGAGCAAAAGGTATTAGCTTGAACTTAATATATTTTGCTCTCTTTTTTGATTAAAAGGAGGTAAAAATAATGTTTAATGAAGAAGGAAAAGTTGCTGGTATTTATATTCGTGTATCTACTTTAGATCAAGCACGAGAAGGATTTAGTTTATCAGAACAAGAAGAAAAATTAAGAGAGTTTTGTAATTGGAAGAAATATCAAATTTATAAAGTGTATAAAGACGCTGGTAAAAGTGCAAAGAATGATAAAAGACCTGCATATCAAGAAATGCTTAAAGACGCTAAAATGGGAAAAATAAATGTTGTTGTAGCACTTAAAATGGATAGACTTACTCGTTCAGTATATGATGTAGAAAAGTTAATGAAAGTATTAGAAGAATGTAATTGTGATTTGGATTGTATGGCTGATGATTCAAATACGACTACCAGTTCAAGATACAAAAGATTTATATATAGAATTATTTGATGAAGCAAGAATAAATTATAATAATAAACAAACTCGTGATGATAGAAAAATAGATAATTACTTTAATAAAATAGCAAATGATAATAAACATGATCTGGCAGTTGAAATAATTATTGAACTTGGAGATATGCATTATTGGGAAGATAAAACTATGGAAGAAAAATATAAAATGGTAGATGTGTTTAAATCACAAGTAAAAGATTTAGAAAAGTTAGTTCCTACTTTTAAAGTAGCAAATGCTACAATTCATTTTGATGAACATTCCCCACATATGCATATTGTAGGTGTTCCATTTAAAGATAATTGTAAAACTGGCATGAGTAAACAAGTTGGAAAGTCAGATGTTTTTACTGTTGATTCCCTAAAAGTTATTCAAGATAAAATGAGAGAATATTGTATTGATAAATTTAATAAAATTTATAATATTGATATGGAATTAAAAGAAAAACAACCAGGAAGAAATCGAGATTATAGATCTGATCAAATGAAGAATTATGAGGTTTTAAAAAATAATTATTACAAGCAACAAAAGAAGATAAAAAAAGTTAATGATAAAACTGATACAATAAATGAAGAATCAAAAGATATTAAAGAAATAATAAATAACTTAAAACAACAACCTTTAAATAAAAATAATGTTCTCTTATATAATGATAATAAAGATAAAATAATTAGGTATATTGAAAAGATAGAATTAAATAATAAAGATGTTAAATCATTAACTACTTATGAAGTGTCATTAAAAGATATTAAAACTGATTTAATTAATAATCACAAAAAAATAAACAAATTAGAAGATAAAAATGAAGAATTACAAGAAGAATTAGATGAAAAAGATGAATTATTAGAAAATGCTAGAACTAAAATAAAAGATTTAGAAAAGAAAAACTTTGTTTTAGAGGATAAGTTAAGACAATGGAAAGAAAGATTTGATAAATTAGTTAACTATTTAAGAAATAAAGTATCTGGATTATTTGGTAATAAAGACAAAAATATTTATAATGATATTGTAGAAGATTTAAGAAACAAAGATTTCTTATCAACTAATGATTATAATAAGATACATATGAAACCTATTATGAAAAAAATTGAAATTGAAGATGAAAAAGAGCAAGATGATGATTTTGATATAGGAATGTAAATTTATAAACTTTTTCTAAGAATAAGTAGTAAATTTACACTGTAAATATACAGATGATTGATTTAACAATAGATTGTCTTTTTTAGGAAAATTTATATTTTAATGTTATAATATATGTGAGGTGATTTGGTATGCTAGTTATTTTTGAAGGATTAGACAATTGTGGTAAAACTACATTAGTACAAATGATAAAAGATTATTATTTAAAATTAGGAATAGATGCAGAAATTTCGAAAGAGTTTGAAACTAATATAGGTAAAGAATTAAAGAAAATGGCAAAAGAAGGAACTTTAGATCCAATTTTAAAAGCTTATTTATTTGCAACTGACAGATACATAAGAATGAAAAACATAAGACAAGAAGATTTAAAAAATAAAATAATGTTGTTTGATAGATACGTTCCATCTGCTCTTGCTTATCGTATGGCGGAAGGTGTTGATAAAAATTGGGTAACTAATATTAATTCAGTTTTCCCAAAAGCGGATATAGGATTTTTTATTGATATAACATCAGATGAATCTGTTAACAGAAATACTGATACAAAATTTAATATAAAAGCAACACCCGAACATTTAGAAAAAGTTAGAAGTGCATATTTATCTATTCTTGATGAAAATAATCTTATATATATTAACGGAATGCAACCGATTGAAAATATATTTGGTGAAGTTATTGAAAAAATAGAGGAGTTTAGAAAAAAGAATGAGAGAAGATTTTAATAGTTTATTAGAAGGTTTAAAGAAGTGTGAAATTTGTAAAGAAAAATTTGGATTTCAACCTCATCCTATATTTTTGGGAAATGTTAATTCTAAAATAGTTCAAATTAGTCAGGCCCCATCTGCTACAGTCCACGAAACATTAAAACCATTCACGGATCAAAGCGGAAAAAAATTAAAATATGAGTGGTATAAGATTGATGATGAAACGTTTTATAATCCAGATAATTTTTATATTGCAGCTCTTGCACATTGTTATCCAGGAAAAGATAACAATGGTAACGATAGAATGCCGCCAAAGGTTTGTTATGAAACTTGGATAAAAAAAGAACTAGAATATATAAATAATAAACTTTATATAATAATTGGTGCAAAATCAGCAAAAGTGTTTTTTCCAAATGAAAATTTTAATGAGTTGATTTTCAAAAATAATTATATTAATGGGAAATTAGCCATTGTATTACCACATCCATCTCCACTTAATATAAAATGGTTCAAAGATCATCCTGATTTTATGGAAAAAAGAATTATTAAAATTAGAAAAATAATAAATGAAGTATTGGAGGAAGAATAAAATGATAGATTTGAAACAAATACAAAAAGATGTATATCAAAATAAATTAGACAAGGGATTTAATGTTACAGATATTAATAAAGAGTTTTGTTTAACATATGGTGAAATGGCAGAGGCATATGAAGCATGGCGTAAGAAAAAAGATGATGTTGGAGAAGAAATAGCCGATGTTGTGATTTACTTACTAGGGTTGTCTGAAATTTTAAACATAAATTTAGAAAGTGAACTATTAAAGAAAATAAATAAAAATAAGCACAGAGAGTATCAAATAATAGATGGTGTAAATACGAGAGTTAAGGAATATGAAGAAAAATAATATATATTTAGCTACAAAATTATATAGTTTTTTTGATAGAAAAATATCTGTAATCATGTATAATAGTGTTTTAAATAGTAAAAAATTCAGTGATGATAACATATATTTGCCATTTAAAGATAGTAATATGAAGGTTAGTAAAGTTGGAAATGTTGCTAAAAATATATTTGAAGCAGATATAAATTCTTTAAATAATACTGATATATTCATAACTAGACTTGATGGAACATCTTACGATGCGGGTATTGGATTTGAAATTGGATATTGTTTAGCTAAAGGAGTCCCTCTTTATATTTTTAATACTGATTTCTATAAAAATAAATTATTAAGTAACATTGAATATAATATGTCACCTATTATGGATAAAGTTGCTAATATTTTTAAATATGAATATGTTAATAATAGTAACTTGGTATATGAGGAAGAATTGGATTTTAACATTAATTTGTTTTCTGAATTTGTTTCTGAAAATATAGATAATACAAAAGAAAAAATATATGAATACACTGATGGTGATAAAGAATTTGATGTTTTTATTGATTTTTCTGGTTTGAAATATGAATGGAATAAAATAATAGTTGATAAAATAACTAAAGTATTAGATGAAAATAGTATTACTTATTGGATTAGTAATAGATATTTATCAGGGTATTCAGTTGATACGGATTTAAAAAACTTAAAAAATAGTAATATTTATTTAACATGTTATGATGAAAATGAACCCGATATAGATTCTACTATTTTACAAGGCTTTGCTTATTATAATAAATTAAATGTTATTGGATATGAATCAAATCCTGTTAAATATTATGTTGAAGGGGAACAAGAGTTTGGTGTTACATTAATGTTAGAACAGTCATGCACTACATTAACAAAAAACGTAGAAGAAACTATAAATAAAATAATTAATAATATAAAATATATTTGATGTCAAAAAGGTATCTTTTTTGGCGTAATTTAATGATTGTAGATAAATGAACTAAAATTATGTAATATTTAGAATTAAAAATAAAATAATATGAGAAGAAATTATTATATTATTTATTACGACATATAAAGAATATTTCGTAATAACTGAGGTATAGGAATAAAACGCTTTTTAGTGTATAATAAAAAATTGAATTAGGAGGTTTAATAATGGCTAAAATATTTAGTGAAGATGCTTATTGTTTAGGATTATTATATTCATATTTATTTGCTGGTAAAAAAAAGGTATTAAAAGATGACTTAGACGCATTTTATAATACTATTGAAAAGAATTTAAAAAATACTGATGAATTTGATTTATATGCTACAGTATGGCATGATGATGATCCATGTATTTATTATCCAAGTGAAGGTAAGAATGGTGAAATATATTATGTTCTATATTCCAACTTTGATGTAGAAAGAGCAGAATCGAAATATATTGGTTGTTTGTCTACACAAGTTTTAATAGCAACACAACAAGAAAATGCATTAAATTGTTTAGGTTTACAAATGAAAAATGGTCATATTAGTAAGAAAAGCAATTATCATGTTGGAATCGTAAGTGCTCCAACATTTATGAGTCAGTTTATTTCAAAACTAAAAAATGGAGAATTAAAAATAGAAACATGTCCACAAGTTGAAGTAGGACCTGAATTAACAGAGGAATATATTATAGAACAATTAGAATCATATCAAAAATTATTAGAATCTGGAATAATTGATGAAGCTACAAAAGAAGAACAAGGACCAGTAAAGAAATTAGTCCCAAATAATAAAAAAATAATTACAATAAATTTCAATAATTCGTAATAATATTTTTTAGAAATGACTTTCCATTTCTTATTGTTTGATGTATAATCTAATTATGTTAGTAAATTGATTACTGATTATACTTTTGTCTAATGGTTGTTATACTTCCATTGCTCGGGCACCAATTGGATTTTAACCCTTATTTGATAAGGGTTTTATTATGCCTAAATGATTTTACCTCTTATTTACCTCTTATTTTCATGTAATTTATTAGGGGAAAATTTAATTCATGATAGAGAGAGGAGATTTAAAGAAAAGTACCTATTCGTATTTTTCTTTTTCTATACATATATTTAAATAGGTGGTTATTGATGCGAAAGATAGATTATTTATTGTTAGTGGGAATTGTTATTATTTCTTTGTTTGGTCTTATTATGATATATTCGGCTTCTTCTGTTTGGGCAGAATATAAATTTCATGATCCCTTAAAATTTGCAAAAACACAATTTCTTTTTTTAGTAGTGAGCTATATTCTTATCTTTTTTTCTTTAAAAATACCCTATCAAAAATATCTCTCTTGTGCAAATTTAATCTTTTTTATCTGTTTTATTCTTCTTATCTTAGTATTAATTCCAGGAATTGGAACAGTTAGAAATGGATCGAGAAGTTGGTTTGGAATAGGAGGATTCGGTATTCAACCTAGTGAATTTACTAAATTAGGAATGATCATTTTTACCTCAAAATATCTAGCATATAATGAAAAAATATTAAAAAATATTAAAAGTGGAGTACTTCCCATCTTAGGAGTATTAATGCTAGTATTTGGACTAATCATGTTACAACCAGATTTTGGAACAGGAGTTATCATAGTTATTTCTATTATTGTTTTATTATTTGTTAGTGGAGTGAATATGGGCTTTTTTATCAAACTAGGTTTTATAGGCCTTCTTGGAGTAGTAGCCTTAATTATTGCCGCTCCATATCGAATGAAGCGAATTGTATCTTTCTTAAATCCATGGAGTGATCCCTTAGGAAGTGGCTTTCAAATCATTCAAAGCTTATATGCAATTGGACCAGGAGGCTTACTTGGATTAGGCTTTGGAAATAGTATTCAAAAACATTTCTATTTACCAGAGCCACAGACTGATTTTATCTTTGCTATTATTAGTGAGGAGTTTGGTTTTTTGGGGATTTTAATTGTGGCTAGTTTATTTTTATTAATTATTTATCGAGGATTTCACATCTCTATTCATTGTGAGGATAAATTTGGAAAATACTTATCTTTCGGTATCACTTTTCAATTAGCATTTCAGGCGCTATTAAACTTAATGGTCGTTGTTGGATTAATTCCTGTAACAGGGGTAACCTTACCATTCTTAAGCTATGGAGGAAGCAGTCTCTTAATTACCATGATTTCTATGGGGATTCTCCTTAATATTAGTAAATATAATTATGATTAACTAAACTAGACTATTCTAAGTATTTTTGATATAATAAATTTATTAAATTAAGGAGAAATGAAATTAATGAAAAAAACAATAAAAGATTATCAATTAGAAAATAAAAAAGTAATTATTCGAGTAGACTTTAATGTCCCCATGAAAGAAGGAATCATTACTGATGATACTAGAATAAAAAGAGCAATACCAACAATAAAATATGCCATAGAAAATGGAGCAAAAGTAATTTTATTATCTCACTTAGGAAAAGTTAAAGAAGAAAGTGATTTACAAAAAAACGATCTTTACCCAGTAAGTATTCGCTTACAAGAGTTAATAGAAAAAGAAGTATTTTTCTCAAATAAAACAAGAGGAAAAGAATTAGAAGAAAAAGTCTCATCCCTTAAAAAAGGTGAAATCTTACTGATTCAAAATACAAGATATGAAGACTTAATAGGAAAAAAAGAAAGTACTTGCAACGAAGAATTAGCAAAATATTGGGCCTCACTAGGAGATATATTTATCAACGATGCCTATGGAACATGTCACAGAAAACATGCATCTAACGTAGGAATAGCAAATTACTTGCCTAGTGGTATTGGCTTTTTAGTAGAAGAAGAAATCAATAAAATAGATGGAATTTTAGAAGAAGATACTCATCCCTTTGTTGTCATCATGGGAGGAGCAAAAGTTCACGATAAAATTAAAGTTATTAAAAATTTAATTCAAAAATGCGACTTATTACTAATAGGAGGGGGAATGGCTTATACCTTTTTAGCCGCAAGAAATTATCCCATTGGAAAATCTATTTTAGATGAAGAGTCCATGGAATTTTGTAAAGAAATATTAAGTACTTATGAAGAGAAAATAATCCTACCAATAGATCATTTAGTATCAGGTTCAATAACTTCAGATAAAGTATCTATAAAAAGAATTTGTGATACTACTGAATTAGATATGGGATTTGATATTGGACCACAAACCATTCAACTCTTTAAAGAAAAACTATCTTCTGCTAAAAGAGTAATCATTAATGGTCCAATGGGATGTTTCGAAAATCCAAATTATCAAGAAGGAACAAAAGAAATTTATCAATATTTAACTGATAATCATATTAAAACCTTAGTAGGAGGAGGAGATTCTGCCGCTAGTGTTAATCAACTATCTAATCCAAATAAGTTTTATCATATTTCAACAGGGGGAGGTGCAACACTAGAATACTTAGAAGGAACTGTTCTTCCAGGAATTAGTGTAATCGATGAAAAAAAATAAAATAAAATATATCTTTAATTTTTTACTCATTGCTATCGTATTATCAATTGTTTTATATTTTTCCTTAAAAGATAATTATCAAGAAATTATATCTACCATTTTAAAGATGAATTATATCTGGATTTTTGCTGCTATATTAGCATTAATTATTTATCGTCTATGTGCAAGTCTTGGGCACTATTATATTATTAAAGCAAATAATGGAAAAGTTTCTTATTTAAAGTGCTTTCAAATTAATTTAATGATTCTTTTCTTTCATGGTATAACTCCTTTTGCAGGAGGAGGTCAACCAATGGAAATTTATTTTCTCCATAAAGAAGGAATTCCGGTTACAAAAGCTACTAATATTACTTTACAAAACTTTATTGTTTATCAAATAGCCTTAATTATAACAGGTTTAATGGCTTTAATATATAATCATATTTTTAATGTTTTTCCAAATGATAGTTTAATAAAATACTTAGTTGTCTTAGGCTTTACAATTAATACTTTAGTATTAGTAGTGACTTTTATCTTAAGTTTTGGTAAGAAAACAAATAAGTTTATTATTGAAAAAGGAATTCACTTTTTAGCTAAAATAAAAATTATTAAAGAAGAAAAAAAGACACAAGAGAAGTGTCAAAAATACTTACAAAGTTTTCATGATAATGCAATTGAATTAAAGAAAAATAAAAAGATAGTTGCTTTTATGGTATTAATTAATATTATAGGGTTAATGACAATGTATAGTATGCCATATCCTATCTTAAGAGGAATGGGTATAAATATTAATATTTTTAAAGTGATAACTGCAATTGCTTATGTAATGATAATAGGTTCATTTGTTCCTATTCCTGGTGGAACAGGAGGAATTGAATATAGCTTTATCTTTTTCTTTCAATACTTAATCAGTGGAAGCATTTTACATGCTGCTATGTTAGTATGGAGATTAATTAGTTATTATTTTGGGATGGTCTTGGGGGCTTTTGCTCTTGCTTTATATAGAAAGAGGGAAAAAAGATGCGAATAGGTTTATTTACGGATACATATCTTCCTTATATTAGTGGACTTGTTACTAGTGTTGATATGCTACGAAAGAGTTTAGAGAAGTTAGGGCATACGGTTTATATTGTTACGGCTAATTTGGAGAGTTTTCATTATGATTATGATAAGAAGGAGCGAGTTTTAAAGATTCCAGGAGTGCCTACAGGAATATATGATTCTAGGTTAACGGGAATTTATCCTGTTCGAGCAATTAAGATTATTAGGAGTTGGAATTTGGATATTATTCATTCTCAAACAGAGTTTGGGATAGGAACTTTTGCTAGGATATTAGCGCGTCAATACAATATTCCTATTGTGCATACTTATCATACGATGTATGAGGATTATGTTCATTATATTACGCATGGATATTTTAATAAGTCAAGTAAGAAGATTGTTGAGTATTTAACGATATTTTATTGTGATAAGACAATATCTGAATTAATTGTTCCTACGAAAAAGGCTTATGAGTTATTTAAACAAAAGTATAAAGTAAATCGTAATGTTTATATTGTACCAACGGGTATAGATATTGAAAAATTTTATCTTGAGAATCATCCTGATTTTAATAAAAAGGAGAAGAGAAAAGAAATTGGACTTAATGAAAAGGATTTTGTAATTTTGTTTGTGGGTAGAGTCGCTAGTGAGAAAAATTTGGAATTGTTACTTTCTTCGATGAAATCTTTGATTGGTGTTTCTAATAAAATTAAGTTGCTTGTTGTTGGGGATGGTCCTGATAGTGAGCGGTATAAAAAGTATGTTGTGAAAAATGAATTATCTTCTCAGGTTATTTTTGTAGGGAAAGTTCCATGGAATAAGATTCCTGACTATTATTTAATGGCAGATTGTTTTGTTACGGCATCTCATACAGAAACACAAGGACTTACGGTAATTGAGGCAATGGCGGCGTCTCTTCCTGTAGTGGTTGTTAATGATGAGAGTTTTGAAGGAACAGTTATTGATAATTTAAATGGCTTGATTTTTAAGAATAGGCGAGAATATAAAAAGTGTATTTTGAATTTATTTCAAGATAAAAAATTAAGGAGTCGTTTGAGTCATCAAGCGCGTATTTCGGCAGAGACGCATTCGTCTAGATATTTTGCTGAGCAAATTTTAGAGGTTTATCGAATTGCTATTTCTAATCGTCCTAAACATAAGATACCAATTGTAGAAAAAGTAAGTACGATGTTTAAAGATAAGGAGAAAAATGAAGATGAGTAAGTTTTTAATTTTAAATCATAAGATGAATTTGGAATATGATGGAGTTTATCCTTATATTAATGAGTTGAATAATATCAGTAGTGCTCATAATATTATTGTATGTCCTAGTAATCTTTATTTAATTGATTTTATTAATCATTGTAATTGGGGTGTGGGTGCTCAAAATGTTCATGAGAAAAAGTGTGGAAATTATACAGGAGAAGTATCTAGTCTACAGTTGAAATCAATGGGAATTGAATATTCTATTGTTGGACATTATGAAAGAAAAAAATATTTTCAAGAAACCAAAGAACATGTTCGTGAAAAGTTAGAGGCTTGCTTGGATAGTAATATTTCACCGATCCTTTGTTTTGGAGAAACTGGGCAGGATAAGGATATTTTAAATGATTTAGATATTTTGTTAGAGAAAATTACTAATATTGATTTTATTATCTTTGCATATGAACCTTTAGGAGCGAATGTAGAATTAGAAATAGAGGAAATTCAGGAACAAGTCGAGATGATTTATCATTATTTGTATGAGAAGTATCAAAGTAAGCCAAATATTGTTTATGGTGGGGGAGTTTGTCATAAAGATGCTTGCAAATTGCTTGATTGTGAATATTTGAATGGATTGATGTTAGGAAGTGTTTCTTCAAATATTGATGAGGTAAAGAAAATAATAGAAAAAATTTGAAACTAGATTTTTATATTATTCTATAAGTAGTCATTTGTTTTTTGTTTTTTAGAGAAGTAAAAAATGTATTTGCTTCTCTTTTTGTTCGACAAAGTTCGACATTGGTAGTTGTTATACTTAAGATGAAAAGATAGAAAGAGGATGATTTTATATGGAAAAAATAAAAGTTTTAATGATTGATGATAACATTGCTTTAACAGAAATGGTAGGAGAATATTTTAAGGATAGTGAAGAAATTGAGATTTTTGATTCTGCTAATGATGGAGCGGAGGGAATAAAAAAAATAGAAGAATTAGATGGACAATACGATATTGTTTTACTTGATTTGATTATGCCTAAAAAAGATGGTGTTAGTGTTTTGGAAGAATTAAAGAAGAAGGGAATTCATAAAAATATTATAGTAGAAACTTCCTATAATAGTCCTGAGGTTATTCGAAATGTTAGTGAATATGGGGTAAATTATTATATTTTAAAGCCTTTTGATTTGCCAGATTTAGAAAGAAGAATATTGGATGTTTTTAAGATTGCAAAGAGTAAGGGAATTAATTTGGTTCATAATAATTTAGAGATATCAATTACAAGGATGCTTCATGAACTTGGAATGCCGGCTCATATTAAGGGATATCAATATATTCGAGATGGCATTATGATGATTTATAATAATCCTGATATTATTGGGGGAATTACTAAGGAGTTGTATCCTGATGTTGCTAGTAAATATAATACGACGGTATCTAGGGTAGAGAGAGCTATTCGTCATGCGATTGAGGTATCTTGGAATAGAGGAAATTGGGACTTGATGGAGGAGATTTTTGGACATAGTGTCGATATTGATAAGGCAAAGCCTACTAATTCGGAATTTATTGTGACGATTGCGGATAAATTAAGGTTGGAATTTATGAAACAAAGTGCTTAAAACCATTATAGATATAGTGGTTTTTTTGTTCTAAAATACTTCATTTTATTTAGAAATTAAGGGAAAAAAGTTGTTTACAAGAAAACAATTTTTTAGTAAAATAAATATTGGTGATGAATATGGGAAGAGAATTAAGAAGAAAAGAAGAGAAAAAGAATAAAAAGAATAATCGTGTTTATCAGAATGATACTAGTGTAGATAGTAGTTTTAGTGGTTTAACTTTATTAAAAATTATTGTTGGTATTGCTATTATTTTATTTGTTGTTTATTATTTTGTGGCTGTTTTTATTACAAAAGAGGTAGATGTATCTTCGAAGAAGGGTAATGATACGACGGAAAATACTACTAGTAGTGTATCTAATAAGATATTGGCTCAACGAATTTTTGAACAGTCAGAAGAGGAATATTTTGTTTATTTTTATGATTTTAATGAGGAAGATAAGAATATTTCTAGTGCTATTAGTTCTAAGAGTGAGATGGATATTTACCGAGTGGATACAAGTAGTAGTTTAAATCGAAATTATGTTACAGAGGAGAACGGTAATCGTAATGTTACTGGGCTAGGAGATTTAAAGGTTAAAAATCCTACTTTGATAAAAATTAGTGGAGATAAGGTTGTTCTTTATTTAGAAGGAACGGAAGAAATTGTCAATTATTTAAATGGTTAAGTTCAAATTTTGAACTTTTTTTCTTTTTTTCTTCCCATATTAGTAATTTTGTACTATAATGGTATTAGTTAATTTATTGCCCCATAGCCAAGCGGTAAGGCATCGGACTCTGACTCCGACATTTCGTTAGTTCGAATCTAACTGGGGCAACCAAGAGTAATTTAGAATCTTTAGGGATTCTTTTTTTTCTTTATTTATGTTAGAATATTTTTATGAAAAATAAAAGAGGAGATGTTATGATGCGATTAAATAATCGAGGATTTACTTTAGTGGAAGTGTTAGCCGTTATTGTTATTTTATCTATTTTGATGGCAATTATGGTACCTAATGTGGGAAAAATTTTAGAAAAAAATAAAGAGAATAATTATGCAGATTTGGAAAAATCAATTATTAGTGCTGCTAAAATATATGTATCAGATAATCGATATAATATTTTTGTTAATGCGACGGATTGTGATACGAACAACGAAATTGATGCTGTTATTAATATTAAAGGAAAAAATGGAGCAAGTGATGTTATGTATGCTGGAAAGTTACCTGTAAAGATATTGGTTGATGCTGGTAATTTGAAGACAAATGCTGATGGTGAAATTGTGAATCCACTTAATAAGAAAAAGATGTTACAATTAGATGTTGATGATTTTGGAACTTATCAAAGTTATGTTGTTGTTAAGTATTTGTGTGATAAAAAGGATTATTCTTATTCTTTAAAAGAAAATAATGCTTCTACATTGGTTTGGAAGTAAAAAAGGAACTAGTTTTTTCTAGTTCTTTTAAGTTTAAAGATATTTTGGTATTTTTAATTAAAATTTACGGTATAGGCCAATTGCCTTTCCTAAGATGGTAACGTTTTTCATGATGATTGGTGTCATAAAATCGTTTTCTGGTTGTAGGCGAATGTAGTTTTCTTCTTTGTAGAAGGTTTTTAGGGTAACTTCGTTATCTTCATTCATTGCTACGACAATCTCTCCATTTTTGGCGGTGTTAGAACGTTCTATTATGACGATATCTTTATCTAGTATTCCTACGTTTATCATACTTTCTCCTTTTACTTTTAGGGTAAATACTTCACTATTTCTAGGAACTAATTCTGTTGGTAGAGAAATATATTCTTCAGGGTTTTCGATGGCTTCGATGGGGTTCCCAGCGGCTACATTTCCTAGAAGTGGTACTTTTATGGTAGTAGTACTTGTTTGTTCAAATTCATTTGGGACAAGGAGTTCTAGTAATTTATGATTATTGGCATTTCGTTTTAAATAGCCTTTTTCGATTAAGTTTTTTACGTGGACGTGTGTAGTAGCGGGAGATTTTAAATTTACTCCTTTTGATATTTCTCGAATAGAAGGAGGGTAATTATTTTTGGCTGTATATTTTTTGATAAATGTTAAAATTTCATTTTGTCTATTGCTTAGACCTTCTCTTTTCATTTCCATCACCAATGTAAATGTATCATAAAATATTTTTTTTGTCAAACAAGTGTTTGTATAAAAATGCCTTGCAATTTAGAAGTAATTTTGTTATCATATTATTAAATAGAGAGTGATAGAATGAAGAAGAATTTTCGTGTTTTATATTTAGGACTTATGGTTATTGTTTTGCTTATTTCTGTATCAAGTACTACTTATGCATATCTTACTGCATCGACTAGTAGTGCTAGTGGTAGTGTGAAGACAAAATCTACAATTTATAAAATTAGTATGAATATTTTACCTGTTTATAGTGATTTTTCTTTTATTCCAATGAATGATACTGATGCGATAAAGGCGTTAAAGAATAAATGTGTTGATAAGTATAATAGAGGGGCATGTTCTGCTTATAAGATTTTTGTTTATGATTATGATGAGAGTTTATCTTCTATTTCTGGGGTTATGGATATTACTACTAATAATATGCAGAATTTAAGTTATATGGTATTAGAGGAAAGTAGTGGGAACAATTTAGATACATGTGTACAAATAGGGGAGAAAAATTATTGTGTGGCAAAAGAGGCTAGTCCTATATTAGAGGGAAATTCTTTAAGTTTGGGGGATTCTTATGATGTTTATGGGAAGAAATCGAAAGAACTTATTTTATTACTATGGCTTACTAATTTAGATGAGAGTCAAAATGAGGCTGATATTGGTTCTTTTCAGGCTAGTGTTACTATTTTTGCGGGAAATGGTGGCGAGGTTAAAGGAACGATTGCTAGTAGTGTAAAATTAGATTCTATGGAGACTAAGGAGGGATAGGAATGAAGTATTTGGAAAAAAATCAGGTATTAATTACGTTAATCATGGTTTTATTTTTTTGTATAACGGGGGCTACTTATGCTTATTTTGCTATTTCGGCTGTGGATAATACTACAATTACTGGGGCGGCAGCGACAGTAAACTTGACTTTGGATGTAAAGAAGATTTTTCCAGCAACTGATGATAATACTGGTGTTTTAGTGCCACAGTTATCGACTTCTGCTAGTGCTTCTTCTCCACTTTCGACCGCTTTAAAAAATGGGTGTGTTGATGCAAATAAAAATGTTGTATGCCAGGTTTATCGAATTTCTATTCAAAATAAAGGTGGGTCTGCTACACAGGTTGTTGATGGAAAAATACTTTTTTATAGTGATGCTACTTTAAAGACGAATGTTCATACAGCGATGCCTAACTTGAAATGGAAGTTAATTGATTCAGTTGATGCAGTAACTCCTGCTAATTCTGTATTGGGATCAAGAAGTGATTTGGAAGCAAATGATAATTCTTCTAATGGAAAATTTGTTTCTAGTTTATCTTTAGCTACTAATGTTATTAGAAATTATTATGTTATTATTTGGATTAATGAGACAGGGACTGATCAGACGGATAAATCAACTAGTATAGATAATCCTAAAGTTTTTTATGGAAAGGTACAATTTGATTCTTCGAATGGGACAGGGGTAACTTCTACTTTTCAAGCTTGATTTAACTATCGGTTAAAATAGTAGAAAAAGAAAAATAATTATGGTAGAATGAAGATACCTAGAGAGTACGATATCATAATGTATAAAACCAACTAAAGATATATAAGGGAATTTATATCATACTATGTGTTGAATACTTAAAATGTTTTAAGGATCCTAAGTAGTGTGTGCGATTTTCCGCCATGTGGTATACGCGCATGGTTTTATCTTTCTATGAGTCGGCTCCCTGGGTATTTTTTTGTTTTTAGGTGATAAAAATGTTTGATAGAGTAGAAAAGTTAATTGGTAGAGATAATTTAGATGAAATTAGTAAAAAATGTGTTGTCGTTGTTGGACTAGGTGGAGTTGGAGGATACGCTGTTGAATCACTTGTTCGTAGTGGAATTGGTAAGATTATTTTAGTAGATTATGATACGATTGATTTAACAAATTTGAATCGTCAGATTATTACCAATCAAAATAATATAGGAAAATATAAAACAGATGAGATGGCGGATAGAATCAAGAGTATTTATCCAAATTGTCAAGTGATTAAATTTACAAAGAGGTTAGAATTAAATAATATTGATGAGTTATTTTCATATTCATTTGATTATTTGATTGATGCGTGTGATACAGTTATTATTAAGCAAGAATTAATTCGAAAGTGTTTAGAAAAATCGATTAAGTTTATTTCTAGTATGGGAACGGGAAATAAATTGGAACCATCTTTGTTAGAAGTTACAGATATTCGAAATACTTCTTATGACCCTATTGCGAAGAGAATTAGAAAATACTTAAAAGAAAATCATATTTATGGAAAAGTGTTTGTTGTTTATTCGAAAGAAAAAAGAGATAAATTTGAGGGGAGTATTCCTTCGATGATGTTTGTTCCAGCTACTTCAGGGCTATTGTGTGCAAATTTTGTGATAAAAGATATTATAAGTACTTGCAAAAAATAAACTTTATGCTATAATTAATGACGTGGCAATTCGATGGCTAGATTGGTTATGATTGCAATTACACAAATTATCAGGAAAGGAAGATAAAAAATGAATTTAATCGATAAGATTACGGAAAAGCAAATTAATCCTAATGTTCCAGAATTTAGAGTTGGTGATACGGTAACTGTAGGATGCCAAATTAAAGACTTTAGAAATGGTAAAGAAGTAAACAGAATTCAGAATTTTACTGGTATTGTTATTTCTCGTAAAGGAACAGGAGTATCTGAGACTTTTACAGTTAGAGCAGTTTATAGTGGTGTTGGTGTTGAGAAGACATTCCCTGTAAATAGTCCTAGAATTGATTCTATTACTGTTGTTAAGAAAGGTAAAGTTAGACGTGCTAAATTGTATTTCTTAAGAACAAGAAAGAGTCAATATAAGATTAAGGAAAGTAGAAAAGACAGATAATATAGTTTTTAAGTGATAGCGTTTGCTATTGCTTTTTCTTTTGGACAAATAGAATGGAATAATTGACTTTCTTTTTTAGAGTTAGTATAATTGATTTATCTTGTAGGTTACTTAAGAAAAAGTATTAAGAAAGTATTTTATGGACATGGAGATGAGAAAATGGAGAAATTTATTAAGGACTGGGGACCTTATTTGATTATTATTGTGGCAGTGATTTTAGTTCGTACTTATATTGTTACTCCTGTTGTGGTAAGGGGGGATTCAATGTATGATACATTAAGAGATGGAGAAGTTTTATTTTTGGGAAAGATTAATTATCGTTTTCATGAAATTCAACGATTTGATATTGTTGTTATTAAGGATTTGGATGGGGACGCTATTATTAAGAGAGTGATAGGACTTCCTGGGGATAATATTGAATATAAGGATGATGTTTTATATATTAATGGTAAGGCTTATGATAAAAGGTTTACTAGTGATGTGACAGAAGATTTTACTTTAGAAGAGATTTGTCAGATTCATGAGATTGGGTGTGTAGATAAAATCCCTGATGATATGTATTTGGTTTTAGGGGATAACCGTGATGTTTCAGCTGATTCTAGGGTTAAGGGATTGATTAAGAGAAGTCAGATTAAAGGAAAGGCTATTTTGCGGTTGTGGCCTCTTAATAAAATTGGTATTCTTTAAAAATGAAAGGGTGTGCTGAATGATGCTTTTTTTGGAGGAAGTTTGTAGTAATCAAAATATTTTAGCGGTTATTTATTTTGTATGGACAATTGTTTCATGGGTACTTAGAATTGTTCCAATTATTTTAATTGTTATGGTTTCACTTGACTTCGCTAAGAATGTTATGGCAAATGGAGCTGACGCTATGAATAAAAATTTGAAAATGGTGATTTCTAGAATTATCTCTTGTGTTTTATGCTTTTTAGTTCCTTCATTTGTTACTACGTTGAATACTATTTTGGGCGATTTTGGAGTTAATTATTCTAAGTGTTTTGATAATATTGCTAATGGTGTTCATGTTGATAATAATAGTGGTTCTTTAATAGAGGATAGTGGCAATGACAACAAGCCTAATGTTAATATTGGAGGTGGCTCATCGGTTAAGCCTTCTAGTGGTGTATCTGGAGGTGGAAGTAGTAGTTCTGGTGGGGATTCTGTTCTTTCAAAATCTAATTTATCAAAATTAAAATCATATAAAGATGTAACAATTTTAGATACTATAACAAAGGAAGAGTCTCAAAAGAAAGTATCTGTTGTTGGTGAAAAACATATCGGTATTGCACAAGGGTTTTGTGTTACTAATGACTATTTTATAACTGCACAAGTTAATAGTTCAAATACTAAAGCATTAATTCAGATGTATAATAAAAATAGTGGAAAACAAATAAAAAGCGTAACAGTTGGTAATTTTCATCATGCAAATGGAATGGCATATAATAAGAGCAATGATTCTATTTATGTAGCTCTTAATGATGGAAAGAAATATTTATCTTTTCCTTTAAGTGACTTAAAAAGTAATGGAAAAATAACATCAAATTCTCATCAATTTTCAAAGTCTATTTCTGGTATTGCTTACGATAGAATTTATAATCAATATTATTTTGCAAAGGGCGGTCTCGTTTATGTTGCAGATAGTAATTTTAAGTTAATTAAAACGATTAAAAAAATTCGAAGTGGTACCCCTCAAGATATTGGCGGTTATAATGGAATTATAATGGTTGTTGTTGGAAATAGTAGTGGAGATGCGATTGATTTGTATCGTTCTACAGATGGTGATTATTTGGGTAGTTATAAAGTTCAATTTTCAAATTGGGAACTACAGAGTGTTGATTATTTTGGGTCAGGTAATACTTTTTCACTTTATTTTAATACTCATGGTAATAGCAAAGATTATATTTATAATACTGATAAAATTAATTTTGGTAAGTTGAAATAAAATTATTTTGTCTAATAAAACTGTAAGAGATAGTTTTTTTCTGTTAAAAAGTCTAAAAATCATATTTATATAATAACGATTAATTTTGATGATTTTAAATAATCTTGTTTGGATTTAGAGAAATATTTGTTAAAATAGTATTTTGCTTGAGAGGAAGTGTTGAAAATGAGAGTTGGGATATATACTTTAGGATGTAAGGTTAATATTTATGAGAGTGAATATGTAGAAGAACTTTTGAAAAATCATGGCTATGAGATTGTTCCTTTTACGGATAGTGCAGATATTTATATTATTAATACTTGTAGTGTTACGAATGATGCGGATAAGAAGTCTAGGAAGATGATTCATCAAGCTAGAAAAAGGAATGATAAGGCTATTGTTGTTGTGATGGGATGTTATAGTCAAACTCATGCAGATAGTATTGATGCAGATATTATTATTGGTTCTAAGGATAAGGGGAAGATTTTAACCTATTTGTCTGATTATTTGCAAGAAAAGAGAGTAATTAAAAATTTAGATGATGTTCGAGAGAATGTTTCTTTTGAAGATATGACGATTCATCATTTTGATAATCATACACGTGCATTTGTGAAAATTCAAGATGGATGTAATGCTTTTTGTAGTTATTGTATTATTCCTTATGCCAGAGGAGTGGCGCGTAGTAAACGATATGAAGATGTTGTTTTTGAAGTTGAACAGTTGGTTTCTAATGGATATCAAGAAATTGTTTTAACAGGGATTCATACAGGGAGATATGGTGAAGATTTGGAGAATATGAATTTGGAAAAATTGCTTCGAAGATTAATTCAAATTCCTAATTTATATCGAATTCGTCTTTCTTCGATTGAGGTGAATGAGATTACGGATGGAATCATTGATGTTATTAAGAGTTCAAAAATTATTGCAAGGCATTTGCATATTCCTTTACAAAGTGGTAGTGATAAGATTTTAAAAAGAATGAATCGAAGGTATAATGTTCAAGATTTTATGGATAAGGTTGTAAAAATTCGAGAAAATATTTCTGATGTTTCTTTGACTACAGATTTGATTGTTGGTTTTCCTGGAGAGACGGAGGAGGATTTTAAGGATACACTTACTACTTTACAGAAAATTGGCTTTACGAAGATTCATACTTTTCCTTATTCTAAAAGGGAAGGAACACCTGCTAGTGTTATGGAAAATCAAGTTGATGGTGTTGTTAAAAAAAGAAGGGTGAAGGAAGTTTTAAAATTATCTTCTTGTTTGGAACATCAATTTTATTTAAAATACTTAAATCAAACTTTAGATGGTTTAAGTGAATGTTATAAAGATGGGAAAGTTTCTGTTTTAACTAGTAATTATATTCAAGTACTAGTTTCTAGTGAAATTCCAAATAATAAGAGAGTGCTTGTTAAAATTACGGATGTTTTAGACGATAATCAAGTGTTTGGAGAAGTTATTGAAAAAAGGTAATGAGAATTGCCTTTTTTGTGTACAGTGATTTTGTCAATCATTATAATTATTGTTGAACATAAGTATTTTTTATTATATAATTGAAGTAGAAGGTGTGTGTAGAAATGAAAAAGAGAACTTTTAGTGCAGTTATTTTATTAGGAATATTGATTGGTTCAGTATTTTTGGGGTACAAAGTATTTGGTTTGGTGATGCTTATTGCTTCTATGTTGGGGTATCATGAGTTATTTCAAATTAAATATGGGGAGAGACGACAAAATATTGCTATGATTCAGTTATTGGGGTATTTTAGTTTGGTTTTGTTGGTTCTTAATAATATATTCTTTTCGTTAGATAGTAATTTGCTTGTTGTTTTGCCTATTTTAGTGCTTACGATTCCGGTTGTTTTTTATCGGGATTATGATATTTATAATATTAATGATGCTTTTTATATTATGGGATGTGTTTTCTTTTTAGGATTTAGTTTTCATAATATTGTTTTTATGGAAAAGATGGATATTTATAAGTGTATTTTAATTTTTTTGATTGCTTTTATAACAGATACATATGCTTATATTGGAGGAAGGTTAATTGGACGTCATCCTTTAACGGAGATTTCTCCTAAAAAAACGGTTGAGGGAAGCATTATTGGTACGGTAATGGGATGCGCTATTGGAAGTGTTTATTATAACTTAGCCATTGGTGGACTTGATATTTTTTCTATGATACTTCTTTGTCTTGTTTTGACTATTTTATCAGAGATTGGAGATTTGGTGATGAGTAGCATTAAAAGATATTTTCATAAGAAAGATTATTCTAATTTAATTCCAGGACATGGAGGAATAATGGATCGTTTTGATAGTGTTTTATTTGTTTCTTTAGGACTTAGTATTATTATTTCATTATTATAGGAGGAATTTATGTTAAGTTTAGTTTTATTTATTATTATTTTAGGGACAATTGTTTTGATTCATGAATTGGGTCATTTCTTGTTTGCTAAGTTATTTAATGTTTATGTATATGAGTATTCTATTGGTATGGGGAAAAAAATTTTTTCTAAGAAACCTAAGAATAGTGAGACCGAGTATAATATTCGTCTGTTTCCCATTGGTGGTTTTGTTCGACTTGCTGGGGAAGAAGGAGAAGATGAGGATAATGAGGTTCCTTTGGAGAGGAAACTTTATCGAAAAGGTTTTTTGCAAAGGTTACTGATTTTCCTTATGGGGCCGGGTTTTAATATGTTACTTGCTATTGTTACTTTATTTGTAATGTGTCTTCTTTTTAGTGGGAATCTTGCTACTTTGGAGGTAGATAAGTTATCACAAAAATATCCAGCTTATCAAGCCGGACTTAGAGATGGCGATACTATTCTTTCTGTTAATGGAGAGAAGGTTTCCACTTGGACACAAGCAAGATTAAAAATTGCTACTTCTCAAGAAGGAAGCTCTATTCGTTTTAAGGTTCGAGATAAAAATGGAATGACTAAGAGTATTAAAGTTACACCTAAACATGAAAAAGATGATGATGGTGGGAATAAGTATGTTTATGGAGTAAATAGTAAAACGGTTAAAATGAGTGGTTTTGTTGGTAGTTTAAAATATTCTTTTTTAGAGACTAAAGATATTATTTTATCGATGGGAACTACTTTAAAATATTTGTTTACTGGAAAACTTGGCGTGAATGATTTATCTGGGCCGGTTGGGATTTATGAGGTTGTTGATGAACAAGCACAGTATGGAATTGATAGTTTACTTTATTTAATGGCTTATTTAAGTATTAATGTTGGTGTTGTTAATTTGGTTCCATTTCCGGCATTTGATGGGGGACATATTTTGTTCTTGTTGATTGAAAAAATTCGGAGAAAGCCTGTTTCTTCTAATGTGGAGGCTACCATTACTGGGGTTGGATTTATTTGTATTATTCTTTTGATGATTTATGTGACTTGTCATGATGTTATTAATTTAATTCATTAGGAACTCTTTTTTGGAGTTCTTTTTAATACTTACTTTTCTTTTTCTTTTTATTTAGAGATTCTTATGATATACTTTAGGTGTTAGGAGTGATGTAGGATGAAAAAGAGAAAAAGTTGGGTAAGAAAGATTTTAATTGGAATAGGAATTTTATTTTTAGTATTTGTTTTATTTATTTTTTATTTGGTATTTCAAGATTTGAGACAAGAAGATGTTTTGAAACAAGAGATTGTGAATGTAAGTAATTTAGATTTGGCACGGGATGATTATAAAATTGTTGTTAAGACTAAGGGAGATTATGCTTATGTTGAGGAGGCAATTAAGAAGTATTATAAGGAATTATCTGATTATGTTAAATTGTTGAATCGATATTCACAAATGGATGGGATTAGTGATATATTATCCGTTAATTCTTTAGAATTAGAAAGGCCTTATTTTAAGGAGAGTCATAAAAAAATTCTTGAAGAAAAAAAGAATACTGTTGATTCTATTCGAAATATTGCAAACCTTTGTGATGAAGGGACAATTAAGGGATTGATTAGTCGGGAAAAAGTGGATGATTATTATTATGATTTGTTTTTAGAGATGATGTATACAGAGGATGATTTAAAGGAGTTTAGCGCGTTAAAAGATGAGATGCAACAATTAGCTGATGATTTAGAGAAGTTTTTAGATAAAATGGATGAGACGTTGAATTTTTTAGAAAAGAATAATGATTCTTGGTTTACGGAAGGGAATTTGATTTATTTTAATACTGATGCGTTGGTTCAAGAATATAATAGTCTATACTCTGAGTTAGGGGATTTGAATGATAAGTTAAGTCAAGAAGTTCAGGAAGATAATCAAGATAAGGGTACTGATAATAAAGTTTAGGAACTATAAAAAATTATAGTTCCTTTGTTAGGATGATACTACTTAAAATATTTTTGCTTCCGACTAGAATACTTAACCAATATTCACTTAAGGGAGATGTTACCACTTTTTCTTCTTCGCTAGAGGCGTGAATAAATTTATTGTCTCCAATATAAATGCCAACATGCCCTGGATAGCGATTGGTTGGGGTAGGACTATTATCTTCTAGAGATTGTCTATGGAAAAAGAGAATATCTCCTGGTTCTAGTAGGGGAATATATTTTCTTTTTTTGCTATCGTTTTCTTTATATTGTTTTAAAATTCCTATAGAACTAGTCATTTGTTTGGTGGTGCTACCTATTCCGTAACCGTTTTGTTCGATATCTATATTAAATAGTTCTTTATAAACATAAAGGGTAAGTCCTGCACAGTCGAAGCTGTCGGGTCCTGTATCTCCCCAAATATAGGGTTTATTTAATTGAATGTTTAAGAAATCAAGAATATTTTTTTGGTATAATTCTTTCATAATCCCTCCAATTTATATTATGTTATTTGTTGTAAAAAAAGAAATAAGACATATGATTTAGTATGAATGGTTATTTATTGATTAAGGGAATTATTATTGGAATTGCTAAAATTGTTCCAGGATTTAGTGGGGCAGTACTGATGATTTCTTTTCAACTTTATGATAGAGCAATTCATGCGATAACGAATTTTTTTTCTAATTGGAAGGAGAATTTTTGGTTCTTACTTTCTTTGGGAACTGGTGTTTTAATTGGGGTTATTTTGTTTAGTAGGGTTATTTTGTTTTTATTAGCAAGGTATTATTTTTATACTTTTTTGTTCTTTTTGGGACTTATTGTGGGAGGAATTCCTATTATTTGTCAGAATATTAAAAAGCGGGGGTGTTATTTTTATACTTTTTTGGTGGTTGTTTTAATGCTTATTTCCTCTTTTCTTTTTCGAGGGGTGAATTTATTTTTGGAAAATACTTATCCATCATTTTTCCGGTTTATTTTGGGAGGATTTATGGAAGCAGTTGGTACGATTGTTCCTGGGGTTAGTTCGACGGCGCTTCTTATGTTAATTGGTGTTTATGATGATTATATGAAGACTATTTCTTTTCTTTTTGTTCCCTCTTTATGGGGAGAAAATTTTTCTTTTTTCTTCTTTTTTGGAGTAGGTCTTTTTATAGGAATTATTCTTCTTACTTTATTGATTGAATATTTATTTCAACGAAGAAAAGAGGAGACTTATTCTGTTATATTGGGAATTTCTCTTGGTACGGTTTTGTTGCTTCTTTTTTCTTTAATTCCTTATATTAGTAGTGTATTTTCAGTAACTATGGGAGTTATACTTTTTTTTCTAGGATTTTTTCTTACTTTAAAATTGGGGTAGAAAAAAGGATTATTTCTTTTTCCATAATCCTTTTAGTCCTCTAATTTCTTTAGTAAGTGGCATGAAGGGTTTAAAATCAATATGTGGGAAAGCATGTAATAGTCTGCTTTGAAAGATTTTGTGTCCTTCAGCCATTTTTTGATTGACGAGATTTTTAAATTCTTGCGTAGAATCTTTTTTGATGTCGATATTAGAAAGGGTGCTTTTAAATCTTTTCATGATATCGACAGATAGGATGGTGTCTAGTACGAAGATGATAAATAAAATTATGCTAATGATGGTTAGAATGGAAGGGTTAATTTTATTTAAAAGACTATTTAAGATAGGATGAGTAATATAGATGATTAGGACACCACCTAAGCCAAATAAAATGGAATTTTCTCCGCATATTCGTCCGTTTAAGTTGAATTTTTTTTCGCTATAGTCCCATAATCTGGTTTTGAATAGTTTTTCCATGATATAGCTTGTTAAGTATTCTAAGATGCTACAAATTACTACGCTTAATAGAAAGACGGTAACAATGTTGTCTTTATATTGTTCTAAGTAGAGAATCATTCCTAGGGAACCGTAGCCGTAGATTGGGCAGTAAGGTCCGATTAGGAAGCCTCTGTTGACAAAATGAATGGGTTTTGAATGAATACTAACAAAGAATGATTCTACGATCCATCCAATTACGGAATAGGCAAAAAAAATCATAAAGTAATAAAAAAATGTTTGAATAATTTGCATTGTACAACTCCTTTACTGTTAAAGTATATCATTTTTTTTGTATTGGAACAACTATTTCATTTGAAGAAGTGTTGATTCTTTTTTCTTATTAGTTAATTTAGGACGATATTTGTGGTAATTATGATATTTTAGATATGTAGAAAGTAGTGATAAGATGCGTGGTAAGTTGATTGTTTTAGAGGGAACAGATTGTTCTGGTAAAGAGACACAAGCCAATAAATTAGTAGAGCGATTAAATGAGATGGGGGTGATTTCTCAAAAGTTATCTTTTCCTAATTATGAAACGCCAACGGGAAAAATTATTGGTTCTTGTTATTTGGGGAAGGAAGAATTATGTAGTGAGTATTTAAAAAATAGTAATGGTTGGTTTGAGGAAGGAGCTAGTAATGTGGATGGGATGGTTTCTTCTTTGTATTATGCGGCTGATCGAAAGTATAATATTTTGGAGTGTGAAAGGTTATTAGCGTCTGGGGTGAATGTTATTTTAGATAGATATACTTTTTCTAATATGGCACATCAAGGGGGAAAAATTAGTGATCAAAGGGAGAGATTTCAGTTTTTTAAAAAGATTGAGACATTGGAATTTGATATTTTGGAATTACCTAAGCCGGATTTGGTGATATTATTGTATGTTCCTTATCAAGTAACTTTAGCTTTGCAGGAAAAGAGAGAGAAAAATACTTCGTTAGATCAAAATGAGAAGGATAAAAAACATTTAAAGAGAGCAGAGCAGACTTATTTGGAATTAAGGGCTTTATATCATTTTAAGATGGTAGAGTGTGCTTATCAACTTGAAATGAGAAAAATAGAGGATATTCATGAGGAAGTTTTTGAAATTGTAAGTGAATTTTTGGGGTAATTTTTGATGAGAAGTTGGGGTAAATTTTTACACTTTGGATTATTTTTGCTTCTTTTTTTGACGATTTCTTTTTATTTATACCGGCTTAGGCCAATTACAGATGATGAGTTATATAATTATGGATATGTTCATAATATTATGTCTGGGTTAGTTCCTTACCTTGATTTTAATATGATTGTTTGTCCTTTGTTTTTTTATCTTGTTATTCCTTTTTTTTGTCTGTTAGGAGATAAGTTAATTGTTTATCATTTTATTCTTTCTTTTTTGATTACTTTTATTTTTTATGAAGGTTTTAGGAAGATTGGCTATCAAATGGTAGCGGTATTAGGATTTATTTTGTTTTATCCTTATACTGGTTATAATGTTTTTTGTCTTTTTTTATTATTTTTGATGATATTTTATCAGGATAAGGAATGGATGAAGAAGTTTAGGCCGTTATTTATTATTATGATGTTTTTGACTAAGCAGACGTTAGGGCTAATGATTGTTCCCAGTTTTATTGAAACAAAGCGGCGAAAGAAACTAGTTTTCATTTATTTGGTTTCTATTTTGTTTTTTGTTTTATATTTAGTTTCTTTTAATAGTTTTTTTTCTTTTGTTAATTATTGCTTTTTGGGGATGTTTGATTTTACTTCGAAAAATGGGACAGTCATTTCTCCTTTGATGGTAGTAGAGTTTATGATTATGGGATTATTATTTCTTTTTTATTTAAGAAGTCTGGATATTCATTTTCTTTATTTATTCTTTTTTCAAATTATTGTTTTTCCAATTGTAGATTATCTTCATTTTTGTATTGGGGTTGCACCAGTTGTTTATTATTTTCTTTTGTATTTTAAAAATAAAAAATTTGTTTTTCATCATATTTTTACTTTTTCTTTTGCTGTTACTTTAACTTTGCATTTTGTTTTATTTTCTGTTATAGATTATTCTCTTTTTTCTTGGTATTCTGTTCATAATTTTATGGATGGGCGTCTTGTTGCTAATTCGACATATTCTTTAATTCAAGCGATTGACCGTAAGGATTTTTTTGAAAAAAGGGTTTTTGTTTTAGGAAATTTTTCTTATTTTGTGAAATTAAATTTAGATATTCCTATTGATTGTTATGATAATATTAATCAGGGGAATATGGGATATCGGGGCGAAGAGGTATATATTGATAATATTCGTGAGACTTGTCAGGAGAGGGAGTGTATTTTTCTTTTTAATGATAGTGAGTCTTATGATAAAAATAAGTCTCAAACAAGTAAGAAAATATTAAATTATATTAAAAATAATTATCAATTATTTTATTCATCTGTTGAGATGGATATGTATAGAAATTATAAAAAATAGTCTTGCGTTTTTGAATTAGTTTTGCTATACTTGAGATATAAAATAAGGAGGATATAGATAGAAGTGGAACAGAGAAAAGATGGGCATATTAGTAATGTTTTTTATGCAGTGATTGGGGTTGCTACTTTAATGATTGCTATTATTGGAGCAACTTTTGCTTATTATACGGCTACGGCTACAAATGCTACTACATTAAAAGGTAATATGGCGACAATTAGTTTTGATTTAGATGTTAAAAAAGTAACGAATAAGGATGATACTAAGGGTGGACTTATTCCAATGTCAAATAATATGATGGAACAGGCTTTAACAAAAAATGCTGGTGCATCTGATAAAGGAATATGTGTAGATGATAATGGAAATGCTGTTTGTCAGGTATATAAAATTACGGTTGTTAATACATCAACTGCTAGTATGTTTTTAGATGGATATGTTACTTTGAGTGGTGGTTCTGGGGTTCCTGCTGATTATACTGCTACGACTGCTAATAAGACAACAATGAGATGGGCACAGGTATTTTGTAGTACAGAGTCATCTAATTTGGTTACTGCTTGTACAACGGCAGGAGATTCAACGGTACGCTCAACTAATAAAATTACTTTTGCGGCTTTGGGTGGTACTGGTGTGAAGACTGATTCTTTGAATAAAGGGGAAATAAAGTCAGCCCGTGATGATGTTGTTTATGCACAAGATAATGCTAATGCTGCTCAAATTCAAGGAAATAAATATGAGGTAATTAAGCAAAATTATATTCGTGTAAGTGATCATGTTGCAGGTAATTATATTTATAAGAGAGCGAGTGATACAACTTCAGCTTTAGTGTATAATCAATATTTGGATGCTAATGATGGAAAGAGTGAAAATAATAGTGGAACAAGTAGTACTACTTTTAAAGATGCACAAGTATATTACATTGTAGTGTGGCTTAGTGAGAATGGTCATAACCAAACGCAAGGGGCTACGGATGCTAGTGCTGAGCTTACAAACTTTTTCCAAGGTAATGTAACATTTATTTCAGCACAAGGTAGTGAGGTTACCGCTACATTTAGTGGACATACTAGAGTTAATCCAAATACTTAATAAATTATTTATTTTTATGATAAGTTTTTCAAAAAATTCTTTGAAAGACTTATTTTTTTATGGGAAAAAATGTAGAAATATCATTGACTATGAATCCTGAATTTGCTATGCTTTTATTGGATAAAAGGTAAGTAGAGGTTTTATCTGTAAAGAAGAGGTGAGATGATGGAGGAAGAAATCATTCAATTGTTATCTAATCAAAGTAGGCCTTCGATGAGTTCTATTGAGATTAATGATGCATTAGGCTATAAATCTATTGAAGATTATAAGAAGTTAATGGAAAAGTTAGAAGAGATGACGCAAGAGGGAATTCTTTATTATAGTGAAAAGAAGAAAAAATATTTATTGTTAAAAAATAGTCATTTACTTAAAGGAAAGTTATTGATGAATCCTAAAGGTTTTGGTTTTGTTGAAATTGGTGAGGGGCGACGTGATATCTATATTAATAGGGATAATTTAGGGGATGCTAGAAATTTAGATACTGTTTTAATTGAGCTTATTTCCGATAAGATGGAAGGAAAAATTGTTAAGGTTATTAAGAGAAATGTAGAACCAATTGTTGGAGAAGTTTATTTTAAAGATGGTAAATGTATGGTTCATCCAGATAAAAAAGAGTTTATGGATATGGAGATTATTCCGGAATGTCAAAAGGGGTTAGTTGATGGTCATAAAGTAGTGGTAGAGCCAATTAATAGTAGTCATTATATTGGAAGTGTTACGCACGTTATTGGTCATAAAAATGATGTTGGAGTAGATATTTTGTCTTACGTTTATGAACATAATTTTATGCCGAAATTTCCTGAAGAAGTTTTAGATGAAATTAGTAATTTGCCGGATAATATTTTGAATGAAGATTTATCGGAACGTTTAGATTTAAGAGATAGAACTATATTTACGATTGATGGAGATGATACTAAGGATATTGATGATGCAATTAGTATTTTAAAGTTTGATGATGGGACATATGAGTTGGGAGTACATATTGCTGATGTTAGTCACTATGTAAAGCCAGGGACTTTGTTAGATGAGGAGGCTTATAAGAGGGGAACTAGTGTTTATTTAGTTGATCGTGTTATTCCAATGTTGCCGCATCGTTTATCTAATGGAATTTGTTCATTAAATCCAAATGTTGATCGATTGGCGATGTCATGTATTATGAAGATTGATGCGAATGGTAATGTGATTAAGGAATGGATTGGAAAATCAGTTATTCGAAGTAGGATTCAAATGACTTATAAAAAAGTTAATGATATTTTAGATCATCATATTGTTGCGAATGGCTACGAAGATTTTGTTGATGATTTAGAGGTAATGAAGAAATTATCAGATATTCTTAGAAGAAAGATGATAAAGAGAGGATATATTGAGTTTCATAGTAATGAGGCAAAGATTTTAGTGGATGAGGATTGCAAGCCTGTTGATATTATTCTTCGTGAAGAAGGAACAGGGGAGAATATGATTGAAAATTTTATGGTTATTGCTAATGAGACGGTAGCAAGTTCTATTTTTTATAAGAATCTTCCAGGAATTTATCGGGTACATGCTAAGCCTGATGAGAAAAGGTTAATTAGTTTCTTTAATTTTATTTCTTCTAGGGGATATAAGGTAAATGGGAAAAAACGAGAATTTAGTTCTAGGGATTTACAAAATATTTTAAATCAGTTAAAGGATAAGCCTGATGCTAAAATATTAAATGATTTGGCAATTCGAAGTCAAGCAAAAGCAGAGTATTCAGCAGATAATATTGGGCATTTTGGGCTTGGAAGTAAGTGCTATGCACATTTTACGTCTCCTATTAGGCGGTATCCAGATTTAATTTTACATCGTCTTGTTAAAGATTATTCTCTTCATTATTCAAATGAAATTATTTCTTATTGGGAAGAAAATTTACCAGTGATGGCTCTTCATTGTTCGGTTAAGGAACAAGATGCAGTAAAGTGTGAGCGAGATGTTGATGATATGAAAAAAGCTGAATATATGGAAAGCCATATTGGTGAGAAATTTACGGGTGTTATTTCAGGTGTTCAAGAATTTGGTGTATTTGTGGAACTTCCTAATACTGTGGAGGGGCTTGTTAAGACAGAAGATATGCCTCGTGGAGGGTATCGGTATATTGAGGATGCAATGTGTTTAATTAATTCAAAGACAAAAGAAAAATATGGTTTTGGTGATGAAGTTATCGTGCAAGTAACTCGTGCAAATAAAGAAAGTGCAATGATTGATTTTAAATTGTTGGAGAAAATTGAAAATAAAGAGCAAGAAGAAAATTTTTCTAAAAAGTATATTCGTAAAAAAGGATAGAGGGTATTCATGAAGAAAAAAAGAAAGTTAAAATTGGGAAATATTTTTATTGCGATTAGTTTAGTCATTTTATTTTCGTTAGTTGGTATTTACTTTTTTAAGAAAAGTACTTATGTTGAAGGTGAAAATTCTAAAAATTTAGAGAATAGTCGTGAAAATATTGTTGTAGAGGAGAAGATGTATAAGGCATCGATGGTGATGGTAGGAGATAATTTGATTCATTCTAGTATTTATAAGGATGCTAGTGATGGAGCGGGAGGGTATGATTTTACGAAGATGTATTCTATTGTAAAACCTTTGATTAAGAACTACGATATTGCTTACTATAATCAGGAGACGGTTTTAGGGGGAAAAGAACTTGGTGTTAGTGATTATCCAACTTTTAATTCTCCTCAAGAAGTAGGGGATGCAATGATAGATGCTGGGTTTAATTTGGTTTCTCTTGCGAGTAATCATACCATGGACTCTGGAGAAAAGGCTGTTCTTGCTTCTAGAAATTATTGGGATACTAAGTCGGATGTTTTAGCGGTTGGTAGTTATGCTAGTCTAGAAGATAGGGATAAAGTTAGAATTGTTGAAAAAAATCATATTACTTATACGATGTTAAATTATACTTATGGGACGAATGGAATAAGTGTTCCTAGTGGAAAAGAATACTTAGTTAATGTTTGGCCTACGGATTTAGAAATTAATGATATTAAAAAGGATAGTCAATATCAGTCTTATAAAGAGCAAGTGAAAAAAGATATTGAGGCTGTTCGAGATAAGGTTGATGTTTTGATGGTAGCGATGCACTGGGGGGTAGAATATACAGATGTACCAACAGAGTATGAAAAAGATATGGCGTCTTTCTTAGCTGATTTAGGAGTTGATATTATTATTGGGTCACATCCTCATGTAATTCAGCCTGTTACTTGGATTGATAAGACTTTAGTCATTTATTCTTTGGGGAATTTTATTTCGGCACAGTATCAGGATAGTGATTATAATAAGATGGTAGGACTAATGTCTAGTTTAGAAATTGAAAAGAAAGTTAAAGGGGAAGATGTTCAAATTACGATTTCTAATATTCAAAATGACCTGGTTTATACTTATTATAAGAATTGGCGCAATTTTAAGGTTATTCCTTTTTCGGTAAAAGAGATTGCGGATTATTTGCCTGATTATAAGAGAATTCATGATAAGTATGCTCGTGTTGTTAAGGGAATGGATTCTTCGATTTCGGTAGTTCCTGCTTATGGAGGAGAGTAATGAGAGGAAGAAATAAGAACTATCGATATTTATTTCTTTTTTTCGTTGTTGCTATTTTTACTTTTATTGGGAGTATAAGTGTTAAGTATTTTTTGCCCTTTAATCAAAAAGAGGGGATGGAAGAGGAGAAAAATACTTCTATAGATAGTACTGAAAAGATAGAGAAATTATCTATGGTAATGGTTGGGGATAATTTAATTCATGATAAGATTTATCAATATGCTAAGACGAATGATGGCTATGACTTTAGGTCTATTTTGAAAGAGATTAAACCGATTGTAGAGAAGTATGATATTGCGTATTATAATCAAGAGACAATTCTTGGGGGAAGTGAGATTGGTGTATCTAGTTATCCGGCATTTAATAGTCCTTATGAGGTGGGAGATGCAATGATTGATGTGGGATTTAATTTGGTTTCTTTGGCTACAAATCATACAATGGATAGAGGAGAGAAGGCAATTTTAAATTCAAGAAAATATTGGAATAGGCATGGTGATGTACTTGCGGCTGGAAGTTATGCTAGTCTAGAAGATAGAGATAGAGTTAGAATTGTTAAAAAAAATAATATTACTTATACAATGTTAAATTATACTTATGGAACAAATGGGATAAATGTTCCTAGTGGAAAAGAATACTTAGTTAATGTTTGGCCAGTTACGGGGAATAATCCAGATAATGATATGCCTTATCAAGAGTATAAGGAACAGGTAAAACAAGATATTGATAGTGTTCGAGATAAGGTTGATGTTTTGATTGTGGCGATGCATTGGGGAATTGAATATGAGAATATGCCTAATAAATATCAAGAGGATATGGCGTCTTTTTTAGCAAGTTTAGGGGTTAATATTGTTATTGGTACTCATCCCCATGTGGTTCAACCCGTTACTTGGATAGGAAATACATTAGTCATTTATTCTTTGGGGAATTTTTTATCTGCTCATGAAGTTGTAAATATGGGAAATCGAGTAGGTTTAATGGTGATTCTTGATATTTATAAGAAAGATGGGATAATAACACTAAGAAATTTAACTTGTGAGTTATTATATACTTATTATACTTCTTCTTATCAAGATTTTTTGATTGTACCTTTTAGCTTGATGGAAGATAAATATTTGTCTAATTATAGGGATATTTATTATCAATATAAAAAAATTGTTCAAGGATTGGATGAAAATATTTTTGTTAAAGATATGAAACATTAAGAGTTTTGTTTTATGGTGATATTTGATAATTAACTTAAAAGAAATATTCTTTGGAATATTCTTTTTTATGTGGTATAATGTTTAAAGATTAGAAAGCGGTAGATAGGATGACAAATAAAGTAGAAAATAATTATAATGAAGATTCGATTAAAATATTAGAAGGATTAGAGGCAGTTAGGAAAAGACCTGGAATGTATATCGGGTCTACTGATAAGAGAGGGCTTCATCATTTGGTGTGGGAAATTGTTGATAATGGTGTAGATGAAGCATTGAATGGGTATGGAAATCATTTAGAGATTACGATTCATTCTGATGATTCTATTAGTGTTACTGACCATGGGAGAGGAATTCCTACAGGAATGCATTCTTCTGGAAAAAGTACTCCAGAAGTAATTTATACAGTTCTTCATGCTGGTGGAAAGTTTTCAGAAGGTGGCTATAAGGTAAGTGGTGGTCTTCATGGTGTTGGTGCATCTGTTGTGAATGCTTTGTCTAGTTTTATGGAAGTTACTACAAGATATCATGGAGAAGAATATTATATTTCTTTTAAAAATGGTGGTCATGTTGATAAAAAATTAACTAAGTTAGGAAATACCAATAAATCAGGGACGACGGTTCATTTTATGCCAGATGCGGATATTTTTAGTAGTACGAAATTTAATTTTAGTACGATTTGTGAGCGAATGCAAGAATGTGCTTTTTTGGTGAATGGACTTGCGATTACCATTACTGATGAGGCTTTAGGTAAGAGTGAGAAGTATTTATATCATAATGGATTAGAATCTTTTATTTTATATTTAAATGAGGGAAAGAATGCTTTACATAAGGTATTATGTTTTAAAGCAAAGAAGGACAATGTTAATGTTAGCGTTGCTCTTCAATATACGGATGGCTATTCTGAGAATATTATTTCTTTTGTCAATAATGTAAAGACTAGTGATGGTGGGTCACATGAAGTTGGATTTAAGACGGCTTTAACGAAAGTTCTTAATGATTATGCTAGAGAGAATAATTTTATAAAGGCTCGGGATAGAGCTTTTGAAGGAACTGATGTTAGGGAAGGATTGACGGCAATTATTAGTGTTCAAATTCCAGAGTCAATTCTTCAGTTTGAGGGACAGACAAAGGCAAAATTAGGAACTCCTATTGCAAGAAGTATTGTTGAGTCTGTTACTACAGAGAAGTTAAAATTCTTTTTGGAAGAAAATAAGTCTATTGCAACGATGATTGTTACAAAGGCCTTAAAGGGAAAAGACGCCAGGGAAGCGGCAAGGAAAGCTAGAGAAGAATCTAGAAAAGGGAAAGATTCTAAAAAGATTGAGAAGATTCTTAGTGGAAAATTAACGCCAGCACAGACTAAGGATAAATTGGCACGTGAACTTTTTATTGTTGAGGGAGATTCTGCTGGTGGCTCGGCAAAGCAAGGGAGAAATCGACGGACTCAGGCTATTTTGCCACTTCGTGGTAAAGTTTTAAATACGGAGAAGGCAAAGTTAGAAGATATTTTTAAGAATGAAGAGATTAATACATTAATTCATACTATTGGTGCGGGGTATGGGAATAATTTTAATATTAATGATATTTGTTATGGTAAGGTCATTATTATGACGGATGCTGATGATGATGGTGCTCATATTCAGTGTTTACTTTTGACTTTCTTCTATCGCTATATGAAGCCTTTAATTGAAAATGGAAATTTGTATATTGCAATGCCACCTTTATATAAATTGACGCTTGGGAATAAGGAGCATTATTTGTGGACGAATGAAGAGTTAAGAGAGATGACTCGAGGAAAGAGTAATTATAAGATTCAAAGATATAAAGGGCTAGGGGAGATGAATGCACATCAGTTATGGGAGACGACGATGGATCCGGAACATAGAAGTTTAGTTAAGGTAAATATTACGGATGTTGCTCTTGCTGAAAAAAGGGTTTCTGTTTTGATGGGAGATGCTGTTGAGCCTAGAAAGAATTGGATTAATGAGAATGTTGTCTTTACTTTAGAGGATAGTTATAAAATATAAAATACTTAAAAATTATTTTTCTAAAAAGATAGGGATTATTATGGATAAAGATAATTATTATATGAATTTGGCTTTGGAAGAAGCGAAGAAGGCTTATTTATTGGATGAAGTACCTATTGGATGTGTCATTGTTTATCAAGATAGGGTACTTTCTTCTTTTTATAATCGAAAGACACTAGATCGGGTTGCTACTTATCATGCTGAAATTTTAGCGATTAATGATGCCTGTTTAAAAATAGGGTCATGGTATTTGGATGAATGTACTTTATATACTACAGTGGAACCTTGTATGATGTGTACGGGGGCAATTATACAGTCTAGGGTAAGAAGAGTGGTATATGGGTGTGATAATCATGATTTTGGCTATTTATCTCGTTTAGAAAATAAAAAAATAGTGGTAACACCTCATGTTATGGAGGCAGAATGTAGGGAGGTTATGCATCGCTTTTTTCAAGATAAAAGAAAATAATACCAGGGTAAACGCTGGTATTATTTTACTATTTTTTGTTGTAATTTTATGATTTCGTCTTCACTAGAAGCGATGATATCATTGATGAACTTTTCTTTTTCTTCTTTTTTTATGAGATTATTTCCTAGGATGAGAGAAATTTCGGCAGGTGAAGTTGCATAGAGGCAGGCGCCTAATCTTTCTATAGAAGATAATTCTTCTATTTTTTTTGCACTTTTAAAATTTTCATAGCATTTTTTTATGTCTACTTGAATCATTGAATATTCTTTGGCTAAAACATTTGTGCTAGAATTATTTTTCATAAAATAAAATTCATGAATGATTTGGTCATTTAGGTTAGGAAAGTTATTAAGGCTAATTTGATAACTTTCGTTTTTGGAATGAATGTCTAGGGAAAAGGTGTAATTTAATTTACTGGTATTCGGGTAGACGAGGTAATCCACATTGACAGTTAAGGGGATATTTTTATCAAAATAAATGGTGAACTGGCTGAGATAAGGGCTATTTTCTTCTAAATCATTTTTGGCAATTCTACATTTTTTTAGTTGAATTTTCTCTTCGCTTTCATTTAGAGTTACTTGGATTATTTTTAGTAAGATATTGGGATTTTTTTCAAAGACGGTTTTAAACATTTTGTAATACATTAAATGGAGTGTTTTTTTTTCTGTTTTCTATTTTATTCATTTTATCATCCTTCCTTAGAAGAAATATTCTTCTAATTATATTATTCTCTTATTTTTGTTAAAATCCTTCTTTGTTTTAGAAAAAATGGAATTTTATTGAATATTATCTAATTTTTCCATGATGCTTGCTAGAATTTTTTCGTTTTTATTATTTTTAGGGATGTAGTATTTTGCTTTTTTGATTTCATCTGGTAAGTATTGTTGTTTGATGTAATCATTTGGGTAATCATGGGGATATTTATAATTGGGGGAATGATTAATAATATGTTTAGGAACTCCACCGATATTTTTTGTGTGAATATCATTTAGTACTTTGTCGATTGCATTTTCAGCGGAGTTGCTTTTAGGGGATAGGGCTAATTCTATCACAATACAGGAAAGGGGAATTCTTGCTTCTGGTAATCCTAGTCGTAATGCGGCGTTGATAGCGGCATCTACTTTTGGACCCATACTGGGGTTAGCTAGACCAATATCTTCGTAAACGATTACGGATAATCTTCTTATGATGATATCAATATCTCCTGCTTCTATTAAAAGACCAAGGTAGTAAAGAGAAGCGTGAACGTCACTTCCACGAATGGATTTTTGGAAGGCACTGATTGCGTTATAATAGCCATCCCCATTTTTATCGATAATGATACTGGCTTTACCGCTAATGCTTTCTAGTAATTCTTTAGTAATATGATGGGAATTGTTGGCGTAATAGGCAACTTCTATTAGGTTATAAACATATCTTAGGTCATGATTAGAATTATTTTTGATGTACTCTTTTGCAGCAGGATCAATGGTAATATTTTCTAATAAGTTAGATTCTATTGCTCTATTAATGGCAAGGTCGATATCTTCATCGTTTAAATCTTTTAATTCGAAGATTTGACATCTACTTCGAATGGCTGGGTTAATTGCATGGTAAGGATTGGCGGTAGTCATTCCAATTAAAGTAATTAGGCCAGATTCTAAATAGGGAAGAAGTAAGTCTTGTTTATCTTTGTTTAATCGATGGATTTCATCCATAATTAGAACCATTCCTTGATATAATTTTGCTTCTTCAATGACGATATCAAAGTCTTTTTTACTATGGATAACTGCATTTAGGCTACGATATCTAACATTTAGTTCTGATACGATTGTATAGGCTATGGTAGTTTTTCCAATACCGGGGTTTCCATATAAAATGCAAGAGAATAGTTTTTTGTTTTTGATCAGATTACTTAGTATTTTATTTTCTCCAATTAGGTGTTTTTGTCCAATTACTTCGCTTAGTTTAGTTGGTCTTAATTTTGTTGCCAGTAACTCATTCATTCTTCATTCCTTCTTTCGTCTAGGCTATTATATCATGATTTTTTTGAATAGGGAATGAAGTTTTTGGTATCTTTTTTTTTATAATCATGATATACTATCATTAGGATAGTATAGTAGGTGATAAAATGGAAAAACTCTTTAAAACTATTGATGAACAGTTAGAAATATTAAAGGGTAAGGGGCTAATTATTGAAGATGAGGAATCGGCACGAGAGATATTACTTCGAGAGAACTATTTTTTTATTAATGGTTATCGGATGATACTTATGAATTCTTATCAAGATAAAACTTTTGTTGTTGGTTCTACTTTTAGGGAATTATATTCAATTTTTTTATTTGACCGATATTTTAGAAATATTTTATTTAAAAATTTATTGATTATTGAAAATCAGTTAAAGTCTATTATTTCTTATCAATTGTCTAAAAAATATGGTTATCGTGATAAAGATTATTTGAATCCTAAAAATTTTACTACAGATAAGAGTAAATCAAGAAGAGTAAGAGATGTTATTGAGAAGATGAAAAGACAAATTCGGGTAAATGGGTATCATCATATGGCAACATTACATTATATGAATAATTATGGTTATATTCCTTTGTGGGTTTTAGTGAAGGTTTTATCTTTTGGGATTGTAACAGAGTTATATCTCATTTTAAAGCCAGAAGATCAAGTTGCTATCGCGGATATTTTTGGGGTGACAACAGGATATTTAGAAAATTTTTTACCAATTTTATCTAATTATCGTAATTTATGTGCACATGAAGATATTGTTTATGAGCATCGTTCAGAGAATACAATTTTAGACACGCCATATCATGAAAAATTGGAGATTCCTCGGATGGATGATGACTATATTTATGGAAAAAATGATATTTTTGCGGTGTTAATTATTTGTAAGTATTTGCTTAGAAAAGATGATTTTCGGATGATGATGAGAGAAGTGGAATATGAAATTGAAAAATTAGATGGGGCAGTAGACTCTATTCCAATCAATAAAATATTGGATCGAATGGGTATTCCTACTAATTATATGGATTTAGTTAATATGTAAGATAGAGGTGGATTATAATGAAGAAAAGTGATGTAAGGATGATACTGGTTATTGCGGTATTGATGTCGTTTATTGCGGGTTCTGTTGGAATGTGTATTTTGATGATGATTCTTCCTACAAATAGTGAGAGTGTTATTTCAATAGGTAGTAAGGTAGAGCTGGAAGAAGATACGATTTCTAAGGGCGTAGAGAATGTTTATGATGCGGTTGTTGTGGTAGAAGGGTTTACAGGTGAAAATCTTTCATCGACAGGAACAGGGTTTATTTATAAAAATGATGGGAAATATGCTTATATTATGACAAATCACCATGTTGTTAATGGTGGTGCTTCTGTTAAAATTGTTTTGTCGGATAAAACGGAAGTTAAGGCAAAAGTTAGGGGAAGTGAGGCTTACTCTGATATTGCTGTTCTTGTTGTTCCGGCAAGTGAGGTTAATGGTATTGCTGTGATGGGTTCATCTGATAAAGTTAGAGTAGGAGATACTGTTTTTACGGTAGGATCTCCTGAGGGATCAACTTATGCTGGAACTGTTACAAAGGGGATTTTATCTGGTAAAGATAGATTAGTAGCGGTTAGTTTATCGAATAATACTTCGTCAGATTATTACATGAAAGTATTACAGACGGATGCTGCGATTAATCCGGGAAATAGTGGGGGACCACTATGTAATATCAATGGGGAAGTTATTGGGATTACGAATATGAAATTAGTGGATTCTACAGTTGAAGGAATTGGCTTTGCCATTCCTATTGAGGATGCTATTTATTATGCTACCACTTTAGAAAAGGGGGGAAACATTAAGAGACCTTACTTTGGAATTGGTATGTTAGATATTAGTAATAATTATTATTTGTGGCAAAATGGAATTCGTGTTCCTGATTCGGTTAAGGAAGGTGTAGTTGTTACGGAAGTTGCTAGTAATTCACCGGCTCGCTTTGCTGGAATTAAAAAGGGAGATATTATCTTGTCTCTTGGAGGAGAAAAAATTTCTAGTGTTGCAGAATTTAGATATCAATTATATAAACATTCTTCGGGAGAAAAGGTCGTAGTAGAGATTTTAAGAAATAATCGGGTAAAGAAATTAGAGGTAAAACTAAGTGACGCTAAAAATTAATAGTTAACTTTCGTTTAAAGAGAAAAATATATGTTATAATAAGAAATATATGAAAGGAAGGATTTTTTATGGAATTAAAGGGAAGTAAAACAGAGCAAAATTTAATGACTGCTTTTGCTGGAGAAAGTCAAGCAAGAAATAAATATACTTATTTTGCTAGTAAGGCAAGAAAGGATGGCTATGAGCAAATTGCATCTATTTTTGAGGAAACAGCAAATAATGAAAAAGAACATGCTAAGATGTGGTTTAAAGAATTAAATGGTGGTTCTATTCCTGATACGGCTTCTAATTTATTAGCAGCTGCTGAGGGGGAGAATTATGAATGGACAGATATGTATCAGGAATTTGCTAAAACGGCTAGAGAAGAGGGTTTTGATCGTTTAGCTTATCTTTTTGAAGGCGTTGCTCAAATTGAGAAAGAGCATGAAGAGAGATACCGCAAATTGCTTGAAAATGTTGAGGGTGGTTTAGTCTTTTCACGTGATGGTGATAAGATTTGGAAATGTCGTAACTGCGGTCATATTGTTATTGGTAAGGAAGCACCAGAAGTATGCCCTATTTGTGCTCATCCACAAAGTTATTTCGAAATTAAAGCTGAAAATTATTAAGAGTTGGTTTGTGCCAATTCTTTTTTTGTTAAAAATTAAAGGAGAAAAAAGAATGAAGTGTCAGGAAAAATTTGATTTAGAAGTTTTTTTGTTTATTGAATCATTAAAATTAAAACTTGAGGAGGATAAGGTATATTCTTCTTCTGATGTTCCCTTGAACTTAGTTTATGTTTTTCAAAATGAGGAAGAGTTTATGAATTATTTTATTGAAAATGGTTTACCTAATATCAATTTGGTTTCTTTAAATCGATATAAATTAAAAATGATGAGTAGTGGTAAAGTTCTTGCTTTAAAAAAATTGTGTGATAGTTTGATTAAAAGAAAGTTAGAGGGGGATAAAAATATTCCTTCGAGAGATTGTAAAGTTTTAGCCTTAACGCGGAAGTAAGTTTTATCTAAAAAATGGAATCATACCTTTGATATGATTCTTTTGATGTGTTATAATGCTTTTTGTGAGGTTTTTAAGATGAAGAAAAAAGAGATAAAATATAAAATAAAAACAGAATGTGATTTAGTAAAATACTTAAATAGTTTGGGGTATGCGAAGAATAAAATTAAGACTTATGTAAGGCTTGGATATATTTTGGTTAATGATAGGAAAATTAAAAAGTTACCTTTTTTGTTAAAAGAAGGGGAGACATTGATGATCGATAAGGATAATTCTATTTCTTATCATCTTCATGTCGTTTATGAGGATGATAATTATTTAGTTGTGGATAAGGAAGCGGGATTACTTACAATCAGTACTTCACGAGAGGCAAAAGAAAAAGAAGACACTTTGTATAAGAGAGTTCGAAAATATTTGAATGAGAAAGGGGAATATGCTTTTGTCGTGAATCGAATTGATAAAGAAACTTCTGGATTAGTAATATTTGTTAAAAATGTGGCTTTAAAAGAAAAATTACAAAGTAATTGGAATTCTATTGTGAAAAAAAGAGGCTATATCGCTATTGTAAAAGGTGTTATTTACAAGTCAGGGCACATTGATAATTATTTATATGAGGATAAAAGAACATATACGCATTCTACAAAAGTAGGAGGAAAAAGGGCAATTACGGATTATAAGGTTATTCGTACTTCTGGTTGTTATACTATGTTAGATGTTGATATTAAAACGGGTAGAAAAAATCAAATTCGGGTTCATTTTGCTGAGATGGGATATCCAATTTTGGGGGATAAAAAGTATTTTAGTCATGATAATCCTTTAAAGAGATTAGCTCTTCATCATTATATGATTTCTTTGATTGATCCTTTAAGTGGAGAATTACTTACTTTTTCTTCTCGGGTTCCAGAGGAGTTTTATGATTTATTTTCTTAGTATTAATTTTTTGTCTTTTCTTTTGTGTGGCTTAGATAAATGGAAATCAATTCATCACAGGTTTCGAATTCCGGAGAGAGTATTATTAACTTTATCTTTTATTGGTGGTGCTTTGGGAATGCTTATGGGGATGCTGTTATTTAGACATAAGACGAGAAAGGCGAAGTTTTATTTTGTTTATTTATTTTGTTTTCTTTGGATTGTTATTTTAAATCTTGTTTGTTATAATTAAGAAAAGGTGCGTGGGATAGATGCAGGATAAGATTAGAAACTTTAGTATTATTGCTCATATTGATCATGGGAAGAGTACTTTGGCTGATCGGATTTTAGAGAAAACTGGTGCGGTGGACAAAAGGGCAATGAAAGAACAAATTTTAGATAATATGGATATTGAAAGAGAAAGAGGAATAACCATTAAATTAAATGCGGTAAGATTAGAGTACAAGGGTTATTTATTAAATTTAATTGATACTCCAGGTCATGTTGATTTTAGTTATGAGGTATCTCGTTCTCTAGCGGCTTGTGAAGGGGCTATTTTAGTAGTAGATGCCACTCAGGGAATAGAGGCCCAAACGCTTGCTAATGTTTATTTAGCACTGGATAATAATTTAGAGATTATTCCCGTTATTAATAAAATTGACTTGCCTAATGCTGAACCGGAATTAAGACGACAGGAGTTAGTAGATACGTTTGGTTTTGATGAAAAGGATGTTGTTTTTACTTCAGGAAAAACTGGAGAGGGTGTCGAGGAGTTACTTGATAAAATTATTGAAAAAGTACCTGCTCCAGAAAAACAAGAAGACCAGCATTTGAAATGTTTGATTTTTGATAGTTATTTTGACCCTTACCGAGGAGTTGTTGCTTTAATTCGGGTAGTATCAGGAATTCTTCAAAATGGGGATAAAATTATGATGAAGACAACAGGGGCAAGTTATGATGTGACGGAACTTGGGTTTCATACGCCAAATACTGTAAAGACGGATAAATTAGTTGAAGGGGAAGTTGGTTATGTTTGTGCTAGTATTAAGGATATTTGTGATGTTCGGGTAGGAGATACCATTACTCTAGCAACTGATCCTTGTTCTGTTGCTCTACCTGGGTATAAAAAAATGAAACCAATGGTTTATTGCGGATTATATCCGATTGATTCTAAAAAATATCCAGCCTTAAGAGAGGCTTTGGAAAAATTAAAGGTTAATGATGCTAGTTTAGTTTTTGAAACAGAGTCATCTACAACACTAGGTTTTGGTTTTCGAACTGGTTTTTTGGGACTTTTGCATATGGAAATTATTGTTGAGCGAATTGAGCGGGAATTTCATGTGGAATTAATTGCGACGAGTCCATCTGTTATTTATGAAATTACCCTAACGGATGGGAGTGTTATTCATATTGATAACCCTAGTGAATTTCCAGAGAGAGTAAAAATTAGAGAAATTAAGGAACCTTATGTTAGAACAAGTATTTTTGTTCCCAGTCATTATGTTGGAAGTATTATGGAGTTATGTCAAAACAAAAGAGGAACTTATTTATCGATGGAGTATGTTGATGAAAAACGTGTTGATATTCATTATGAACTGCCTTTATCGGAAATTGTTTATGATTTTTTTGATAAATTAAAAAGTTATACAAAAGGATATGCTTCGATGGACTATGATATTATTGGGAATAAAACTAGTGATTTGGTTAAGATGGATATTTTATTAAACGGAGATATTGTGGATGCTTTATCCGTTATTGTTCATAGAGATTTTGCTTATAATAGGGCTAGAATCATTGTAGATAATTTAAAAAAATTAATTCCTAGACAAATGTTTGAAGTACCAATTCAAGCAACAATTGGAAGTAAAGTAATTGCTAGAGCAGATATTAAGGCAATGCGAAAAAATGTGCTTGCAAAATGTTACGGAGGAGACATTACAAGAAAGAGGAAGTTATTAGAAAAGCAAAAAGAGGGAAAAAAGAAAATGAAGCAAATTGGCCATGTTGAAATTCCAAGTGAGGCTTTCTTGTCCGTCCTTAGTACTGAAGAAATTAAAGAAGATTAAGGAATAAATTTTTCATAAGATGTAGTATAAGGGGGATGTTGATGGAAGAAAATGAAAAGTTAAATAGCCGGGAAATAAAAAAATATATTATGGATGTTTCTCAAGATTTAGAAGAATTAATTGAGTATTTAGAAATTGATTATCAAAGTACTGCTGAGGGAGTTTTTAATGCTATTTTTACTCTGATGCGGCATTATGAACAAAATAAGAGTAGGGTTGATTATTTGATTGACTTGATAAAATCAACGGTTTCTTTAAAATCAAGTGAGGAAGTAAAATGTTTATCGGGTATGATTATTGATTTAAATAATAAAATAGAAAATTGGAAATTAAAAGATAAGATTAAAGTTAAGGAACCTTTAGAAAAAATTCAAGAGATTTTATTAGAGGTAGATAGGACTCTTTCGGATAAAATTAAAAATAAGAAAATAAAATACTTATCTTTTCTTATCTTTGAAGAGAGAAATATTTATTTAATTGAGAATACTTTGCAAGAGAGTAGTGGTATTTTACATCATAGAGATAGTAATGGAGATAATATTTTTACGATTATTTTAAAAAAATATCTTTTATTAGAAGAAAAAAATACGGAAGATATTGAGTATTATTATCATATTATTATGTTATTTATGAATAGTAAATATCGAAGAGAGATTGTAAGGGAAAAAGAGAATTATTTGCATTTAATTCAGCAGTCTAAGTTATATTATAAGGAACATATTATTAGAGTGTTAGAGCTGTTTAATCCTAATTTTAGTATAACTTTAGATAAGTTAGAAGAAAGATATCATGTATCTTTTTCCTTTCCTCCTTCAATTTTAGATGAGATAAAGACGTTTCAGATGAATAATATGGGAAGAGTTAATTTTTTGAATCAAGATTGTATTACAATTGATGGGGAGAATTCTCTTTGCCTAGATGATGCGGTTTTTTTGGAAAAAAATTTGGATGGAACTTATACTTTATATGTTCATATTATGGATATTCCATCATTTGTTCCAATTCATTCTATTACAGATTTAGAAGCTAGGAAAAGAGCGGAAACTTTATATCTTAAGGGGAGAAAATTAACTTTATATCCAGAATATATTTGTGATGTTGTTTGTTCTCTTTTAGCAAATAATCATCGAAATGTAATTACTTCGATTTTTCATTTGGATAGTGATTTTCATGTAATTGAAGATGAATTTTTGATGGTTCCTGGAAAAATTCAAGTAAGAAATAATTTAACTTATCATGATGCTGATATGATAATTAGAAATGAAAATACTGCTATTGGGAATCAATTAAGAAATCTTTCTAATTTTGCTTATGTAAGTAAAAATGGAAACACTATTCGTAGACAGTATCGAGAGTATCAAAATATTTTTGTTTTTGATCCTAATCATGAGTCACTTAAAATGGATGTTTCTCCATCGGCTAGTATTGTTCATGAACTTATGGTTTTGACAAACTATAAAGCGGCTAAATATGCTAAAGATAATGGATATCCTTTTATTTATCGTGAAATTGATTTGCCAAGTGATGTATTTTTGAGAGAACAAATTAGCAGAATAAAAACTTTAGAGCCTAATTTTTTAAGTGAAAAAGAATTATTACAAAGATTTAGAGAAGGATATACAAGAGGAATATATACAGAAGAGCCAAAATATCATCGAGGACAAAATACAGAATGTTATTCTCATTTTACTAGTCCAGGAAGAAGATATGCGGATGGATTTAATCAATACATTTTTCATGATTTAGTCGTTAGAAAAAATTTAAGTGATGCTAATGTTTATAAGTGGGAATATTTAGTAAAAGAAGTGGTTTATCATTTAAATAAAAAAAGACAAGAAAATGAAATGTTTGCTAGTCATTATAATTATTTAGCCAGTAAAAATTTAATTAGAAAGAAGTAGGAGTTGAGTGTAGGATGAATTTACCAAATATTAAAGAAGCAAGGAAGCGGAGTGAAAAAGAAGTACTTGTTAAAAGAGATGAATATCGTGTGCCTTTAGAGATGAAAAAACAAGGTGTTGGGAAATATTATTGTATTTATACTTATGGCTGTCAAATGAATGTTCATGATAGTGAAAACATTAAGGCGATTATGGAAGAGATGGGCTATTCTTTATTAGAAGAGATGGATGAGGCAGATGTTATTATTTTAAATACTTGTGCTATTAGGGAAAATGCGCATAATAAGGTTCATGGAATGCTTGGAAGAATTAAGCATTTAAAGGAAACGAAAGAAGGGGTTATTACTGTTTTTTGTGGTTGCATGGCTCAAGAAGAGGGAATTGCTTTAGAATTAAAAGAAAAGTTTCCTTGGGTAGATATTGTTATGGGGACACATAATTTTCATAAGTTGCCTTTTTATCTTGAAAATACTTTAAAGACTAAAAAGCAAGAGATGGAAGTGTTTTCTGTTGAAGGAGATGTTATAGAAGGAATTCCTGTTAAGAGAGATTCTCGATATAAAGCTTGGATTAATATTATGTATGGATGTGATAAATTTTGTACTTATTGTATTGTTCCTTATACAAGAGGGCGCCAAAGAAGTCGATTACCAGAGGATATTTTAAGAGAGGTTAATGATTTAGTTTCGGATGGATATTTAGAAGTTACTTTACTTGGACAAAATGTTAATGCTTATGGAAAAGATTTGGATTTAGGATATGGAATGGCTGATTTACTTCGTGATGTTGCGAAAACGGGAATAGAGAGAGTTCGGTTTGTTACTTCTCATCCTTGGGATTTTACGGATGAAATGATTGAGGTAATTGCTCTATATAAGAATATTATGCCTTATATTCACTTACCACTTCAAAGTGGTTCTACTAGAATTTTAGAGAAGATGGGGAGAAAATATACTAGGGATGAGTATCGAAGATTATTCTATAAGATAAAAGAAATGATACCTAATGTTGCGATTACAACAGATATTATTGTTGGTTTTCCTGGAGAGACGGAAGAGGAATTTATGGAAACACTAGATTTGGTGGATGAGTTAAAATATGATTTGGCGTATACTTTTATTTATTCTAAAAGAGAAGGAACTCCTGCTAGTTGTTTTGAAGATGATACGAGTGAAGAGGTAAAGAAAGAAAGATTACAGAGATTAAATGAAAAGATTAATCAATATGCTAGGGAAAATAATGAAAAATATTTAGGAAAAGTAGTAAAAGTTTTGGTTGAGGGTGAAAGTGACAAACCAGGGAAACTTATGGGATATACTGATACGATGAAACTAGTTAATATAGATAATAAGAAAGATGTTATTGGTAAGATTATTGATGTAAAAATTACTGAGGCTAAGACTTGGAGTTTGGATGGTGAGGTTGTAGATGGAGAATAAGATGGAAGAATTGTTTCAAGCAATTAAAGAATCCAAGGAATATCAAAGTTATTTAAATATTGGCCAGGTGATTGAAAATGATACTGAGATTAATGACTTGGTAAATGAAATTAAGAAATTACAGAAAAAGTCTGTTGAGTTAGAGTATCAACATGATAATAGATTTCATGAGGTGGATTTGGTAATTGAAGAGATGGTGGAGAAATTAAATCATCATCCAGTTTATCAAGAATATTTGAGGAAGATGGATGAATTTAATGATATTTTGTCAGAATCTAGTCATCAGATTGAAGAATATGTAAATAGTAAGATTTAATTGATTGTTAAAGTACTTAATTATTTTATTTTCATTATTTAAAGTAAAAATAATTAAGTATTTTTCTTTTGAAAAATGTCAATTTATAAAAAAGTGAATTTGGAACTAATTGACAAAATATCAAAATAGTATATAATGAAAATAAGAGGTGGTTTAGCATGATAGAGTATGCCAATGAGTCAGTTATTAAATTATTAAAGCAGTATGATATGTTTTCTAGAAGTTTAGAATATACGATGGATATGAAACAAAAAAATGACATATGTGATGAGATGACTAAAATTATACAGAATGTTTTAGAAATAACCAATTCAATTTATGAAGATAAGTTTAAGAGGGTAGAGCAACGTTCTGTATATTTAATGAGCGAAGAGAGAACGAGACTTTTGGAACTTATTAATTTGGTGAATGAGCGAAGAGCATATGTAAATAATCAAGTTGCGAGTAATAAAGAGTTAACTGGTATTGGTATTGATGCTACACCTATTATGGGAGAAGAAAAGTTAGAGGAATATAAGCAACAAGTTAAAATTATTGAGCGATATAAAAGTAATATTAAATTAGAAGAAGTTTTGAAAGAAGAAATTAAAAATTTGGATGTTAGTATCAAGAAGGCTAATGATAAGATAAGTAATAATCAAAATTTGAATCGTCAATTGGAAGAGAAAATGATTTATATTTTGGGGAATGCAATTAAAAAACTTTCTTTATATGAATTGGTTGACCGAAGAAAAGAAATTGATTTAGCTTATACTGAACTTGGTTACTCTTTAGAAAAAGCTAAGGAGAATGCTAAGATTGCTCGTCATAATTATTCAGAAGAGATTGTTTTGGAATGTGATAATATGTTGGCTTCTATTACTTTAGAGTATGAGAGATATAAAGAGAAGAAGTTAATTTTAAACTTGATTGAGATTTATCAGAAGAATGTTAGTAATTATAAAGAAATGTTAGAAAAGAGAGAAGAAATTAATAATATTTTGATGAATATTACTGATAGTGAACTATATAAAATGGTTGGAAATGAATTAAATAAGGAGTATGCTACAATAAAATTAGAACAACAGGATATGGCAACTTTAAAAAGTCTTACTGAAGAAAGAGAAATTAAGAGTGGTAATTTATCTGATATTATTGAAGAAAATAATAGTAAAGAATTGAAAGGGTTATTGGCTAACTTATTAGAAAATGAAAAAAAATATCAAGAAAAAATTATTCTTGAAAAGAAAAAACAGGAACAAAAAAAATTAGAACAGATTCGTCTTGAAGAGGAGAGAAAACAAAAAGAGATTGCTAGAAGGCAACAAGCTTTAGAAGAAGAGAGAAAAAAAGAGATTGAAAGACGGACGAAACAGTTGCTTGTTGAGAAAAAAAATCCTATCTTAAATGCAGGAAGTAAGGCTAATTATGAGCAAGAAATGAAGGAGAAAGCAACGGATTTTTGTGAGCGAAAAAGTGTAGGATATTCTAAAAAAGATAGTAATACAGTTAAGGAAAAGAAAACTCCACTAAGAAGTTCTTTTAATAAAGAAGAGAAAATAGGTGGTGCTAGTTTTCAAAGTGGGATGAGTAGGACAAGCCGAGGACAAAAGCTAGAAAGTATTAATTCTTTCAAAGAAACAGAGAAAAGTTCTTTAAGCAATCAGTTTATGAGAGATTTACCTAAAAATCAAAGTGTTTTAGAAAAAGGTATTCCAGTAATTAAACAAGACAATTTAGAAAATAAAGTAGTTGCTGCTAAGGGAGTAGATAATGAGCAAGGTACTAAAAAAGTATTTCCTGATATTCCATTAGAAAAGAAAGAAGACATTTTTCCAAGTTTTCCAGAAATCAATAAAAGTAATTCTTTCTTTGATGAGAATGAGTTTAAAGATTTAAGTAATTATATGGAAGATAGTGAGAAAAAAAGTTGGTTTTAGAGAGAATAAGAAGAGGTGAGGAATATGCATGATTGTGTTAGTAGTAATAAAATAAAAGAAAATAAGTACAAAATATTACGAATGAGTTTATTACTTGGAAGAGGGGAAGATCCTGAAGAGACTTTAACTAATTTTGAAGAAGCTGCTCGTGATATTGATGCGATGAATGATGAAACTTATTTAAAAGATTTAGAGGGAAAATTTTATGATACCCTTACTTTAGAGGAAGAGGAAAAAAAATTAGCGGTTTTGGTTGATTATATTGGTGGAAGAGTAGAGCAGAGAATTTCCTTGCTTAATGATTTTTCTAATGTTACTGGTTATGATTTGACGAATTTACCTATGATAAAATATTATGATAAATTAGATGATTATAAAGAAAGATTAAAGTATATTAGAGAATATTTAAGTAATACTGAAGAGATTGGAAAATTAAATCAAAAAATTGAAGAAGCAGAAACAAAATTAAAAGAGGCTTATTTAAGTAAGGCTACGGGGGAAGATTATAATGCCCGCAATGAAGAAATTCTTTTAAATAAATTTGAAAATATTTTAAAAACGACTGATTTAAAAGATATTAATAAAGATAATATTGAAGAGAAGTTAAAGGAGACGATGCTTGCTGTAGAAGATAGTAAGAAATCTTTGGATATTTTTAATAAGTCTTTTGCTACTTTGAGTGGATCGGGAATTAGTTATGAAGAAGAACAAGAATATAAATCTTATGTGGATAATGCAAAGGAACTTTATTATACGAATAAGGAGCATGAGTATTTATTAAGAATTTATCAATATTTACTTAAGGTTGAGACTGAGTATAATGTTATTTTGGAAAAAAGAGAAAATATTAATACTTTGTTACAAGATAGGCTCTCTCAGAGAAAGGAACTTGGAATTCAAGAAAATGATATTTTAAGTAATTTGTATGATTTAATTGAGAGACAATTTGATGATATTAAACATCAAGAAGATAATATTTCATTGATTGATCGTTTGAATGAGGATATTGAGCATTATAAGTCTTCACTTAATGATTTGGAACTTGATAATCAAAAGGTAGAAATTTTGGCTTTACTTAGAGAGTTTTGTTTAATTGATACTTATAGTGATACTTATCATGAAAATGGAGATTCTCAAATTGTTGGAGAGAAAAATACTTCGGAAGATTTATCTTTAAAAGATAAAGAGATTACTTTGGATAAAAAGGTAGAAGAAAAAGTTACAAAAGAATCAGTTCCTAGTTTGAATCAAAATGTTAACGCTAGTGATATTTTTAAAAAAGATGTTTCATTTCCGGAAGTGAAGGTAGAGGAAGTAGTACCTGATGAGGTAAAAGATAATCAAGTTGTTGCAGTAGAAAATTCTACTAATATTGATTTAGATTATATTCATTCTAAAGCAAGTAAGGTTATGCAAAGAGTTGGAGAAATGTTGGGAATTAAAGTAAAAGATACAAAGGTTGTTAGTGTTTCTTCGGATAATAAGGTTAAAGAGAATGATATTTTTTCTTCTAAGGAAGAGAATAAGAAAGATGCTATAATCTCAGAGCAGCCTGGTTTAGAAAAGAAGGAAAGTACTTCTTCAGTTGAAAATCCATTATTTAGTAGTAATGAGGATTTAAAAAATGATATTTTTGTAAATTCTTCTTCTAAAGTTGACCCAGAAGATAATGATAGTAATTTTTGGTTTGCAAGTGATACTCCAGATGCTTTAAATGAGTTACCTGATTTGGATATTCCTGATAAGAAAGATAACAATACTTTTTTTGGAAATAATCAAATGCCTAATTTGAATTTTCCAGATTTAAATTTGAACTTTGCTCCAAATGGTGAGGAGGAAGGAAAATGAGGATAGATGTTAATCAAATTGTTACATTAGGAAACAAGGAAAAATACTTAGTTATTTCTCATGTTAATTATCAATTAGTAGATTACTATTATATTGCTGAGGTGGAAGAGAATGGTAGAGATATTAAGGATAATTATAAGATTATGAAGTTAACTGAGAATGATGGTAAGTTATTTTTAGATGAGGTTGTTGGAGAGACCAATTTAAAGACAGTATTGCCTTTATTCGTAAATGATATTGTGAAATAATGTCAAACAATAGATATTATTTCTTTTTTTTGATATAATTTACTAGAAGATTTTTTATCAGGAAAGGAAAGTGAATGTGTGAAGAAAGTAGTTGTATTAGGTGGAGGTACAGGGCAGTCTACTTTACTTAAAGGGTTAAAGTTATTTCCAATTGATATTAGTGCTGTTGTTTCTGTTAGTGATGATGGAGTGAGTAGTGGTAGGCTTAGAGAAGAATTTAATATTATGGCGGTTGGTGATATTAGGAGAGTTATTGTTGCTTTGTCGGAAACAGAGCCATTATTTGAAGAATTATTAAATTATAGCTTTTGTACAACGAGTGATTTAAATGGACATAAGGTTGGTAATTTATTACTTACGGCATTATGTAATATTACAGGAAATATGCAAGAAGGAATTGAGACGATTGGTAAAGTTTTAAAGATTAAGGGGAAAGTTTTACCTGTTACATTGGATAGCCCTGTTTTAATTGGTAAGATGGTGGATGGTACGATTGTGAGAGGGGAACACAATATTACACAATCTAAAAAAGATATTCTGGATGTTTATTATGAAAAGGAAGTTAAGGCTAATCCTAAAGTTATTGAAGAGATAGGGAAAGCTGATTTAATATTACTTAGTATGGGAAGTTTGTATACTAGTATTATTCCTGATTTACTTAGTCCAGAGATTATTAGTGCTATTGATAAGAGTAAGGCTAAAATTATGTATATTGCCAATATGATGACACAACCTGGGGAGACGGATGGTTTTAAGGTAAGTGACCATATAAAGGTATTAAATCGTTATCTAGGAGAAAAGAAGATATCGGTTGTGATTGCAAATACAGGAGAAATTCCTGATGAAGTTGCTAAGAAATATGCTACTGAGGAACAAAAAGATCCCGTTATTTTTGATAGAGAGAATTTAGGAAATGTTGAAGTGATTACTAAAGATTATGTTACTGTTGTGCAGAATGTTATTCGCTATAAACCGAATAAATTAGCGTTAGATATTTATGGTTATTTATTGGAACAAGGAGAATAGGAATGTCATTTACAGCAACGATTAAGGAAGAAATTACGAGAATTGATGAAAATATTGTGGAATCTTTAGCAGAATTATCTTGTATTATTAGAAATAATGCTTCTATTGATGAAGATATTGTTATTACGGTAGAGAATAATGCTGTTGCGAGAAGAATTTTTCGATTGATTAAGAATATTTATGATGTAACCCCTATTATTACGGTTCGAAAGAGATATAATTTTAATAATAATTTTAGTTATATTTTAAAAATTAGGCAGAAAGTTAGCTTTATTTTAAAGGATTTATCTATTGTTATTGATTCAGTATATCAAAATATTCCTAAGAATTATTTAATTAATGATGATGAGTGTATTCGGGCTTATTTGCGGGGATTATTTATTGCAACGGGAAGTATTAATGATCCTAAAACTTCGCAGTATCATTTAGAATTTATTGTAGACAATAGAGAGTATGCTGAGTTTATCTCAGAGCTTTTAAATAAGTATCAGTTAAATAGTAAGGTCATTAAGAGAGAGAAGAATTATATGGTCTATATTAAGGAAGCAGAAAAGATATCTGATTTTCTTAGAATTATTCACGCTTTTTCTGGAGTTATGTATTTTGAGGATATTAGAATTTATCGGGATCATAAGAATATGACGAATCGTCTTAATAACTGTGAACAGGCAAATATGGATAAGATTTTTTTGACAGCGGCTAAGCAACTTCACGATATTGATATTTTAGAAGAGCATGATTTATTTGATGTCCTTGATGAGAAAATATTAGATGTGATTCGATATCGAAGGGAGTATCCTGAGAGTTCATTGCAGGAACTTAGTGAGATTATGAGTCATGAGTTAGGTTATCTGATTACTAAGTCAGGATTGAACCATCGTTTTAGAAAGATTCGGGAAATGGCAAATCAAATTGTGAAACAAAAATAAGTTAGATAAAGAAAGTTAAAGGTTTTAGGAAGATTTTTATTTGACATATTTAGAATATTATGGTAGAATTTTAGATGTTTTAAGGACCTCGAGTTGTTTACTCAACCGCACTGAAAAGGTTTTTAAAGTATTACTATACTACCTTTAAGGCGAGTCTTAATCCAAATATATTTTAAGGAGGTAAGAAGATGAAAGCAATTATTGAAACTGGTGGAAAACAATATTCTGTAGAAGAAGGTTCTATTATCTATGTTGAAAAATTAGATGTAGAAGAAGGAAAAGAAGTTGTTTTTGATAAGGTACTTATGGCGAATGGTGTTATAGGAAATCCTTATGTTAAGAATGCTACTGTTACTGGTCGTGTTGTTAAGAATGGTAAGGGTAAGAAACTTAGAATATTTACTTATAAGCCTAATAAGACTAGTACGAGAAAGACACAAGGTCATCGTCAACCATATACTAAAGTAGAAATTACTAAAGTTAAATAAGGTTATGATTAGAGTTTGTGTAAGGCAGAAGAAGGATTCTATTCTAAAGGTTCAATTTTTTGGACATGCAGATTATGATGTTTATGGAAGTGATATTGTTTGTGCGGCGGTATCTTCTACTTATTTTTGTAGTGTGAATGCGTGCTATTTATTTCATGAGGAGTCTATTTTGGTAGAATCTTCTCATGGTGTACAAACGATTTTAGTCATGGATGATGATGCGAATGTTCAAAAAATACTTATCAATATGATTCATTGTTTAGAGAATTTAGAAAAGAAATATCCGAGAAACATCAAAATAGATAAGGAGGAAGAGTAATGTTTAAGTTTTTAGAGTTTGATATTCAATTATTTGCTCATAAAAAAGGGCAATCTTCAACTAGTAATGGTCGTGACTCTGCTGGTAGAAGATTAGGCGCTAAAGCTGGCGATGGTGAATATGTTACAGCTGGTTCTATTATCTATCGTCAAAGAGGTACTAAGATTCATCCAGGTAATAATGTTGGAAGAGGTACTGATGATACTTTATATGCTAAAATGAGTGGATATGTAAAGTATGAGATGGTAGGAAGCAAGAAGAAGCAAGCTAGTGTTTATGAAACAAGAGCATAAAAAGGTACTTTAGGGTATCTTTTTTTTTTGCTTTGGGATATAATATAGAAAACTTGAAAAAGGGGGAGTTATTTTGATTTTTTATATTATTGCTATTATTTTATTATTTTTAATTGTTAATTATTTAGAAAAGAATTTGTATTATCAGTTTCTTCATGAATTAATTTTAATTTTAATCTATTTTCTTTTTGTAGGAGGAATATTTAATCTTTTTCATGTTTCTACTTACTATTTATATACAATTATGTTATTTGTTTCTATGATTGAGATTATGCTTTTATATTATAAGGAACTTAATTCTAGTAGAAATCCTTATTCTTTTTATCGATATCTTTTCTTTGTTTTGTTTGTTTATCTATTAAATAGGGGCTTTATTGATAAATTAGATTTTATCTTTCCTACTTTGGGGGAATTAAAAATACTGATATGGATTATGGTTTTATTTTATTTACATTGGTATTTTAAGAAATTTTTGCGGGATAAAAGAAATAGGAGAATGATATCTTTGGTTAAAGATGATTATTTGATGATACAATATGTTCATTTGAAAAATACTTATGGAAAAAATATTTGTCCTAAAGATAAAAGTAATCAAAGTCTTATTTATGCTATTCTTTTATATGAGGTGAATAGAAGACCGTTTATATTAAGAAAAATGGATATTATTTTGTATCGTTTAGATGGGCTTTCTAGAAAATTTGGGGTTATGCAAATAAAGGCTAATAGAGTTATTAGTGATGAGGAGAGTATTAAAAGAGGAATAAAGAGAATAGATATGATTAGTAAGAATTTAAGTAGTGATATTAAGAAAGAGAAGAGAAGAAGAATGATTTTAGAGAGGTATCATTATACTGAGAGAGAAAGAGATAATATTTTAAATATTTATAAGAGAGTTCTTTTGTTTGAAAAAGGATAGATGAAGGAATGAATAAGATGGTATTTAAAATTACTTAATAGTTAATATTAAAAGTAAGTTATCTACTAGTAAAAAAACTTGCTTTTTTTTTTGATATTTTTTAGATAAATATAAGATAAATAGTACTGAATTAGAAAATGTAGGAGGCTAAAATGTTTAAAAAAATATTTAAAAATTTAAAAATTAATTTTGTAACAGGTTTAATAATAGGGGCTGTTCTTGCTGGAAGTGGTGTATATGCGGTAGCCTTAGATAGCTCTAATAATGTTACTTATGATAACTCTACATCTAAGGCATCATCTACGAATGTTCAAGATGCGTTAGATGAATTATATAATAATACATTTTTTTCAGAGCCAAGGTATGAGTTTGGGACGCCTAATGCTTCAAGTTCAATAGATTTTAATAAAGTAATCTTATCATCTGGTTCAAATGCGTTTGTTAGAAAAATAGGAAGTCAATTATCCGTTTGCTTATATCATAATGAGCAATTATTGTGTCTTAAAAATGGAGTAAAAAATTGGGCGACAAATCAAAAAATATTAACAACTTCGACTTTTCCAGGGGCTACCTGTGACGTTGACTCGTCTAGCGTTTTCTGCTACGATGAATCCTTCGACTGTACCGCTACACCGGAAGGCTACGTGTCCTGCAGCGATTACGATGATAATTTGGACTGTAACGTGGACGGAGATGGTTCAGTCGATTGCGTTTCTTGAGGCCCACTCTCAGAACTTCTTTAGTTTTGATATTCAAATACTTAATTTTTATTTATCTCAATTAGGAGGATAAATAGAGTTAAGTATTTTCTTTTTTAAAAAGTACTTCTTAGGAATTGTACTTATAAAAAAAATATATTATAATGTTTATAGTAGAAAAAGGGTGATTTGTTAGTGAAGACGATAGGAAATTATTTCTTAAATAAAGAAAGTGATGGAGTGGGGGTAAAAGAAAATGTTATACAGGGGGATCGATTTCGATTTACTTTTTTAACGGAAAGACTAATTCGACTTGAGTATAGTTCTAGTGGGAAATTTGAGGATAGGATTTCGCAAAGGGTTATTTTTAGAAAATTTCCTAAAGTTAAATTTACTATGACACAAACAGATACTCTTCTTCAGGTTGTAACTTCTTATTTTACTTTAAATTATGATAAGAATAAACCTTTTTGGGGAAGTAAACTAGCGCCTGGAGTAAATTTGAATGTTAATTTGAATGGGACAGATAAGATTTGGTATTATCGTCATCCTGAGGCTAGAAATTTTGGTTCGATTGCTTATTCTTTGGATGATTTTCGAGGAAAATTGAAACTTGGTAAAGGTCTTTATTCAACAGATGGTTTTTGTGTTTTGGATGATAGTGATTCTTATGTCTTGGATGAGGGGGCTAATTTTGTTAGAAGAGAGAAAGGAAATATTGATCTTTATTTATTTATGTATCGGAAAGATTTGGGGCTTTGTTTACAAGACTATTATCAGTTAACGGGCTATCCTTTTTTGGTACCAAGGTATGCTCTTGGGAATTGGTGGAATAAAAATTATGACTATTCAAAAGAAGAAATGACAAAGTTGTTTCAAAATTTTCATGATGAGGATATTCCGATTAGTGTATTTTTAATGGGAGATAAGTGGCATTTAGAGGGGGATCCCTTTTCTTCTTCGAAAATTAATTTGATTGAGTTGAAGCAATTGTGTAATCATTATCAAAAAAAACTTGCCCTTACGCTTTGTCCTAGTCAGATAGTTAAGATGGGAACAGATACTTATCAAAATTTGCTTCAGGTATTAAAAGAAATAGATGGTGATTATTCTTTTCTTCCTCTTGATATGGGAAAGATGAATTTGTATGCAACGTATGGATATCGGAGTTTTATTTCTTTAGGTGTTGATTCTATGTATATTGATTATAATAATTCTAAAGATAATAATAGTTTGGCGTTATTTAATCATTATTTATTTGCTATGTATGGAATTCTTCTTAATAAAAGAGGAGTTGTATTATCAAGAAATAGTGATTTAGCAGTGCATAGGGATAGTATTATTTTTACAGGGCGTACTCATGTTGATTGGGAAACTTTGTCTATTTTGCCTTATTATCAAATGTCCGCTTCTAATAATGGGATTAGTTATGTGGCTAGTGCGATTGGTGGTTATTATGGAGGGGTTGAGACTTTTGAATTATATATTCGTTATATTCAGTTAGGGGTATTTAGTACATTTTTAATTTTGGCTAGTGATTATTCAAAATATTATAAAAGAGAACCATGGAGATGGAATGTTGCTGAGGCAGAAATTATTCGTAAGTATTTAAAGATGAGATATCAACTGATTCCTTATTTATATACGGAAAGTTATATTTATTCGAAGAGTGGTAGTCCTATTATACAGCCTCTTTATTATAAGTACCCTAAAATTTATGATGAGCCTTTGTATCGTAATCAGTATTTTTTTGGAAGTGAGATGTTGGTTTGTCCAATTACTAAGCGTAAAAATTTGGTAATGGATAGAGTGGTTCAAAGGATGTTTATTCCAGAAGGCGTGTGGTATGAACTAGAGAGTGGAAAAAAATATATTGGTAATAAGTATTATATGAGCTTTTATAAAGATGAAGATTATCCTGTTTTTTGTCGTGAGGGGGCGATTGTTCCTCTTTCTATGGAAGATAGTACGGAAATTCCGGTTAATATGGAAATTCTTGTGTTTCCTGGAATGGATGGTAATTATTTAATGTATGAGGATGATGGGATTAGTTGGAATTATAAAAATGGCAGTTATGCTTTAACGGAATTTTTGTTTCATTATACGATGAATCATTATGAATTAGTGATTCAAAATAAAGGGAATCCTGGATTAATTCCTCAGAATAGAAATTATAAAATTCGTTTTAAGAATACAAAAATGGGAAATATTTCTGTTTTGGTTGGGGAGAAGGAAATACAAAGTCATTCATATAATGAAAAAAATGATTTTATTGTTTTATTAGATAATATTCCTACTAATTGCTCAGTTAAAGTTACTTGTAGTAGTGAAGGTGTCTTAATTAATTCAATGGAGAGGTTAATTAATGATGATATTCGGGGAATATTAGAAGATTTGGAAATTGAGACACTGTTAAAGGAAAAAATTGATGCTATTTTATTTAGTGAATTGCCAATTCGAAAGAAAAGGATAGCAATTCGTAAGTTAAAAAGAGCGGGTTTAGAGTCAAAATTTATTAAAATGTTTTTAAATTTACTTGAATATATTAAAACTGTTTAGTATAATAGTTAAAAATGTTTATGAAAAAAGTAGTAGTAAATGTGGACTAATTTAGAGAGCGAGTGGTTGGTGAAAACTTGTTTGGTCTATTTTATGAACTTGTTTTTCTAGTTGCTTATGGTTTAAGCCGGGGTAAAAGCCGTTATCTAAATTAAGTGAAAATTAAGGATGGTACCGCGTTTAGACGCTCCTTGTATTGGGAGTAATTCTAGGCGTGGTTTTTTTAAAGGATGTGATGGTTTGGCTATTTTATTTGAGTATTTCGTTGTATTTGTAGCGGTATTTATCATGAATTATTTTATGTTTATTCGTGGAAAGAAGGAATATAATAAGAATAAAATTCCTACGGAATTACTTTATTTGAAAAAAGTTTATCATGTTGATGTTTCTAAAATTGATTATGGTAAGTTTGTGGTTACTTATAGTTTGATTAATACTTTTATTATTGCAACAATTTATATTATTATTATGTATTTGGTTGATACAATGATATTTAAACTTATTGTTGGTGCAATACTTTTAATATTAATGATTATTATTTGTTATGGTTTTTTAGCAAAATATTATTTATGGAAAGAGAGAGATAAATGATGTATAATTATAAACAAATTGAAAAAAAATGGCAAAAATATTGGAAGGAAAATAATACTTATGTTGTTTCTAATGATACTTGTTTAGATAAAAAGAAGTATTATATGTTAGTGGAATTTCCTTATCCTTCTGGGGTAGGGTTACATGTTGGTCATGCGAGGGTATATACGGCAAGTGATGTGCAGGCTAGGTTTAAGAGATCCCTTGGTTATAATGTATTATTTCCTATGGGATGGGATGCTTTTGGTGCTCCAGCAGAGCAGTATGCAATAAAAAATCATATTCATCCAAAGATGGCTGTTTTGGAAAATATTAAAGTTTTTAAGGGACAGATGGAGTCACTTGGGTTATCGATTGATTGGTCAAGAGAATTTTCGACAACTGATCCTGAATATTATAAGTGGACGCAGTGGCAATTTTTACAATTTTATAAGGCGGGTCTTGCTTATAAGGATGAGAAGGAAATTAACTGGTGTCCTAAATGTAAGACTGGTTTATCGAATGAAGATGCGCAAGGTGGTGTTTGTGAGAGATGTGGTTCTAGGACAGAGAAAAAGTTAAAGAATCAGTGGTTACTTAGGATGAGTAATTATGCTGATAAACTTTTAGATGGATTAAAGAATACGGATTTTTTAGATAAAGTTAAAACGGCTCAGGTTAATTGGATTGGTAAGTCAGAAGGGGCTTTAGTTAAATTTCATTTGGCTGGTACAGAAGATGATTTGGAAGTTTTTACGACAAGATGTGATACTTTATATGGTGTTACTTTTATGGTAATTAGTCCAGAACATCCATTTTTAAAGAAGTATTTGGATAAGATTGTTAATCGGAATGAATTAGAGAAATATCAAAAGGAAGCGGCTTTAAAGAGTGAAATTGAAAGGACAGACGCTACTAAGGAGAAAACTGGTGTTTGTTTAGATGGACTAGAGGCCATTCATCCTCTTACTGGAGAAAGGTTAGCAATTTGGGTTAGTGATTATGTTCTTTCTAGTTATGGTACTGGGGCTATAATGGCGGTTCCTGCTCATGATGAGAGAGATTATGCTTTTGCTAAGAAATTTGGTATTCCTATTCTTCCGGTTATTGCTGGTGGTGATGTTTTGACGGAGGCCTATACTGGGGATGGTGTTCATATTCATTCTTCGTTTTTAGATGGATTGGATAAAGAAGAAGCAATTTCAGCTATGCTTAAATATTTAGAAGAGAATCATATTGGAGAGAGGAAAGTGAATTACCGACTTCAAGATTGGATTTTTTCAAGACAAAGATTTTGGGGTGAACCAATTCCAATGATTCATTGCGATAAATGTGGTTGGGTTGAGGTGCCTGTTTGTGATTTGCCAGTACTACTTCCAGATGTATCTAGTTATGAACCTACTGATGATGGAGAAAGCCCTCTTGCTAATATTACAGATTGGGTAAATACAACTTGTCCTAAGTGTGGTGGAGTTGCTAAAAGAGAGACGGATACAATGCCTAATTGGGCTGGTTCTAGTTGGTATTGGTTAAGGTATATGGATCCTAAAAATAGTTGTGAATTTGCTAGTATGGATGCAATGAAATATTGGGGAATGGTTGACTTATATGATGGTGGTATGGAGCATGCGACAAGACATTTGTTATATGCTAGGTTTTGGAATATTTTCTTGCATGAGCAGGGCTTAGTTCCTTATAGCGAACCTTTCTTAAAAAGAATTAGTCATGGAATGATTCTTGGTGAAGGTGGAGAAAAGATGAGTAAGAGTCGTGGCAATGTAGTTAATCCTAACGACATGATAAGAGATTATGGAGCTGATGCTTTAAGGGTATATGAGATGTTTATTGGGGATTATACGAAAGATGCTACTTGGAGTGAAAATGGATTAAAGGGTTGTAAGAAATTTTTAAATAGAATTTGGAATTTACAAGATAAGTTAAATGATTGCTGTGAATATAGTAAAAATTTAGAAAACTTAATTCATAAAACGATTAAGAAAGTAACAAATGATATTGAGACATTAAATTATAATACGGCAGTATCAGCATTAATGATTCTTTTAAATGAAATGGATAAAGAAAAAGAAATTTCTAGGCGGGATTACCGAACAATTTTACATTTATTAAATCCGTTTGCCCCTCATATTACGGAAGAATTGAATGAAATTTATCATTTAGGAGATGAATTTTCAAGTAGTTCTTGGCCTCAATATGAAGAAGAGAAGACCGTTTCTCAAACTTTAAAGATTGGGGTACAGGTAAATGGAAAACTGAGATCGACGATTGAAGTTGTGAAAGATACTTCAAAAGATGAGTTGGAAAAGCTTGCTATTTCAGAAGAAAATGTACAAAAACATATTGAGGGAAAGGAAATTATTAAGATAATTGCTATTCCTAATCGAATTGTTAATATTGTTGTGAAATAATGAAAGGGACACATTGTAAGATAATTTTGTGTGTCCTTTTTTGTTGACAGATGAAGAGGATGATGCTATGATTTTTTTATAAATAGGAAGGTGATAAGTTGTGTTAGATTTTAATTTTTGCTGTAAAACTTATTATGAGTTTGGTAAGGATAAAGAAAAAAATGTTTCTAAATTGATTCGAAAATTTGGGGGAAGTCGGGTTTTGATTCATTATGGGGGAAGTAGTTCGATTAAAAGTGGGCTAATTTCTCGAATTAAATCTTATTTAGATGAAGTAGGTATTTTTTATCTGGAACTAGGTGGCGTTCAGGCAAATCCTTGTAGTGATTTGGTTTATCAAGGAATTGATTTATGCCAGAAATATCATATTGATTTTATTTTGGCAATTGGTGGTGGTTCTGTTATTGATAGTGCTAAAGCAATAGGGGCAGGGCTTTGTTATGAAGGAGATTTTTGGGATTTTTTTAGAGAAGAAAATCGTAAGGTAGTTGAAAAAAGTATGCCAGTTGGGGTAATTTTAACGATAGCGGCTGCTGGTTCAGAGAGTTCTGCTAGTATGGTAATTACCAACTCTTCTACGCATTCTAAGAGGGGAAATATTAAATGTGATGCTGTTCGACCTGTTTTTGCCATTATGAATCCTGAACTTACTTATACCGTTTCTTTATATCAAAGTGCTTGTGGAATTGTGGATATTATGACGCATATTATGGAGAGATATTTTTCTAATACTAAGAATTGTAGGGTTACGGATGGTTTGTGTGAGGGGTTATTAAAGGCAGTTATTGCATCAGGGGAAAGGGTAATGAAAGATCCACATGATTATGAGGCTCGGGCAAATATTATGTGGGCATCGACAATTGCTCATAATAATGTTTTGGGTGTTGACCGGGAACAAGATTGGGCTAGTCATAAAATAGAGCATGAATTGTCTGGAAAATATGGTGTTGCTCATGGCGCAGGTTTAGCAGTTGTTGTTATTAAGTGGATGCGTTATGTTTCTAAAAGGAATCCAGAAAAGTTTCGTCAATTTGGGAAAAATGTATTTGGAATAAGGACGGATTTGTTTGGTACGGATGATGATTATATTGAGCAGGGTATTCAAAAATTACAAGAATTCTGGCTTAGTTTGGGAATGCCTAGTAGTTTTTATGAATTAGGATACCAAGAAAGTGATTTGGAAGATTTGGTTAATGGTATTGATTATGCTAGTGATGGTACGATAGGGAATTACGTTAAATTAACGAAAGAGGATATTAGTAAAATTTATCATTCGTAAGAAAAGTACTTATTTAGATTAGGGCTTTTGGGTAAGGAAATAGTTTAAATTTAAGTATTTTTTAGATAAAAGTAATTGTTTTTGTGTTTACTTTTTTTATTATACAAGTTAAATACAACTTCTTAATGATTTAGATACTAATTATGAATATATTATTTTGTAAGTGAAGGAGTTATTTTAATTTGGAACTATTTTGTTTATGGAGGGTTTTCTTTTTTGAACCATTTTAAAAGTGCTTCTCTTTATTTTAAAATCAGAAGAGAATATCTAAAAATATCTAGAAAGTAGATAAATATTTTGCTATATTAATATTAATTTAAAGGGGATGATGAAAAGAATATTAGATGTTAAAAATTTAAGAAAGTCGAGGAGTGAGAAAATGAAAAAAAAGAATAATGGTTTATTTATTTTGGTTTTATGTTTAATTATTTTATTGGGAAGTACAATTTTTTTATTAGAGGTTGCTAAGTATCCTAAGGATAGAAAGAATGATGAGAATAAAGAGGAGGTATCTAGAAAATTAGAAGAGAGTGATATTCGTAAGTATGAGAAAGATTTTAGTTCATTATTTGTTTATACGATGGTAAATAATAAGATTAAGAATGGAAGTTATGCTCTTGTTAAAGATAAAAATTTGTTAGAGGATATAGAAAGTAGGCAGTATTTTGCTTTAGATTATTTGATGAATAAAAATCAAGAACAGTTTATTATTGTAAATGGATTTAATAATGAAAAAGATGATACATTAAATGCTACGGATGATGGTGTTCTTCTTTATTATAAAAAAGATGGATTTCAAAGTGCTTATCAAGAAATCTTTGGGGAGGACTTTGATTTATCGGCAAGAAAAGTAAGTGCTGCTAATAATCACTATGATTTATCGCTTGATTATCTTTATTACGATAGTAAATTAAGTGGAATGAACGGAGTTAGTGCTACTATTTTGATAGATAAATTAGAAAGTGATAAGGCTTATGTTACTGTTGAATATAGTGATAGAATGCAGGAGTTATTATTGAGAGAGAAAGATAATGGTATTATTACTTTTTCTAGTAAAGGAAGAGACTTTTATTTAAAAGAGTTTAAATTAATATAGAGAGATAATTTTTCAGTATTTTTATTTCAAGAAGATGAAAAAAGTCTTCTTTTTTGTTATAATTACGCGTTGTGCTAGTTAATTTATAAGTATAGAAAAATCATTCAAAATATGGTACT
>CAMBIR010000003.1 GCA_945867665.1 uncultured Bacillota bacterium
TTTAATGAATTACAATATCTACAACTATTTATTTCAATAGAATTAATTATAATATATTCTTTACTTGAAGTTAGTTTAGGATGCTTAAATTTATAATTTTCATTATACTTATTTTTTATAAATGATTGTAAAGTTGTTACATCTTCAATATTATCCCAAGGTGTCTTATTTCTTGAAGTATCAACTCTATTTTTCATTTTTTTGGTGTCCTTCCTACATTAATGAATAACCGTACGAAGGACACCACATCACAATTGCACGGTTACTCATTAATGTATAATTATAAATAAATTATACTACATAAAAGCCACTTGTGCAAATAATGATTTAAAAATATTTCATTTTCTCAACTAATATCTTAAAATAGCTAATAATACACCACTCGTTTGCCTAACTTCTTATAAACAGGATGAAACTTTTCTTTTGAAAAGTAGCGAATACTTCCCGTATAAGGATCACTTACAATAAATTCATCATCCGTATATCCCATAACAACCACCGCATGTTCACCACTATACCACTCTATCTTTTCACCACTTTTTAAATCTAACCAAATTACACTAACAAAAGGATCATTCAAATGAATCGTAACCCACGCAACTACAGGTCTATCTTGATTAATCAGATGAATAATATCTTCTTCATCGAAATCATTTTTAATAATCACCCCCTTTTTATAGCAATTAGCTAACTCACCAATAGGAGCATTATATACCCCATAACTATGTCGACTAGTAGGATTACCAATAAAATAGTTTAATGGACTATCTCCATAATAATTTCCATTAAAAAAATGTGGCATTTGTCCTTTTTTTATCTTATCTATAAGTTCCATCGGTGTAACATCAACATTATAGAACTTCAACAAAAGATAAAGAGAAATCACCTCACAACCTGTTGGATAATCTGGAAACTGATGATAAGTTTTAACATCTAGTATCTTCTTTTTTCCTTCTTCCATATAGAATATCACTCTTCCCTTTCCTAAATTCAATTCTTCAAAATAATATATGTAAAACTTAAAATTAAGATATTTTTTTAAATTTAGAAAGAAAAAAAACTTGCGAGATAATACCTAATTATATTATAATGAATGTGGTGATACCATGTTTAATAATTATTCAGGAATAATTAATCTAAATCAAGTTTTAAAAGATAAATACAACTATAACGATAGCAATAATCTGCAAGATTTAGCCACACATTCTTTCATAGAAATAGAAGGAGAAGGCAAAGATGCTCTCTGCTGGATTACTTACAATAATGATAAATATCTATTCAAGCCATTAGAAAACCCAAATAAAAATTTATGGGGAGAAATCCTATCCCAAGAAATGGCCAAAATATTAAATATTCCATGTGCCGAATATCGAATAGCCACCCTAAATAATCAAAAGGGAGTTATCACAAAATCATTTCTTGAAAAAGGACAAACCCTTGTCTTAGGTAGTGAAATATACCAAGAATTTTTAAATAAAATTCACTATCAAAAAGAAAAAGCAATAAAATATAAAAAAGAGTCATTGCCAAAAATAGAAAATAAAAATCAACTATTCAACTATTTAAACAATATTCAATCAACTTTATTTATCCTAAAGGAAAGTATCCAAATGAAAGAAAAAGAATATTATAATTTGGAAAATCACTTTATCAAATTACTATTATTTGATATTATTACTCTTCAAGAAGATAGACATGCCAATAACTGGGGAATGATTAAAATAAATAAAGAATACAAACCCAGCCCTTTGTACGACAATAGCAGTTCTTTTGGCCTAGGCTCCCCATTTCTAGAAAGAAAAATAGAAATATTTCAAAGTGAAAAAATGAATGCAAAATTGTTTCATGATTCTACTAGAATCAATAATCTTCTCTATCATTCCTCCCCAAATTTTACTCTTTCAAAAGAAAATATAATAGATATAAATTCCAGAAAAAAAGATATTGCCCCAAAAGTATTATTAGACTTACTAAAATATACAAAAGAAGAAACAAGAAATTGGATAATCAGCACAATTTATACCTTAAAAGAAATTCCCATCCAATCAATTTTAGAAGCATCAGAAAAAAAAGTTGGAATAGCAATAGACAAAAATTTAGCCTACTACATATCCGATATTTATGAACTAAACTTAGAAAATTTAATTGAAGTAATAGAATTTTATAGAAAGGAAGGAAATAAAAATGCAGTACCCAAATCCTTCAAATCAATTTAATGAAATTATTAATTTATTCATAAGAAATGATTGTTCCATAAAATTAGCACTATCATTTATTAGTAATAATCTAAATTATATATTAAAACATAAAGAAATAGCTAATAAAATATTCTTTATCTGTAATAACACAGAAATATATGCCATTTTAATTGTAAATGATAACAATTATTATTGGTCTATTTGCCACAACAATACCTCCTATCCACTCGAAGAAAAAACAGAAAAAAATAATGACTACATCGTCGAAATGATAATAAATTTCATCAATGAAAAGAAATTTCAAAATATTATTCCTAATTTGCAAGAAATGAATACAGAAACAAAAATTAAAGCACTAAAAAATATCAAATTAAATTCAAAAGGATATCATATAAAATAAAATACTTATTTAGACTTTTACGATAATATAGACTCGTCTAAATAAGTATTTTTTAAACCATAAACACTCTTAGAAATTCCTGTTCCTGTATTAGGATAAAAACTAGAATAAACAAAATCAATTGCAAAAAATGATATCAAAATAACACATAACCCTATCGATACCTTAGAAGAAAGTTTTTGATATAAATTATCCAAAATAGGTGCCAAAATATAAGTAAATCCACATCCTCCAAGCCCAAAAACAAGAAGACCTTCTAAACAAATTCGTCCATTAATATTTAAAAAATATCCCGTATAATCCCAATACTTCAAATGTCTAAAAGTTTCTAAGAAAAAAGCAGTTCCATATTCAATTCCCCCACATAAAACAACAGTAGCAAGAAATAGTTTAAAAGGATTGTCCCGATATTTTTTTAAAAGAATCAATATCATCACTCCACCAGTACCATAAATAGGTAACCAAGGACCATGCATTGTCCCTCGATTAACAAAAACACCATCACTAATCAAATGAAGTAAAACTTCCCATAAAAAACCAATAATAGAAAAAGTAAAAAAAAGTAAAATATAACTCTTAATAGAATAATCTCTACCATAATTAACTTTTAATTCTTGACGCATATGTTTTAAAGGAATACTAAATTTCCAATCTGGATAACTTCCCATCACTAAAGAAGGAACATCTAAATAAGAATCAGGTAAAAAGAAAGAGTCTTTTAAAATATTTATCTTTTCCTTTCGAATATTCATATAAACCTCAGCAATTAAAGCTTCTTTATAAACATTAGAGTAAAATATCCCACTTAAATTAAATGTACACACCTTTAAAATATCCCACCCTAGCATAGATAAATCCAAACAAAACATCTGCCATTTATACCCCTTTGACATCTCCTTTGACAAAAAGAAAGCTTTCCTTCGACTAATATTTGGATTATCAGCCAAAAGATAAGGAATAAATCTATATTCATAATATTTAACCCAACCAAAAACAATAGTAAAATTCCATAATATTTGACAAATTGAACGAATAAACAAAATATACGAAATATGAAAAGTCCTTTTCACCAAATATGGAAATAATACTCTATCCATTCTAGTTTCAAAATATCTTCTTTCCTCTAAAAAATAGCGACATTTTCCAACCAAAATAACTTGAAGAAATAAAATACTAAAAATCCCAATAAAAATACTACTCAAAATAATGGTTATTTGAATACTAAATTGACTATGAAATACTACCTTATTTATTGTATTTAAAATTACAAACACAAGTGAGCGACTACTTATAAGTACATTTATTAAGTAAGAAATAACTCCTTTTGTATATTTGTTTTGAATATCAATTTGCATTTTTTTAGAAAGACTTGTTTTTTCTATTACCTCATCTATCACTTCACTACTAGTAAGAGTTTTATTATTAATAATTTGACTTACTTTCTTATCATGAACATCAATATTTCTAATATTCTTAGTGGTATAATTAAATCCTCCCACTAAAAGAAGTGAACAAATAAATACCACCAAAACATTCCTATAATAATGCCTTTTTACTGACATTCTAGCATTTCTTTTTAATTCCCTTTGCATAATAATACTCCTTTTCAAAATTTTATTTTCTTAAAATTACCCCACTTTTATTTTGATAAAGTATTTCATACTTATCCACCTCCTTATCAGGAGGCATTTTATCATAAAAATAGACAAGACAAGGATGTTCAATATTATCAAACCATCTTAAAGAAATATTTTCTTGATTTAATCCATCTTTATTCTCTCTATCATAGTTAGGAAGTGGAATAGTATCCGTAATTGCATAAAACCAATAATTTCTAAGTTTCTTTCCATCATTAATAAACTCATGATGATAACTGCAAACATCTTTATACTTAATACTCTCTTCAATTAAAATAAGCTCATCTTCATCAATTAAAGTCCTATTTTGATTAAAACTATAACTATTCCAATTATAAACATTTAATTTAGATAATAAATTAGTAAATTTATTATCATCCATCACTCTAATCAATAGCATAGAAAATAAAATCAAACAGCTAAATCCATATAAGTATTTTTTCTTTTTCTCTAATCTCTCACCCAAATATAAAATAACAAAAATAGAATATAAATAAAATAATTTATGAAAATAATATTCTTCAGATAACTTAAAAATAAACAAGACGAAAAAGATAGCAATATAGAAAGTAATAAAATAAAAATTGAAATAAAAATAAGTATTTTCTTTTTTCTCCCTCTTAAAATAAAAAATTAAATAACCAAAAAAGAAAACAAAGAAATAAGAAGGCGTCATATTATCATAAATATAGCCATTTAAACTAACTGCTGAAATTATTCCTCCTTTAACTTCAAAGAAGGTTGGAAAAACAAAATAGAAAAACCCAAAGCAAAAAGGTAAAATTAAAGTTAGTATTCCATAGAGTAGCATAGTCTCCTTCTTAATTTTTTTCTTCGTACATAAAGTAATATAGTAAACTCCTAATGCCAAATAAATACAAGGAACAAATAAATAATAAGAAAAAAAGAGAGAAAACGAAAGAATAAACAGAATAAGGATTTTAAAGATTTTATCTTCTTCCCACGCATCTTGAAAAGAAGTAACCGTTAAAAATAATAAATTAACAACCATCATCCCTAAAGTTAAATAACTAAATCCAAAAATATAACTATTAAATAAAAAAGAAAAACTATAAAGGAATGTCAAACAAGCATAATAAAGATAATCTTTTTTCTTAGGTAACACTTGAAATAAAGTACTTAAGAAGAGCAATCCCGCAATAGCAAAACTAATCGTATCATGAAGCAAAAATACCAAATAAGGTTTAACAAAAGAAAGAAGCCGAATTAAGAATCCTCCATTGACATAAGAAATAGACATTCCACGAAGAAAAGAACCATACACCAAATCTTTACTATTTTCTTTTGTCAAAGTAGAAAGTGTTTTAGAAAAATGAAGAGCTTGCCGATAATGAATAGAAGCATCTACAGATTCATAATGAATTAATCTCCCTCCATGAAACCTTAAATAACCAATTAGCATAAAGAGTAAGAAAAAGAAAAGGAAAAAAAGAAATTCCCGACGCGAAAAAGAATATTTCTGAACTTTTTTTCGAATTAAAGTATTCATAAGAAGAATCAAGCCAACGCCAATATTTATCATGCCATAGCGCCAGAAATTACCAGTTTGTCCAAGTAAATACAAAAAATGGACAACAACAATGTTATAGCAGTAAATTAAACAGATAGAATAAATACATTCTCTTACAATACTTAAATTTTCCTTCTTCTTAGGAAATAGAAGAAACATTAGAAAAAGAAACAAAAGGGATACTATATAAAATACTCTCATCATTTAAGCCTTACCTTTCCATTATTATTATACCTTTAAGAAATATATTTCCCAAACCAAAAGAAAAAACCCACAAAAACTAAAAATAACGAATATCTTATCTCTTTTCTTTAAAGTGGAAAAATACCTCTTTATTAAAAGAATACTTAGAAACAAAAAAGAATGAAAGAAAAAAATAACCGTTCTTTTCCCAGAAGCAAAAACAGTAGGAGAAAACCCCATCATAAGTCTACTACCACAACCCAGTAAAAGAATAAAAATAGGAATAATACACCTCTTTTTATCTAATTGATAAAGTAAATAAATCATCGTGCAAAATAAGAAAACAATAAATAATAGCCAACAAATATTTGCCCTACTAAATACAAAAACATGTCCTACTTTAGTAAAATAATTAAATAATCCATACTGATAATTCTTAATTTCACAATATACTTTTAATAAAAAGATAAAAGTTAACATACCAAAATAAATCATTGCAATAACTCTAGGAACTCTTCTTTTTACATTTCTAATAATACTTAGAAATAAAATAAAACTAAAAAAATAAATTATCCATGTACAATCTAATAAAATAGATGTACTAGAAACCATTCCTAAATAAATTTTATCCATAATATTAGCATTGATATAATCTGGATAATAATGAGCAAGTTCTATTCCCGTTCTATTAGAATTACCCGGACAAGTCAAAATAAAAACTAAACTTATTATACTAAGTAAAACGAAAAGAATTGGATACCTTTTAGAACTCTTTTGAATAAAAGCATAAATAAGAAAAAATACTGATACAGCAAATACTATACAAACAGCTTGCTCATGATTCACTGCATAAAGAATACTTAAAACACTAATAGGATACAAATATCTAGGAACTCTTTCATGATATAAATAAAATCTATATGGTAAAAATCCTACCATCATCAAAGCAAGAGGCCATAAATAATTTAAAGAAGTTGCACAATAACCCGTTTCTCCTACAAACAAAAAAGGATATAATAACAAAACAAGACCTGTTAAAAGCAAATTCTTAAAAGATATTTTCTTAAAAAATAAACGATTACTAGCATAAATCAATAAAGTATAAATAAAACTATCTAGAAACCTCCATAAATACAGATACCTACTTAAAACAACTAAAAATCCCTCAATAATAATACGACTAGACCAAGATAAATACCTCATCTTTAAAAATGAAAACAAAGAATAAGTATCTAACATCAAAGAAAAATAAGAAGTATCATCTCCCCCAAATTTAGTAAAGCAATGAATAAAAAAAAGAAAAGAAAAAAAGACAAAAAGAAGAAAATAAGGACTTAAAAATTTTTTTCTATTTTTCTCCATTATTCCTTAAATAAAATCCCCAACTATCCCTAACCATTTCTTCTATTCCATATTTAGCTTTAAACCCTAATTCTTCTTCAGCCTTTCCTACATCAGCATAACAAGAAGCAATATCTCCTGCTCTTCTTTCTTTTATTTCATAAGGAATACTTACCTTATTTACCTCTTCAAAACTCTTAATAATCTCAAGTACACTATATCCTCTTCCCGTTCCTAAATTATAAATAAATACTCCTGTATCCTTCATTACCTTAGAAAGAGCCTTAACATGTCCAATAGCAAGATCAACTACATGAATATAATCTCTTACTCCCGTTCCATCAGATGTATCATAATCAGAACCAAAAACATTTAAATAAGGTAAATCTCCACTAGCAACTTTTACAATATAAGGCATCAAATTATTAGGAATACCATTAGGATTATCTCCAATCAATCCACTACTATGAGCCCCAATTGGATTAAAATATCTTAAAATTACAATAGACATATCTTTATCCGAAATAGCTAAATCCTTTAAAATATGTTCAATCATAAGTTTTGTTGTACCATAAGGATTAGTTGTACCACCAACTGGATATTCTTCCTTAAATGGTACCTCATTATTCTCACCATAAACCGTTGCACTACTACTAAAAATAATTTTCTTCACTTTAAACTCTCTCATCACACTAAGTAATACCAAAGTACTATCTAAATTATTCTGATAATATTCCAAAGGCTTTTCAACCGATTCCCCCACTGCTTTTAACCCAGCAAAATGAATTACAGCATCAATTTTATGAGACTTAAAAATACTTCTTAAGAGTTCTTCATCTCTTACATCTCCTTCATAAAAAATAGGCTTTTTCTTCGTAATTTCTTCAATCTTAGAAATTACTTCCTTTTTAGAATTAACCAAATTATCAATAATTACCGTTTCTATTCCATGATTTAATAATTCTACTACTGTATGACTACCAATATAACCACATCCACCTGTTACTAATATTTTCATCTTCATTCCTCCTATAAAACCTTTCCCTCTTGATAACATGCATAAATATAACTAGGATTCTCATAATACATACTACTATTATAATTATCAATCTCTAAAATAATCCAAGAAGAAAGTACCTTTATTAAATTATCCACATAATATTCTGGACGATTATCTATCATTATAATTAATCTCTTATAAACTTTACCAATATCATAATAACTTGGAATAGAATTTCCTACATCAATCTGAATACAATAATTTCCTTTTTCTATCCCACATTCTTCTATAAAATCAGAAGCCACCTTATCAATATTTTCAGCATGATAAACACTTGCTAACTGATAAATTTTTTCAATATTTTCTCTTCCTAACTTTGAAACAATAACACTTTTTTTATTTTCCGTTATTCTAGCAATATATTCAATTAGACTACAAGTATAAAATAAATCATTATCTTCTTGACGTTCCATTATACCTCTTCCTCACAATCAATAAAATTTAAACAATTCAAAGATTTTTCTGTACAAAAAGCAATTTGATGAGTAGGATATTTAAACTTTGCTAATTCCCAAAAAGCTTCTCTTGTAATAACACCATTCATCAAATCTGTAATATAATTATAGATTTGATCATCAGCCATTGGACCAATTACAATATCAAAATCATGCTTTTTCCCACTTCTACTTTGAATAATAAAATCTAACCATTCCTCAATCATTAACATGATACACAACTTGCATAATATCCTCCTACTCTAAAAATTTCTTTCTCGTAACAAAATTAAAAATCATCACAAATACCGTAGCAATAACTTTAGAGATCATATAATAAACATGACAAATATCTGTTACTACCCAGACGAATAAATCATTCAACCCTAATCCTATTATACTACAAACCATAAAAATAACAAAGTTTCTTCCCTGACTTTTACTCTTATCTACATCAAAAACAAAAGTTAAACTAGCAAAATAATTATAAATAACAGAAATAGCAAAAGATAAACTATTTGCAACAACAACATTAAAATGACATACTTCCCTAAATAAATATAAAAAGATAAAATCAATTAAAGTAGCAATAACGCCAACAATCGCAAAATTAAATATTTGTACCAATAAATGTACCTTATCTTCACTTAAATTCAAATGAAGTACTTTTAATCCCCACTGAATAAATCTCAAACTATAATTCTTTTTTTCTTTCATTTTTACAAATCTCCTTTTAATTAATATAACTAGCAAGAGTAGCAACCGAATCATTTCCACCAACTACAAATCTTGGTACCTTATATTTATCAACGCCCCTCCTAGCTTTAACTCCTCCCCCAGCAAAAGCCATCGTAAATCCAGTCTGTTTCAATGCCTCAATAACATGATTATCATATTGATAAAATGGATAACAAAAATAAGGTGTCCCATTTAAAGAAGATTTACTTTGATTTAAATCTTCAATAATTGTATCAAAAGAAGCATTCACTAGTGATCCATAAGCCCCATGTAAATTCCAAGTATGAGAAGCAATTTCTAAGTTTTTACTCGCATAATCAGTAACCGGAGCCAAACTCCCAATCAAAAACAATACACCATGTAAATCATACTTCTCTAGTTTTGAAATTGCTCGTGACACAAACCATCCATCATCAATTGTAATCACAACACTCTTCTTTGGCAAATCAATCTTACCATCTAAATAATCTTCTAACTCTTTTAATGTTGCGGTATAAAAACCATTTTCTTTAATATATTTTAAATGTTCATCAAATAAATTCTCATTCATACAAATAGAAGATGGTGAACAACTACTTTTCTCTTCATCACTTATCGTAAAGTGATAATTTAAAACCGCCACTCCCCCTCCTTGATAACTTGCCTTTGTCTCTTGCTTTACTTCTACTTTAGGCTTTTCATTTACTTTTAAATGAACTTTTTTTTGAACTGTATTTCCATATTTATCCGTGCCAACAATATTTAAATCATATTCCCCAACTTTAGATTGCATTTCAATTAACTTACTTTCATCAGGAGAAGAAATTGAACATTCTGACAAATCTGTACAACTTTCAACAAAAGAATTTAAATTAATTTCTTCTCCTTCTTTGATTTCCACATTCTTGACCACTAAAAAAGGTACGGTTGTATCTACAACATAAATATTTCCTTGATATTCTATTCTTTTTTTGGTCAGTTTTTCAATTAAATTTTTCTTTTTCTTAGAAATAACATAGGAGTATTTCCCTGCTTTATCCCTATATTTATGATTATCTAAAGTATACTTATGATAATCAATATCTGAATTTTTTAAATAATCTTCTATCTTAGTAGTTAACTCATGCCCCAACTCTACCGTAACATCTCTTGGTTGGATTTCTTCTTCTTTTTTAAAAAACAATATCACAATAAATAATCCAATTGATATGATTGCTAAAATTGGTATTGTAATTAGGATTACTTTTTTTAACATCTTACTCAAATTCCTTCACTCCTTAATTTAAAAAATAAATCATACAATAATAATTATCTAATTTCATCAACGAATTGACAACATTTGCGATAAATTTCAGATTCTTCTCCATACCTACTCTTAATATCTTCTAGTCTTCTATCAAATCCAATATCATTACCATACTTGTCCACTTGCATATCCGCTTGATTTAAAATCTTCAAATATAAGGATTCATACTGATGATCTATCTCACCATGAAAATAAACTTCCCTCCAAAAAGAAAAACCACACCTCTTTAAAATTTCTCCTCCTATTTTATTATGTTCTACCCCACAAGATGTAAATTCATAGCCAATATCATGAAGATAGCCTATCAAAAAACAAGTTTGCACTTCTTCTTCACTTAATCCCTGCTCTAAAGCAATTTTGAAACATTTTCTTGCTACCGCTAAAGAATGTACTAATCTGTCCTTATTCATTTAACTTTTTTCCTTTCTATCAATTTTTTCTGAATAAGTACTTTTATGATATAAAAGATAAGTATAAGAAAATTCTCTTTCTTGAACCCTTTCGCTACTAACTAATTCATAATAATTTAAAATATTAGGATTTATCTTTCTGGTATGAATTCCTCTTCTTAAAACAATATAATCATACTTTTGTTCTCTTATTTCTTTATCTAAGCATTCCTTCATTCCAAAAACAGGTGCATTTTGTTGTTCAAAATATTTAGTATTTGGTAAAATTCGACTAGCAAAATAAAATCCCCCATCCAAAAATCCATAATTTAATAACGTCTTTCCTCCACCTTCTTGAATTATTTTGGCAAATTTATACTGTACTAAATCTTCCTTTTTATTTTTAGCATACTCCAAATTAGGAGAAGTAAAAGTAAATACCATCGAAAGAGAAATAACCAACAAAGAAGTATAAATTCGTACTTTTTTTTCTTTAAAATTAACTTTTTTTCTAAATGCGAAAAATAAACTAATAAAGCCCACTAAACAAAATGGCATAATGATTAAAAAATAATAATAAAAATCCTTTGCACCATAATAAATTCCTAAAGATCCTAGAATAAAAAACAAAAGAAGTGATATTTTCCCTTTTTTGGATAATGGAACATGAATAAGAAAGTAAATCATCCCGAAATCAATCAAATGAAAAACAATTACATTTGTATTAAGCTTTTTATAGAAAGAAAGAACTATCATCTTTATTCGGATAAGTAAAGGAAGTTTTTTTGTATAGCCAAGAATATTAAAAAGAAAATAAGTACGCACAAATTCCTGAAGTCCCTGATGAAAATAAAAATAAAGAAAAAACAATAAAATAGGAACACTCATTCCCACCAAAAAGAGAAAACATGAGAAAAAACTTTGGAAGTATTTTTTAGAAAAAAGAAAATCAAAGAAGATACACATCATAAAAGCAAAAGGAAACCCCAAAAAAGTAAACTTCACCATCGCCATTACACCCGCTAAAAAGCCATCGACAACAATATCTCTTTTTCTTATCTCCCCACTAGTAAAATATAAAAGCAAATCATAGAGCATTTTCATCAATATTGGCAAACAAAACTCCTCAGCAGAACCACCACCACTAAAGAAAATACTCCCTGCAATTAAACTAGCCAAAAGAGGCAAAATAAAATAAAGATATTGTTTTTCTAAAAATAAGTTGATTACTTTCCCAGAGAGATATAAAAACCAAGTATAACAAGCAACTTCTAAAAGAAAAATAGGTAAAAAGGAATATGGCATAACAAAAGATGAGAGCATAAAAACAAAATATAAAAAAGGCCCTTTTTGCTCAAATAAATCACGGTAAGGTAAAATTCCATGCCGCCACGAAATACCAACCGTATAAAAAGCATTCTCATCTACCCAATTATTAAAAGGATAAAGAGGCGAATTCTTTGAAGTAAAAAATAAAATAACAAAAGAAAGAAAAAAACAAAAGAAAAATATAAAATACTTATCCCTAAATTTATCTATGAACTTATCTTTAAATTTATTTTTAGAAAATTTTTTTAAAATATATTTCATCTCTTACCTCTTACTTTAATTTTTAGAAACTAAATAGTCTGTAACTAAATATCTAGGTCTTGCCTTTGCCTCACGATAAATCTTTCCAATATACTCACCAATTATCCCTAAAGATAGCATCTGAATTCCTCCTAAAAGCCACAACGAACAAACAATAAAAGTCCATCCATCAACCGTATTCCCTAACATTTTTTGAATAATAGAATAAAAAATCATCAAAAAACTTAATATTAAAATCAAAATTCCCACATTTAAAACCAAACGAATTGGTTTAACACTAAAAGAAGTAATCCCATCCCACGCAAAATTTAACATTTTCCCTAAAGGATATTTACTTTCTCCTGCTATTCTTTCACCTCTCTCATAGTAGACAATATCACTTTTAAAGCCAATTAAAGGAAATATTCCTCTTAAAAATAAATTAACCTCCTTATAATCGACTAATGAATCTAATACTCGCCTTGAAGTAAGACGATAATCCGCATGATTATAGATAACATCTACTCCAAGCATCCTCATCACCCGGTAAAACCCTTGCGCCGTTGTCCTCTTAAAGAAACTATCTTTCTTCCTACTATTTCTAACCCCATAAACAATATCAGCACCATTTCTTCTTTTCTCAATCATCTCATCTATTGCATCAATATCATCTTGTAAATCAGCATCCATACTAATCACAATATCAGCGTCCTCTTTAACCGTCAAAAGCCCCGCTAATAAAGCATTTTGATGTCCCCTATTTCTTGATAAATTAATCCCACCAAAAAGCTTATCTTCTTCATAAAACTTTTGTATTAGCTCCCAAGTCTTATCCTTAGAACCATCATTTATGAAAATCACTTTTGAATGTTTATCAATCTTTTTCGTCTGAATTAAAATATCCATTTTCTTCTTTAATTCCACCCTCGTTTTTTCTAAAACTTCTTCCTCATTATAGCAAGGAATAACAATATATAACTTCTCCATCTAAACACTCTTATTTTTTAAAATAAAATACTTAAAAATAACTCTCCTTCTTATTTATATTATAGCGAATAACCATAAAAAAAGTAAAGCAAATATCAACATCTTTACTAATTTTCATGTAAAAGAAAAACTAGCCTCAACCATAAGACTAGTTTCTTATTATACTTTCTTACTTTGTAATATTCTTTAAAATAACCGTTTTTGTTCGAGACATTTCTCTTAAAGTAGTCATAATTCCTTCATTTCCAATTCCCGAATATTTCCAGCCACCAAATGGTTGTTCAAAACTTCTAAAGAAGCTTGCTCCATTAATAACAAAGCCACCACATTCCATCATTTCACTTACTTTAATAGCTTTATTCATATCTCTTGTAATGATAGAACCAGACAATCCATAAATAGATTGGTTGGCAATTTCTACTGCTTCTTCAATAGTATCAAAACCAATAACAGAAATGACTGGACCAAAAATTTCCATATCCTTTGCAACATCCATATCTTTGGTAATGCCATCAATAATAGTAGGCTCATAGAAAGCACCATTTCTTCTTCCACCATAAACAACATGAGCACCTTGTTCTACCGTCTTATTTACTTGACTTTCTACCTCAATAGCAGCCTCTTCACTAATTAAACAACCAATATCAGTATCCATTTCACTAGGATATCCCACTTTTAATGTCTTAATTTTTTCAATCATCTTATCAATATATTGTTGTTTTACTGAGTTTTGAATTAAAAATCTTTTACTAGCACAACAAACTTGTCCAGTATTGTAAAGTCTTCCCCAAACGGTCTCTTCAACAGCTAGGTCAATATCACCATCTTCACATAAAATGAAAGCATCGTTTCCTCCTAATTCTAATGATGAGTGTGCTAAATGTGAAGCACATCTTTCTGCTGCATCAATTCCAGCAGCTGTTGAACCAGTTAGACTTACAATAGAAACCTTCTTATTTGAAGTTAAAGCCTCTCCTACAACTTTTCCTGATCCATGTACAACAGAGATAACCCCTGCAGGAACGCCAGCTTCTACCAATAACTCAACATATTTAGTCAATGTTAATGGATTTACACTAGCGGGTTTTAAAATAGCGGCATTCCCCATTAATAATGCTGGTGGAATCTTATTAATAAAAATATCACTTGGGAAATTAAATGGAATAATTGCGACCATTACCCCTAAAGGTTGTTGAATCGTATATTGAATCGTATTCTCTTGCCCTTTTTCTGTTCCCCTTGGAATCATATTTCCATAATCATGTTTAATTTTTTCCACATATGCAGGTACACCAATTGAAATATTAGCAATCTCATTGTATGCTTCTTTAATAGGTTTACCTGTCTCATCTGATAAAGTCTTTGCTAAACTATCCTTATCTCTTTCTACTAACCTAACAAATTTAGATAAAATATCACATCTTTCATGAATAGATAACTTAGCCCAATCTTTTTGTGCATCATAAGCATAATCAACAGCCTCATTTACTTCTTCAGAAGACAAACTTGGTACTGTATCAATAAGTTCATTCGTAGCGGGATTTTTTACCTCAATAACACTACCATCCTTGGCATCACGCCACTCTTTTCCGATTAAACTTTTCATTTTTCCTCCTTCAATTTAATACCCCATATGGTATTATACTTAAAGTATAACGTTAACTAGACTTTTTTTCAAGTCCATTTCCCAAATTTTAAAATTTAAGATAAATTTTTTTTAAAAAGAAAAGCATAAAATTTGTTAATATGGTGTAAAGTAAGAATAGGAATATTTTAAATTTCTAAAATTAATGATATACTTAGAACAGTCGAAGTGAGAGAAGTGATAAATTTGAAAAAAATAAGAAAAACAAACCAAAAGGAAAAAAAACTTACCCTATTAGGAATAATTATTTTAATCATTACAGCAACTACTACTTGTACCTTTTTATTTTTATCTTCCCCTAAATTAGAAATTGAAAAAAGTACCCTTACTTTTTCTTATAATGAAGAAATTATTCTTCCCAAATATCGTGCTTATGCGATGAACAAAGATATTAGTAATAAAGTTAAAATAAAAAGCGAAGTAAAAAAACATAAAGTAGGCAAATATTTTGTTACCTATCAAATAAAAACACCTACTGCCAATTTAAAAAAGCTAGTTCTAGTAAAAATTATTGACCCCAAAAAACCAGTTATTACCTTAAAAGGAGAAAAAGAAGTTTTTTTATGTCCAAACACAACTTATCAAGAAGATGGTTTTCAAGCAATAGATGAATATGATGGTAATATTACTAAAAAAGTACGAACCAAAACAGAGGAAGATAAAATTGTTTATCAAGTAGAAGATAGTTCTCATAATAAAACAGAAGTAGAAAGAAAAATCTACCATGAAGATAAAACACCACCTACCATCACTTTAAAAGGACAAAATAAAATTTATCTGTCTATAAATAGTACTTATCAAGAACCAGGCTATGTTGTAGAAGATAACTGTGATAAAAATATCAATGTTGATGTTAGTGGAGAAGTAAATACTAAAAAATTAGGAAGTTATACCATTACCTATAGTGCAACAGACTCTAGTAACAATAACGCTACTATAACAAGAACGATTGAAGTAATAAACAAACCACAAAATGAAAAAGGCACCATCTATCTTACTTTTGATGATGGTCCAAGTAATACTGTTACTCCCAAAATATTAAATATTCTAAAAGAAAAAGGAATCCCTGCAACATTCTTTGTCATTAACCATGACGATAGCCTCAATAATTTAATTAAAAGAGAATATCAAGAAGGACACACTGTAGCCCTACATAGTTATACTCATACATATAGTATTGTTTACCAATCAATCGATAGTTATTTTAACGATTTAAACCAAATTCGTGATAAAGTTTACAAAATCACCGGTGAATACTCGAATATCATTCGTTTTCCCGGAGGAAGTAGCAATACGGTTAGTAAAAGATTTAACAAAGGAATTATGAGCAATTTAGTAAATGAAGTAAATAATAAAGGATTTCATTACTTTGATTGGAACATTGACTGTGGCGACGGTGCTGGAATAAAAGATGCAAATAAAATCTATAATAACGTAACCACCGGTCTATCTCCCAATCGTGAAAACGTTGTCTTAATGCACGATTTTGAAAATAACTATGGCACCCTAAATGCCCTATCAGAAATTATCGATTATGGAATAAAAGAAGGTTATCAATTCAAAAAAATCACCATGGATACCATGGAAGTTCACCATAGACCCAATAATTAAAAAATAGTTCTTTTTTAAAAAAATACTTCATAAGATTTATTGTAAGTTTAAAGAAAGGACTGAATTATCATTATGGAAACTTTAAAAGTAAGTACAAAATCAAATCCTAATTCTGTTGCTGGAGCACTCGCTAATGTTTTTCGGGAACAAGGATGTGTAGAAATTCAAGCAATAGGAGCCGGTGCTTTAAATCAAGCCATTAAGGCAATAGCAATTGCAAGAGGTTTTGTTGCCCCATCCGGCAAAAATTTAGTTTGCATCCCAGCTTTCACCGATATCCAAATTGATGGTGAGGAGCGAACGGCAATAAAATTAATTGTAGAATCAAAATAAGCGATAAACTAAATTTAGTTTACCGCTTTTTCAATATACTATATTACCCTACCAAACTAACCCGCATAATATCATTCGGATAAACTTCCCTATCCAAATAAAATTTTACAATCTCCTCAGGATGTCTAGCCACTTCGATTTCTTCTCCTTTTTCATTGTAAATCTTAAGGATAGTAAACGAAAATGCTCGAATATTAGGACCAAACATTTCTACCCTATCCCCCGTTTTAAAATAATTTCTCTGCGTTAACGTAACCATTTTACTTTCCTTATCATAATCTAGAACAATTCCCAAAAAATCTTGATTAGATACTTCTTGCCTTCCTAAATAATACTGTGCCTCAACCGAAGGAAATGTATGAAAAAATTGATCCGTACTCTCTCTATTTGCCACCCGATTTAATACCTTCTGATAATACTCTTGTAGGTCAATACTATAAGTATTCTCATAAATATGATCAATTGCTTCCCGGTAAGTACTAATCACCGTTGCAATATAATAGTTACTCCGCATTCGTCCTTCTACCTTTAAAGAAGTTATCCCAATATCTATCATCTCTTTTAAATAGCCAATCAAAGATAAATCCTTAGAAGACATCGTAAATTCCGTATCACTCTCCACCTTCTCATCATCACAAAAAAGAGGAAAACACCAGCGACAAATCTGAGCACACCCGCCCCGATTTGCATCTCTTCCAGTAAAATAATTCGATAAAACGCACCTTCCCGAATAAGAAGAACACATCGCACCATGAAGAAAGCACTCAATTTCAATTCCTGTTTTTTGAATAATCTCCTGAATATCCTCTTTTGAACACTCTCTTGCTAAAACCACTCTTTCTACCCCTAAATCTTTTAAAAATTGAACACTACAAACATTCGCATTTGACATTTGGGTAGAAATATGAATTGGCAAGTTTAACCCCTCTGTTTTTACCAAATCAACAACTGCCATATCAGAGACAATAATCGCATCAACCCCATAAGACTCCAAGCATTTCAAATAAGTAGCTAATCCTTCATAATCTTCATTATGAAAAGCAATATTTACCGTAACATATAATTTTTTTTCTAACGAATGCGCAATCGCACAAGCTTCCTTTATTTCCTCATTCGAAAAATTTTTCGCATTCGCCCGCATACTATAATTTTTTCCCCCAATATAAACCGCATCTGCTCCATAAAGATAGGCAAATTTTAATTTCTCAATATCCCCAGCAGGCGCTAATAACTCAACTTTTCTCATTTATTTTTATCTCCTACTCTATAGATGGTCTTATGATTTAAAAATCCCGTATAGTATTCTCTATCATCCACATTCTTTGCTAAATAGTCATCTAAAGTACTTAAAAATACTTCTCTCTCAATTAAAGTTGAATTTAAAATTAAGTATTCTACATCAATATTATCCACTTCATGAATTAAATTAATCGGTTCCTTCGTATAAATTGTCGTCCCATATTCCTCTTCAACAATTGGATATTTATCACTCTTATTTTTAATATAATAATGCCCCTTCTCTTTCTTAGCCTTAATATAATTTAAATAATTTGTAATCAAATATCTTCTTGAGTAGAAAATAGGAATATAACCATAACTAATTAACATAAGAGGCATCTCTCCTGCTATCTCATTCATCTCTTCTTTAGTAATATCATTAGAAATAACCGCATATCCAACACCATTCTTTTTCCAAAAATGATTCGAATAAATACTAGTATTTAAATGTTCTTGAAAAATAACCAAATCTTTCTTTATTTCCAATTTCTTTGCAAGATTTAAAACCGCCAAATCATAGAAAAATATCTTCGATATATTCATCTTATTTAAAGCAACCAAAACACTTTCTAACTGTTTCAAATCCGAATTATGCATAATCTTATTCATCGATACACAAATTTCTTTTGAAGTCATATTAAGAATCGTTTTAATCTCTTCCACCGAAAAAGTAATATCTCGGTTTACCGATAAATCAGTAATAGGTAAAATAACTCCTGCAATATCTTTTTTCAAAACACTCCCTAATAAATCTAGACTATTTGGAATAACGAATATCCTCTTCATCATATTCCTCCTCATTTTCTCCTTGAAATACTAATTTTATCTCCAACAGAAACATACTCTGTCGTAAATTCTGGATTAGTATCTAAAAAATCAATAAACCTCTTAATTCTCTTAACTAACCCTTTTTGATTTTTCGTAACAGCAAGACGCTCATCTTCTACTAGACCATGAAAAGAAAGATTATCCGTCACAACAAAACCATCCCTCTTTAAATAAGGTGTATAACGATTAAAAAAGTCTATACTATGTCCCTTAGAAGCATCAATAAAAATCAAATCAAATTCCCCCGCAACCATAGTAGTCATCGCATCTCCATAAATTAACGTAATTCTATTTTCTAACTGCATTTTTAAAATATTTTCACAAGCTATACGGTATCTTTCTTCATCCCTCTCAATAGAAGTTACATGAATATTATCATCCATAAGTGCCATTTTAATGGCTGAATACCCAATAGCCGTACCAATCTCTAAAATATTTTTAATTCTATTTTCTAAAATAAAATTACATAAGTATTCTATCCCATCCTTTTGCATAATAGGAACATGATTTTCCATAGCATACTTTTCTATATTTGTTATCATCCATATCCTCCTATATCCTTGGGGTTAAAATCTCATATCCATCATCAGTAACCAAAACTGTATGCTCATAATGAGCCGAAGGACTCCCATCTTCTGTTACAATTGTCCAATCATCATCTAATATTCCAACTGCAGAATCTCCCAAATTTAACATTGGTTCAATACAAATAACCATCCCTGGCTTTAATTTTGGACCAGTTCCCTTCTTGCCATAATTAGGAACATCCGGATCCTCATGCATTTTCGTTCCAATTCCATGACCTATTAATTCTTTAACAACCCCCAAATGATATCGATTCGCATAAGATTCTACCGCATGAGAAATATCTCCTATCCTGTTTCCTGGCTTTACCTCTTTTATTCCCTCATATAAAGCCCGCTCAGTATGTTCCATCAAATATTTCTTCTCAGGACTAATACTTCCCACAGCATAAGTCCAAGCTGCATCTCCTTGATAACCATGATAACCAATCACCATATCAATAGTCACAATATCCCCATCTTTTAACTTTCTTTTCCCAGGAATTCCATGTACAACCTCATCATTAACACTAATACATAACGTCGCTGGAAATCCCTCATATCCCTTGCAAGTAGGAACACCATCATGCTCTATAATAAATTCCTCAGCCAAACGATCTAATTCCTTAGTCGTTATCCCTGGCTTGATATAAGGCTTTAAATATTGATGAGTTAAACTAACCAAATATCCAGCCTGGCGCATAAGTTTAATTTCTTCTTCACTCTTAATTGTAATCATATTATCACTTCTTCCATCACCATTATAACACAAGTGTCTATTTATTAAAATACTTAAAAATCTTTTCTTTTTTTATCATAATTTCTACTCAAAAAAAGAAAATAAAATTATAAAGAAACTAAATTTTATTTTCTTTATAATTTTATAATATTTCTCATTCTCCTTGCTCTATCTTTTCTACCTCTCGAAGAAAGAAATCATCAGTCATTCCCGCAATAAAATCAATAACCATTCTCTTCTTTGAAGTATTTTCAAAGTATATTTCATCCTTACGATTTAAAAAATACACATAAATTAAACTATCCCTCTTTTGTTCTTCTAAATCAGATAAATACTGAAAATAAATTTTATTCATCCCAGCTTTATACCTTTCTTTATCTTCTAAAGAAATACTTTTAGCATAAATAAATTGATAATTAAAATTCTTCAAGCGAAGCAATGCTTGATAAACTTCATCACTCATTTTGATATATGGCTTCTGATAACTATTATCAATAATATCCGTAACAATTGTATTAATAATCTCTCGGTTAGTACTACCTAATACCTTTGTAATATCATCAGGAATATCTTCTTCTTTAATATAACCAAGACGAATTGCGTCTTCAATATCCCTTCCTATATAACTAATAATATCACTAATTCTAACCACACATCCCTCCAAAGTCATCGGCCGACATTCCAATGTTTTTTTCAGATTATGATAAGCTTCTTCATATTCTTTTAAAAATTCCTTCTCATCTTTTTCTTGAGGAACATACTCATTAGATAAAATTTCTCCATTATGACACATAATTCCATCTAACACCTGAATAGATAAATTTAAACCATGTCCTTTATTTTCAATATCCATATAATTTCTTACACTCTGAATATTATGGGCAAAATATTCCCCCAATTCCCTTCTAGAAATCTCATTTAATAAACTCTCCCCAACATGACCTAAAGGAGTATGCCCAATATCATGTCCAAGAGCAATTGCCTCAATCAAATCTGTATTCAAATTTAAAGCTCTACCTATCGTTCTAGCAATTTTACTAACAAATTGAACATGAACAATCCTCTTCGATACATGATCATTTTTAGAAAAAGAATAAACTTGTGTTTTATTTAAATACCTCGTATAACTCATTGCATAAATAATTCGGTCAACATCCCGAAAAAAAGGAGTCCGAATATCATCTTCTTCCATCACCAAACGAACTGCTTCATCACTTTTTGTAGCATAACAAGATAAATTATCATCAATACGGAAAAAATTTTTCTTTACTTCAAAAAAATACTTCATTAGTCTTAACCTCTTTTCTTTCCCAATTCAAATTAAGAATAACATACTTTATAAAAAAAGAAAAGAACTTATCCAAAGATAACCTCTCTTCTCTCTAGTAATGCAACTTCTTACTTCGTACTAACTTTCAAAGGACTTTCCTTTGTCCCCATTCCACTATATTTGAGCCCAGACTTCAGAACCACTATTGGGCGAAGGGAATTGCCGTTACTACCCGTGGCGAAACCTGAACTGTTATAGGAATACAGGATGCTGTTGGCATACGACCCCGAAGTGCCCAAGCCCCGTCCGCGCCACTTATAGTTAGTCGAAGAGGAATAATAATAGTATCGTGATGCCATCCAATAATCAGAACTGCTACTCCCTGGTTTAGTGGCTACTCGTGTCCCTAAAACTGTATTAACTAAATCATAATCCGTAGTATATAATTCATCTCCTCCACCTTGACTCTCAACAGTACTACTTCCTGTTGAACTTGTCCATGGTGCTGGATTTGTAAATTTGGAAGTATCCGTAATATATTCTGTCTGACCATTATACCCAAAATGCCTAGATGAAACAGTATAAGTACTATTTTCATATTGACTGGCAAGAACATTTAAATATCCAACAAAATTTTGATACCCTGTTTGTCCTTTAAAATAAACGTCTGTACTAGAGACATGTTCACTAATCATCTCTACTGTTCCATCATCATTAATACGAATTACTCGCCACAAATTTAACTCTTTTGGATAAATCGTTTGACTAGATGTATATCCTGTCATTGTTGTATCCGTTGAATAAGAAGATTTGGTAGGCGTTAAAGAAACATAATCTCCTAGACTAATCATTCCACTAACATTCTCCGCTAAAGCATCAATCGCACATTGAACATCAGAACAATTAAGCCCTGTTTTCGAATTATCATAACTAAATCGACTAGCAATAACATCATTCGCCACCAATGCCCCATTATCAATACTATCAGTTGTACTATAAGCAGCAATCCCATCTATTTTTAATCTGGCACTAAAACTTTTATTGATTTCAGTATTTTGAACAGCCTCAGATATCCATACCCGAACATCAATATCTACACTTGTTTTGGGCAATAAAATAATATCACTTTTAATAATATTATTACTACAATCACTAAGTTGTTTAGGATCTAGTTTCCCCACCTTTGTCATAATAAATTGATGATTGATTTCATCTGTAGCCGTTGTAGGTTCTAGTATCACATTAAATTTATAAGCAACCGTTCCTGAATTTTTAACCGTTATTCGATAAGGAGTAATTGTAGGGATTCTTTGATTAGAAATTGGCCTAGATACATCTAAAGTAACATTACCCGCATCTTCTACAGTAACCACTAAACTTCCCAATTTATAAACATTAGCTTCCTGATCAACATCTGTAGAATTAAAAAGAGAATAGGTACTACCAATCATCAAAATAGATACTAATATAATAGAAATAACACTGGTAACAATTAATCTTTTCTTAGAATCCATCACACACCTCCTACTTACTAAAATAATATAAACTTCCCATCAATATGCCCATTACCAAAATTAAAAGTAAAAATGTTTGAGCATCAATCATTCCTTCATTATTTTTTCTTACTAAAGTCTTTGGCTTTATTTGACTCACTTCTCTCTTTTGTCCTCTTTCCAATTGACTCACCACACGTTCAACTAAAACATTGAGTGGTTGATTTTCTAAATCAAGTTCCTTATCTTGAAATAAAGTACTGATTTGTCTTTCAATCTCTAGATAAGAAACATTTACAAAAGAATTAGCCCCATCCTGTAAATAAGTTCTAGTTATTCCATCTTGACTCTCTGAAATCAAATTCGTTTTAAAATAATTTTCAAGAAAAACTTGTTCTTTTCGTTTCCGAATAATTTTTGAATCATTTGAAAAAGAAAAACTACTAACCAATTCTTGACTTCTCTTCTCTTCTTCATCATTAAGTGGTACAAATTGAAGAGAAAGTTCCTTGATATTCTTAAGCCTCTTAATTGTATCTTTATAAGCCTTTAAATAAAAAGTTTTATAATTAGGATTATTCAAAATACTACTAGAAATAACTAAAGTTGCCTCTCCACTATCTTTTCTTAGAGAAACTTCAAAATCAACCCCAGAAAAAAAACCACGATACAAAATAATATCCTCATCTTCTAGTATAATCTCCATCTTACCACTCCTCATTATCTTAATATAAGAGTACCATAAATACAAAAAAAAATAAAGTCTTATTCATAAAATTTATCATTTTGAATATTCTATAAACAAATATTTATTTCTGTTGATTATTTCTCTTTAAAAATTGACAAATAGTTTAAAAATATGATAAATTAAAGAAGAAAGGATGGTAAAAATGTTAAAAAAATTAAATCAAATCATTAATGAAGCAATAGGAATTTCCATTATTTTTCTCCTTCTTGGTATTATTTTCTTAATATTTCCCAATATTTCCATTAAAATAGTTGCTTACTTAATTGCGATTATCTTAATTGGAAGTGGAATCTATTTAACCTACTTAGAAATTTATACCAAAAGTTTTCTCTTACCAATAGATACTCTTCTTAATGGAATACTCTCTATTCTATTTGGAATTATTATTTTAATTTATCCAGATATCTTTAAAATAATGATTCCCATTATCTTAGGTACTTACTTTATTCTAGATAGTATCTTCAAATTAAAACTAGTTGTATTATTAAGAAGAATAGACAACAAGAGTTGGATAGTAACGCTTCTTCTAACAATACTATCTATCATTTGTGGAATCATCTTAATCTTAAATCCTATTGATAGTTCTATTGCACTAGCCCTATTTGCTGGAATTACTTTAATTATCTATTCCCTATCTGGAATAATTGATATGATTTTATTTAAGAAAAATATTCATGATTTAACAAAAGTATTTAAAGAAAATATTAAAATTATTGAAGAATAAAAAATACTTCATTTAGACATTTCCCTAAATAGAGATGATTCTAAAGAAGTATTTTTTTAACATTTCTTTATCCCACAAACCTTACTAACATTAGCAACACATTCAATAGAACACTTAATTTTATCATAGCTTTCACCTTTTATCTCATCATTAAGTTCCATAAAAGCATCCAACTGTTTATCACTAATTCCATCCGTTAAAGACTCTACCTTACCATCCACAACAGAAATAATACTAGGAGCATAAATTCTCTTCTCTAAAACCGAAACCTCTTCACCTGATTCATTTTTTAGCGTATAATCATCTAACACAGCGTCAAAAAGACGAAGTAATGTTTGATAGTCTTCCGTTCCCTTTTTCGTTTGAATAACTTTTCCCTCCTTAATCTCATAAGTATCCCGCATATTCCTAATATTAATATAATAAACTTTCTCTATTCCAACATCATCTACTACCTCTAAGAGAGTAGAAATAACACTTCTACACCAAGGACATTCTGGAAACCCTAAGTATAAAACAAAACTTTCTTTTTCCTTCATTTTTTCTATAAGCTCTTGAACAGATAAATAAACTACAGAATTATTCTTATCAATCTCTACCTTTCTTGCTATTTTTTCTTTAATTTTTTTCCCATTATATTCTTCATACTCTCGTTTAAATTTTAAAGCATCCGTCTCTTTCTCAGAAAAAGAGCATCCTCCTAAAAATAATACTCCAAACAAAATGATAATAATTATTCTCTTCACTTTCTCCTCACCTACCAAAATCAGTATAAAATATATCTATCTAAAACACAATAAAATTAAAGTTGAATTCACTAAACATTAAGTTTAGTAATATAATCGTCACATAATGAAAAATAATCTCATATACTACCACCTTCAGTATAATCATATTAAGAGATGACTAAAATGAAATATATGACAACTAAAGAAACAGAAAAAAAATGGAATATTAGTAAAAGAAGAATACGACAACCACTTCAAGCAGGAAGAATTGAAGAAGCAGCTAAAATTGAAAATCATTGGAATATTCCTACTTATACTATGACAAAAGAATAATTAAACCAGACAAAAATAGTTTTATTATTAATTTAAATGATAATTACTTTAGTGAAGTAGATAGCATTAGAATTAAAAAGACCAATTCCTAAAGAAACTCTAAAATCATTAAAAGAAACCATAAATTTAGAATGGACTTATAATAGTAATGGTATTGAAGGGAACACACTAACTCTAAAAGAAACACAAGTTGTTTTAGAAGACATCACAGTAGGTGGTAAATCAATCAAGAAACATTTAGAAGCCATAAATCATGAGCAAGCCATTTTATTTTTAGATGATTTAGTTAAAGCTAAAAATCCAATTACTGAATGGAATATACTTAATTAGAAATTGAAATGTTAAATAAATATTTAAAGTTATTATAGATGTTTTACTTTTCCAATTAAGATATTAGTTACTTAGCAGAGTTATCCTTGCTTTTTTTTCAAGATAAAGATATACTTAAATAAAGAAAATAAGGAGGAAAGAAGTAATGATATTTTTAAATACACTAGATGCCTGCTCTAATTATGAAATCTTAAGAATCGTTCGCGTAATCATGAATGTTTTTCGCTTAATCTGTTTCATCGCCCCAATTCTATTAATCATAATGCTCTCCATTGATTTTGGAAAAACAGTAATGTCTGGAGGAAATATTGAAGATAATAAAGTTCTATCTTTATTCATTAAAAGAATTATAATGTGTATGGCAATTTTTTTAGTCCCAATTTTTATTACTGTCGCGATGAATATAACAGGACTTAGTACAGCCAAACAATATAAAGATTGCCTAAAAAATTATGAAAATGCAAACAATTATAAAGATAATACCATAACAAATAAAGGAAATTCAAGTAATAATGGAAACAATAATAACAAAGGAAATTCAAATGGAAGTGAAGGCTCGAATTCATCTTCTATCAAAAAAATTACTTTAAACAAAACCAATGCCACAATTACTGAATATTCTGATAATGTTTCTAGTCGAGGAAAAAATTATACCATTAACAAAACAAAATTATCCATTAAAGAATCAGCTGCAAAAGGAAAAATAAAATGGAGCATCACTGACGGAAAGACTGTCGCCAAAGTAGATAACAAAGGAAAAGTAACCGCTCTAAGTGGAGGAACAGCTACAGTAAGAGCAGAACTAAAAGATAATTCAAAAGTCTATGCCGAAGCTAAAATAACTGTGGCTCATGGTCTTTATGAAAATGTAAAGACGACTCAAAATGTTACTGTAAAAGATATCTATACCGGAAAGTCGATTACATTAACGAAAGGAAAAAAAGTAGTTCTCCTTGGAGAATTAAAATGCAAACGACAAGATTATAAAAACCAAACATTTAATATTAGAATAGATAAAAATACAGTTGCTAAAATTTCAGGTAAATATCTAAAATTTGTAAGTTATTATGTTGATGATGGATATACAAATGAAGTATACGAAAATTTTATTAATGAACAAGGATTCACCAGCAAAACAAACTACTTATTTTGGGTAAATGTTGGTACCCAAAGATTAATGTTATTTAAAAAAGAAAATTCCAAATGGAAAATCATAGAAAACTTTAAAACCTCAACAGGAGACTCTGAAGGAAAAAACACAAATGATAGCGGTGGCTCAACAATAACTAAATTTGACCTAGAAGTACAAGATTTTAATAGTGAATCATCTGTTGGAAGAGCAATTCATGTTCGCTACGAAACAACCAAAAAAAATCATGGCAACACAATGCATGTAGGCAGCTTACCGAAAAATACTGATGGCGGTAATTCTTCTGAAAATCAACCATCTTCACATGGATGTCCCCATTTATCAAAAAGTTTTCGAGATAAACTTTATAATACTTATAATGAAAAAAGTAAAAATAAATTAATCAATTCTAAAGTAATTTATTATTAAAATAAAGTAGCACTTGTGCTACTTTATTTACAATTACTATCTAATTTAATTGGTACTCGGTAAAGAGATACCTTACCATTTTTATCTTTTCCTTGAATTTCTAAATAAATTTTTGAATTAGCAAAACTCTTACAACTACTAGAATAATCATCAACCTGTATTTCTACCTTTTTTAAATAATCATCTAAAGAAATATTCTTTCCCTTTAAACCCTCATTAATTTTCTTCTTATTATTCTGATATTCTTCATACAAACTACAAGTTACCTCTTCATAAACCGTAGCATCTTCTTCCCCACAATAATCAATATTAGAAATATAAATAGAAGACTTATCCTTATTATAAGCAACACTCCCAGTTACTGTAAAATCTTCACAATCACTAGAAACCTTCTTCAAGTAAAAATCATGATTAGAACAAAATAAAATAATAATAAACAAGAAAAGAACAAAAACAAAAAAGAAGAAAAAAAAGGATACCTTCGACAATCGCTTCTTTTTTTCAAATTTACTTCCATTAATCATGGTATCAATATCAACATGAAAGATTCGACTAATTTCCTTTAAAACACTAATATCTGGAATATTTAATCCTCTCTCCCATTTACTCACCGCCTGATAAGTTACCCCTAACATATCCGCAAGTTGCTTTTGAGTTAAATGATTTTCTTTTCGTAAATTTTGAATAAATTTTTGAATATTTTCTTGTTCCATCTTTTCCCACCACTAATCTACATCTTTAATTCCTGTAACACCATATCCTAATTTCTCTACCGCATCCCTTATTTCTTCTTGATTTATCCCTTCTTTATAAAAAACAATAACTTCCCCTTTATCAACATCTCCTTGTACCTTCTTAACATTATCAATACTCTCTAGCCCCTCTTTTATTCTATTCAAACACTTCCCGCAATGCATTCCTGTTACATGAATAATCATCTTTTTTCTTGAAAAAAACATCTCTTCTCATCCTTCCTTTTAATATTATAACTTTTACCAATTAACTTAGTCAATTAATTTTTTTCTGAATTTAGAAATTTTATCATCAAATAAAACGAGCTTTTGAATTCGTTTATCACTAATTTTAATCTCTATTTCTTCTACCGCCTCTATCCTAATAGAATTTCCATCTAACGATAAAATAAGATGATTACTTCTTCCTTTAGGATAAATTTTTAACATTTCCCTTTCTAAAAAAATAAGTGAATTAAAAAAGTGGTGATGAAGATTAGCCCTAACTGGAGCAAGAGGTGTAAGTTGCATAGTATCCATATCCGATAAAATGATACTTCCTCCCAAACTAGCATTGTAGGCACTAGAACCAATAGAACTAGAAACTAATACACCATCTCCCACGAAAGTTTCTAGTTTTGACTGGTTGGTAAAAATATCAAACGTGGTTGTCCTAAGGCCATCCTCCCGAATAACTACCTCATTAAGACAATAATACTTCACTCTATTTTTTCCTGTTGTAACATTTATCTCTAAAAGAGGTACTTTTTTTATCAAATAACTATCATTCTTTAAAGAAGTAAAAAATAAATCCATATCACTTTCTTCAATTTCTTGTAGCATTCCTATTCTTCCCAAATTAATTCCCGTATAAATTAAAGAAGAATGAAACTGATGAAAAGAAATCATCTTTAAAAAAGTACCATCTCCACCAATCGCTATTGCAAGTTGATAATCTTTATCCTCTACCCTAATTCCTAAATGACAAAATTCTTTTTCTAATTTTTCACGAATTTTTTTACTTGCCTCACTAGAATTATCATATAAACAAACACTTTTTATTTTCATTATTCTTCCTCTTTTAATATCTCTTTTAATAAATTTATTACCCAATAAAGAACATTTTCTTTATTCTTTTCCCTTGATTTATCTGTTACTGTTAATACTTTATCAACATAAATATTCAAAACTTTATCATAAACACTAATATAAACAACACGATTATCCCCAAATTGATTAAATCTATCTTCTCGATTGAATTTACCCGTAATTCCAATTCCATATCTACTACCAGTATAATTTACAATGCTACTACTCATTTCATGAGCAACTTCCATACTATAAACACTATACTTCTTAATTACCTCTTCTGATACTCCAAATTTTATCTTATAAAAATTAGAATACGTTACAGCACCAAAAGAAAATACTTCACTAGCACCTTCTACATTAGTAATTGCATTCGCAATAAAACCACCAGTTGCAGACTCCATCGTTGATATTGTCTCATTTCTTAAAGTTAAAATTTGAACAATCTCTTCCATCTTACCACTTTCCTTATCCAGAACAATCTTATCACGAAAAATAAGCATCTGTCAAACTAATTAAAAGCAAGTTCTGTATCAATATCATAATCTGTATAAGCAATATATAAAAGAATAATTCCCGCTAATACAATAAATAAACTACTAATAAAAGATAAATATATAGCTTCCTTCTTACCTTTACTATCACTTATTTTTATATTTTTTAATTCCTTTATACTATCAATAAAATAATAAGAATAAGTAATCAAAGCACCACCAAAAATAATAATCATTAACTCTCGGTACCTCTTCTTACTCTCCTCATTCTGATAAATTAAATAATCCCTCTCAAAAACATTCGCAATAAAAGAAAGAAGAATAATAATGATTAATACTAACCAAATTACTTCTTCTATTTCTAACTTTTTCAATCTCTCTTCATCCATAATAAAATATATGAGATATCCTCCACTTCCTACTTTACTTTATCTCCATCGGATAGTCCTCTGTACCTACTCCCTCATATTGGAGCCCAGACTTCAGAACCACTATCGGGCGAAGAGAGCTGCTGCTACCGCCCGTGTTGAAATTCGAACTATAATAGCTATACAGGTTGTAGTTGCTAATTGACCCAGAAGCGAGCACCTTCCGTCCGCCCCAGCGATAGTCAGTCGAGGAGGAATAATTATAGTATCGTGATGCTATCCAATAAGAAGCACCACTACCCCCTGGTTTAGCGGCTACTCTTGTCCCTAAAACTGTATTGATTAAATTATAATCTGTAGTGTATAAAGTATCTCCTCCACCTTGACTCTCAACAGTACTACTTCCAGTTGAACTTGTCCATGGTGCTGGATTTGTAAATTTGGAAGTATCGGTAATATATTCCGTTTGCCCATTATATCCAAAATATCGAGAACCTTTAGTATAAGCACTATTTTCATACTGACTTGCAAGAACATTTAAGTATCCAACTAGGTTTTGATACCCTGTTTGTCCTCTAAAATAAACCGCTACACTAGAGACATGTTCACTAATCATCTCTACTGTTCCATCATCATTTAATTTAATCACTCGCCATAAATTTAATTCTTGTGGATTAATCGTTTGCGTACTAGTATATCCAGTTTTAGAAGCATCCGTTGTATAGCTAGACTTGGTTGGTGTCATCTTGACATAGTCTCCTAAAGCAAGAGTATTTTTTTTCTTTAAACAAACATATCCATCTGGACATGACTTACCATATAATTCATCCAAAGCATCTTGAACATTAGTTGAACTAAGACCACTTTTACTATTATCATAAGTTAAATCTACTCCATTACCAACGTATGTCGTTGCTGCATATACTCCCGTTACCGATAAGAATATTCCAATTACTAAACCAACTAGTATCTTATAATTATAACTTTTCTTTTTCTTCATTTCTAATCATTCCTTTATTTAGATTTTTATAATTAATATAACTTGCTAAATAACTATTTAATTTTATCTTTCCAATTTCATATAAATACTTTTTATATTTTAATTTTCTTCTCTTGTCTCTATATTTAGAATTTCTATTATCTTTATCTCTTCCTAGAAAAATAATATTATTGGTATTCTTATAAATTCTAGTTTTATTATTTAACTCTAATCTTTCTTTTCTTAAAAATTCTTTTATCTTATCTAAACAATACTTTAAATATTGTTTATCTTGATGAAACAAAATAAAATCATCTTGATATCTTACATAATATTTTATCTTTAACTCTTCTTTAATATAATGATCTAAATCATTTAAATAAAATATTCCTAATATTTGACTACTCATAAATCCTATACTAAGTGTAGTATCACTATCTAATATTTTATCTATTATCATTAAAGCATCTTTATCTTTTATTTTTCTTTTCAATTTATTCTTTAATACTCTAATATCAATACTAGCAAAATAAGAATGAATATCACATTTTAAAAGATAATAAGTACCATATTTTCTCTCCATCATATTACGATACTGATAATATAATTTTAGAGCATAAGATGTTCCTTTATTTGTTCTAGAAGCACAATTTGCATCAATTAAACAAGGAATTAAAGCATCATATAAAATATATCGACTCACCAAATGATTCACTAATTTATCATACATACTTTGACTAACAATTCTTCTTTTCTTTGGATCGTATATGTAAAAAACATGAAACTTTCCTACTTCATAAGTTTTATTTTTTAAATCATGATATACCCGACTAATATAAATTGCTTTAAAATTCTTAAATTGTTGTACTCTATTCTTATTTTTTGTATTTCTACATATCTCATCAAAACATCTCTCTATATTTTCAAATTTATATATATTTTGATATAAATTATTTACTCTTTTCATATATCCCCTTTCATTTTCATTACTAACAGATATATTTTTTATATTGTTTATAGAATAATCTATTGGACTTAGTCTATTTCTTCATTATCTCTAATATAAGTCTTTCTTATATCACCTCAGTTTGAAGAAGTTCCTGGGCGAAGAGAGTTGTTGTTATTGTTCGTGTTGAAACTTGAACTATTATAGTTATACAGGTTGTTGTTGCTAGTCGACCCAGAAGTGTTCACATTCCGTCCGTTCCAGTTATAGTTAGTCGAAGAGGAATAATCATAACAACATCTCTTTCCAAACCAACTAAGCCCGAGATGACTTTCGCCATCCAATAACATACTTTAATAAATAATCCAAATTCTCCCCAAATTTTAAATATCTTTTGGCATTAATAATGTGTTTATCGTAACAAACATTAACCAAATAATCTAAATATTTAATATAAGAAATAATTTTATCTTGAATATCGATTCTTTTATTGATATCAAATGTTGTATTTGCTTCATAAGCAATCTTTAACATTTGATAAGAAGTAAACATAATTTCTCTTTTTATTTCTATTTCTTTATGAGGAAAATTTGTTAAATACTGATCAAAACTATCAATTAATCTCTTAATCAATTCTGTTATATAAAATTTATCTTTCATATAATAACTTCTCTACTTCTTCAATTTTATCATCATGCTTTAAAAGATAGACCTTAATTCTATCAATTCTATTTAATTTATCTAAATAATCATTTGCTTTAGAAGAAACCTCTTTATACTTATTTTTCTTTTTATAATTCATCTTATCCATCTCTTCATAATTATGATTCTTATCAATCGAAATATAATTAATATTTCTACTCTCTAAATTTGAAATAACTCTATTATAAGAAACCAAAGGAAAACCACAATTCTTATCTCCACTAGATAATATCTTAATTTTATATTGAAATAAATAAGAAATGATATTGGCATCATCATTATAACATTCATAAAAAGTACCAATTTTTAATAATACTACATATTCTGGAAATAATTCTTTTAAATTATTTGCCATATTTACTACTGCCATATAAACCTTCTTTCTTTTTTTAACCAAAGCCCATCTCAGGAACGACCTTAGGCCGTTCTTGAGATATCCTCCACTTCCTACTTTACTTTATCTCCATCGGATAGTCCTCTGTACCTACTCCCTCATATTGGAGCCCAGACTTCAGAACCACTATCGGGCGAAGAGAGCTGCTGCTACCGCCCGTGTTGAAATTCGAACTATAATAGCTATACAGGTTGTAGTTGCTAATTGACCCAGAAGCGAGCACCTTCCGTCCGCCCCAGCGATAGTCAGTCGAGGAGGAATAATTATAGTATCGTGATGCTATCCAATAAGAAGCACCACTACCCCCTGGTTTAGCGGCTACTCTTGTCCCTAAAACTGTATTGATTAAATTATAATCTGTAGTGTATAAAGTATCTCCTCCACCTTGACTCTCAACAGTACTACTTCCAGTTGAACTTGTCCATGGTGCTGGATTTGTAAATTTGGAAGTATCGGTAATATATTCCGTTTGCCCATTATATCCAAAATATCGAGAACCTTTAGTATAAGCACTATTTTCATACTGACTTGCAAGAACATTTAAGTATCCAACTAGGTTTTGATACCCTGTTTGTCCTCTAAAATAAACCGCTACACTAGAGACATGTTCACTAATCATCTCTACTGTTCCATCATCATTTAATTTAATCACTCGCCATAAATTTAATTCTTGTGGTTTAATTGTTTGCGTACTCGTATATCCTGTTTTAGAAGTATCTGTTGTATAGCTAGACTTGGTAGGTGTCATCTTAACATAGTCTCCTAAAGCAAGGGTACTTTTCTTTTGTAAACAAACATAACCATCAGGGCAACTAGTACCATCTCCATATACCTTCTTATATTTATCTGAAAGTTCATCAACTGCTCCTTGTACATCAGCACTAGATAAGTTACTATTTTCATTATCATAAAAAACATCTTCTGCTCTATATTTATTTACTGCCCATACACTAATGATAGGAATTAATATTCCTATCATTAAACCAATGAATAATTTATAATTCTTATTTTTTAATATTCGCATCCTATCGCTCCTTATTTCCTAGTCTATTATTATCTTAAGGATAACAAAAAAATAAAGAAAAATCAATTTTCTTCACTAGTAGATAACTCATGTATTATTAACTAAATGTTTACATCAAGAGAACTTCTTGATATTCATATCTATTTCTAATATAATATCAAGAAAGGAGGAAATAAAAGATGAACAAGAAAAATAATTATTATAGTAAAATGATAGAAAATTTAAGAGTAAGAGTAATTGATTTTATTACCTCTAAAAATAACTTAGCCCATGATGAAGTGGAAAGAGGCTTTAATCATTCTCTTACTTACCAACTCTTACAAGATAAAAAAACTAATCTTTATTTATTAGATGAAGAAAAAATAATAAACCTATGGGATAGAGAAAAAGAAATAAAAGAAGAAATAAACTCAATGATTAAAAAGTCTAATAATAAAATTATAAATGATATTCAAGAAGAAATCAAAAAAGAACTACTAAAAATTTCATTAGAAAATAATATTCCACTTGATGAAGCCTATCAAAGACGACTTCAAAAGAAATTTTAACTTGTAGTTTTTTTTAAAATCCATTATAATGAATATGGTGATAATATAAATGAAACAAAATATTTTTGAAAAAATAGAAACCATTTTAAAGAAAAGTATGATAACTTTAGGACTAATTCTCCTATTATTAACTTGGGGACTAATTCCAATTATTATAAGCTCTATATTAAAAATTGACTATCAAAGTATGAACGCTATCTTAAAAACAATCATTTCTTTTTTTAATGATTTATGTTTAATTTTTATTTTAATTGGTATCTATCATAAAACATTTTTTAGAGATTTTAAAAATTACTTTGAGACCAGAGATATTTTAAAAAATATTTTTACTTCTCTTAAATATTGGTTACTTGGATTAAGCATTATGGTAATTAGTAATAGTATTATTACAATAATCACTAATGGAACATTAGCCGCCAATGAAGAGGCAGTTAGAAATCTAATTGATACCCATCCTCTTTATATGGCCTTTCAATTAATTATCTACGCCCCTCTAACTGAAGAGTTAATTTTTAGAAAAAGTATTAGAGAAATTACCAATAATAAAGCAATCTATATTCTCCTAACTGGTCTTATTTTTGGAGGAATGCATGTCATCTCTTCCATCCAATCAGCAAAAGATTTACTTTATTTAATTCCTTATTGTTCCCTAGGATTTACCTTTGGATATTTATATACTAAAACCGATAATATTTTTTCTACCATAACAGCCCATGCCACACATAATACCCTAGCTTTAATTCTTTATTTAATGCAGGTGATATCATGAAAAAATTATTAAGTACAATTTTAAGTATCATGCTAATTTTCTTCTTAATTCTACTATACAGTCGCTTTGTAGGAACAATCGGTCTAGAAACCAATGAATTTTCGATAAAAACAAATTTAAATGATAATTTTAATGGCTTAAAAATAATTCAATTTTCTGATTTACATTATAAAAAAGTAATCACTGAAAAAAGAATTAAAGAACTAATAAATGAAATCAATAAAAATAAACCAGATATTGTCTTCTTTACTGGAGACTTACTAGATAAAGATTATAAACTAGAAAATAAAGACATTAATTTTTTAATAACAGAATTAAAAAAAATAAAAACAACCTATGGAATTTACGCCATTATGGGAGATAATGATTATTCTAATGAAGAAATATTAAAAAATATCTATCTTCAAAGTAACATCACCTTACTAAACAATGAATCTATTTATATTTATAATGAATTTAATGATAAAATAATCCTCCAAGGATTTGGTAGTTATTTAAAAAATTTTGACTTAAATAAAACCATCTCTTCCCTAGAAGAAGATAACACTACTTATAAAATATCCCTAGTACATGAACCTGATGCAATAAATGATATTATAAAGCAAACGAATTCTCCATCGCTTATTTTAGCAGGACATTCTTTAAATGGTTCAATCAATATTCCTATTATTAAAACTTTTTTACTCCCTAACGGAGCAAAAAAATTTAAAGCAAATAAACAAAATAAAAATATTTATATTTCTAATGGAATCGGTGTAAATAATATTAATTTTAGATTATTTAATACCCCTTCTATAAATTTATATCGTTTGTCAAACAAATAATAGCACCATTCGCTATTATTTTTCTTTTAAAAAATTGTTGATTTTCACCAAAAATTATCATATAACGATAAAAAGAGGTGAAAATCGATCAAGCATCACCTAAATTAAAGTTTATCTATTTCTTCACTAAAAACATCTCTTGCATTTTTAAGTACACGAATCAAATCATCCTTAGACATCTCTTTATTTTTCAAATTAGAAGAAGAATCAGAAAAAGTATTGGTAGAGTTAGAAACATTCTTCCAATCTCGCCTAAAATTCTCACTCCCCGAAGTACATAAAGTCTGTCCAATAAGCATAAAAAAATTCCCCAAAGCATTTTGTTCGTTACTATTTAATCGGTCAATTAAAACATAACCAATCAAAAAAGCCGTAATCGTAATGAGTTTAGAATTTTCCCTATTTTGCCGATTCATAGTAAAGTATATGTCCTAACTTCTCTATCATTACTTTCCCAAATACTCGCGAAATTTTTTTAAATCATCCAATAATCTTTTATTATCCTCTTCTTCTATCAAATCAACCCTATCCTTAGAAGATAAAAGTTCCTGATAACTAATAATCGCATGTTCTTCTTGATTTTTTTCATAATCAGTAAGCTCAATCGTCTGAGGTTTTACCTCTTCTTCCAAACGTTTTGACAAATCTTTTAAAAATTCCCTATTTTCTCTATTTTCCTTCTTCCTAGTGTTTGTACTTTGTCGAACAAATTCATTTAAATTAATCTCCCCACCCACTGCTTTTTTATCTATCACACCACAACTACTTCTCAACTCTTCTTCTCCTCTAATCCAATTTTTTTTAGGAATTTCCAATATTGGTTCTTGTTCAAGTTTTTGCTTTGAAACTTCTCCCATTTGTTTTACTTCAGTTTTAATACCATTCCCCTCATTATATGCCTCTTTAGACAAATTACTTTTTTCAAGTACCATCTGCATTTTTTGAAAATTTTCTCGAGAAGTACTTTTAGGAATATCACCTTCATCCAAACGATGAATAGAAACAATATCTTGATTGATTTTTTTCGATAATAAATATTTTTTTTCTTGCTTAAATTCTATTATTTCATGTAATAATTTTTCTTGCTTCTCCCGTAAACTCTTGTTTTCCTTCCATAAATGAACACAAAAAAGGAAAAACAAAAAAGTTGTAAAAAGAAAAAAAATACTCTCCATCCCAATCACCTTACTTCATAAAATTCACAATACTAGCAACATAAATCGCTGCTGTTTCTACCCTCATAATCAAACTACCAAAAGATACTGGAGAATAACCAAAAGAAAAAAGTTTTTCTTCTTCTCTATTCGTTAAACCACCTTCTGGCCCAATAACAAAAATAAAGTCACTACTTTCCTTAAAAGATTGAAAGTAATCAACATCTAAAATTTGCATCTTCTTCGTACTACAAACAAATTTTCTTTCATAAGAAATTCCAGCTAATTCATCTATCATAATCGGCCGATAAACTAAAGGAATATCCACTCGTTTTGATTGTTCAGAAGCTTCCTTACAAATTTTTTGCCATCTTTCCATCTTTTTAGAAACCTTCTCTTCACTAATCTTAACAACACATCTCTCCATCATAACTGGAATAATCTCAGATACACCAAGTTCCGTCAATTTTTGTAAAATTAAATCCATTTTTTGCTCCTTTACCAAAGCAATCGCAACGGCTAGTCTTGGAGTATTAGAATTTATCTTTTCCATCGAAGATAAAATATGTACCCATTCACTTGATAAATCAACAATTTCACAAAGATAAAGAATACCCTCATAAACACATTCTATCTTATCCAAAATAGAATAACGCATAACATTTTTAATATGATGAACATCACTTTTTTCTAATTCTAAGTAATCTTCTCTTTTATTTTTAACAAAATATCGCTGCATACCTTCTCACCACACCCTACTTACTCTGTTTTCTTTTCCTTCTTTTAACCCCAATCTCTAAATTATCCTCTTTTCTAAACTCATCACAAGAATAAACTTCCACTTTTTTACAATGAATCTTCCCCATAACTTTTGAAGATAATTTACTAGAACCTAATAAAAGATTTTCTGTCTCTATCTTACTTCCTTTAGAAGAAGAAACAAATTTCAAGTCACTATATTTAAAAGATAAATTCTTACTAATAATTTTAGCCTCAACTAGATTCCTTATCCCATTAATTTCAATATTATCTCCATCTAAACAAAGGGAATAATTATTCCAATTAACCTCATCACACACTTTTATAGAAATATCTCGCGCCCTAGCGATAATGGATAATCCCATATCACAAGATTTATCCATCACTACATTAAACTTCTCCATTGCTTCCCCACTAATTTGCTTAGAAGATAAATAATCTAAAAATCTAGGAGAAATCAAAGAAATATCCCCTCCCATAAACTGAACATATCTTCCCAAAAAAGTACAATTCTTTAAGATAAGTTTTGTATCTTTAGGACAATGTAACTTAACATCATGATAAAATATCGCATTTTCAATAACTAAAACATCAATCTCTTCCCTGACTCGATAATCATCATACAAATCATATACATACCTTTCAAAAATAGTATTCAATATTTTATGTTTATTAGGAAAACGAAACTTTCTCCAACACATACTTTCATTTATCTGATAACCTACCAAAATATTTTCCATAAACCATATCCTCCTTTAGTCCTTATTTTTTCTTTATCATTGAACGAATATTTTCTCGACCAAGACAATAAAAATCTGTAGTAAATCTCCCCATTAAGTACTTTTCTACCTCTAAATTTTCAAAATGATGAAAGCAAGAATACTTCTTAAAAATCTCACTCAATGAATAGAGCATATTTAAAGAAAAATCATTCCTTTTTTTACAAACAAGAATTAAATTATTCAATCGATATAATTCTCTATCAAGTAAAATCAATTTTTGCCTAAACGCATAATTTTCATAAATAGACACAATAATATGATAATTTAATTTTAAGTACTCTTCTTCATCATAATGCACATCCATTTTTATCCGATTGCTTACTCTATCTAAATAAAAAAGTTTAGAACAAACTGGGGAAACATAACAAACATTAGCATATCTCTTACTAAGACTTTTCAAAGAAGCATTAATAATTTCTGAAAAATGAAGGCCTAAAACATCAGGAACACCACACAAATATATCTGTGTCGTTGAGCCATTAATTCGATTCATCATCTGAAAATAATCCAAAATAGAACTTAAACGATTAAAATCATCTCTTTTTTCAAAAAGAAAAGTTGTAACCATTTTTTTCTTATCAAAAAATGTCTTAGTAAGCGAATTTGTACATCCTTGATAAACAATTACATTCGCAAGTCCTTCTGCACTTTCTAAAACTAAATCACGAATTCCCTTATCAAAATAAGAGGAAGAATAAGGAGGCATATTCTCCCTATTATCTAACTGATACAAAGAAAAGCAATCAAAAATATTCGTATAATCTTTAAAATTCATCTCTAAGATTGAAGACTCCTTAACATTATTTACAAGAAAAGAATAAATGTCCACCTCGCTATTTCCCCTAACACAAGCAAAATGATACCTCTCTAAAGCAATAGATGCCTCATCCATAACATCACTTAAAGACAAATTTCTATATAATAGTAACTGATTTCCCCTTACAAGAGATAATCCAAGAGCAAGAGAATTACCCAAACTAGTAAGCCTAAAATGAGTAATTCCTAATTCCATAAATTTATCCGCTAATTTTTTATTCATCAAAATTAAATCTTTTCTTTTCATAAAAACCCCCATTTTTTAAAAGCAAAATTTAATATACAATAAAATCAATCAATATTCAAGTTCTTTTTTAAAGATTCCTTTAAATCTCTCTCTAATTTACTAATATCATTTGGACTCATAAAAGCAAATACAGTATTATCATAACAAGACAACAAAGCCCCATCATCAAGAGAAATAGAAGAAGCATTATCCAACTCATCAATAATTAAATTAGAAGTTACACCAGGATAATCTTCTTGCCTTTCTCTCGCAGGATGAATTGGTAAAATATAACTTTTATCTGCTACTTGAAAAACCTGAGCCAAGGCATCCGCAAACTCCCTTGTTCTAGAAAAAGTATGCGGTTGAAAAATAATCACCAAATGTTTATCTGGATACTTCTGACGTATCGCATTTATTGTAGCCTCTACTTCCTTAGGATGATGTGCATAATCATCAATAATCACATTATTTCCAACAACTTCTTCTGTAAATCGACGCTTAGCCCCATGAAATTTTGCTAACTGTCTAGATACTGAAGAATAATCGACTCCCTCATACATAGAAACCGCAATAACCGCTAACGCATCCAATAACTGATGCTTTCCAAATAAAGGCAAAGAAAAATGTCCATAAGAAGGAACATCAAAAGAAATTCCCTTTTCACTATAAACAACATTTGTAGCCCTTACATCATTATTTTCTTCTAATCCATAATAAAGTACCTTTTTCTCCAACTTCATCTTTCTAGTATAAGGATCATCCCCATAAGCAATAACAACCTCACTAGCATGATTTGCATAGCTAGTATAAGCATCAATAATATCATCAATATCATGGTAATAATCTACATGATCCAAATCAATATTAGTAATAACCGCAATATAAGGATGATAAGCTAAAAAATGTCTTTTATACTCACAAGACTCCAAAGCAAAATAAGTATTTTCTCTCCTTCCACATCCAGTACCATCCCCAATTAAATAATTAATACCAACACCTTCAAAGGCTAAAGCCATCATATTCGTAGTTGTCGTCTTCCCATGACATCCAGCAATACAAATTGTTTTAAATTTCTTCGTTAATTCTCCTACCATTTCATTATATTCATAAATCTTTAAATCTAACTCTCTTGCCCGCTTTAACTCAACATTATCTTCCCGAATAGAAGCCCCCTTAATAATCGTATACCCAGAATGGATATTTTCTTCTTGATATTCATAAAAAGGAATTTGATTACGAATCAACTCAGACTCTGTAAAGAAATGTTTACCTAAATCACTTCCCATAACCTCATAACCTAACTGTTTTAAAATAACCGCTAAAGCACTCATTCCAGTCCCCTTAATTCCAATAAAATAATACATTATCTACCCCTACCTTTCTTCTCATTTTCTTCTTCTAAATAATATAAATCTTCATTCATCATCTGTCTTCTAACCACTTGATAGCGTTCCTTTTGAACATTTTTAAAAAATAGGACTTTCAATTGATTAATTATTTGTTGTAACTGATTAAGATAAATACTCCCATAAGTATTTCCTAAATAATGAATATAACGCGATAACAAATTTACTCTAAGTTTCTCAGCATCAATGATAACCCTCTCCACATCTCCACTACTACCATCTTCCCCTTCAAGTTCCTCTAAAGCCTTTTTAAAATACTTTAATTTAATTTCCACTTTCTTTCGAATCAACTTTTCTTGCAAAGTAGGATTGATAAAAATAATCTTATGAACATCAATTGCATCTTCTATTTTTGTTTTAGGCCTAATGGGATACCCTTTAATCTTATCATATTCTAAATATAAAATTTCTCCTGATTTCTTATCTTTATGTAAGTAATAATTTTTTCTCTCCATCCTTTTATTCCCCATTCCTTCGCTTAGTAAGTTCCACTCTCTTCTCTTCTCGCCAATTCCTTATTTTTTCATGATGACCACTAAGTAAAACATCAGGCACTCGCATTCCTCGAAATTCCTCAGGTCTTGTATAAACTGGATAATCTACCATTCCATCCGTAAAAGTCTCACTAACCAAACTTTCCTTATTAATTACCCCAGGAATTAATCTGGTAACCGCATCCGTAATTGCCATAGCAGGAATTTCTCCACCTGTTAAAACAAATTCTCCAATCGATACTTCTAGATCAACAATTGACTTAATTCTCTCATCAAAACCTTCATAATGACCACAAAGTAAAATCAAATGAGAAAATTTTGAAAACTCCACGGCTACTTTTTCCGTAAATAACCTTCCTGATGGACTCATCATCGCAACAACACTATCTTCCCTTCGTAAATCTTCAATCGCAGCAAAAACCGGTTCACACATCATCACCATACCAGCCCCACCACCATATTGATAATCATCAACAGACTTATTTTTAAAAGGGGAATAATCACGAATGTTATGAACCTCAATTTGAACAAGTCCCTTTTGAATTGCCCTCTTGATAATAGACTCATTCAAAAAACCACTAAACATTTCTGGAAACAAAGTTAAAATATCAATCTTCATAACGCACCCTCTAACTATTACTTACTATTATACCATCAATTAATAGCCCCATAATCTTTTTACCTATTTGTTTACAAAAAATAAGAAAAAAGAAAACAACGATTAAACAACATTTAATCAAACAACCCAGAAATATCCTCCAAAATAATTCCCTCTTTCAGATTAATTTCCTTAACTACCCCCTTAACATAAGGAATATAATATTTTCCCCTATCATTTACAACAACTAACCTGTCTTGTTTTTCTCTAAGTACTTTAGATACTTTCCCCTTTTCTTCACCATTCATCAAAACTTTCATTCCAATCAAATCTTCATCTAACACTTCACCACGCTCAAGTTTTAAATCATCTTTTTTAATATAAACAGCCTCTCCTTTATATTTAAGTACCTCATTAATATTTGCATATCCTCTCATTACAATCATATCATAATTCTTATGTACTCGGTAACTATCAATAACTTCCTTATCTTTCTTTTTTCCAATATAAATTGCAAATCCCTTAACAAAAATACGACTCTTATATCGAAAATTAGAAATAATTCTAACCTCCCCCTTAATTCCATGGGTATTTACAATTTTACCTAAATAAATATACTCCATATTTTTCTCTCCCACTTATTTATTACTAATCTCATATAACAAAATGGAAGCCGCTACACTCGCATTCAAACTCTCACAATTTCCATTCATCTTAATATATAAAAATTGATCACACAACGCTTCAATTTTTTCACTAATTCCTTGTCCTTCATTTCCAATAATAAGCGCAAAATGAGAATAAATAGCGGCCTCTCGAACATCACACCCATTGGTAACTTTTGTTCCAATAATTTTATAATCCCTCTCTCTTAATTCTTTAATCACATCTTCTGTATTTCTGACAATAATAGGAAGATGAAACATCATTCCCTGACTAGCCCTAACTACCTTAGAATTATAAACATCAACACAATCAGGACTACAAATAAGCGTATCAATATTAAAAGCAACCGCACTTCGAATAATGGTTCCCAAATTTCCTGGATCTTGAATTCTATCCAAAATCAAAACCCTCTCTCCAATCTTCTCTTGTCTTCCAGGCATCATCGCTACCCCCATTACTGTAGGAGGAGTAGAAGTTGAAGACAACTTTTTTAATACTTCACCAGACACATACAATGTCTCAACATCCAAAGGAAAAATCTCATTTTGTTCCAAAATAAGTTCCTTTAATAAACCAGCACGATAAGCCTCAATAACCAAATGTTTTGTCTCAAGCAAAAATTCCATAGATTTATCACGATATTTTTTTTCCTTTAATTTTTCTAAGTTTTTAATATGTTCATTATGAACAGACGTAATTAACACCAGCATCAACTCCTTAACATTAATCTAATTTTCTTATAATTTGGACAATACTTTGAAACATATCTCCAAAAATTTTTAGAATGATTTGCCTCCAAAAAATGACAAAGTTCATGAATAATAACATAATCTAAACACTTAATATCATAACAAATCAACTCACTATTTAAAGTAACATAACACTCTTTTATATGACAAACGCCCCATCTTGACTTCATCGGAATAATTTTCAAATTACAATCAGGAATTTTTTCCTCCATCGATTCCCTTAACATTTTTAAACGGCGAAAAAAAAGTTCTTTTGTATATTCTTTTATCCAAGATTCCAAAAATTCTCTTGTTGAAACATAAATAACTTCTCCCTCTATCACAGGCAAATCATGAATACCATCTTCTATCACTTGATAGCACTTTCCCAAGAAAAAAAACTTACCCTTCTGACATTTCTTTCTCTCATCTCTATCAATCATTGCCTCAATTTTAGTCCTTGACTCTTCAAGTAAATCATAAATTTTTCTCTTTGAAACCAAATAAGAAGTCGTCACCACAACAGTTCCTTCTTTAATACGAATATAAGTATTTTTATTTCTTTTTTTTACAATAACAATAGGATAATTTTTCCCTAAATAATGAAATTCTTCTCTCATTGATAATAACACACAAATTTTGGAAACCGTCCTATTTTTTTAATAAAGAAGTAAATTTTTGAAGAATCCATCTCTAAATATCGTCCTACTTCTTTATCATAGGAAGAAAAAGCATATTCCACCCGATTCCAATTCACCTCTAATTTTTCTCTCAAATCTAAATATTCCTGATTTTTTTTCAAACTAGGATAAACACTCTCTAACCTAGCAAAATCTGAAAAAATATTACTAAGCCCCCGAATCTTTGAGAATCCTTCCTCAGGATGATTTTTAAAAATCTCCTCATAACTTCTCTTTAAAGACAAAATATAATCTTCCTCATTTTGAAAAGATTTCTCTAAAAACGTAATAATTTCCAAAATCAATTTTCCTTCCTCTTTTAAATATTCAAAAACATTAGAATACTGAATTTTAACTCTTTCCCTCTCATTTACTACTTGATTATAAAAATACAAAAGAACTAGTATTCCTAAAATTAAAATTCCAAATATCATAACGATAATCACATAACCATCCATATTCATTCCTCCTTATGTCATTATACAATAATATTTTTAAATTTACTAGATTAAACCATCAAGAAAAAGCATATATTGTATTATGAAAAATAACTTTATTAAATCAACAATTATTTTAATCATTGGTGGATTCATTAGTAAAATCTTAAGCATGATAATAAAAATTATCTTAACTAGAACAATTTCTACTAAAGGAATTGGCATCTATTCCCTAATTCTTCCTACCTTCAATCTCTTTATCACACTCTGCTCCCTAGGACTTCCTATCGCCATTTCTAAACAAATTAGTGAGCAAAGAAAAAAAGCAAAAGAAATCATTCTCCCCATTATTCCTCTAACTCTTCTCTTTGATGTATTTTTAATAATAATCTTATTTATTCTCTCTCCCCTACTAAGCAATTTTCTTTTAAAAAATAAAATGACTTACTACCCCTTAATCGCAATCGGTCTAACGCTTCCCTTCATCAGTATTTCTTCTATCCTAAAAGGCTATTTCTTTGGCAAAGAAAAAATGTTTCCAACAACCTTTTCTAACATCACCGAACAACTCATTCGTCTTATTTTGACTCTAACCCTAATCAAATATCTAATGAAGTACTCTCTTAGCATTGCTATCACTGGCGTTGTCTTAATCAATATCCTAAGTGAAGGGATCTCCATTATTACTCTCCTTCTCTTTATTCCAAAACACGAAAAAATATCATTTTCTGATTTTAAGTTAGACCAAAGTCAAATCAAAGACTTACTAGATATCAGTCTTCCTACAATAGGAAGTAGATTAATTGGTTCGATTACCTATTTCCTAGAACCGATTCTTTTAACTTACGCTCTAACAAACTCAGGATATTCCATAAATGATATTACCATTGAATATGGAATCATTAATGGCTATGTCTATCCCCTTTTACTCCTTCCTTCTTTCTTTACCATGGCAGTATCCAGTGCTCTCTTACCCGTTGTTTCTAATGCCTACTCTAAACGAAATTATTCCTACACAAGATATAAAATCAAACAAGCATTAGTAATCTCCCTTATTATCGGCATTCCCTGTACCCTTCTTTTCATGAGCGTGCCAAAATATTTTCTAAACACCATCTACAATACAAACGAAGGACTTACTTACATTAAAATAATTGCCCCTTTCTTCCTTTTACATTACATTCAAGGACCATTAACAGCCAGTATGCAAGCAATGAACAAAGCAAAAGAAGCAATGCTAGGAACACTATACGGATCTATCATAAGATGTATCTTATTACTCACCCTCTCTTTTCTTCATATTGGACTATGGGGACTATTAATTGCTACAATCACAAATATTATCTTTATTACCATCCATCACTTTTACTATGTCTTTCATTCAACTTAAAAAAGACTAGTATTCTTTCTAATAATCTTTCTAATACCAGTCTTTTTACTCATTAAACATTAATTTTTTCTAATCTTAACCCAACTTCAAATTCATTAATTTTCTCTAACGTACTATCGTCACTTACCCTCTCCATCTTTAAAGCAAGTGTTTCATCACAAATAAACTTAATATAATCACTTATCTTCGCACTATATAAATCACTAGACGAATAATAAATACAAATCCTATCTGCAATATCAAAGCCCATACTCTTTCTTAGATTCTGAATCTTAGAAATTGTCTCTCTAGCAAGACCTTCATTAATCAAATCATCGGTTAATTCTAAATCAAGAATAACAATCAAATTCCCATTTACACAGACATTAAATCCTTCCTTAGATTCAATTCTTTTCTCAATCAATTCTTCAGTTACCTGATATTCAGTCCCATTTAGTGAAATAGTTAAATTCCCATGCGCCAACTTCTCTAAATCTTCTTTAGTAATAGTAGTTAAATAATCACTGAATGCTTTCATATCCTTACCAAATACCTTACCCGCTACTCTGAAATTAGGTTTATAAGTAATATTCATATATAAGTTAACATCATCAACATATAATACTTCTTTAACATTCAACTCTTCTTTAATTAATACTTCAAGTCCGAAAAGTTTTTCTTTAAGAGAAGAAGATAACATTACACTCTTAATTGGTTGTCTAACTTTTATCTTAGACTCTTCCCTTATATTTCTTCCCATCGTAATTAAGTCTCTAACCAAATCCATTTTATATTCTAGCCCTTCATTAATTAATTCACTAGAGCAAATAGGAAAATCAGCTAAATGAACGGATTTTTTCTTTGTTAATTTTGTATAGATTTCTTCTGTTAAATAAGGAATAATCGGAGCACATAAACGGCATAATCCTTCCATTACTTCATAAGTAGTCATATAAACACTTCTTTTACTAGTATTCATATCGCTTCCCCAAAAACGATTTCGATTTCTTCTAATATACCAATTCGATAAATCTTCAGAAACAAAATTAGTAATCTCTCTAACGACCAAATTTAAATCATATGCCTCATAAAATTCTCTTACCTTTTTAATTAGATGATTGTATTTACTTAAAAGCCACTTATCAATCTCTTCTCTATCCTCATACTTAACCTTGCAGTCTTCAATATTAATCTTGTCAATATTTGCATACGTTTGAAAGAATGTATAAGTATTCCTAAATGGATTAAAGAACTTACTATGAACTTCTCTTACTCCAGCCTCAGAAAACTTTAAAGGCGTCCAAACAGGAGATGTGTATAACATATACCACCTGATATTATCTGCCCCATACTTCTCCATCATCTCTACAGGATCAACAATATTTCCAACAGACTTACTCATCTTTTTACCAAATTCATCCAACATCATATCATTAACAACAACGTTTTTAAATGAACTTTCTCCCGAAATAATCGTAGAAATAACAAGTAAAACATAGAACCAACCTCTAGTTTGATCAAGTCCTTCCGCAATAAAATCAGCAGGAAATTGACTTTTAAATAATTCTTGATTTTCAAAAGGATAATGAAATTGGGCATAAGGCATCGAACCAGAATCAAACCAAACATCTAAAACATCTTTAACACGAGTCATTTCTTTACCACAAGAACATTTTAAATGAATTTGATCAACATAAGGACGATGTAGTTCCAACTCTCTTACATTAACATCCTCAACCACATTTTCTTGCAACTCATCTAGAGAACCAATAACCTTTCTTTTACCACAAGAACATTCCCAAACAGGAAGTGGACAACCCCAATAACGATTTCTAGAAATTCCCCAATCAACTATATTCTCAAGCCAATTTCCAAAACGTTTTTCTCCAACATAAGCGGGATACCAATGAATTTTTTTATTTGCCTGGATAATTTTATCTTTATATTCAGTAGTTTTAATATACCAAGCAGGTTTAGGATAGCTAATTAAAGGACTCTTACATCTCCAACAATGTGGATAATCATGCTCTATTTTAATTTTTTTAAATAACTTATCATTTTCTTTTAACCATTTAATAATATCAATTTCAAGCTCAGGATCCGTAACAAGGCGACCCTCCCATGGACCAGTCGTATATCTTCCATCAAGTCCAACTGGATTCACAAAACCAATCCCATTTTGAGAACAAACACGGTTATCATCAGCACCAAACGCAGGAGCAATATGAACAATACCTGTACCATCACTATCCGTTACATAATGATCCGCAATAACTTCATGACATTTCCCTTCAACATGAACAAAAGGCATTAATTGTTCATATTTTATTCCAACCAAATCACTACCTTTAAAAGTATCAATTACTTCATAATCTTCCCCAAGTACTCGTTCAGCAAGACTTTCTGCGACAATAAATTGATATCCCTTAGAACTAGCCTTAATATAAGTCATATCAGGATTAACACAAATCGCAACATTCGCCATCAAAGTCCAAGGCGTTGTCGTCCAAGCTAAGAAATATTCATCAGCATCTACTCGTTTTAAAGGAACAATAACGGTATTCACACTAGTTTTAGTATACCCTTGTGATACTTCAAATTGAGATAATTCTGTACCACATCTAGGACAATACCATAGCACTTTATTCCCGTGATATAAAAGCCCCTTCTCATCCATTTGTTTAATAATCCACCACTCTGACTCAATATAATCATTAGAACAAGTAATATAAGGATTTTTACAATCAATAAATTGCCCCATCATATCAGTAATATGATTTACTTCATTAATATTTGTCGCCGTTGCCTTATTACACTCACGACAAAAAGCATCTACACCAAATTTTTCAATATCCGCTTTACCAGTAAATCCCAACTTTTTTTCAACATTTACTTCAATAGGAAGGCCATGCGTATCAAGACCAATCTTTCTTAATACTCTATATCCATTCATAACCTTATACTTACAAAAAGAATCTTTAATCGTCTTCGCAAAAACATGATGAATACCAGGTTTAGCATTTGCATAAATAGGACCATCATAAAAAACAAAATCCTTCTTACCTTCACGATTTTTTATGGTTTCATTTAAAATATCTTCTTTTTTCCAAGTATCTAGTATACTTTTTTCAACTTCCTTAACCTCTCTTTTATCTAAGCTCTCGTACATTTCAATCATCCTTCTTTCCAAAATAAAAACACAAAAACTTCTAAATTTAAGGACGAGATAACACGCGGTACCACCTTAATTCACAAAATTTTTGTGCACTTCATTCACATAACGGGATCTAACCCGGACACTTTCTACTTAAGTTCAAAAGTTCACATTCCAGAGTGATTCTTATTTAACATTTATTATCTATCTCTCACCATTAATAGACTCTCTTTTAAATAAACCCTTTAAATAACGTCTCCTTCAATTGCTTTAACAAATTTAAACTAATTATAAAAAAAATAGAAATAAAAGTCAATAGAAGCATTTTACTTTTCTAAATAATTGATAATTTAAAAGATAAACAAAGAATACTTAAACTTTTTTCTATAAAAATACATATCACTATAAATAATAATAAAAATTGCCGTTACAATAATAGAATTCAATAATTTTTCATTCCCAATTAAACTTTTCAATATTATCATTAAATTCAGATAACTCTTTCAATACAAGAAGAAATGAAAAAGATAATACCTAAATAAAGACTTATAAATGTTGCTATTTCTTCCAAATCAATAATATAAGTTCTCGTTCTAGCCTCTAAAGTCGTATAATTAATATACCCATTCTTTTTCATAGCAAGTTCTTTATCCTCAACCGTTTTTTCTGCTCAGTATTATTCACTTTTCTTAGTATTTTTAAGATATATTTTCTAGTATTTCACCAACAAAAATAGTAATATACCCAACAATAAAGCAAAAATAGTACTGCCTTACATAATCTAGGTAAAATTCATTCCCATTATTGATATAGCCATCATGAAAAATATTATGTAAAAAGTTTTGATCTAAATAAAAACGAGAAAAGATAAATAGAACAAACAAACTAAAAAGAATAACCAAGTTATCATACCAACTATCCTTTTTCTTAATAACCATTGAAAAAACAAAATAACTAAAAATAACCATTACATATAATAAAGATAACCAATCATAATCAAAATCTCTCATTAAAATAGTTTCTTTAATAATTTTAAAAATAATAAGAAAAAAAATAACAATATGATAAATCATAAAAGCAATATTTACTTTTTTACTTTTCTTTAAAAGAAAAAGAATTTGCCCTCCTACCGTAAATGGCAACAATAAAGTAAAAATAGTAAAAATATCTTGCAATATTATTCCATTGATTCCTATTTTAATCAAGTTCAAATCAGTCACATAAAAGAAAAAGAAAGAAACAAAAACCACAAGAAACAAAAGAATATTCTTAAAAAACACCTTACCATTCATTTAATCTCACCTACCTTAATCACGTCATTTAGTATTTTATTATAAATTTTATATTGATAATGAATAATTGTTAATGGATTAGGAAGATAACCATTATAAGGAAGCCTAAATTGATAAGAATAAGGTTGCTCCAAATAAGTAAACACTTCAAAATAACTTTTCCTTAAATCAGATAAATTTTCATTAATATAAATTAGATTATCACCTAAAGTATTATCTTTTTTTAGTAAAATTTTATATATTTCCTTTTCATCTACATTACCATCCGTAAGAAAATTATAATCACTATAGAACTGAATAAATTTTTTAAATGTATATTTTTTATGATTCAAATAATAATCTACTTTCCCTTTTTCTAACATATTCTTCATTAAATCAACATTTATTTTTAAAGTATTGTACTCCTCATCATTAAAAGTTCCCTAGTTAGAATAAAATTTATTCATTTTAAAGTTAACCTCTCTAATTAAAAAAAGATAAATCCCTAATATATTTTTGATAATCATTATCAGTTGGATAATGAAATTTATTCTGAGATACATCTACCACCCTTATTTCCATAAAAATACTTTTTAGGTTAGTAAAAAAGAAAAAAAGACAAAAACTTGCAATAAGAAAAGAAGCAAAATAACGAAATATTTTTTGAAATAAAATAATTATACATGTTCTAGAATATTTCATCATTGCAATAAAATCAGTAAAATTAGAATCTTTTTTATTTTCTAATCTTTTTCCTTGAATTAACTCCAAAACATTAACCCCCAAAATATTTGCCAGATCTTCTAAAATCATAATATCAGGTAAACTTAAACCCCGTTCCCATTTACTAACCGCTTTATCTGTAAGACTAAGTTTCTCTGCTAGATCTTTTTGAGTCATTTTTAGATTTAAACGACACTCACGAATAAAACTTCCTATTTTTAAATTATTCATTTTACCTCTCCTATCTCTAAGTTGAATTTAACATACAATAAAATAAATTTCAATAAACCATTGGTAGAATAATCTAAAATTTAAAAAAAAAGCACTCAACACTTATCATTGAGCACTAAATAATTTTAATTTAATTTATTAAGATAAATTTTTCTCTTTCTAATCTTTCCATTATTATTAAACTTATTTTTATTAGAATAATAATACATTCCTACTCCAATAATTAAACAAGATAAAGTAATAACAATAATTGTAATAATATATTTATCACCCGTTTTAACATCATTAATAGGTTTATCATGCATTACAATTTTATTATCAGACAAAGGATTTCCATCAACATCAGTTAAAACACCATTATCATTCATTTTAAAGAAAATTGTCTCGGCAACCTCATAACCATTAGGAGCTGTAATTTCTACTAAAGCATAAGTACCACTAGGTAGTCCAGAAATTTCATGAGGCGTATCTTTACTTTCCCAAGAAGCATCAGAACCGTCTGATAAAATAGGTGTATCGCACCCTGACAAATCATTAACTTCGTCTCCCGTTTCGCCTGTAGATAAAACCGCAGAATATTTGCCATCATCACCCTTAACTGCATCACAAATTCTTAACTTTGCACCAGGTATCTCTTTTGAAGTTACGATATCCGTTTTACTAATTGTAACTTTATTAAGTTCATTTCTTACAACTAAGGTTACATTTGAAAGTATCCCATTTTTACTATCTCCTATATGTTCTCCTTCAATATTATCAACTATTTCCCCTTTATCATTAATCGTAAACTTAGTTGTAGTAGTAGTTTTTTTGTAACCTGCAGCCGGAATTGTCTCAGATAAACAATATGTTCCAGCAGCAAGTCCAGAAATTGTAACAGGTTCATCAGAAGATACCCACTTTAATCCATCTAAATAGTTATAATTATTATCAACTACGGTATCACTAGAATTATCATCTGAACTATCTTCAGTAGTAGAATTAGACGTATTTGGCTTACTATCTTCAGTAGTATTTTTTTCGTCCTCAACATAAGTAACCGGACTATAAGCTCGGTACGAAAAAACCAAAGCACTAGAATTTTTTTTACTAACTAAATTATTGGTACATTTTCCATTTTCTGATGTATATAACGCCAAGGTTGCACCAGGTAATTCATCAGTACCCGTAATTGCTTTTTTACTAATTTTAATACTATTTAAAGTATTAAGAACAGTAATATGAAAGTTCCCATTGGCTGTTGCTACTTGTGTCATATAGTAATCTTCACTACAATACTTATCACTATCAGCAGCAACACCATCATTAGTATTATAACAAACTTTAACTTGAGAAGTATATTCTTTTGACTTTACAACTACTTCTTGCGGAACTTTTTCCGAATAAACAGGAATTCCATCTTCATCTTCCGTAGACGACAAAACAATATATTTTCCATCTTTTTCGTATACATCAACCTTAACTAAATTTTTCTCAATACCACTCTTATCAACAGTAGCATCCATATCTTTAGGAATTTCAATTGTATAAATAGGATCTTCAAATTCGTACTTAGTTGTACCATCATCATCCACAGTTTTATTTCCATGCTTATAAATTTTTGTTGACTCTTTTGGAATATTTGAAGTGGTATAAAAAATTTTTTCTTTATCAGAAACAGTATATTTATATTCATAAACTTTTTCCGCATCTGTATAAACTTTTTTACCATTTCCTACATCAAATACACTTTTTAATGAAACTTTATCACTTTTAGCAAATTTAGTATAATTATCAAAAAGTTGCTTTCCATTATTTTCAACTGGCGTCTTCTCCCATTTATCACTATTACTCGATTTATGATATTCATAATATAAAGTATTATTAGTTCCCAGAGATATCGTTTCACAATCCGAAGCAATTTTTTTATATCCACTAGGAGAAACAACTTCCTCATAGCATAATTTATTTCCATTTTTATAATTATCATCTTCCGTAAGTTCATTAACTGTACAAGAAGTATCATTTCCATTAGAATTTGTTCTACACAATTCTTTTAATTCTTTTCCATTAGCATCTGCTATATACAACCTCAACGTAGCATTTTTTAAAGCTTTTCCTGTCTCATCAACCTTCTCAATTAACGCAGAATGTTTTCCTTCAGCAGAATAAGTAAAATTTTGGTTAGCAACTACCTGTCTAGTTACAGGAACTGAAGACACTTCTGTTTGCAACACTTGTGGATGTTTACCGCACCCCTTTGTACATTCAAAAATATTAGCAGAAGGATAATTACTTGAATTTTCTCCTACAATAGAAACAGAAACAGTACCACCTGTATTACCACCATTCACCACTTTAAGAGAATAAGTACCATTGACTAAATTGGTTGCCCCAGAAGCATAACATTGACTATCATTATTATTTAAACACAAATAAGCAACTGATCCAGAAGCACTACTAGTAATATTAAGCGTATATTTAGGAACAGTAGAAGAATAATAACCACTTCGATTACCACCATAATTAGTACTTTCCATTCCTTGAATAGTAATATTTCCATTACCATCCATTGCAGAACGATAAGTATATCCACCTCCTGTTTGATGAGATACATTACTAATAACTTGGCTAGTTGATATAATATCTAATTTAGGCAAAGAAGAAGTTTTTGATCCTTCATTAAATTGATATTCCCCAACATAATTTTTAGCAGTACTAATTAAACTTTTAATTGCACTCTTAGAGCAAAAAGAATTATTTATATTGTATTTATTAACCGAAGCTTTTCCTTTAAAATAGCAAGTCAACGCCTCTTGAATATTCTCGTACTCTGTATTTCCCGAATATTTCTTTTTTCCAATTCTTATAATTTGCCCCGCTACAAGATTATCCCTATTATAATTATTAGTACCTGTAACAATCTCATAAGTAGCCCCTGCACTAGGAACATTCCAACTTCTAGTAGTACAATATGCCTTTTTTCCATCCAACTTTTTACCAGTATCACTACCATTATAAAGTTGAGAAGCATTTCCTCTTGTTAATTTAGCCGCATAAACACTAGGCACAAAAGCTAGTAACATCCAACAAAAAGTAAAAAAACATAAAAATTTTCTTCTTATTTCTTTTCTCATCACTTTTTCACTCCTCAATATTACTTTTTTCTAAAAGTTCCAACTGACCTTTAATCAAACTTTCCATTTTTGCTTTATATACACAATAGCTTTTTTTTAAAGATTCATACTCTTGTTCCGTCTTCTGGGCATTCACTAAAGCCTCATGAACAATTGCACTAGCATTATCCTTAGCTTCTTTTACAATTAAATCAGCTTCCGTTTTGGCTAACTCTTTCATCTTATCTGTTGTCTCTTGTGCCGCCATCAATGCCCGAGCCACTTTAATATCCGTATCCTGACTAGATTGTTTTTTTAAAGTTTCAAGTTGTTTTAAATAATTACGATTATCTTCGCTAAGTTTTTCTAACTTTTTGATAACAATATCAATAAAGTTATTAACTTCTTCAATATTATAACCATTATTTACAATACTAAACCGCTTCATCATTCACCTTCTAACTTTAACTACCAATCTAAGTCAATATCATTATTCTTCATTTTCTTACCCTTATCATCATCATCAGTAATTGCACCCTCAACATCTACATTTTTAGGTGTACATAAGAAAATACCAGCCCCTATTTTTTGTAAATCTCCTCCTAAAGCATAAACAGTACCACTTAAAAAATCAACGATTCTCTTTGCTTGATCCGGAGTAACTCTTTTCATATTCACCACTACAGTATTCTTCTTCTTTAAATGATCGGCAATCTGTTGACTCTCAGAGTAAGCACGAGGCTCTAACAAAATCATCTTTCCCGTATTAGGTGTTGGCATAGTACTACTTTCCTCAACTTCCTCTGACTCTTCATCATCAATTTCATCTACAATCATTTTCTTTAACTTACTAAGTGCCATGTGATATCCTCTCCTTATTCTTATCTTTACCCCATTATACACTATCTTTTTTTTAATTACAACTTTTTTCCTATATTTGATAGATTTTTTTTACAAATTGTAAAATAAAAATAAGTACTCTTACCGAAACATAAACCCAGTAGCAATCGGTCTTGTTTCTTCTCTCTCATCCCAATTAATCGGATGATTAATCAATTTATTTTGAATCACCAAAGCACTAGAATTTCCCCCATCCAAATTCGCCGCATTATATGCCCCATACCTTAGCATAATACTAATCAAATCATCCATATCAGCACCAATACAATCAATTCTTCGCCCATCGATTACCAAAAATAAAACAACCCCATCCTTTCTTTGACCAATAACCGTCCTTGGATGTCTTCCATATCCTCCATTTCCAACAACCTTTGATGCTTCTCCATTCACAATCAAAAAAGGACCAAATTCAACCGCATCCCGAATTCCCAAATCAATTGCATCCTTTGCACTTTTTACCTTTCCCAAATAAAGTTTATTTTCTTTCGTAAAACCAATTAAAGAACCCGATCCCGAACCATAATTTAATATCTTCGAGTCCCGAATAACAACTCCAGATACCTCAGCCCCAGTCCCAAGACCATTCTCATCAATAAATCCTCCCCCATTAATCGCAACAATCGCCTGATTTTCTTTTGCCATATCCACCAAATATTCCCCACTCTTACCAAAATTCTTAGCCGTCACCACACTAACCCGAGACGGATCATATATCGCCACCAAATAACCAGAATATCCTCTTCCAGATACCTCAATCATCTTATAATCTTCCCCATCTTGATGAAGAAGAATTTCCTTTTCATACTTATCCTTATATACAGAAGTCTTTATACTACTAGTATCAATAATCGATAAATCCGTATCTTTGGTAGGCTCAATAATCTTATTTTCCTCTAATATCTTTAAAATAGTCTCTTCCCGATAAAACATCTTAGCCAAATACTGATGATGCAGCGTCGTCATTGCAGTTGTCACAAACCAATTTCGAAATTTCGGCATCGGCCCATACAACAAAAAAACAACTCCCCCAATCATCACAATCAAAAAACTAAAAAGAAAAATAAGTATTTTCTTTACTCTTCCTCCTCTTTTTCCTTTTTTCTCTTTTAACTTTCTCATTTCTCTTCCTCCATCATAACTTTAGAAGAAAACGAATCAACCTTACCCGGAGCAGATTCATTATATAAAGAAACAATCTCATTAAAAGCAGCAATATCTCTCTGATAAACTTCTAATAACCTCTGATAAGTACTAGCATAATTAGAACAAATCGAATTAACCGAAGACTTTAAAGAAACATAATCTCTACAATTTTTATCTAATTCCCCCTTTTCATCTTTAATACCAGAAACTATCTTATCCGCTTCCTCATACAAAGTATAAATACTAGCATATTCCTCCTTAAACTTCTCTTCATAATAACTCTCTAAATACCCAGTAATTTCCTTCTTTTTCTCATTATAAGAAGAAATATTTTGAGTAAATTCCTGATAAGTATTTTCAATCTCTCCCTCCCTTTTTTTTAACCCTTCTCTAGAGTTTTGCACATTTTTCCAACCAAAAAAAGCACAACCACCGAAAACAACCAACAGTATTCCCCCAATTATCCATCTTTTTTTCATCTCTTTCTAAACTCCTTACTCTATTTACTAATAGTATAACACATCTCGTTTAAAATACAAAAAAAAATACTTCATAAGAGCTTTTCTCTTACAAAGTATTATCCATTATCTTTTCTTTTCAACGATTTCATAAGCCTCAATAATATCTCCTGGTTTAATATCATTAAAGTTTTCTATCGTAATTCCACACTCAATACCACTTTTGACTTCTTTTACTTGATCCTTTTCCCGGGCTATCGTATTAATCGCTCCATCATAAATAATGACACCATCACGAATAACTCTGGCCTTAGCATCTCGTCGAACAATTCCCGTAATCACCATTGCTCCAGCAATTGTCCCAACTTTTGAAAATTTAAATAATTTTCTAACTTCCGCACTACCTAAAATATTTTCTTCAAATATTGGATCTAACTTTCCACGCATAGCAGCTTCTACTTCTTCTACAAGTTGATAAATGATATTATAAAGACGAATATCGACATTTCTTTCTTTCGCAAAATCCATTGTTTTATTATCTGGCCTGATATTAAATCCTAAAATAATCGCATTACTAGCAGATGCTAAAGAAATATCGGTCGGAGAAATCGTTCCAATTCCACTTCTAATAATGTTAATCTTAACACCTTCAACATCTAACTTTAATAAAGAATTCTTAACCGCTTCTTCACTACCCTTAACATCTGCTTTTAAAATAACATTAACTTCCTTAGCCCCTTCATGAATTTGCTGAAATAAATCATCTAAAGAAACGGCCTTAGTCGTTGTTAAATTTTGATTTTTCAATTTAAGTGCTCTTTCACTTGCAATCGCCTTAGCCTTCTTTTCCGTATCAAATACCATAAACTTATCTCCAGCCGAAGGACTTTCACTAAGGCCTGTAATCGTAACCGGCATACTAGGATCCGCTTGTACAAGAGACTCATCTAAATCATTTTTTAATGTTCTAACTCTTCCTGCAATCGTACCAACCACAATGGCATCTCCTAAACGTAAAGTTCCATTTTGAATAAGCAAAGTACTAACAACACCTAAATTCTTATCCATCTTGGATTCAATGACGGTACCACTAGCATAACGATTAGGATTTGCCTGATAATTTTCAAGTTCACTAATTAAAAGAATTCTATCTAATAAATCATCAATTCCCATACCGGTCATGGCAGAAATGTTGACAAACATCACATCCCCACCCCAAGTATCCGGAACAACCCCAGCCTCAGCCATCTCGGTCATTACTCGCTCAGGATTTGCTCCTGGCTTATCCATCTTATTTATTGCAACAATAATAGGAACACCGGCTGCCCTAGCATGGTCGATAGCCTCTCTTGTTTGCGGCATAACCCCGTCATCAGCGGCAACAATAATAATAACAATATCGGTAACACTTGCCCCTCTAGCCCGCATTTCAGTAAATGCGGCATGTCCAGGTGTATCAATAAAAGTAATTTTATTCCCTTGATAAGTAATCTGATAAGCACCAATCGCCTGCGTAATTCCTCCAGCCTCTCCTAAAACAACATTCGATTTTCGAATTGTATCAAGAAGGGTTGTTTTTCCATGGTCAACATGTCCCATAATCGTAACAACCGGAGGTCTTTTCACCAAATCTTCTTCCAAATCTTGAATTTCTAATTCCTCAAAATTTGCCTCATCCGTAGTCTCTTCTCTTTTCAAAGTCTTTCCCATATCACTACTAATAATAGAAGCCGTATCAAAATCAATTACTTGATTTAAATTCATCATCACTCCAAGAGACATCAGTTTCCCAATCACTTCTCCAGCTCCTACTTGAAGAACACCAGCAAACTCACCTACCGTCATTCCTTCTTTATATAAAACAGTATCTTCTCCCATTTCAAAAGAATTAGATTTTAACTTATCTTTATGTTTATACATCTCTTTTCTCTTTTGCTTAAAATCATTCTTCTTCCTCTGAATCATCTTATTCTTATCTCGATTCTGATTCTTTTTAGAAAATGCTTTTGAAGTATTTTTCCCACTCTCTAAAGATCTTGTATCTTCCATTTCTTCTTCAGGTAAAGAAACATCCTCACTCTTTAAAACACCTTCACGATCATCCATCTTTTCTATCTCATTATCAAGAAGAATAATCGCATCATCATCTAACATATCTGCCTCATCCAAAGCAGAAATGCCAAGACGTCGACACATTTCTAAAATTACACTTACCTCTAATTGAACATCTCCTGCATATTCTAACACACTCATCATGAGCATCACCTCCAATTATTATATTTTCATGACTAACTCCTCATAAATATCCTCTGGCACATTAACCTCTAGCCTTCTATCTAATATTTTATTCTTTTTACAACGATTTATGACATCAATATCTCGCTTTAAATAAGCTCCTCTGCCATTCATCTTTCCTGTAGAATCAACAAATACTTCTCCCTCTTTTGTCCGAACCACACGAATTAACTTGTTCTTTTCTAAAATCTCTCCTGTAACAACACATTTACGCATTGGCACTTTCTTCATGATTATCCTCTACTTTCACCATATCATCAAGAGTCTCTTTCCCATCACTTTCTAAAGATGAAGTATCCTCCTCTAAAGGCATATCTTCTACAGAAGTATTTTCTTCTAAAACATTCTCCTTCAAAGTATCTTCTTCTTTTTTCTCTTCCTCTAGATAATTAAAATCTCCATAAGCCTCACGATACTCATTAATATTGACATCATCATATCCCTTAACTTCAATCTTATAATGCGTAAGACGAGAAGCCAACTTCACATTTTGTCCCTTCTTTCCAATCGCTAGAGACAAATTATCTTGGTTAGCAATAGCAATAGCCTCTTTCTTTTTATAATCTTTAATAAATACTTCCACATCACGAGCTGGACTTAAAGCATTTTTGATAAATTGAATCGGATTCTTATCATATAAAACAACATCAATCTTTTCATGACCAATTTGCTTCAATACCCGATTAATACGACTACCGCCAGCACCAATAATACAACCAATTGGTTCAATATTTTCTTCCTCACTATAAACAGCAATTTTACTTCTAACGCCAGCCTCTCTTGCAACAGAGTAAAGAATAACCTCCCCACTACTTACCTCAGGAATCTCTAACTCTAAAAGTCTTTTTAAAAAGCCATAGTGTGTTCTTGAAAGTAAAATAAATACTCCCTTTGTTCCAATCTCTAACTTAGACACATAAGCTCTCACTTGTGAACCCATCTCTAGCTTTTCCCCAGGAATAATCTCATCTTTAGGTAAAAGACCAAAAGTCTTTCCCAAATCAACATAATAAGTCTTCGCATCTTCCCTAGCAAGAGTACCTACAACTAATTCATCCTGCTTATCCCCAAGTTCTTTAACAATCAAATCTTTTTCGGCTTCTTTCATTCTTTGAACAACAACCTGCTTTGCCGTACCAGCAGCAACCCGACCAAAATCCGTCATTTCTACAGCATCCTCAATCGTCTCTCCAATTTCAATATCGGGAACACGCGTTTTTGCAAGAGAAAGTGGAATTTGACTCTTCTCATCTCGAAAATTCTCATCATCCACAACTGTTCGAACGGAAAACAATTTAATTTCTCCTGTTTCTGGATTAACAACACATCTTGCCGGTCCTCCCTTTTTCTTATAAGCCGCTGCCATTGCTTGTTCCATCGCTTCAACAACGATAGACTTATCAATTCCTTTCTCTTCAACAATCGCATTTAATGCTTTCATAAATTCTTTCATCTGTTTCTTGTTCATCTTTTAATCACCTTTCTCTTTTGAAGATATATCTAAAATATAACTATCTTTTATGATATCTGCCTCATCCAAAATTGGATTCACAACATGTGTTACTTCCACGCAAGTATCCACATCAATCGGCTGTGCCCGATCAATCGTTATCCTCAAAAAATAATTACTTCCTTCCTTAACATATTCAACATTATCCACATCAATTCCCATTTCTTGAATAGGACCTTCAATTAATTCTCTTACCTTTTCTTCGATCATAAATCCCTCCTAAAATAAGATAAAAAGTGGACTTTCAAGAGGCCACTTTTTCATCAAGATAATCTTATTATAGCATAATAATTCCAATCCAACAACACTTTTTTCATGATAATACCAAATTACAGATAGAAAAAAGTAAGATAGTATAAAATTGGTTTGACTGTCCAAAAAAGAGAACCCCTCAATGAAGTTCTCATTCCCAAAATAAACCTTTATTTTATCCAAGAAACTTCAAAATCAATAACCGAAAAAAGAAATCAGTATTTTATCCATCAAAACCGAACATACTCACCCGTATTATAAATTTTTCCATCGATTTTTAAATAAATCGCATATTTACCACTAAGACCCTCTGCATTAATATACCAAGTAACCGCAAGTCCCTTTTCTGTCTCTTCCTCGCTAAATACATCCACACATAAAGCCGTATATGGTTTTTTACTAATACTAATTGGATAAGAATAACTCCGCATTTTCTGATATAAAATAACCTCAACATCAGTCCCTTTCTTAAAAGTACCCGTAAAAACCAAACGATCAATTTCCTTAGAAAACTTTATCGCATGCGAATCATACTCTTTATCAATAGAAACGCTTTGAACAATTGGAGTTATCTCTGTTTTACCAATCGTTGTTTCTCCTAAACTACCAATTCTTTTTGCACTTCCTAAATAAACACCCTCTTTATCTTGATATAACGCCATCTTCTCTACTCGGTAATTATTCGTTGGCAACTTAAGTTCAAAAATAACATTTCCATCCATAAGTTCCACCGTATCACTAACCAGTGTTGTATTTTTAGAAAATCCCGCCGGTTGATTAGAATTTTTTCCATCTACATAAACGATTCCTCCTGAATGAATAATATAATGATTACTCCCTAAATAATCCACATCAGAAATATAAGGAGAATAAAAGGAAGCCCCTCTTTCTTTTCCATATTCAAATACCTGTTCAATCGTCATCTTTTTCGTATCAATCCGATACATAACTCCTCTTGAATAACTATTTGTAGCATCAACATACTCATCTTTATTCTTTGATTTATTATTTCCATTATCAAAAAGAAAAACATACCCCTCAGGCGTAATCATCGCTGCATGTTGACTCCATTGCCATTCAAAATTAGTCCCATCCACTGGTTTAAAGAAATACTTTTGATATTCCGGACTCCAATTTGTTGAATCCCCAATAATCCAGTTTAATTTTCCTGTATCATAATCAATATTAATTACTGCATCTTGATGTCTACCCGATAAAGTAATAGAATTACTCTTCTTGTCATACCAAACCGAATTATTATGAAACCAATCATAAGCACTCCAATTCTCACTCTTTCCATCTGTCATCTTTAAAACATCTTTTAAATCAAATTTCCGAACAATCTCTCCCGTCTTTCGGGATAGTTCCACAATATAATCTTCAACCGTACCATCATCATTATAAAAATCATCACTAGCAACCAAAAGATTCCCATTCTCCATCTCATAATAATCATGATGATATCCCCCTTTTAAACTATACTCTACAATAACTTTCCCTAGCAAATTCATCTCATATAAACCAGTCATATAATAAGGGTTATTAATCAGTCTCTCAGTACTTAAAAGTAAATTTCCATTTTTTAGCCTGTCTACTTTCCACAAAGCATAATTAGACAAATACCATCGAACATCCCCATTAACATCATAAGCACAAGTATATCCCGTACTAGATGGCGTATAAAAATATAATTCATTTTCTAACTTACTTTTATCCGCATAAACCGAAGTAGGCAAAACAAAATTATCCGGTAATTCTTTTGTTTTAATCAAAACCTCTTTCCTAATCTCTTTATCCCCTTCTGTATACTCAACCAAAATACGATTATCCTCCCCCGCATACAATCCATAAATAGGCAAATAATGTTCTTTTGTTTTTTCAAAAGTATGAGAAAAAGTACTAAGTTCATCCTTTCCCTCAACAGTAACTTTTACAGAAACCTCACTTGAAGTCTCAAATAAAATAAGTGCCGTCAGTGGAGAATTCCCATAAGGATCAATCACCACATTAGGATTATCAATCGTATACCCCTTAATTTTAAACTGCCTCTCTAACTCTTCTTGCTTTTCAATCAAACTACTTACCTCATCTACCGCAGCATAATTTTGGTTATCTTCATCAAACTTTAAATAAAGACAAACAAAAACTAAAAGAACCAAAACAATACTTAGTCCAATAATTTTATTTCTCTTTCTCTTCATCATATAATCATCTCCTCTTTAAGTAAATCATAAAATAAAAGAAGAAAAAAAACAATAAAGAGATAGTTGAATAGACTAAACCATAAGTTGAATTAGTACCACTATCTCTTTTTTCTATTTTATTTCGATTAATTCATAATCACGTTGACCAAAACCAAGCAAAGACGACGATTCAATAGTATGTATACCATTTCTTGACTCAATTCTCTCTATCAAATGATCTCTTCCCTTATCATTAGACTGATATACTAAGTCAATACAAGCCTGATCAAGCGCAATTGGATCTGTTGATGCCAAAATACCAATATCCTCCATACAAGGATCTTCTGCAACAGCACAACAATCACAGTCAACAGACATATTACACATAATATTAATACAACAAATATTATCTTTAAAATACTTACAAACTGCCGAAGCCGCATCTGCCATTGCTTCTAAAAATTTATCATGATCAGCCGTCCACAAATCTTCTGGCCTCCCAGCCCCATGAATATATGCCTTACCATAGGAAGAGGCAAAACCAATTGAAAGTTGTTTCAAAGCCCCACCATATCCTCCCATAGGATGTCCTTTAAAATGAGACAAAACCAAACAAGAATCATAATTTTCTAAATGAGAACCAACATAATCTTTCTTAATTACCTTACCATCAGGAATATCTAAAACCAAATCATCTCCATCACTATCCAAAATATCAACATCAAAAATTCGACTCCAACCATGTTTTTCCATTAACTTAGTATGTGCCTCTGTCGTATTTCTAGCACCATCATAAGCCGTATTACATTCAACTACAGTACCATCAACATAATCAATCATAGGTTCTAAAAACTCCGGACGCAAAAAATTCTGATTTCCATCTTCACCAGAATGAACCTTTACCGCAACACACCCAGTTAAATTAACCCCCATTTTCTGATAAATCTTAATCACATTATCAGGTGTAACATCTCGAATAAAATAAACTTTACTTTTCATCATATCAAATCCTTTCTAATCATTATTCTATACCAAATAAATAGAATATAAACAAAAAAATACTGAAGTTTCTTCATTCCACATCCTTAACCTAGGAATTACATTCAATAAATTTATCATTTCATAAAAATATAGTTATTTATATCCCCTACATTTATAATTAACGTAACATATTTCTTTTAAAAAACTAGAGTAATTTTAAGAGTAATAAAAGAAAAAAGCCTTATTGCATAAGACTTTAAATACATAATATGGTGCCGTAAGTAGGAATCGGACCTACGTTAAAGCCTTACCATGGCCTCGTAATACCATTATACTATTACGGCAAGATATGGTCTTCATTTAAGAAAACCAAATTAATTTAATATATACAATAATTGCGATAATAATTCGATAAAATGCAAAAACAGCAAAATCATGTTTTTTAATATAACGAAGTAAAAATTTAATACTAATAACACCTACAACAAATGAAGTTAAAATACCAACAATAACTTCAGCCGTAAAAGTAAGTTCTCCTATTTTCAATACCGCTGCCCCCGCAATAATAGGAACCGACATCAAAAAAGTAAATTTAGTAATAGCCTCTTTGCTAAGTCCCATCAACCTTCCTGCTAAAATCGTTGTTCCACTTCGAGAAAATCCAGGAAAAACAGCAAAAGCTTGCGAACATCCCACTAAAAATGCCTGCTTTAAAGTAATCTTCTCAAAAGAAACCTCTCGCTTTTTATAATGTTTGCTAGCCCATTTATCACCAGCATAAATAAAGACTCCCATCAAAGCAAGCAACAATGCAATTGCCCATATTTGATTTCGAAAAAAACCTTCAATAATATCATCTAACAAAACCCCAACCAGTGCTGCGGGAATAGTGGCAACAACCAAATACCAAAACATTTTTCCTTCTCTAGTATTCTCTTTTTTAAATAAATTCTTGCTTGCACCAATAAATAAGTTCAACCATTCTTTAAAGTAAATGACTAATACCGCAAGTAACGTTCCAAAATGAAGAGCAATATCAAATGCCATTGACGATTCTCCCCACCCCAACAAGTAAGGAACTAAAATCAAATGTGCTGAAGATGAAATAGGTAAAAACTCTCCAATTCCTTGAACAATTCCTAACACAATACATTTTATAATAGCCATATCTTTGCCCTTCTTTCCATTCCTGTATTATTATATCATGGAATAATTTATTTGTAAATATAGTTTAAAATAATGTCATATATTGATAACTTGCGTAAAATATATTAGATAAAAAAGGAGGTAAAAATCATGTATTACTATGGTGGTTATAGCGGAGGCTATAACAATTCATGCGGTTGCTGCAACAACACATACCCTTCATACGGTGGATACGGATATGGCAGCGGATATGGCTATAGTGCAGCAATCATTTTAGTATTATTTATTTTATTAGTAATTATAATCGGTGCTAGAGTAGCCGTATAACTTTACTTTACAAGAAAAGGAAAAATTTCCTTTTCTTTTTCTATAATTTGTGTTAATATATATTCACAAGGAAGTGATTTTATGCTTAAAACGAGTGATATATTAGACGAAAAAGACAAAAGAATTCGTGCCAAAAATACTGATGTTGAATTTCCTTTAAAAAAAGAAGAGAAAAAATTAATTCATGATATGTTAGAACACCTTTACTTTTCTCAAATAGAAGAAAAAGCCAAAAAATATAACCTAAGACCAGGTATGGGACTAGCAGCCCCTCAAGTTGGTTTAAATAAAAATTTCTTCGTTGTTTGCCACGAAGAAAAAGAAAATACTTTCAAAAATTATGTTCTAATCAATCCTAAATTAATTTCTCACTCTGAAGAACTAATCTATTCCTCTGGAGGAGAAGGATGTCTAAGTGTAAATAGAGATATTGAAGGAATTGTTCCCCGCTATGCTAGAGTAACTTTTGAAGGATATGATGAAAACGGAAAAAAAATAAAGTATCGTGCCAGAGAAGAACTATCAATTGCCTTTCAACATGAAATGGATCATCTTCAAGGAATACTATTTTACGACCACATTGACCCCAAAGACCCATTTAAAAATGCTGAATTCATGCGTGAAATTTAAAAACCACAACTATTTTTTTAGATGTGGTCTTTTTTTTTCTTAAAAATTTTTAAAAACTACTCATACAAATTTTAAAATTACCTCTAATAATTTCAAAGAATGATATTCCTAAAAACTTTATTTCAATAAATCAATTTCATTAATCTTATCCCGGCACTTAAAAACAGGAGCATAACTAAGACGATGATACTTACAAATTCCATACTCTTCCAAAGCCAGTAAATGCTTTTTCGTTCCATACCCCTTATTATGAGCAAAGTCATACATTGGATAAATTTTATCTAACGCATACATTTCCCTATCCCTAGTAACTTTAGCAATAACAGAAGCAGCCGCTATCGATAAACTTTTACTATCTCCTTTAATAATAGACGTCGTAGGAATTTCCAACGCTAACGGCATAGCATCAATTAAAACATGCTCTAGTTTGAGTTTATGATTTGCCTCATCAATAGCCATCTTCATTGCTATCTTTGTTGCCTCATAAATATTAACTTCATCTATCTTTTCAGGAGAAACACGCCCTATTCCAATAGCAAGAGCATCTTGCATTAAAATTTCATAAAACTTATCCCGCTTTTTTTCCGATAACTTTTTAGAGTCTGTTAAACCCTCTAACTCGTAATGAAGAGGCAAAACCACACAAGCAGCAACAACATTACCAACTAGAGGCCCTCGACCCACCTCATCAACTCCAGCAATCACCTGAATTCCTTCCCGAATTAATTTTTCTTCATATTGATACATCTCTTCCATCTTTATCACCTAAAATTATTTCGGTTACGAAAAAGTTCATTTCCCTGAAGAGCATTCATATTCTCTTGCAATCTCTTAACTCTCCCCTCAGCACTATTTGCCTCTAATATTTCCTTTCTCCTATCTTCCTTCTTGCAAATATTATACATCTTATTAAAATGTTCTCTTCTGCCATCATTATATTTTTTAATCTCCTTGTAATTGTGATTAGCTTGCCACTGACGATCAACTACTTTTGATAAATCACTAACTCTTTTTTGAATTTCCATAACATTCCTCCTAATACCAATTCATTATACAATAAATAAAATAAAAAAGAAAGAAGCTACTTAGATATAACTTCTCCATCATTTTCATTATTCATTCCAAATAAATAATAATAAATATCCTGATAATTTTTTACCAAAACTAAGTCCAAACTCTTTTTTACCTCTTCTGGTACCTCTTCCAAATCTTGTTTATTCAAATAAGGAATAAATACCCGTTTTATCCCATTTACCGTCGCTGCAATTAATTTTTCTCGGATTCCACCAATAGGAAGAATCTCTCCCCTTAAAGTAATTTCACCAGTCATACTAATTTCATTAGAAACTACCTGATTTTTTAACAAACTAATAATAGCACTAACAACAGCAACTCCAGCACTTGGACCATCCTTTAAAGAAGCCCCTTCTTCAATATGAATATGAAAATCTCTAAATTGAAATAACAAATCATCAATTTCAAAAATAAAAGCATTACTCCGAACATAACTAAAAGCAACCTCAACACTCTCAAGCATTACCTTACCAACGTTTCCTGTAACTTTTAAATTACCCTCTCCCTTATAAGAAGCAACCGATATTTTTAAAATTTCACCACCATAAACCGTATACGCCAAAGCATTAACAACACCACTAACCACCAAATCTTCATTTTGTTGATGAAAATACTTAGGCATTCCCAAATAAGTACTTAAATTTTTATCATCAATAACGACATTTTTAATATCATTAGTAATAACCTTTCGGCAAATTTCTTCAATCTTCCTTTTTAATTCTCTAGCCCCAGATTCCCTCGTGTATTCCTCAATCATTTTTAATATTGCACTATCATCAATAACAACATTATTATCTTTAATATGATATTCCTTAAAAAGTTTTGGAATCAAATGTTTTCTTGCAATTTCTCTCTTATCATAATTCGTATAACTACTTATTTCGATAATTTCTAATCTATCTCTTAAAGCACTAGGAATTTTCGAAACATCATTTGCTGTCAAAATAAACAATACCCGAGACAAATCAAACTCTTCTTCAATATAATTATCACAAAAATGACTATTTTGCTCATTATCAAAAACCTCTAACAAACAAGAAGCAGGGTCCCCATGATAATCCTTAGATAATTTATCTACTTCATCAATCAAAAATACCGGATTATTCACCCCAACTTTTTTCATTCCCTGAATAATTTTACCAGGACTAGATCCTAAATAAGTTCTACGATGTCCAACAATTTCAGCCTCATCAGATATTCCACCAACACTAATTTTGACAAATTTCTTATCCAAGGCCTCAGCAATACTTCGAGCCAAAGTTGTCTTCCCAACACCAGGGGGACCAACCAAACAAATAATGGTACTCTCCATTTTTTTTATCTTCATCGCAACCGATACAAATTCAACAATTCTCGATTTAACCGTATCCAAGCCATAATGACTCTCATTTAAAACTTCCTCTACCTTTTCCTTTTGGTAGCGCCCCCTACTTCCTTCATACCAAGGTAAATTAAGTAACCAATCAATATAACTACGAATAATCGTTACTTCAGGAGAAGCATCAGTTGACAAAGTATAACGCTTTAGTTCCTCTTCTAAACGAACTCTTACCCGATTAGGTAATCTTTTTTCTTGAATTCTTTTCTTTAAAAGATTCGCCTCCGTATCCTTAATCGTAAATTCTCCTAATTCTTCTCGCATAATCCGAATCTTTTCCCGAAGCAAATAATCTCTTTGGGAAGAATCAATTTTCTCCTTTAAAGAAGACTCTATCTCATTTTCAAGTTGAATTGTTTCAATTTCTCTTTTTAAATCTTCCAAAAGCAAATGTAAGCGAACAACAGACTTAGTATGCCTTAAATACTTTAATTTCTTAGAATAAGAAATTGGTAGCTCTGCACAAATAATATCCGTAAGTTTTCCAATATCATCCACCCCTGTAATTTTACCAATCACACTATTTCCTATCGAAGAAGAATCAATATAAGTATTAATCTCCCGAAACAAAATTCTCCGAAGGGCCGTAACCTCTAACTCATCACTCTCTTCAACTGGAAGAGAAATCACAAATGAATCAATATAACCATAATCATTTAAAATATAATTAACAACCTGTACTCTTTCTAACCCCGCTATAACAATTCTCTCATTCCCCGAAGGTAAAGTCAATCTAGATTTAATTTTACCAACAACGCCTATCGTTGGCAAATCATCCAAGCTAGGATTCTCTTCTAAAGGATCATTCAAATTTAATACCAAAATTTGTTGATCATAATACTTATAAGCCGTTTCCAAAACAATTCTATCCTTAGAACTACTAACCTCTAAACGAATCTCGTTGTAAGGAAATAAAACAGTACTTTTCAATAGTAAAACCGGTAAATTTGTCTGAACCATATTACTTCCTTCTTTCTGCCTTCCTATTTTACCAAAAACAGAATATTTTATCAAGTTACTAAAAGACACTTTTTATAACTTTCACCCCCTAATTATCATAACAGTAAACCAAAAAAGAAAAATTCTCCAAAATGTAGCCTATTTGGTTACATTTTTTTTAAAATTTTGTGGTACAATGAAGAAGAGGAAACAAACTTACCATTAGGAAAAATAATTACTCCTAAATTGCTTCCTCAACTGTCCAATCAGGACAAAATAAAATTACACCTAATCAAAGATTCCTTCCCAGCATCTTGATAGGTGTATTTTTTTATATTTTAATAATCGTTTGTAATTTTTTAATCACTTTCTTTTCAATTCTAGAAATATAAGATTGACTAATCCCCAGTAAATTTGCTACCTCTTTTTGCGTCAATTCTCTCTTTCCATTCAGTCCATAGCGGTACTCAATAATCTCTTTATCTCTTCCCTCTAACTTAGATACTTCTTGATACAAAAGCTGTCGATCTAAAGCATCCTCCAATCCCTTCGTAACAACATTCGCCTCCGTTCCTAAAACATCCTCTAAATGAAGTTCATTCCCATCAGCATCAAAACTAAGACTATCTTCAAAACTAATCTCCCCCCTCTTTCTTTTTGTCTTTCTTAAATACATCAAAATTTCATTATCAATACACCTCGAAGCATAAGTTGCTAATTTAATATTTTTATCTATCCGATAAGTATTTACCCCCTTAATTAAACCAATCGTTCCAATAGATACCAAATCTTCTAAATCAACCTTTGTATTCTCATATTTCTTTGCCAAAAAAACAACCAATCTTAAATTATGTTCAATCAACTTGTTTCTTGCTAATTTATCCCCATTGATTGATTTCTCTACATAAATTTTCTCTTCTTCTTTGGATAAAGGCGGTGGCAAAATATCTGTACTTCCCAAATAAAATACTGGATTATATCTTTTTAATATCCGCCTTAACAACATTAAAATTCTCTTCATTCCATTCATCCTTTCTAAAGAAAAATAATAATAAGTATTTTTATAAAACATTTAAATGCTCTAACAAATTTCCTCCCATAATACAATCCACTCCATCTAATCTAATTTTCTCCTCCGTAATTCCAAGTAGAAAGTTTTTACGAAAGCCAACACCCTGAATAAAAATTTTATCTGGAATAATACATTTCAAAAGCCCATGATAATTTAGCGCATCATAAGGAACCAACACCATCGGATTTTTCTCATCATCCACTTCAATCCGTCCCTTATTGATTAAAATAATAGGCCTTCTCTTATAAGGGTCAACTAAATGATTTCCTGTATCTAAAAATGCCGTAGCCTCTATCACCTCCCCACTTCGAAGATAAATATTAACCAAGTAATAATGATGATAATGATTTTTTAAATGTAATCCCTGTTTAACATAACAATATAAAATAATAGGGCCAAAAATAATCAAAGCCACCACATTAACCGACAACCCCTTAAAATAAAATACTAATCCTTCATTTTGATAACTAAACTGTAAATTCAAAAAATAAAGAAATCCTCCCAGCAAAATAGAAGACGTATATAAATAAAATAAATTCCGGAAAAAAGCCCTTTTAGAAGAAAATCCAAACGCAATAAGCACCATCAAAATAGAAATCAGTATTTTAAGAAAAAAAATAGCTACACTATCCATCTCAATAAACATAGAAAATATCGTAATACTTCCCACTAAAGCACCCAAAACCAAATGTTTTAAGTCCGTCTGTCTTCTAAGAAGCACAGCAACAGAGAATAATAAAAGTAAATCAAAGAAAAAGTTTAAAAGCAAAACCAAGTCAATATATATCTTCATTAAAATCACCAAAATTATCATACAAAAAAGAAACGAAATAATATGTCAAATTATTTCGTTTTTCTTAAATTTCTTCTTTTTCACGACCGCTCTGTGCCAACTGTTCCTTTTTTTCCATCATATAACTAGTAATAACTGTCTCAATTTCAGGTAAAGCATTAGGGTCAATATTAGATAAATAAACTTTTTCTTTAATCGTATCGATAACTAAATTTCCAAAAATAAGTCCCTTTCGAACCGTTAAGTCATTAAACATATCTGGAGTAATCGTTACAAAGAAATACCCCCATAAAACTCTTTTTGTCGCTATCATAATTCTCTTATTCGTCAAAGCAATAACATTCGTATAAAAAAATGCAAACACATTAAGATTTTTCTGAGCAGGAAAAGCATATAATATTTCCTCATCAGGATTTAAATGCTTTTCAATAATTTCACAATGTTTAGATAACCGAAAAGCAATAGTAAGAGGATATTTTCTTTTAAAAGAAGATACCATCTCATAACACTTACCCATATCTATTCTCCTATTCTTCTTTCATATCAAAGTATTTTTGATATAAATCTTCTAGTTTATCTGCCGTCGTTTCTCCTTCAATATAATCAACTGCCTCACGACCTGCTAACACTATAGTAGTAGGAGTTCCCCAATTTTCCTTACTCTTCTTTAAGAAGGTATTCGATGATTCAAAACCACTCCATTCCTCTTCAGTAAAAGTATCGGTATCAACATAATACATAGCTACCCCCTTCTCTGTCGCAAACTCTTTAGCAACTGGCAAGAAATTAGCACAATGAGAACAACTTTCTCGAGACAAAATAACGACAAACGATTCATTATTATCAATTTTTTTCTGATATTCACTATAAGATAATAACTGTAACCCCTTATCTCCTGCTAAAGTAAGAGGAAGCTGATAAGATACCTCTTCCTTACCCCCATTCATAAGTAAACATCCCAACAAAATCACAATAAGTAATCCAACAAACAAAAGTAAGTCCGACATTTTTATCTTTCTCTTTTTCTCCTTATTATCTTCTATAGTAACTCCTTCTTCAAAATCTTTTAAATCAGCATCATTTAAAGAAGTATCCTCTAGAATTTCTTCATTCTCTAAAACATCTTTTTTTTCCTCAGACAAATTCTCTTTTTTCTTACTAGAACTTATCTTATTCATATTCTCCTCTTTTTTTGTAGTACTCTTCTTTGAAGTACCAGTTTTAGAAGATGACGACGTCGCTTTCTTAGAAGCAGTTGTCTTATTTACTTTTTTTTCATTTTCTTCCTTTTTCATCACTAATCTTCCTTTCATAATAGTTATTTTACTATTTTTTCCACAAATTTGCAATTCTTTTATTCATTTTTCCAGTAGTTTAGTAAAATACTGATAATGACTTTTTTCTTAGTTTAAGGCACAAAAAAACTACCCGTCAGAGTAGCAACATATTGTAGCAACATATTTCTTCATAGATAAAAAATAAAAACATCGACAAAGCATTTATAATTCGTAATGTACTAAAGATAGTATTTTTTTGTAGTTAACTACTACTTATTTCTATATAAAATGCACAAAATTATTAAAATAGATAAAATTACTAATAATAAGCAAAAAGATAAGCTAAAAATAATTAGCCATCTTACTTTACTTACTTCTACCTTTATTTTCTTGCACCATTGAAAGAATAGAATCTTTACCGCTTAAAATTCTTAATAAATTTGCATTATCAGTATACTTTAAATTTTCAATTGGAACAAAAAAATCTTTAAAATTTATACAATATAATCCATTTTTTGTAGCTACATCTCCTTTATTTTTCTTTTGGATAATATTTGTTTGATATTCTTCATATCCAGGATATAATGATTTTTCAGAATAACCATCACCTATTTTTAACTGGTATCCTTCGGAAATTAATTGTTGAATAAACTCTGAACTTCTTATCAAATCATCAAGGTTAACATCTTTATCAATTAGTGTTATTAATGCTCCATCTTTTCCAATAATCATATCATTATCGATACTTACTCTAAATCCCCACGAATTCAAATTTCTTACATTTTCTATAAGTTCTCTTTTGGTGGGTTGTCTATGCCTTAATCTTCTTTTATCAACTAGCGAAGACACACCACAAGTCTTAATAAATTCGCCAGTTTCAGTAACATATCCACTTGATGACACATGTTTATAAAAATAACTTACTTGATAATCAATAGCAGATTTAAAATATTGACCATACCTATTTCTTTCCATTTTTCCTCCTCCTAACTTATAATAAAATTAAACTTCATAGCCCTATTATAACATACACCAAACTTTGCTTACAACAAAATTCAAAAAAAACTACCCATCAGAGTAGTAACATATTTCTTCATGGTCGGGAAGACAGGATTTGAACCTGCGACCTCTACGTCCCAAGCGTAGCGCTCTACCAAGCTAAGCTACTTCCCGAAAAAAATATGGTGGAGAATAAGGGATTCGAACCCTTGACCCCCTGCGTGCAAGGCAGATGCTCTAGCCAGCTGAGCTAATTCCCCATCAACAAGATAAATTATACCAACTAGAATGGATAGTGTCAACACTTTTTTGGAAATTTTAAGAAAAAATTAACATTCTCTTGTCTAGATAGGCGGAATATGCTATAATGTATGCGAACAGGAGGAATATAATGGAAATTGCATTATTGATTATTTCAGTATTGTTAATTATAATTGTCTTACTACAAAGTGGAAAAGCAGAATCTGCTGGTCAAATCATTCAAGGTGGTAATTCTGAATTATTTGCAAACAGAAAAGAAAGAGGCCTTGAACTATTCGTAAGCAGATTAACCTTCGTTTTAGGTTTTGCCTTCTTTGCTTTATCCCTATTTATTTCATTAAAATAAAATAGCGCTCTCTAAAAAAGAAAGAGAGTCTTTTATTTTATCTATTTTCCCTTTTTCTAATAAGAAAAATAATTTTTAAGTATTTTAACGCATAAAACCAAAGAGTTTTTTTCAAATTTATAACAACATTCTAAATCAAAACATATAATAAATTGAACAAACAAGGAGGGAATAAGATTGGATAACAGAGATATGTATTACAATAGTTATGGTTATAGTGGCATCTTACCAAACATGCCAGGAGGATTTATGAATCAAGTTCCAGGCCCCATGATACCCCAAAATAACAATAACTACTCCATTAACCAATGGAATGATATAAATGAAAGAATCAGTCGCTTAGAAAGACAAGTCAAAAGACTAGACCAACGCCTAACAAGAATAGAAACCCCATATGCGAATCAAAACTATAACAACGAACCAGACAACAATATGTATATGATGTAAACAATCCCTTACGGGATGTTTTTTTATACCCCCATCTTCATTCTCGTTCTTCGAAAGAAAAGTTTTCGAATCATATCTACTGGAATAACAGTTACAGCAAAGATAAGCATAACCATAAACTCTTTCAAGGTTAATCCTGAAGTCCGAAATAAACTCCCCCCACAATAAATCATCACAATCTGTACCAAAATAACAAATAAAGTAACAACAATAAACATTTTATTTTTAAAAATATTAGAAAGTATATTCAACCTTACCGTCCTAGCAGAAAAACTATTAAAAATACTCATAAAGATAAACAAACCAAAGAAAGCAGTCAACAAATAACGATTATCTGGACTATAGCGAAATAAATTTTTAACAAAATCGACTTTCAAAAAAACTAAACAAACCAAAGAAGAATAAACCCCCGTAATGATAATTTCATTTAACATATAAGAATTAATAATACCTTCTCGTCTCTTCTTTGGTTTTTCCTTCATATAATCAAGAATTGGCGGCTCAAAAGAAAACGCAAGTCCTGCTAAAGTATCCATCACCATATTAATCCATAACATCTGAATGACGGTAACAGGAGCTCCTATTCCAATAAAAGGACCAATAATTGAAATACTAACAGCGCAAAGATTAACCGTTAATTGGAAAATAATAAACTTACGAATACTTTTAAAAATCGTCCTTCCATAAAGAATCGAAGACGCTATTGAAGCAATATTATCATTAAGAATCACAATATCCGCAGCCTCTTTTGCTACTTCTGTTCCACTTCCCATTGCAAAACCAACATCTGCCTTTTTTAAAGCCAAAGCATCATTAACCCCATCCCCCGTCATTCCTACAACCAAATCTAGAGATTTTGCAATATCCACCAATCTACTCTTATCACTTGGCATCGCCCGATACAAAACCGATAAACGAGGAATGATTTTCGCAACCTCTTCATCACTCATTTTAGATAACTCCAAACTACTAAGCACGACGCCATCATATTCCAAAATACCAGATTCTTTTGCAATAGAAAGGGCGGTTCCTTGATTATCTCCTGTAATCATTACCGTCTGAACTCCGGCACCTTGGATTAAAGCAATCCCCTGATGAGCTTCCTGTCTAATATCATCTCTTATCATCAAAAAGCCAATCAAAACCAAATCTTCTAAATCAGCCTTCTCCCCTTCTCCGTAACAAACAGCCAAAACCCGATTTCCCATCTCTGTTATTTCTTTTAATTTTTTCTCTATCCCCTCCTTATGTAAAAATAACTTCTTAAACCCCTCATCATCCAAATAACGTGATATTTTAGGAATCAATACCTCCGGTGCTCCCTTAACGTAGCGATATTTCTTTCCTTCATCTAAAACAAGAGAACAAGAATACTTATAATCACTAGAAAAACGCGTTTGTCTTAAAATCTTTCCTCCATCAAGAGATGATATTTTTAAATAATTCATAATAGCCCTATCCGTAATATTTCCCCCAATAGAAGTTTCCGTTTCCTTATCATAAACACTTTCATTATTATAAAAAAGACTATGCACAAAATATTTTTGATACCTAGATTCAAATTGATGATTCTGCCCTAAAAAATGCCCGTTACCTAACATCACACCAACAACCTCTAAACATCCCTTTGTAATTGTCCCAGTCTTATCCGTAAATAATAAATTTAAACTTCCAGCAGTCTCTATTCCTACCAATTTTCTAACCAAAACATGACTTTTCAGCATACGCTTCATATTTGAAGATAAAACCAAATTAACAAGAAGCGGCAACCCTTCTGGCACGCTAACAACAATAACCGTAACACTAAGAGTAAGAGCATGCAAAAGATAAGCAAAAACAAGAGAAAAATTACTTAATGTTGCCATAATTTTACCAAATTGAAAACCATTAGCAATCACAATTTTACTAAATAAATAACTTACACTCACCAAAAAAGCCCCAAAATAACCTAATTTACTAATAGAAATAGCCAAAGCATTTAATCTTTCTTTTAATGGCGAAGTTCCACTATTTTCTCCTAATTCTTCAACCATTCTCCCATAATAAGTATTATTTCCCACCTTATCTACCCGAATTAAAGCATATCCTTCTAAAACAACACATCCCCGATAAACAACTGCTCCCTTACCTTTAGAAACACTAGCCGCTTCCCCACTAATCATGGACTCATCAATTTCTAAACTTCCCTTAACAATAACACCATCTGCGCCAACCTTATCCCCCAATTCTAAACAAAGAATATCCCCCACAACAACTTCATTTGCATAAACTTCCTGTACTCTTCCTTCTCGCATCACCCGACACTTCATCCTAGAAGCATCCTTCATCATTCGGTCAAACGCCTTAGAAGAACCATATTCACTAATCGTTGAAATAAGAGAAGCCAAAATAATTGCAATAACAATTCCTATAGTTTCATACCAATCAAAATCTTGAAACAAAAATAAAGTCTTAATCGCTAAAGCAATCAGCAAAATCTTAATGATTGGATCTCCCAAACTTTCAAGAAAAAGACTAAAAAAACTATCTTTCTTCCCCATCGTAATTTCATTCGTTCCATATTTCTTTCTAGATTCAATTACCTCGTTCTTTGTAAGTCCATTCATTTCGTATCACCTAATACATTTTATTAACTAAAAAAGAAAAAGAGAAGAAAGAAAAAAGAACAATATTAGACAAAAAAAAATACTTAACCTTACTTCTTACCTTACACAAAAGATAAAAATAAATGAAGTATTTTAATGCAAATATTTTTTCAATTTCCGATTAATCTTATTTCCAAACACAACCCGAATATTCCCATTCTTATAATTTAAATAAAAATAAATAAAGAAACTAACCACACCATAAACCATTAAAATAGGGATCTGAATAAATCTTCCCTTTAAAGAAAATGGAATAAACAATTTCAGTATTCTAATTACCAAAATAAAGATTAACCATGAAACCAAATACTTAGGTAACCGCTTTTTAGTATTATCAAATCGAAAATGATATTTATTTTTAAGAACCAAAAGAGAAACAAAAATAGATAACGTATAGCCAATTAAAGCCGCAGTAATCGCTCCATAACTAACATTAAATCCCATCTTATCAAAAAGAATCATCAAAGGAACATCCAAAATAGCATTAGTAACAAGCCCTATCATTACAGTAGCGATCACTAACTTATACTTATTAATTCCCTGCAAAGTATTAACAATAATGGTATAAACACCTCCAAATAAAGCCGTATAAACAAAGTACTGATAAACAATAGGCCCATAATAACTATTTCCATAAAATAAAGTCCATACTGGCTTTACCAAAAGAGATAAAAAAATCGTCATTGGAACAATCACTAACAACACACACTGAATTGCTTTATTAAACTTATCATTAACATCATGCATATCCCCCTTCGTAAAAGAAGTTACAATATTAGGAATCAAACTCGTAACAAGCCCTGTCGAAACAGCTAAAATAATATTATTTAACTTTATCCCCCAAGTAGTATAAACCCCAACAATAGCATCAACAACCGTATGATTCAACTTCAAAATATCATTCATTGTCCGAGACAACAAAATCATATCAACAGTTGTATAAAGATTATTTACCAAACTAATTAAAATAAAAGGAACAGAATACATCAGTATTTTTCGAATAATCTCTTTTGAAGAAATTACTACTTCATCCGCTTCTACTCTCTTAGGCAGCAACTTAGCCTGCTTTATCTTAACCTTCAAATAAAGATAAGCTGCTAATCCTCCAAAAAAAGCAGCAGACACAGCAATACCAACCCCAACCTTTAAAGGAAGATGAAATACCTTTAAAGAAACATAAGTCCCCACTAAAATAATAATAACCCGAACTACCTGCTCAATAACCTGGCTAATTGAATAAGGCGTAATATACTTATACCCTTGCAATAACCCCTTCGTAACCCCCAAAAAAGGAACAACCAATATAGCAAAAGAAACCATTCGAATTACAAAACTAATATCAGAATAAGTATTTCCTTCCGTCGCACTACCAACAATCAACTTCCCTATCTGAGGTGCAAAAATAAATAAAACAAGAAAAATAAGAAGTGAAATTACCGAAATCAATTTCAAAGAAATTCGATAAGTATTCGCAATTGCCTTCTTATACCCTAAAGCATTATACTCACTCGTAATCTTACTAATCGCAAAGGGAAAACCAGCACTAGAAATACTTAAAAATAACTGATAAATAGTATAACCATACCCATATAAAGCACCACCCTGTTCCCCAATAATTGCATTAAGAGGAATAACATAAATAATACCAATTATCTTAACCAAAATAATACCTAAAGTAGCAACAATCGTCCCCTCAATAAAACTATTCTTCTTCATGAGTACACCCCACTTCTTTAGCATTTTACTAACAAAATTATACTATGAATTCCATAATTTAGCAAGAACTTTAAAAAAGGCAAAAAAAGAAGAGGTACTCATCCCTCCAAAGTACCACTCCCATTAAATTTACCACCTTTAACTTTAGCATAACCATGTTTTTTTTGAGAGATAACTCCCCCATTTCGATTTCCAACCATTTTAGCCTCTCTAAGCCATAACTGATTTTTTTCATAACAAGCTTCCGCCATTTTAGTATCTCCAAAAAGTTCCATAAGCATCTCTTTATTATTCAAATATCGCTGAATAACACTCGTTGAAATATCTGTCTTCTTAGAAACTTCAGGAATATTACGACAACTATGAATAACATCTAAAATTACTCTTAATCGCATTAACATTTTTGCTCTTTGTTCATTTGAAACCATTATCTCCACCTGCCACTTCCATCATCCATAGCCTTAAACTCTTCTTCATCTAAAAATTCTTCTTTATCAGATTCTAAATGAGATAAATTATGTTTTCTAGTCTGATAACTATCATAAGAAACAGAATTTTTCTCCATAAACTGTTGATTATACTCTTCCTCATATTCCTCTATAGTACTTCTGCCACCCTTTGATACTTCTTTAGTATTTCTAACCTTAACACTTTTTCTTACTCTACTTGTTTGATTTTGAAACCGCTTTAACTTATCCTGATTAACTATCCAAGAACGAAACGTCTTATATCGAGAAAACTCATTTTGAATAGTTTCATAATCTTTTTCTCTTTCAAAATCATTATCATAAGCATCTGACATATATCGACTAACCACCAAAGAAAACTGATTATCATATGGATAAACCTCCTTAAATTTAGCCATATCCTTACTTTTTAACATATAATCAAGTTTCAAAAACTCTTCTTTAAAAAGTGAACTATCCCGAAAAACAGCCAAAGTCCTCATCCTATGTCCAGATATAGCATAAGTAATTTCTTGCATATCCAAAATAGTTTCATTATACTTCTTATTAGAAATTATTGCTTTATAATAATCGGGAGTAGCATTCACATTCTTATATCGCTTAACAGAAACAGAACTCCTTGGATCAATATCATAATACTTTTCCAAAATATGAATAATCTCTTGTAGGGAATGAGAAGAAGTAAACAAATCAATATCCCGTAAACTCTTTAGAGAATATTCTCCTAAATCATCAATTTGCACTTCATTAACAAAATTCTTTCCATCATAATAAGCAGCCACTAAATAATACTTTGACATCAAACATCACCAAGATTAATATAACATAGATTCATTATTCTGTAAATATTTTATACTCCGCCCCTCATCATTCCTAAAAATTCTTGATAATAAACCATCAATAAATTTAACTTCTCCACATTTTCTTTAACTGTAACCCCAATTTCTTCAATCACTTTTCCATCTTCTATTAAGAGAACCTTACCAACTTCATCTCCAACCTTAACTGGTGCTTTAATTTTTTTCATTTCTAATTGATAGCGGACATTCCTTTTCTCACTAGATTTAGAATTCAATATCTTAACACTAGAAAGTGGAACAATCTCTACACTATCTTTTTTTCCTAATAATACTTTTTGCTTTTTTAATTTCACTTTTTCATCAATTAAAGTAGAAACCTCATAAGTATTAAAACCATAATTTAACATTTCTGTTGTCTCCCTATTACGAACAGCGGAACTAGGTTCCCCCATCACAACCGTAATTAATCGCATATTACTTCTCTTAGCCGTTGTTGTAATACAATATCCAGCCTTTTTTGTATATCCTGTTTTTAAACCATCTACCCCTTGATAATACCTTACTAACTTATTTGTATTTACAAGCCAAAAACTTTTTTCCGTATTTTTCCTCAAATAATCTTCATATATTCCAGAAAATTCCAATATTTTTTTATGCTTTACAAGTTCCCTTGCTATCACACTCATATCATTAGCACTAGAATAATGATTATCACTATCTAAACCACAAGCATTTTCAAAATGAGTATTGGAAAGCCCTAACTTTTCTGCCTTTTTATTCATAAGCACCACAAATTTTTCTTCTGTACCACCTATTCTCTCAGCCATCGCAACACTAGCATCATTTCCTGATGCAATGCAAATTCCCTTAACCAAATCTTCAACACTCATTTTTTCTCCTACTTCAAGAAAAATTTGAGACCCTCCCATCGAAGCCGCATGCTCAGAAGTAGTAATCATCTCATCCCACTTCAAACGACCAGCATCAATTTCTTCCATAATTAAAAGCAAAGTCATCATTTTTGTCATAGATGCCATTGGTAGTTTTTCATCTTTATTTTTCTCATAAAGAATCTTCCCCGTTGATGCCTCAATCATAATTGCACTCTTCGCATTACTAGCCATCTCTGTACTATCCATACTACCATTTGAAGAATTATCCTCTTCTAAAGCAAAACAAAAAGACACACCAACTAGAAAAAGAACAACAAATAAAAACATTTTTTTCAACTTTCTCACCTAATAAAAAATATGACGAAAAAAGAAGAAAATACCTTTTCTTCCTCGAATACCAAATATTTTCTACTTCTTACTAAATATTTTCTACTTTTGATAAAAAATTTTTTAAAGCCTCACATTTAGGAGAATTAAAGATTTCATTAGAAGTTCCCTCTTCTAATATTTTTCCTCCTTCCATAAAAATTACTTTTGTACAAAAATTCTTGATAAAGTTCATCTCATGAGATACTACAATCATTGTCATCCCTTCATTAGCAATTTCTCTCATTAAATTAGTTACTTCCCCAATCATTTCCGGATCAAGAGCTGAAGTTGGTTCATCAAAAAGCATAAGTTCTGGTTTCATCATAAGAGATCTTATAATAGCAATTCTCTGTTTTTGTCCTCCTGATAACTGTGAAGGATAGAAGTCTTTCTTATCGATTAAGTCAATCTTTTTAAGAAATTGTTTAGCCTCTTTTATAGCCTCATTCTTCGTCATTATTCCTGTTTCTACTGGAGATAAGATAATATTTTCTAAAATTGTCATATTTTCAAATAAATTAAATTGTTGAAAAACCATCCCAATTTTTCTTCTAATAGAAATTAAATTTGATTTTGCTTCTATTTTATTTCCTTCAAAAACAATACTTCCATCATCTGGTGGTGCTAAATAATTAATAGCCCTAAGTAAGGTTGACTTTCCACATCCTGATGGTCCTATTATCCCAATAATATCCCCTTTTTCAACCGTTAGAGATATTCCTTTTAAAACTCTTTTTTTTGAAAAACTTTTCTTTATATTTTTAATTTCTAACATAATTAAGCCTCTTTTCCATTATGCTAATTAATTTGCTTAAACTAAAGGTAATCGCAAAATAGATTACTGCAATTAAAATTAATGGGAAAAAATAATCATATGTCCTAGAAGCAATAATATCACTAGCTTTAGTTAATTCCACTATACCAATATATGCCCCAACGGATGTTTCTTTTACTAATGTTATAAATTCGTTTCCTAGTGCTGGTAAAATATTTCTTATTGCTTGTGGAAAAACTATTTTCATCATTACTTGTCGATAATTTAAACTAAGTGCATATCCAGCTTCTACTTGGCCCTTATCAACAGAGTTTAAGCCTGCTCTAATTATTTCAGCAACATAAGCTGCACTATTAATTCCAAAAGCAAGAATTCCTACTAATACTATAGAAATAGATACATTTTTAAAAATAACATAATAAATAATCATTAACTGTAATATACTAGGAGTTCCTCTTATGATATGAATATAAGCTTTCGAAATAGCATTTAAAACTTTTAAGTACCCTGTTTCATCATGATAATGTCTGATAAACGCTAAAAGCGTTCCTAATAAAATACCTAATATAACAGCACCTACTGCAATAATTAGTGTATTTTTTAATCCTTCTAAAATATATTGATATCTATTATCATAGATTACGCTCTGATAAAATCTGTCAAAAACACTAGTTTTTTCTTCTATTTCATCAGATTGCCCCATGTGTTTTAAAAGAATCTTATCTATTTCTCCACTTTCTTTCATCTGTTTTATTACTTTATTACAACTTTCTAATAATTCAGTATTTTCTTTTGCAACAACCATCCCATAACTATCTGTAACTAATGGTTCACTTAGTATTTTCATATCAGAAGTGATTAGTTTTTTTGCTGGTAATTCATCCATTACAACTGCATTTACTTTACCATCCTTTAAGTCTTGAATTGCTGCTAAAAACTTCTTCTCCCGAATCAATGTAACATTAGTATTTTTGGTTAAATAACTATCCGCTGTTGTTCCTAGTTGAACAGCAACTTTACCCACTAAATTTTCTTTAGAAGTAATGTAACTATTTTTATTTACTATAATAACCTGTTTTGAAACAGAATAATTATCTGTAAAAGCTACCTCTCTTGCCCTTTCTTCTGTATAAGAAATTCCTGCTGCACCAATATCACTTTTTTTCGTTTTTACTTCGTTAATAATAGAATCAAAAGCAACATCTTTAATTACTAATTTCTTTCCTAAATTTTTTGCTATCTTTTGAGCAATTTCAATATCCACTCCAACAATCTCTCCATTAGAATAATATTCATAAGGAGCAAATCCAGCCTCAGTTACTAATGTAAGTTCTTCTTGTTCTTTTCTCATACATCCTGTAATTAAAACAGTAATTATTAAAAAACAACATAACCTTAAAAAATTTCTATATCTTCTCATTTTTATTCACCTACTCTCTAAAATAAGAATAACATAAAAAAAGACCTTTTTAAAGTCTTTTCTAAGGTTTTTATAAAATAAGCATTGCTATAGTTAATATTAAGATATTAGTAAGGGCTATACAAACAAGCACTTTTGATACCCATTTTAACCAACTTGTATATTCAACTTTTGCAAGAGCAAGTCCTCCCATGATAGCTCCACAAGTTGGAGTAAATAAATTAACAAAACCATTAGCTGCTACCATTTCCATAATTGTAGTTTCTACACTAAATCCTACTTTCTGTGCAAGTGGTGCCATGATTGGTGAGGATAATGTAGCAAGCCCACTACTTGATGGAACTAATACGGATAATCCAACGTGGAAAATATAGTTAAGAGGAGCAAATACTATTCTTGGTACCATTTCTAATACTTTTGATACATTATAAATTAAATAATTGTCTAAATAAGTCTGACTCATTAAAACTGATGCACCACGAGCAAGAGCAATGATTAAAATAACACCTACCATATCATCTGCTCCATCAACCAATTTATCAACTATTTCATGTTCTGACATTTTGTTTACAATAGCAATAATTATAGCCATCATTAAAAACCATAAAGTTGCTTCTTGGAAGTACCATTGTCCTAACGGGCAACCAACAAGCCAAGATAAGCCAATAAATTTAGAATCGGCAAATAATGTAACGCCAAAATCTTCCCATGGAATAAAACTAATAATCATGATAACAAAAGTAAATGCAAAAAGAATTAAAGTTAATTTTTGTCTTCCTGATAATTGAACATTCTTCTTACCAATTCCTTCATCTCCATATGTTGCTTCCATATTTTTAACTTCTTGTAGACTTAAAATTGTTGATCCTTTTTTGGCAATTACTTTCTTAGCATACGACATTACAAATATAATTGAAATTAATAATGTTGTAATCCATAAAATTGCACCTAATCCAATGATAACACCTTGATTAATTGTAGTTCCTGCTGGTAAAACCGACTTTGCCGCATCAACGGCAACACCAACTGCAAATGGATTTACTGTTGATCCTAACACACCAGAACCTGCACCTAATAAAACAATTGCTGATGATACAATAGTATCCATTCCTGCTGCTACCATCGCAGCGGCAAGTAGAGCATAAAATCCAACAGTTTCTTCTAACATTCCATATGTTGTTCCACCTATTGAAAATAAAATCATTAAAATAGGTATTAATATTAATTCATGTCCATGTAATTTTTTTATTAATACTTGAATTCCCGTTTCTATTGCATTTGTTGAATTAACTATTTTTAAGAATGATCCTAAAATAAGTACAAAAACACAAATATCAATAGCATCTCCAAAGCCTTTAATTGGTGCTAGTAAGGCTTGTGATAAAGTAGCCCCAACAACTCCACTACCATTAACAATCTTATCTCCATCAAATTGAGCTGTTGGAAGAATATGTGTTGCTGCTGCTAGTAAATAAATCAAGATTAAAATAATTGTAAATGCACTTAAAGAAAAAGATATTCTTTTCTTTTTTGATTTTTCTTGTACCTCATCTTGATAAATTAATGTACCATTTTTACCATCAATTGCATCTCTTGCTTTCTCTAAAGAAGAAATTATAGCTTTCTTTCCTGTTTTTGAAGCAAAATAACATGCTGCTTCAATTTTTGGTAACATACTTCCTTCACCAAATTCTTCGTTTCTAATAGCAACTCTTGCATCTGATACTGATAATTTTGATAATTTTTCTTCATTCTTTTTATTAAAGTTTAAAGAAACTTGATCTACTGCCGTTAGAATTAATAACTCATCAGCATTAATTTCTTTAGCAAGTAATGCACTTGTTCTATCTTTATCAATAACAGCATCTATTCCTTCATAACCATCTTTTTTAGTCATAACAACAGGAACGCCACCACCACCACAAGCAATGACAATCGTACCATCATTAACTAATTTAAAAATCGTATTCAATTCCAAAATCTTCTTTGGCATTGGAGAAGCAACAACCTTACGATATCCTCTTCCAGAATCTTCTTTATAAACTGCTTTGTCTTTTTTTGCTCTTTTCGTTGCTTCTTCTTTAGTTAAGAACTCTCCAATAGGTTTGGTAGGATTTTTAAAAGCCTTATCCTTAGGGTCAACTTCAACTTGTGTAACTACCGTTACAACGCTTTTTTCAATTCCTCTATTATTAAGTTCATCTTTTAATGTTTGTTGTAGTTGATAACCAATATATCCTTGGGACATAGCACCACTTTCGGCAAAAGGCATATTCTCTTTTTGCATAGAGTCATATATCATTCCTACTTGTGGTCCATTACCATGAGTTATAACAATTTGGTTCCCATCTTCTACTAAGTCAACAATATGTTTTACTGCTTTTTCAATTAAATCATGTTGTTCTTGTGGAGTTTTTCCAAGCGCATTTCCACCTAACGCTATTACTATTTTACTCATTTTTTCAACGTCTCCAACATTACAGCTTTTATTGTATGTAATCTATTCTCAGCTTCTTCAAATACTCTTGACTGATTAGATTCAAATACTTCATCTGTAACTTCCATTTCTTTAATTCCAAATTTTTCTTCAATTTGTTTTCCAATCGTTGTTTCATTATTATGAAAAGAAGGTAAACAATGTAAGAAAATAGCTTCTTTTTTCGCATTTTTCATTACTTTAGCATTAACTTGATATGGGCTTAATAATTTAATTCTTTCCTCCCATAACTCCATAGGCTCTCCCATAGAAACCCAAACGTCAGTATAAATAGCATCCGCATTTTTAGTACCTTCCATAATATCTTCTGTCATTTCTATTTTTGCACTAGTTCCTTCTGCAATTTTACGACATTCATCTGTTAAATTTTCTTCTGGCCATAAATTTTTAGGTGCACAACAAACAAAATGCATACCCAATTTAGCACATACAACCATTAAAGAATTTCCAACATTATTTCTAGCATCACCACAAAAGACTAATTTTCTTCCCTTTAAATTACCAAATTCTTCTTGAATTGTCATAATATCAGCAAGCATTTGTGTTGGATGAAATTCATTAGTAAGTCCATTCCATACTGGAACTTTACTGTATTTTGCTAATGATTCAACAATTTCTTGATCAAATCCTCGATATTCAATTCCATCATACATACTTGCTAATACTCTAGCTGTATCTTCAATTGTTTCTTTTTTCCCCATTTGAGAACCAGTTGGTCCTAAATATGTTGCTTCCATCCCAAGATCATGAGCACCTGCTTCAAAAGCACATCTTGTCCTAGTGGAATCTTTTTCAAAAATCATAGCGATTTGTTTTCCTTTTAAATAACGATGAGATTCTCCATTTCTTTTCTGTTTCTTTAACGTCTTAGCGACATCCAATAAATGTCTAATTTCCATTGGAGTAAAATCTAATAACTTTAAAAAATCTCTTCCTCTTAAATCTACCATTGTACATCCTCCCTTACAAGTGGCATAGACATACACCTAGGACCCCCACGTCCACGACCAAGTTCAGAACCATGCACTTCAATAACTTGAATTCCTGCTCTACGTAAAGCATCATTTGTAACATTATTTCGATCATACACAACAACAACTCCAGGAGCAATACACAACGTATTTGACCCATCATTCCATTGCTCACGTTCTGATGCAACTTTATCTCCACCAGCACACGGTATCAAAGTAACCGGATGATGTAAGTATTTTTCCAATATCTCCTTCAAACTTCCCTTTAACTCTTTAACGTTCAAGTCCTCAAAAGTTGTTGGATCAAACCCTTCCGTAATTTCAAACACCTGTAATGTATCCGAAATACCAGGATGATAAGTAAATGTATATTTATCAATTTGCGTAAATACCGTATCCAAATGCATAAAAGCACGCGATACTGGAATATTAAAAGCTAAAATAGTTTCAATCTCACACCTTGGGTCACGAAAGAAATTCTTCGCCAATTGATCAATCGCCGCCGGCTCAGTACGTTGAGAAATTCCAACAGCAACTACCTTATTATTAATATTTAAGAAATCTCCACCTTCAGTATGCCAATGATAACTTCGATCATAATATAATGGACATTCTTTAAAATCAGGATGATAACGAAATACATACTCTGCATAAATACATTCTCTATTTCTCGTAACAGAATACATACGATTCAAATTAGCCCCTCGACCTACACTAGCAAAATTATCTCTAGTAAAATATAAATTTGGCATAGGAGGCGCAATAAACTTCTCAGGTTCTTCAACCAAATCAACCAAAGTCTTTTCTACTTCTCTTTTTCTCTTAGGAATATCTCGAATCTGAATTCCTTCCATCGTCTTTAAAACCAACTTTTTAGGATCTTTAATATTATCCAAAAAATGATACGTTAATGTACTATACTTAATTGTTGTAATCCCAGCCTCATAAATAAATTGCTTAATAAATTTATCTCTTACTTCTTCATCACTAGCAATTACTTCACTAACCAAATCCTCCAAATAAACAACTTCTACCCCATTATCAATTAGTGCTTGAGCAAAAGCATCATGCTCCCTTTGAGCATCTTTTAAATAAGGAATATCGTCAAATAACAGCTCACTAAGCGTATCTGGTGTTAGATTAAGTAACTCATTTCCAGGACGATGTAGTAAAACTTTCTTTAACTTTCCTATTTCACTTGTCACATAAATACTGCTCACAAAATCCTCTCCTTTTCATCTTTATTGATAATAATCATTCCTATTATCTATTCTAATTATATCAAATTAAAAATTTAAGTAAACACCTTTTGTCTTTTTTTGAAAAGAAAAATACTGAAAAAATTTTTTTCTTAAATAAAATACTTTTCTATAAGAAGAAATTTCATCTCGAATCACCAAAATAAAATAGCTTCTCTCCAGAGAAAAAAAGAAAAAAAATACCTACCATAAGTTAAGTATTTTAATCCTTCTTTTTCATTTTGATAAGTTCCCTTGATTTTTTAATATTACTATCCATTCTATCATCAATTGTCATAATAGTATCTGCTAAACTTAACAATTTATTAGAAACAGCTTCATCAACCTCTTTATGATAACACAACTTATGTTCAAGACTGGCCCACATATCCATCGCAATTGTCCGAATCTGAACTTCAACCTTCACATATTCTAATCCATGATTCAAAAACAATGGAACATTTAACAAGAAATGATAAGCACGATATCCACTTTTTTTAGGCGAAGTAACGTAATCTTTTTCTTCCACAATTTGAATTCCTAACTTTTCAAATCCATTTTCATTATCAAAGTCTCCTTTAAATAAATGAACAATTTCTTCTAAGTCACTCAAAAACGAACAAACAATACGAACTCCTGCAACGTCATTAACATATTGATTCATATTGTCAACTGTAAATTCATGTCCAAAACGACTCAACTTAAAATAAATAGCTTCATCATTCTTTAATCTACTATTAATATGTTCAATTGGATTAACTAAATTTTGAAGATTATAGCCATCCGACAAAGATAAAACAATCTGTTTTATACTCTCCATTGCATATTGATACTTCATCTTCTCTATTTCGTATCTTTTATCTTGAGGAACTGGAACCTGTAAACATTTTTTTTGATTATGATAATTATCTTGAGTAGCTAATTTATTCAAATAAGTATCCACATGCATGCAAAGTTGATTAGCACTTAATATCTCATTTTCAATATCTTTAGGTAACGTGATTCCCTTCTTATACCAAATTTTATGTTCAAGACTAGCCCACATATCCATAGCAATAGTTCTAATTTGAATTTCAGCTTTAACATAAATTTCTTTTCCTTGAAACCATATAGGAATCTCAATATTAAAATGATAACTTCGATATCCATTATCCTTAGGATAATTAATATAATCTTTTGTACTTAAAATTTTAATCTCATCATCCTGATTTACCCATTCTATCATTTCATAAGCATCACTCAAAAATGAGCAAACAACCCTAACTCCAACAATATCATTCAAAGATTGTATATTTTCTAAATTAAATTCCTTTCCCTTCCTTTTTAATTTTCCTTCAATACTATCCATTTTTTTTATTCGATATTTAATATGTTCAATTGGATTATTTTCCTTAAATTCAGAAAATTCTTCTAAAAGAGAATCAAATTTAAATTTTAATTTATCCATAGCTTTTTGATAAATAAATTCAATTTCTTTCATTACACTCCCCCCTTAATTCACAAAAATGCAAATTATATTGTATTCTTTTTGGTCATGGCTCTATATTATACTACGACAAACGCTTTTTGTCTAGTGCTTTAAGGCTTTTTATCAATCATAAGTTAACCTCAAAAAAAAAGAAGAAACTATAAATATTATATTTTCTAACTTTTAATAATATATTAACTTTTATCTCATTTTAATAATCTTTCTACTTTCAAAGTAAAAGGCAAATTCGTCAAATCGACCATAAACTTATCTAACTTTAAAGTATTTTCTACCAATATTGTTAAACGATATACCTTATACTCACTCTTATTAATTGTAGAAATACTATCAATAATAATATTATTTAAACTAGCCTTCGTAATAATATCAAGTAAATTATCCGAAGTATTCGTATGAACAATTAAATCCGCAAAATATTTCTTAGATGAATCATTATTCCACTTCACCTGAATTAAACGCTCATCCACATTAGTAATATTTTGACAATTCAAACGATGAACCGTAATTCCTGAACCCTTAGTAATATAACCAATAATCTTATCCCCCGGAATAGGTTTACAGCATCCACTTAAATTTACCTTAATATCATCCATTCCTTCAACCAAAATATCATTCTTATGAACCACTGGACGATTAGAAGTTTCATTAATTCGAAGCGCAACATCTTCTTTTTCTTCCTCTTTTTTAAGTACTTTAACAACCGCCTGTGCCGTTATTTTTCCTGCACCAACTAAAGTATATAATTCATTTAAAGTTTGTACATGGAACTCTTCTAAAATCATATCCAAAGAATTTCCCGTTAAACTATCATGAATTGGTAGCCCATTCTTTCTCAATTCTGCAGAAATTATCTCTTGCCCACGACTAAGATTCTCATCCTTATCCAATTTACTATAAAAAGATTTAATCTTATTCTTAGCCTGACTCGTAATAACAAAATTAAGCCAATCCTTATTAGGCCCCCGACTGGCCTTACTCGTATTTACCTTAATAATATCGCCCGTTTTTAAGTGATAATCAAGAGGAACAATATTCTCATTAACAATGGCTCCCACTAAAGTATTTCCAACTTCACTATGAACACGATAAGCAAAATCAACAGGAGTTGCCCCAACTGGAAGTTCAATAACATCCCCCTTAGGCGTATAAACATAAATAGAATCACTAGTTAAAACATCCTTTTTAATACTATTAATAAATTCTACCGAAGTATCTGCTTCCTCATTTAATTCCATAATATTTCTAAAAATCTGTAACTTAGCCTCCATCGAATCTTTTACTGTCTTAACACTACCATGAGCCTTATAAGACCAATGAGAAGCAATACCATATTCAGCAATTTTATGCATCTCAAAAGTTCGAAGTTGTATCTCAAATAATTTACCATCTACTCCAAATACAGTTGTATGTAAAGATTGATAAAGATTCGTCTTTGGCATAGCAATATAATCTTTAAAGCGATTCGGTACTGGTTTATATTTTGAATGGATTAATCCAAGTGCTAAATAACATTCTTGTTCTGTGTCTACTAAAACTCTTAGAGCTAAAATATCATAAATATCATTAAACTTTTTCCCTTTATCTAGTTTTTTATAAATACTATAAATACTCTTACTTCGCCCAAATATCTCATGTTTAATATGATGTTCATTTAGTAAACTAGATACTTCTTTTAGCATATCATTAACATCTTCATCCATTTCTGTTTTCTTAGCATTTAATTTTTCAACAATATCAAAATAAACATCTGGTTTTAAGTAACGTAATGATAAATCTTCTAATTCACTTTTAATTTTATTTATTCCTAATCTATCTGCTACAGGAGTTAAAATTTCTAGAGTTTCTCTAGCTTTCTTTTTCTGTCTTTCTTCTGGCATAACATATAAAGTACGCATATTATGAAGCCTATCAGCTAGTTTAATAATAATTACTCGCACATCTTCTGACAAACCAACCAATATCTTCCTTTGATTCGCTGCCATTTGCTCACCAGCGTTAGAAAAATGAAGACGATTAATCTTAGTAACGCCATCCACAAGCAAAGCTACATCAGATCCAAATAACTCCGTAACTTCTTCCTTTGTACTATCTGAATCCTCTATCGTATCATGAAGCAAAGCCGCCGCCAAGCAAGTTGCATCCGCATTAATATCTGTTAAAATCATTGCTACATTCAATGGATGTGTAATATAATCATCCCCACTAATTCTCTTTTGCCCAAAATGTTTTTTATAAGCATAATCAAAAGCCCGATTAATTAAATCAATATCCTCTTCATTCGTATTATAAGTCTTAACTTTCTCAATCAAATCTTCTATTGTTATATCCCTATATTCATCAAACATCATAATCACCCTTCCAAAACTATATTACCATATTAAACTTAATTTTTTTCTCTGTCAATAATACTGAAATAGATTATTTTAAAAAAATAGATACCTCCTAAGAAGCATCTAGTGTCTCTATCAAAAAATCATTTAGTTATTCAAACTAGAGTATATTTATTAAAATTAAACCAAAATATTTTAGATAAAAAAAGAAAGTTAGCAATTAACTCCCTTAATTTCTATCTCACTAATTTCTTTATCATCATCATCTTTTTTATCTGGTTTCTTCAACCTTCTCGACTCTAAAATCAACCATAATTGGTTAGAGATATAGATTGATGAATATACCCCAGCGATAAATCCTACTAATAAAGCAATATTAAAGTTAAAAATTTCTTTTGCTCCAAAAATAAGTAAACAGATAACTGGAAATATTGTTGTTAATGTTGTTAAAACACTTCTTGTAAAAGTAGTTCTAACACTATCATTTACTAAATCAATTAATTCTTCATCATTTAAATGAATATCTTCTATATTCTTTTTTCTCTTTCCTATCTTTTGACTTAATTTCTTCTTATAATTTTCACGAATCATATCAAAAGTAACAATCGTGTCATTAATCGAATAACCAATAATTGTCAAAATAGCAGCAATAAAAATACTAGTAATTTCTAATTTAAAAATACAAAAAATGATAACAATCATAACAACATCATGACATAAAGCAATTAAAGCAGAAATAGCATAATTAAATTTAAATCTTATTGCAACATAAATCAAAATTCCAAGAGAAGCAAATAGCAAAGACTGAATTGCATTCTTAGTAAGTTCCTGTTTAACTACCTTGCTAACCGTATAAATATCTGTATCTGTATGATACTCCTTCTCTATTTTCTTCGATAACTTTTGAATATGACCTTTATCGATAACTTCATTAATCGTAACAGTAACATCATCCTTAGTCTCCTCAGATTTCTTTACTGTATATTTTAAATCCTTAAGCTCATCTTGAATTTTCTTTAAACTAATCGACTCATTCTTTGTAACAGTAACTGTCGTACCACCAGTAAAATCAACTCCCAAATTAACCCCACGAACAAAGGACAAAATAACACCAACAATAATTACACAAACAGTAAAGCTAAGGAAGTATTTTCGATTCCGAACAAATTCCAATTTTTGAAAAGGAACTCTAATATCCACGGCAGGAACAATTTGCTTCTTACGAACCCCAATAAATAAGTTTAACTTATCATCAAAAAATCCTGTTTTAACAAACAAACCAACAATTAATTTTACAATAACAACCATCACCAAAACAGTCACAATAATACTAATAATAAGCATTGTTGCAAAACCCTTAACACTAGATTCTCCTAGAATAAACAAAATAATAGCAACAATCATTGTCGTAATATTTGCATCAATAATACTGCTAAGTGAAGCCTTATTTCCTTCACGAAAAGCCTCCTGCAAAGGTTTTCCAATTTTTAATAACTCCCTTACTCTTTCAAAGGAAATAACATTCGCATCAACTGCCATCCCAATTCCAAGTAACATTGCTGCAATTCCTGGTAGTGTCAAAACACCATTAATCAAATAAAACACTAAAAAAGTAAGAGCGGTATAAAGTAAAATACCAAGGGATGCAACAAAACCAGCAAAATGATATACTAGCGTTACAATCAAAACAACAATACAAATTCCAATCACTCCAGCAAGCAAAGTCTGATTTAAACTAGCCTCTCCAAAAGAAGCCTCTACCGTTCGAGAAGAAATTTCTTCTAACTTTGTTGGAAGTGCACCAGAATTAATTAATTCTACTAAGTTTTTAGCTTCATCCTCTGTAAAACTTCCACTGATAATAACATCACTAGAAAATCCCTGTGAAACACTAGCAGCACTCAAACAATGCGAATCAGATAAACTACCACATTTTTCTTTTTCACTAGAGTAACTATCCTTCTCTTCATCATAATCAAGCCAAATTACAATCAAATTATTACTCATCTTTGAAACCTTACTTGTTACCTCATAAAACTTATCTTTATCTTTAATAGATAAACTAACCGCAGGCTTTCCATTTTGATCAGTAGATACTTTAGCATTCCCCCCTAATACATCAGAAGTCATAAGCAAATGATTTGAAGTATCTCTAAACGTCAAAGACGCTGTTGAAGAAAGAACTTCCCTAGCTTCTTCCTTGTTCGTAACTCCCGCTAACTTAACGCGAATCTGATCATCACCCTCAATTGTTATTTCTGGTTCACTTACTCCTAAAATATCAATTCTTTTCACTAAAGACTTATAAGTATTATAAAGCATATCACTATCTAGCTTATCATCATTAGAAAGCGGACTAACTTTATATAAAACCTCAAATCCGCCTTGCAAATCAAGCCCATAATTTATCTTATCCAAAAGTGGCTGATAAGAAATAATACAAAAAATCATAATGCAAACGCAAGAAAGTAATCCAAACAAAACCCGAGCCAACTTCTCTTTTAAACGAAAAAAGAAAAGTACACTAATTGCAAAAATAATCACTAAAGCAATATAAACTATCTCTAACATTGCTCCCCCTCCTTAAAATAAACTTTCCTTATTTTTAATCTTGTAGCGAATAAACTCATCATTATCGGTATGAAGAATATCATCTACCATATCAGATAAAGTTAAATCAACACTACTTTTCCATTTACTATCTCTTAAATAATTCCAAATATCATTCTCCGTAACATCAACATTCTTAAATTTCTTTAATAATTTTAATTTAACATGTATCGCTGGAATTAATCCTTGATAAAGTTCTTCTTGACTACTATAATACATAATATCACCACACTCTAAATTATACACTAGATGCCCTTATTTGTGAATATTATCATAAAAGTTTTTCACTAAATTTTTTTTATCATCCAAAGACAAAAAACTTGCCGCAATTGCATCTAAATTCATCTTCACATAATCTTCATACAAAAAAGGAAAATAATGATTTACCTTCAAATACTCCTCATTAAGAGAAATATGAGATACACAAGAATTGTCTGTATTCAAATTAAATAAAATTCCCATCTGATAAAACTTAAAAATAGGATGATGTGCATAATCTAAAACAGCATTTGTCTGAACATTACTTGTTGGACAAATTTCTAATAAAATATTTTTTTCTTTAATAAGAGAAAGTACCTTCTCATCATCAAGAGCATGAATACCATGACCAATACGACTAGCCCCCGCTAAAATAGCCCGTCGAACCTCGTCCGCACTCCCATTCTCACCAGCATGAATGGTAAAAGGAATTCCCTTTTTCCTAGCCTCATCAAACAAAGGTAAATAATCATCGATCGGATACTTGTCTTCAGCACCAGCCAAATCAACCGCACAAACACCACGATTTAAATACTCCTCCGCCAACAAAAGTGTCTTTTGATTATCTTCTAAACTTGCCCCTCTCATCATACACAAAATCAAATTAGATTGAACCCTTTTATTTTGCCGAAGCCCATTCAAAACAGCCTCAACAACTTCTTCCATAGTAAGTCCCTCTTTTGTGTGAAACATTGGTGCAAATCTTATTTCAGCATAAATTACTTCATCTTCTTCTAGCCTATTAACTAAATCATAAGCAATCATCGATAAATTCTTCTTCGTTTGCATAAGAGAAATAGGAAAATCAAACTTTGTTAAATAATCACTTAAATTTTGACATTTATCTGGTGCAACCATCTTTTCTACCAATTCTTCCTTAGAAAGTCCAGACAACTCACTTGCCAAATCAAGTGACAAAGAACCATCTAAATGCAAATGCAACTCTACCTTAGGCATTTTTTTTAAATCATTATCCATATTTTATCCTCTTTTCTAGTAAAATAAAAACCCCGAAAGGGGCTTAACATAACAATTTGGTAGCCTGTACGGGGTTTGAACCCGTGAATACGAGCTTGAGAGGCGCGCGTGTTAAACCACTTCACCAACAGGCCATATCTCACTTGACAATACCAATTGTATAATTTTTTAAATCAAAAGTCAACTTTATTCAAAAAATTTTCTAAAAATTGTTGATTGAAAAGTTTTACATTCGAAAATATTTTAGATATAATGATTAAAGAAAAGGAAGAGATTTCATGATACAAAATAAATCAGACTATAAAAGATATATCAAAATAGAAAAAGACTTCTATTTTGATAGCTACCCTATCTTTACTAAAGAATTAAAAACAATTCTTAAGTTTATAAAACTATATAGAAAAGTAGAATACTACCATAATTGTAGAAAAGATCCCCTAGGAAAAATCTATTTTTTTATTCTAAATCATCATTTTGAGAAGAAATCAATTCAGTACTCTATATTTTTACCTCTAAATACAATTGAAGAAGGATTATGTATCATTCACCTAGGACCAATCTACATCAATCAAAATACAAAAATAGGAAAATATTTAAAAATTCATCCCATGACAACCATCAGCAAAAATATAGGAACGACACCTACTTCTCCAAAAATTGGAAACCACGTATGGATAGGCCCTGGCTCTAGAATTATCGGTAATGTCACTATTGGTGATAACACCGTAATTGGAGCCAATTCAACCGTAACCAAAAGTTTTTCCAATAATCTAACCATAGCAGGCTCTCCAGCAAAAATAATTAAACAAAAAGGATATTCAGACTATTTCAAAAAAAATGAGTAGAAAACCTACCCATTTTATTTTGCCTCAATATAAGGTCTAGCCATTAAATAATATTGAAAACCAGATACTACCGATAAAATTGCTGAAATAATAAGTAAACAATCACTTACGCGAATACCAATAAGCTCAAACGGCAAATTATAAAACAAAGTAAGTGCCAATCCCACCATCAAAGTAGCCGTCTTCAATTTAGCAATTCCAATCGCCGCAACTGCGTGTCCTTTATTTCCAATCACCATCTTAATCGAATCAACCGTAATATCACGAACAATAAAAACAACTGCAATAATTGGACTAATCATATGACTAGACGCTAAAATAACAAGTAAAGAATTCGTAAGCATCTTATCACTAATCGCATCAACCATTTTTCCAAAATCAGTCACCATATGATAATGTCTAGCTACATATCCATCCAAAAAATCCGTAAGAGACGCAAAAATAAACAAAACACCAGCAATCAAATATTTAACTTCAACCAAAATTTTACCACTAACTAAAAATGTTGGTAAACTAATTCCCAATCCTTCAAAAGGAAACAATAATATAATCATAATTACAAGTGCCATAATTACTCTAGACATTGTAATCTTATTTGCTAAATTCATACCCTATTCTCCAATTCTAAAACTAACTTCATCGCTCACAAAATCACTCTTATTTTGATTACGAATCAAAACATAAGCAACTAAAGTAACAATACACAAAAATATCATAGCAATAGAAATAATTAAAATTCTTCTCTTATCTTGACTTGTCTTCGTATAAGGAGATAAAATCTTTAAATCTTTCTCTCGCATCTCTTTTTCTTTTTTCGCTTCCTCAATTTCCTCTAAAGAAATCTTGGAAGTTTGTTCAAATAAGTATTCATTAAAATCATCTAAAACTTCTTCCCCATCTAGTCCTAAATATTTCGCATAATCTCGAATAAAGTATTTTAGTGAAAAAACATCTTTAAAATCATCTTTTCGACCCTCTTCAATACTTTCAAGTTGGCTTACTCTCATATTTAAGTCAGAAGCTGCTTCTTCAATCGAAACACCGTTTTCTTCCCTTTTTAACTTTAATTTTAAACCTATTTCTTTCATATTTTCTCCTAATGCTAATTTCTTAGCGAATTTAAAAAAACAATAATAATCTTATAAGCCACGTTCTGTACCTACAAGTAGGCGGTAAACATTTATCTATAGATTTCTCTATCCAGTTATTAATTCTTTTTTCTCTCTAACTAGTTCCTCTACCAAAATTTGAGTTTCTTGCTTGTGGGGTTTACCTCGTTTCACTTTTATATTTCTATAAACTTCGTCACTGTGGCACTTTATGCTTCTATCTTCATAGATAACTCCTTAGAAGATAAAAAACGCCGTAAGTATAAACTTCCTTAGGTTATTTTTTTCCTAAGCACAAACACTACTATCATCCCAGATAGTGCAAGCGTGGACTTTCCTCTATGAACAAGTTCACAGCGTTTACCCAGATTAATTATTTGTATTTCCCAAAATAATTTTTTCTAACTGACTAACCCTTCGGATTAAATCAACATTAGTAACTTCTTTTTCCGTATATTTTAATGCCTCTAAATCAGATTTCAAATTTCGAACCTCATTCTTTAAATTCTCATTTTCATCATAAAGTTCTCTATTTTTAATTGCAAGTTCCTTGATAATACTATTATATTCATTATAATCATGAATGACGATATCCAAAAACTTATCTACCTCTTGCAAACGATATCCTCTAGCATCTATCTTAAATTCTTTTTCTAATATTTCTCTACTACTAAGAGTAATCCTATCGTTCATCCTACCACCTCTATAATATCATTTTAAAATAATATCAAAGATTTGTCAATTAAAACATATTCCTTCAAAAGAAGACGTATTAAAATATAGCACAAATATACCCATTAGTCAAATCTTAGAAAAAGAAAATACTTAAAAATATGATTAACTTGTGATAACTTGTATTTAGTAGCCAACAAATAAAAAAAATTAATACTCTTTTGATATAAAAAAAGATTTGAAAAAAAACTGCGAATAATAATTAGAAAATACCATAGTAGAAGAAAAATTTATTAGTAAATTTAAATAAAATTAGGTTTTCAAATTTTAATATTTATGATACAACATAGATAAAAAACCGAATTAAAGCAATAATAATTTATGAAAGAAGGAAAAAAATGAAAGAAAATTTACCTAACAAAGAAAGCGTCACCGTATTTTTTTGTGATATCTATGGTACCATTGATGGCGGTTTTTGTGATGAAGACATCCAAAAGTTTACAAAATTACTCAAAAAATTAAAAGAAAAACATCATAGCGATTACCTAATTTTTAGTATGTTATCTACAGAAAAACCAAGCATTGTCGCCATTTATGAAAAAGAAATATCAAAATACTTTGATGAAAATATCATTCTAGCAAAAAAAAACCATAATCAAGAAAAATTAAGAGAGTCAAAAGTATCATGTGCCATTCAATATCTCCATGAGTTAAAAGAAAATTTTAACATTGACTCTGTCTATTGTGCCGACGATACCGTCATTTTACAAGAAATGTTTAGTGAAACATTACAACATACAGAAGGAATTTCTCTAAATACAATTATCCCACAAAAGAAAGAAAATAACCTTAACTTTATTAATGAAGAAATTGAAAAAAGATTTATTATCAAAAATTTTAAGCGAAATAAAAAAGTAGCAATTAAAAGTTAAAAAAGAAAGATGAACAATACTTTTCTATTCATCTTCCAAATAACTATCATTATCTTCACTATTTTCTAAATTATCATCTTTTTTTGTAGAACTATTATCATTATTCCCCTCATTATCAAGAGAATCATCTCCATTAGGTTTAGAATTATCCTCTATTTTTTCAATAATCTCAACATTCTGAGTATCTTTTACAATATATCCCTGATAAGTGATTTCATAAGTAATCGTATAATTCCCCTTATCTAATTTAGAAACATAAAAAACTAAATCCTTATAATTATCATAACTCTTCCCATTAATAATAAAGTTTTCTTTAACCCCACTATTCTTAGTAACATCAACTCCATCATAAGATAAAGTATATCCATAATAAGTAAAAGAAGAATCAGTATTTTTATCATAACAAACCTTACTTTTCCCTAATTTTATTTCAAGTCCCTTTTTAGTACTATCATGACTAGTAGTAGACTCACTATTAGTAGACTCACTATATGAATTTCCAGTACTTGAACTCTCTGATGTATCTGTCCTTGTTACTCGATTAGCCGTTGTGGCTCCCTCTTCAACCATCTCTTTATCCAGTTTCTCTCCTTCAAGAACCTTATTAATAAGTTCATGAGCATATGAAACACTACTTTCCTCTGGAAGCATGACATAAGCCTTCGTCGAAGGAGCAGAATAAGTATAATTCTTAGAATCACTACCATTTAAACTATTCGTAACAATATTCCAACTATAATTTTTAGACATCTGCATCTTCACTAAAGAAGTAAGTCTCGACATCTTCATATTCGTAACAAAACTATTTTTCATAGAATCTAATAATTTACTATACTTTGTAATAATAGCCTTACTCGTACACTTATCAAAAATAGCCTTCAAAAGTGCCTGCTGGTCTTTTATTCTCTGCCTATCCCCAGTTGCAAACGCCTTTCTTTCCCTTGCAAAAGATAAAGCCTCTTCCCCATTAACAGCATTATATCCCTTAGTATAATGATACTGATCAATCGAAGTAAAATCATAGTCAGAATAGACATTAACCCCACCAATTGCATTAACAATATCAACAACACTACTAAAATTTACCTTAACATAATAATTAATCTTAATATCTAACAAATCCTCTATCGTCTGAATAGACATATCCGTACCATATAATCCCGCATGGGTAAGTTTATCTGGATATCCACTCTTACCATGCAACTTCACATAATAATCTCTTGGAATCGAAGTAAGTAAAATTTGTTGCGTTGCTGGATTAACTGTAACAACCATATTAACATCACTTCTAGAAACACTAGAAATCTCACCATAAGTATCAATTCCACTAATATAAACACTAAAAGGACTCTTTGTAACATTGGTATCCAAAGAAATATCCGAAACTTTCTTTACAATTGTAAACCCATAAATTTTCCTTGTTATCTCTTTAAAACTCTTTCCTTCTACCGAAATATTTTCATTTAAAATTTCTAAATAAGAATTTTCAATCAAAATAGCAGTCACCTTTTTATCGATTAGAGCATTCGCCAACTTTTCGCTATCTTCATATCCAGAAGAAGTTAACTCCTCCTTACTCATCACTTTCTTTAAAGCTTCCTTTCCTTCCTCACTGCCATTATCTAAATAACCAAGTTTTTTTGAAGAAATATCCTTTAACTTCTTATAATTTTCCTCCTTCAATACCAATACAGAATAATTATAAGTTTTATAATTAAGATTCAAATTACTTAAAAGTCCAGTTGTCTTTCCTAAATAAAAATCAAATAAAGAAAAGACGAAAATGCATAGCATTGAAAGAAAACATCCTATCTTCTTTCTCTTCGTTCGATATAACATCAAGAAAAGAATACTATCAATAAGCAAAACTACAAAAATGACAAGCATTAAATAAAAGTCACTCAAAACATTTAAAAAAACTAAATTTCCAATAAAGAAAAGTGTCACAATAAGAAGAATAAGAGACACAATCTTATAAATAAACGGTATTCGTTTCTTCTTTTTTTTATCCTTCACGTTAAACATCACCTTTTTCTTAAATTTCTTCTATCGTAACACGTCTAAAAAATAAAGTCTATAAATAAAAAATTTTTTTTAAAACTAGACACATTATTGTAAAGTATTATTTAACGAATCGCATAAACACTTTAAAACCATCCGACAAAAAGGTCTTTAAATACCCATTTACCTTCAAACTAACTCTAGTCGTAGAACGAGTCAAAGGACTTGAATAATCAACCACAGTATCCTCCAAATACTTACTCAAATCCATATCTTCTCCATTCTTAACGTCCTCTTCAAAACGTTTTATCTCCTCTTCTGTCAAATTTTTCTTCTTCCCTAAATTATATTCATAATAACCCGTTTTTTCAATCAAGTAAGCCCCTAAAAAAGCAAAAAGAAAAAGAAAAAAAATTAACTTAATCACTTTTTTCGCCATTCAGCTCATCCCCCTTTAATATATTTCGAAAAAACATCCGCCATCGCCTCTAGAGTACAATAAACCTCACTAAACTCATTATCAATACCCCCAACTTCAAATAACAAAGTATTTGGACTAAAATCCTGATTATAAACTCCATTTACCTTAATTCCTGTCTTTAGCATAATTCCCCTAGATAAATTAGGATAATATTGATCAAACAAACGATTAATAGCCAAAGCAAATTGATAATTACTCTCCCAAGTACTATAATCTTGCCCCACCACCAAAAGTATTTTTGCATAACTCTTACCATTAATCAGTACCGTTGAATATTCTTTTGTAATACTATCTCTATGAATATCAATAAAATATTTTAAACTAGAATACTTCTCTCGAGCACTCTCCATAAGTGTCCTTGAAGCCTGATAAGAATAAGAGTAATTCCAATTATTTTTTTTTAAAATATCACTCATCTTCTCCTCTTCAACAATAGAAGAAATTCCTAACTTCTCCAAATTTTCTCTTAATACATAACTCGCCATCATAACATTCGGCGTAATCCCATAAATATCTAAAGAAGAAGCACTATAATTTTCTAACTGATGCGAATTATAAAAATAAATAATTGGATCAACCACCACCTTAGGATTAGGATCATTGATATAGTCACTCACTTCCATCAAAGTATCCATATCACTATAATCATCATTATATTCTAGTTGAATCGTTTTACTTTTATTCTCATCTCTACTTCGAAAAATACTTCCATTTAATATTGTCTTCGGATTTCGAAAATCAATTTGAAATAAAAACTTCATTGTAGCATTAACCAAATTTGTTGTTTTATAATGCGATAAAATATTAGCATTTCCCGTTGAAACAAGCAAATTAATAAATTCTTCATTAGATACCTTTCTATTTTTCTTAACCGAATAATAAAAAGCAGAAGAAAAACCAAAATAAATAAAAATAAGACAAATGCCTATCTTTAATCTTCTAAAAAACTTCTTTCTTTTTGGATTCTTTAAATTCATTCGTTTGTGTGCCATCTTATCACCCAATACCAATATAGAGGAAAAAAGAAAAAAATATTGTCGAGTTAAAAACAATATTTACTTTATTTTTCAAGAAAAATGAACCTTTTAGCCCGCCTTAACTCTTTTAATAAAGAAGTGCCCCATTCTAGAGTAGTATCAAAATAAATTCCTTTTCCACTACTTAAAAAGTAATAAAAAAAAGAAAGTAACTGTTTAACTAGTTGTATCCATCCTCTCACTTTCTTTTTAAAAGCATAAAAGGCTAGAATATCAGTCCGCATAATCATTTTTCTTCTCTATATAAAAAACAATTCTTATCATGCGAATAAATGATGCCTATTGCTTGCAGGTAAGAATAAATAATAGTAGAACCAACAAATTTCATTCCACGTACTTTTAAGTCATTGCTAATATTATCGGATAATTCATTTGTTGTTTTTCCAACTTCACAAATAATTTTACCCTTTGTAAATGTTTCTAGATAATGATAAAAGGTTCCATATTCTTTTTTGATTTCTATAAATATTTTAGCATTATTAATACTTGCTCTTATTTTTAATTGATTACGAATAATTTTTTTATTTTGTAATAATTCTTGTATCTTTTCCTCAGAGTAATTAGCAATCTTTTCTGCATTAAAATTATCGTATGCTAATCTAAAACAATCTCTTTTATTTAAAATACACTCCCAAGAAAGTCCTGCTTGAAAAGACTCTAAAATGAGCATTTCAAATAAATAATCATCACTTTTTTTTAATCTTCCCCATTCATTATCATGATATTCTATATATTTTTCGTTATTTAAGTTACACCATTTACATCTTTGCATTTTTATCTTCCTTTAATACTTTTTTTGGAATTTTCTGAATATTTTTCTAAAATTGAATGAATAGCTTTTTCTTGAACACTTTTTTCCATAAGTAATTTTTCTTCTGATAATTCAAGAGCATTGGCAATATCATAAATCAAGAATTCATTACTACAGCGAATGCTACATGTTTTTAATATTTCTAAAAAATACTGAATTGAACTTTCTTTGGATAAACAATATTTTTCTGAAATGATTTCCATTATACCTCGAACAAATAGATAAGAAGATAGATAAGATAATCTAAAAGAACAAGATTTACCTGGTAAGATTGGATCATCTCCATAAGTTCTTTCTCTTGATTTTTTTATTAGTTCTTTCATACTATATATTTTGTCTTTATCTAAACTAACTAAAACTTCTTGATGAGATAAAAATTCTTCTTCTAAATCTAATCCAAATAATGGCAATGCCTCTGCAACTCCTTCAGAAATTGCTTGATTTCCTGCCATAAATTGTCCAAGAATAATATGTGAAAGTTCATGAATTTCATTTTCTATGCGTTCGATTTCTTTATTGTTAATATCTTTGTTTTCTAAACAATTTTGACTTAGACCAAAAGCTAGATTAAATCCATCTAAATCATAACAAGTAACAGCTTTTCCTCCACCTTTTTTTCCTTTTGAAAATGTAGATGGAACTTGTAGTAACTTAATAAAATTATCATCTGGAACAATATAAAGATAAAGAAAAGGTTTTGCATTACTGGGATACTTTATTTGTAATTTTTCTAACATTTCTAATTCTTTTTGAAGTCTAATTAGATAGTTTGTATATATTCCTTTATCATATTTTTTAGCTAATTCACTTGATAGTCTTATTTTAATTTTTTTATTAAATATTCTTAATTCTGAATTTTTGATATACTCTCTTAATTCGTCTCTTTCATACATTTTTTATTTCTCCTTTTTGGTTAAAATACTTAAATAGAATCATTCCTTAATAAAAAGAATTTGATGGTTAAGTATTTTCTTGTTCAAAAAATAATATAACATAAATTTTTTTCTTTGACAAACTTTAAAAGCAGTGAAAAAAAGAAGTTATTTTCTGAACAAAACTTCTTTAATTATGATTTTTTATATTTTATCTAACTTTAAAACATGACCAATAAATTCTATTTTTTTAATATGAAATTCAATTATTACTATTTCATTTGGATATTATCCTTTTTATAACTTATAAATATTAAAAAACTTAATCTCTTTAAGTTAAATCACTCTTTGTAATTGAATAAATAACTAAATCATCATACCCATCAATTAATTTGTTTTTTCTTCTCTCTCTTAAAATACCATCTTTTTTCATTCCTGCTTTTTCCATTACTCGACCACTTGCTGGATTAGATGCATGATGTTTTGCTTCTACTAAATGAAAATTACATTCTTTAATTAAATATTCTATTACTATTTTTAATGTTTCAGTAGCATATCCTTTTCCCCAAAATTTTGATCCAAATACATATCCTAATTCACAGTTATTATGTTTCTTTCTTAATTCAATTACACTTATATTCCCAATTATTTCGTGGTTATCTTTTAATTCTACAACCCAGTTATAACTTCCATTGCTATATTCATTAATCCATTCATTAATAATTTGTTTTGTTTCATTATAATTTTTATGTGGATTAAATGAAACATATTTTGTTACCTTTTCATCATTTGCCCAATTATCAAACATTTTTATATAATCATTCTCATTAAATTTTCTTAATATTAATCTACTCGTTTCTAATGTCTTTGTATTATTCATATCACTTCACCTCCTAATAGATACTTTTTCTGGTTTATACTCTAAATAGCTAAAATGATTCTTAATCGCAAATTCTAAATAATTATCTATTATATTATTCATTATAATAGGAATATTTGTTAAAAATACATTTAGTTGTCCTGCATGTGAATCTTCTTTTGTGGATTCATTTTCATTTGTAGGAAAATCACTAATTCCTTTTATAACTACACATTCAACATTATTTGCCTTACAAATATAAGCAATAGCTGCTGATTCTGTATCTGCTACTTTTATATTGTTTTCTTTTAATTCTAAATAATCTTTCCACATAACAACTGGTTTATCTGCTGTTCCTAATGTTCCTATATTTAAATTATTATAATTACTCATATCAAGATAAACAGTAAAAGAATCTTTGATTAATGGTTCTGTTTCTTTAACAGTACAATCATATTGAACTAGTTTATTAGGGAAAAATATATCTAAGTTTTTATATTTATCATCTATACCTGCACAAGTTCCTGCTACTATTATTTTATCTAGATTAAAATGATCTATCATATATTGAGTAGATGCAGAACAATTCATTTTTCTTACTCCACATCTATAAAAGATTACATCTTCTCCATATAAGTTCGTTTTAAAATATTCTCCAAAGGGAAAGGGATTACAATCTTTAATATTAATATTAAATTTATTTAATACTACTTCCCATTCTGTTTGTGCAGCAATGCTTATTCCTATCATAAATTTCACTTCCTATCTTTTTCATTATATCATAATTTTTTCGTTTTTTAATATAAAAAGCATAATACTTCTATATTAAGTTATTATGCTTCATATTAATTAAATTGTCCTTTTTTTTGTTTTACTAATATAGGACCTTTTTTCTTTGCCCATTTATATGGACTGCCTACACCATAATGATTTGGATCACTATCATAACCATTTTTATCATTAAATCCATATAAATATGCCATATCATTACTATAGATAATCATTCTATGTTGTTTCAAATAATCAAATAAATTGTTATCTATATCATAATTTCCGATTAATTCTTGTTGGTTTTTATCTTTTCCTTCTGTTGGTGTAATATAAGTATAATATGAACCTTTTTTACTTAAAACAAATCTTGGTTTAAGATCTATTCTACTAAACGATCTTAAATTTAATGCTGGACAATCTATTGTATTATTATTAAACACAATAAATTCAAAAGTAATACCATTAAAAGTTGTTGCATAAAATCTTCCAATTTCTTGTCTTTCCATTAATATTCACTTCCTTTCTTTTTTGTGAATTACTGTTTTAAAGCAGAAAAAAATACAGTAATCACATAACTAGTGACTCCGTACTTTTAAAGTTCGTGTAGGTTAATACCCGAGATAGCTCGCAAGTGCTTATATCTCCTCATAGGTTAATACCCGAGATAGCTCGCAAGTGCTTATATCTCCTCACTTGTTTAAATATTATACATGATATTTTTCAAATGTCAATCCCATAAATTATTAAAAAATTTTCTAATACTTGATTAACTTCACTAATTAATATTTGGAATATAATTGTTTCTCTAATAATTGATAAATTTCTTCTTTAGTCATTTTCTTTTCTCCTTTTTGGTTAAAATACTTAAATAGAATCATTCCTTAATAAAAAGAATTTGATGGTTAAGTATTTTCCTTTAAAAAATAACATAAAAAAGAGATTTCCTAAAAAATCTTTTTATTTACTCATTACTTTTTTAGCCCAACCTCTCTTCTTACATTTAGGGCATTTTAAATATCTCGTTGTTCCTATATGGGGAGCAAAGGCTGCTTCTTTATAGGTAGGAATAAACTTATCATGACAAGTTTTACATTCATAATATCCAGCGTCAACTTCTAATTTTAGCCAAGCAAGGGCTGTGATTACAAAGATTAAGGTTGCTAGAAAGATAATGGTACTAAGAAGTTGCCCTTCTTCTAAAGAAAAACTTGCTAATAAGATTAATCCTAAATAAAAGGTAGTAGATATCATTACGCCAATTCTTTCTGCAAAGATTAATTTTTTATTTTTCTCTTCATCTTGTCTTGCTAATTCTAATAATATTTTTTCATTTTTTTCTTGATAATCTTTCATTTCTATTTTCTCACCATTTAGAAGTTCATTGACCGTAATTCCTAAAATGTTACATAACTCTAGCATAATTCCAGCATCTGGTAGGGATAAACCTCTTTCCCATTTAGATACTGCTCTATCAGTAATAGATAACTTTTCTGCAAGTTGTTCTTGCGTTAAATTCTTTTTATGTCGACATTCTTGAATAAACTTTCCAATTTTTTTTAAATCCATAAACTTCCTTCCTTTCAACCTTATTTTACGCTAAATATGCTTCTATTTACACATACTGTTGGTTTGGTTGGTGAGAAAATACTTCAATTTATTTTTCTAATTAATGAGATAAAAACAAATTAAAGATTAAGATACTAGTATGTATATTATTGATAATATTAAAATAATTCCTATTGTTATAGAAAACAAATAAAGATTAATAAATCCTCTGCTTTTTCTAGAAGAAACTTCTTGTTCCAATTCTTCTAATTGGCTTTCAACATTATTTATATGACTTTGCCTCTTTTCTTCACTTCTAGTAAAATTCATTATTTTTTTAAATAACCTGACATAATAATTATTAATTTTTTTCACATTTGTAATTATTGATTTTTCTGATTTTAAGAATTGTAATTTTTCAACAAGATTATTCTCTTTTGCAGCATTATTGATTTTTTCTTGATTTTGGTAAATCTGGTTAGTATAGTCTAAAGATTCTTTAATCATATTTAACTCTTCTATAGATAACTCATCAAAGTTTACAGTATTTAGAAATGACTGAGATGATAGAAAAGCATAGACTACTTTTTTGTCTAATTTCTTAAAATCTTCATTATTAATGATATCATTTATTTTTTTGAAAGAAAGGTCATTACTATTGAGAAAAATATCCAAAACAATAGATTTTTCCATCTCCTGAAAAGTTTTTATTCCTACTTTATTAGTAACTTTTGTAATATTTTTTGCCTGTTTTGCTATATTTATAAATCTATCTACGGTATTTGAAGCATCATACATTAAATAATCATATTGATATCGTTTCTCTAATTTTTCAATTTCTTCTTTTTGTTTTTCATATAAGGATGGGTAATTCTTTTTTAAATATTCTTTAGCCATTGTTACTCCATATAAATTTGCTCCAATTTCAAAAGAATATTTATCGTGTTCTAAATTATAATCGATATTTGCAGTATTATTTTTAATATAATGATCTAAAAGATTAAATACTCCTTCATAACTATATTTATCAAAATTAGATTGTTCACTATGTCTTGCTTCATGAAAACATACCTGGACAAGTCTAAAAATTTTGCCTTCTATTTTTTCAATTTTATTAACATAGTTTAAAAAAATAACAGTATTTCCTTTTAAATCATTAAAACCACCTGCGATAATAGGAGTTAAAGATAAAGCAAATTTTTTTGTTAAACTAAAATTTTTTTTAAATATATAGTTATTGTAATATTCAATAAAAGTTAAAGGAAAAACTTTGATACTGATATTATATTTTTTTTCTTCACTTTCAATAATTTGATGAGAAATTTTTTTCATTTCATTTAAACTTAAATCTTCTAACGACATATTTCTTTCCTTTCTTAGTTTAAGTAAGTATAACATAAAAATTAGGATAAATAATTTTATTCTCTTCTAAGTATTTTTCTTTTCTAACTCTCTTTCTATCCAAAGGATAATTACTTCTACAATATAATCAATTTCCTCTTTTGATAATTCCTTTCCTTTTGGGATATGATGGATTCTTTCCAAACAACCTCTACAACAACATCCTGTTGCGTGCTGGGCAATGAATACTGGATGAACTTGTCGCATAGGGGTTTGTTTGCCATCATTTTTAGGATTTTCTGGTGCAAGTCTCTTATGAATTAATTCATAGGCATCTTTTCTAATTTTATCGATACCTTTTTCTTTTGTATACAAAATCATTTTAGTATTCAAATGAAATGAACCTCTAAATTTTGTTTTAGCTAATGAATCTAATAAATTTGAAATATCCTTATTCATTTGTCTCTTTCCTATCTTTCGTTACTTCTGCAAATTGATAATGAATTACTTTTGCTAAATCTTTTAAATCAACCTCTACTTGATAACCAATTTTTCCACCACTAAAAATTAGAGAAGAAAAGTTTTTAGCTGATGAATCAATAGTAACTAGGAAAGGCTTCTTTAATCCAATAGGAGAACATCCTCCATGAATATAGCCAGTTAAAGGGAATAATTCTTTTTGAGGAATCATTTCAATACTTTTCTCCCCTACACTTTTTGCACATTTTTTAAAGTCTAATTCTTCTTTAACAGGAATCATAAAGACATAATTTTTCTTTGATTTTGCTACGGTTACTAATGTTTTAAAAACCTTTCTTCCATCTTCATTTAATACTTTAGCAACATCTACTCCACTTATTGCAGAGGTATTGCCATAGAAGTATTCTTGATACTTAATTTTCTTTTGATATAATATTCTCATTACATTTGTTTTTTCTTGTTTCATTCTATCACCAACGATTTTTTCTAAATTTAAACTTTAATCTTAAATAACATAACGTGTTATATTATTTTTTCTTAATAGCTTCATTTTCCTTAAATGCTTCTTCAAAACATTCATTTAATATATTTCTATATTCATAATCACTAAATTGATACTTTTGCAAAGAAGAAAACTTTTTTTTCATAAAATTTACATTTGTAAAATAATTTTTAAATTCTTCTTTTGATAATTCTTTTCCTACTTCTTTTTCTAAAAATATTTTTATATCAAAAACATCTCCTACCATTGTACCAATAAAAAAATCTTTATCCATTTCATATTGACTAATTTCTTCACGATTTTCTATATTATAACTTTTTTCTAAATTAATAGCTTTTTCATAAATATTTCTAAAATAATTTAATTCTTTACTAAATCCTAATTTTATAACAAATTCTTTATTTTCCAACAAGAATTCAATTTTCTTTTTTGCATCAATATAATTCATATATTTTGTTTCATCATCTTTATTGAATTTACAAGCATTCGTATAAATATCACTATCCATAAAGAAATTTTTAACATAATTTTCTAAATATTCATTAACAGTTTCAATTAGAGCCCTATAAACAATATCTTTATTATGATATTTTGATAAATAATCATTCATAAAAATATATGGTTTATCATCACATAAATCTCCAACTACTGAATATCTTATATTATAAAAACTTTGAATAATAGAATTTTCATTAATTTTATCTTTATTTTTTAGTTCTCTTATGATTAGTAATATTTTATATTCGTCTTGCAGATAATGATACATCTCTTTATCACCAAGTATTCTTTTCTTATCATCAATATTCATTTGTAACACTGGCGCAATATGTTTTTGCCTTTTTTCTAAAATTCCCCTTATTACATTATGGTTTTCGTTTAATTCATTTTTTGTAAAAGTTGATAAATAAAACTTTTCTTCTTCTGATTCTTTATCTAAATTGTGATAACCTTTATAAAATTCCTCACTTCCTTGTGTACCAAAATAGTCATATGTTATTTGTTTAGAACCACTACTTTCGTAATTATTAAGATCCCATGTTACATCTACACCATAATATTTTCCATCAATTTTAACCGTATTAAAAGAATGACTATTTTGCTGATTTTGATATTCACATTCAATTCCCTGTCTTTCTAATAAAACTTTAAATGTCAGTGCAATACCAGCACAAGTCAACTCATGATATAAATTTCCTGTTAGAGTTCTTAATGCATTATCAACTCCATATATATCTTTATCTTTAAAATATTTTACATATTTTGTATCAAAAATTAAACAATCATGTATATACATTGTTTTTTGAAGTTCTGTCCAATCTTGTGATATATCTTTTTCAATATATTCAAAATATTTAACAATTTCTTTTAATTCTTCTGGTTTGTAATATGTCCTTTTTTTATAATCAATTTTATTATATTTAGTTTTAATATTTGGATTTAATCCACTTAATAATGATATTCTAATTTTATCATTATGTATTTTTTCCAAATCACTACTTTTGATATCTTTTAAATTTTCAAATATTACATATCTATTTTCATTTATGCTATTGATAAATTCTATTGTTTCATTATTCAATTCATCAATCAAATAATCACCATTTATATTTCCTTTAATACCCATATATAAATTCCTCCTCTATTTGTAATTTCATTATTACATATATGGTATGTCCAAGTCAATTACACCATTAATCTAAATTGTAACTTTTATTTTTGGATATTGCCTATACCTTAAAATTTCTAATAATTTGATATAAGTTATATCTATCATTAAAATAATCTAAAAGAAATTACTTTTAAATACATTAATAATTTAAAATTCTTTTATTTTTTCTTACATTTTTATAATCATCAAGAAAAGAAATAAGTATTTTACTAATATATCCATCAAGGTTCTTACATAATTTTTCAAATGCTTTGATATGATAAGTTAAGGAATATTTATCACTTATAAATATTGGATCATATCTAACTACTACATTATCTTTTCCTAATAATAAAGATAATTGTTTAATTGCTTCTATGATTTTTCTTTTAGATATTACATTTGGTTCAATATCATTTTTATAAGAAGTTACTGGTATATGAAATAAAATTGGTTTTTTAATTTCTTTAATACTATCTATTATAGGAATTGTGTTTTTAGTGCAAAAGAAAATAGCATCTATGGCTGAGAAATTAATTCTACTAACTAAATTTGGATGAAACGGATTTTTAACATCAATATATCCTTCTCTATATCTATTCATAAACCATTTTGAATAAAATGCGACAATGTCTGTTCTTCCACTTACATTTAATATCCTATTTTCCTTCTTTAAATGTTAATTATAGATACTATCTCTAACAGAATTTGCTAATTTTCTTTTTTCTTTTTTAGGAATAAATTTATTGATAAAGGAATTATTTTTATTATACTTTAATCCAAAAAAGGCTAAGGTGCTAAAAACTATTGCGCCAATAAAATTAACAAATAAATCTTTCATGGTATCGTTTATTCCAATATCAAGGTAACCGTTTTCAATAACTTGAAGAATATTACCTTCTTTATCATAGATAATAGTTTTATCAATATCTTTTATTAAAATTGGTTTATTTTCTTTATCTGGATTTAACTCTACTGATGATATTTTTTGTACAATCGTATCTTTTTGCATATCTAAATTAAAAAATTTATCTCCAGCATATTCAAAAAATTCCCATAATACTCCAATTGTCATAGAAAAGCAAAAAGCAACTAAACATAAATAAAATGGAGATAACTTAATTGATTTACTATTTTTATTTAATAAGTCTACTAATGAGCATCCCACTGCGGTTGCTAAAAATCCATTAATGGTATGTAACATTGTATCCCAATTGGGAATGATTCCATAAAAGTTATTAATTTCTCCTAATATTTCTGCTGAGAAGATAAATAAATATATTGCTATTTCTAAACCATCTGGTAATGTTATTTCGAATTTGTTTTGAATAAATAATGGAGCAAATAATAATACAAGTGATAATAAACATAGCAAGGCATTATTTAAATCTCCTCTTAATAGTTGTAATATCATACATAAAATAACTAAAAATCTTAATATAATATAAATTGCTAAGGAACTTCTTCTTGTTTCTTGATATGCCATTTTTATTAATTTTTGAACTTTTATTTTTTTCATTTTCATCTTCATACTCCTTTTTGAACTTTTGGATAATTGTTTTGAATCATATTTTCTAATTTTTCTAAATCAAGTTGATTAGGGTGAGATAATGCTTTGTCAAAATTTTCTATTAAATTATCTATATTTGCTCTGGAAAGTTCTTGTTTTTGTTTTTCTGGTAAAATACTTAAATATTTTATTTCTTATTGAATTATATTATTAATAAAGATGGGGATTTATTTTATATAATATAAAAAATATATATTTATAAAAACTGCAATGTTAAATTCTTCTTTTATTAATGTTTTTAAAAAATAATACTAGTATTATTTTAAGTCAAGTGCATTTTTAGGACATCCTTTAATACAGTTACAACATAGTATACATTCTGTACCATTTTTTCTTTTTCTTGAATTATCTAATATCTCTACATTCATTGGACAACTATTTATACACCTATTGCAATGAATACATTTGCTATGATTACATTTAACTCTTAAATATGAAAAGTAACTAGCTGGTTTTAAGAAAACAGTTACAGGGCATATATATTTACAAAATGCTCTATTATCTTTAAATATAAATGCTAATAATATTCCTAAAACGTAATATATTATATTTCCTATAATAAATGACCAAAACATGATATTTTCTAAATGATCAACCTTAAATATAAATAAGACTGATACAAATGTTAATGATAATAAAAATATAATATATCTAATCCATCCCAATTTTTTTCTATTACTTTTTGGAATTTTATATGGAAGAAAATCTAATACCATTCCTGTCCAGCAAGCATATCCACACCAGCCTCTTCCAAAGAAAAATGGACCAGCAATTTTTGCTACAAAATAGTGGATGGTTGCAGCTTCAAATACTCCTAGAAATAAATAATACCAAAAGCCTTCAATTTGCATATTTTCTCTACATATAATTCCTAAATAAATAAGCATATATAGTCCTACTGCTAACTGAACAAAATTTCTTGCATATTTGACTTTATGTTGCATTAAATACATTCCCGTTGATAGGCAAATTCCTATATAATTAAAATTTAATAAATAAAATAAGTTTTTTGTTGATGTAAATAATGATATCGCTACCGTTTCAAATATTAGCATAGTTATTAAGATAATTTTATTTTCTTTAATCCATTTGACCATGATTTCTTACTCCTAACATCTTAAAATAGATATTATATATTCTAATCTTTAAACCATTTTACTAACAATGGCTTAATCAATTCGTAAATAAATATCGCCATAAAATTTATTATAAATACAACTAATATCAAACCAATATTTATTGATGTTATGCTGATTAATTTACCAACTGGTGTAATAAACACTATAAGTTCAATTAAAAGTATCAATAGTAATCCATAATTCATGACTTTGTTAGAAAATAATCCTTGTTTAACAATTGATTGTTTTAAATTTCTACAAGATAATGAATAAACAATTTCTTGCACAACCATCGAAAGAAGAGCTAAAGACATAGCAGTTTCTTGCCCATACGTTTTTAAACTAATAAAATAAGTAAGAACCACAAATATAGTTTCAATGATAGCTGAAGATGCTATGCAAGATTTTATAAATGGTGTAAATAATGGCTTATTAATACCCCGTGGTTTTTTATTCATTATATCATTTTCACTTTCTTCAAAAGATAAGCATATACTAGGAATAGAATCAGTTACCAAATCAATAAATAAAATATAAATCGGTAATAGAATGGTTGTTTTAACAAGTAACCCTATTATAATAGTAAATATTTCAGCAAAATTACTTGATAATGAAAATACAATATTATTTCTGATGTTATTATATATTCTTCTTCCCTCTTCAACAGCAACAACTATTGTTGAAAAAGAATCATCCATTAATACTATGTCAGAAGCTGACTTTGTAACATCAGTACCTGTAATCCCCATTCCAACACCTACATGAGCATCTTTAATAGCCGGAGCATCATTTACTCCATCTCCAGTCATCGCTACTATTTTTCCACTATTTTGAAGTGCAAAAACAATTCTTTCTTTATGAGATGGATTAACTCTTGCATAAACCGAATATTGTTTAACAATATCTTCCAGTTCCTTATCATTATATTTATCAAGTTCGCTTCCAAGTATTGCTTCACCATCATTACTTATAATTCCAACATCTTTGGCAATAGCAACTGCTGTGTCTATAGAATCCCCTGTAATCATTATTGGCCTAATACCAGCATTTTTACATAAAAGTACACTTTTCTTAACACTTTCTCTAGGTGGATCTATCATTCCCAAAATACCGGCAAAAGATAAATTATTTTCCTCTTTTTCTAATTCTTTAATATCTTTTGGTATATAATCTAACTTTTTATAAGCAAACCCTAAAGTTCTTAAAGCATTTTTAGAAAGCTTCTTAACTTTACCTAAAACTTCTTGTTTTCCAGTCTTAGATAAATCTAACTTTTCAATTAAAGAATCCATACTACCTTTACATAATATATAAACATCATTATCAATTCTATTTAAAGTAGTAAACAGCTTTCTATCACTATCAAAAGGTATATCTAATATTCTCTCACATTTTTTTCTCAATTTAAGAGAATCAATTTTTTTATTATATAAATAATCATACAAACAGGTTTCTGTAGGATCACCTACATATTTATCTTCATAAATAAGACCGTCATTGCAAAGAGCACATATATAATTAAGCATATTTTCATCTATTACATATTCTTCTTTAACAGTCATTTTATTTTGCGTTATAGTACCTGTCTTATCAGAACAAATAATATCTATTGCTCCAAGTGTTTCTACAGCTTGCATTTGTTTTACTACTGTTTTCTTTTTTGCCAAATTAGATATTCCAACGGATAATGTTATTGTAATTACAGTTGGCAATCCCTCTGGAATAGCAGCCACTGCGAGTGATGAGCATAGCATTATAATTTCAAGTATTGTATATTTATTAATTAAAGCTAAAATAAATATAAAAATTAAAATAATAAATACTATAAATGTAATTTTTTTAGAAAGTTCTTTTATCTTTAATTGTAATGGTGTTTCTATTCTATCATTTTCATTTAATGATAATGCAATCTTACCTATCTCAGTATTTTTCCCAGTACTTATAACTATACCAGTACATTTTCCATTAGTAATGCTTGTTCCTAAAAAAAGTATATTTTTTTGTTCTTGAAGAATTAAATTTTCTTTTAAAACATTAGCATTTTTTTGAACAGGAACACTTTCACCAGTTAGTGCTGATTCATCTACTTTTAAATTTTCACATGAAAGTATTCTAATATCAGCAGGAACAGTTTCCCCGGATTCTAAATATATTATATCTCCTGGAACCAATTCTTTGGTGTTTATTACTATTATTTTGTCATTTCTTTTAACTTTACAAGTACTAGTTTCATATTTTTTTAAATCTTTTAATATTAAGGCAGCTTTTTCTTCTTGTATAAATCCAACAATAGCATTTATAAAAACTACAAAAAGAATTACTATAGTATCAGTATATTCATGAGAATAAAAATACCCATAAAAATATAAAAGCAATGCAACTACTAACAATATGATAATCATAGTATCATTAAATTGTTTTAAAAATCTTAAAATCCAAGGTGTTTTCTTTTTATTCAGAATAATATTTTGTCCATAATCATTTAATCTTTTCTCCGTTTCTTTACTATCTAATCCATCTATACTGCTATTTAAAGTTTTAAATATTTCCTCTTCATTTTTAGAATACATTTTTATCTCTCCTTTTTCCCTATATTATAATCATTGTTTTGCTTCTTCAAATTCATTTTTTGATTATATTTTTCTCATATTTAAAATGTTATACATTTTATATCACCTTCACCTTTAAAAGAATTTGTGTATTCAATCTTTACTGTTTTTCCAAGTTTTTATTATTCAGAAAAACAGTTTACAATTCTAGCATATTATTTTTAATTTCTTCATTTATAATGATACCCATATTTCAGCAAATTACTATTTATCTTAAAAATTACTAAATTATAATTTATTTAACTAATTCTATAATGCCCAACAATATCGTTGCGATATTCTAAAATATCTTCTTCATAATATCTTTGATAAAAATTAGCATGATGGATAATAAAATTTATTCCTTTTTTATTTCTATTATCGGATACTATTCCAATATGATTTTTAAATACAACAATATCTCCACCTTGCCATTCTTTTATCTTATTAATATCAGTTGTTAAAGCAATTGCGTTATTATCTAAATATACTTTTAAATTTTGTACTCTTCTGAAATCAATATTTTTATCTATAACATCAATATCATATAAATTTTTATTTGTTTTTATATGTTCATTTACTAAATTCATTAAATCATAACCAGCATTTTTTAATGCAAAAGCAACTACATCAGTACAAACTCCATATTCATCATCAGGATACCCTGTAGCATAGTATTTGCTCTTATATTTAGGGTTTGTTTTTATATAATCTTTTGCATTATTTAATATATCTATCTGATCATCTACACCATCATTATCTTTATCAATATTGCTTTTATAAGTTTGGATATTAAAATCTTTATTGGTATATTTTTTATGAGGAATGTAATTAAAATGATATAACCCATATAAAATAACAATGATTAATATTCCAAGTACTAAAATAATAATGGAAAGTATTCTCTTCCTCATATATCCTCCACTTTAGTAAGTTACTATTTTTTTAAATCAAATTACTATTATTCTAATTAATTATTAAATTGTAATTTATCAAAATGATTATAACACAAATTACAACAATTTTTAAGTTATTTTGAAAATGAGAGTCTCTTCCTAGACTCTCATTTATTACAAAAAAAATCATCTTATCTGATGGTGAGAAAGTAAATAAACTTACTCCTGTAATTGTTGCAACAAATAAATTATTGCGAACGATTCGTTTTTTTGTTAGTTTCTACTTGCTCTTTCAATTCTTCTTGTGTCATTTCGCGTAATTTTTTTCCATCATAAGATAATTTCCTATTCATAATGATTTCTCTTTCAAAAAGGGTTTTGTTTAGAGTTACTTTATATAAACTACTTTTGTAGGTTACATTCTTAAAATTCTTTATTTTGATATATTTTGCTTGATATTAGATATGAAATACCTAATAATATTATATAAATTATCGGAATAGCTATAAGTAAATAGTTATCTAATTTATTTATTATATTTATAATAGGTGTCATATCTATAAATTGAGCAATTAAAGTTCCTATCCCTGCTATTCCAAATACTACTGCAAATAATATTATTCTTCCATTTGTAGCCCCAAATTTGAAAACTATTGGATAAAGTAAAGAAATTATAATAACACTTGATAACATCGTTCCCATTAGTGATGAAATGATTTCATCTAAATTTATGCTATTTGTTTTTATGTAACTGATTCCTATTCCTATAGAAAAAGCAACGACTGCTAATATAATCATTAAAATTATTGAAGCTATATATTTGGCTCTAACTACATTTTTTCTCCCATTTGGCAGAGTTACTGCATAAGAGTTCCAATTGTTAAAATCATCATAACTAAATGTTGATAGAAATAATATTATTCCAATTAGCGGGATTATAAATGTAACATCAAGTGTGCCTTGAAATGCCAACATTATATATATTACAAATATAATTATCATTGATTTTAAATTTGCTTTTATAAGTAAAAAATCTTTTTTTATTAAACCTAACATATCTTTTCCCCCTTAATTACTAATACCATTAAATCTTCTAGTGTAATTTTATCTATTACGCAATTATGATATTTTTTACTTGCTTGTTTTTTATCATTAACTAATATCTCATAAGCATATTTTGTTTTTTTATATGCGATAATATCTTTTTTATCAATATTTGAGAAATAATCAATATCACATTTTAAAATGCCATAGTTATCAATTATCTCATCTCTTGACTTTTGTAACACCTTTTTTCCTTTATCAATAAATATAATCTCATCTGCTATACGCTCTAAATCACTTGTTATATGTGTTGATAATAATATCGAATGCTCTTCATCTTCTATAAATTTTTGTAATACCTCTAATACTTCAGATCTAACAACTGGATCTAATGCACTTGTTGGCTCATCTAATATTAGTAGTTTTGATTTATGGGAAATAGCTGTCACTATTTCTAACTTTTTTCTCATTCCTTTTGACATTGATTTTAAAGGTTTATTTTCTGGTAAATCAAACTCTTTTAAATAAGAAAAATACAATTTGCTATCCCAGTTTTTGTATATATCTTTCATAGAGTTATTTATATCTTTTGCATTTAATAATTCTGGAAAGAACATATTGTCCAAAACTACACCTATATCTTCTTTTATTACTTTTTCTTCTTTTTTATAGTCCTTTCCAAATATTTTTATTTCTCCACTATCAATCTTTATAATATTTAGTATCGACTTAATCAAAGTTGTTTTTCCTGCTCCATTTTCTCCAATAAGACCTACAATAACCCCTTTTGGTATTGATATATCTATTTTACCAAGTTCAAATTTGTCATCATATTTCTTTTTTAAGTTTTTAATTTCAATAATATTTTCCATTTACTTATCCTCCCCATAAATCAATTTAAACATTTCAATTACATCGTTTTCATCTATCTCGAATCTATTGGAAATAGCAACTATTTTTTCTATATAATCTTCTATATCCTTTTGTGCTTGTTCTTTTGCAATTTCTGTATTTTTAGGTGCTACAAAAGTCCCTTTTCCTTGTATAGATTTTAAATATCCCTCTTTTTCTAATTCATCATAGGCTTTTTTTATAGTCATAGCACTTATTTTTATATCTTGTGCTAATACTCTGATAGATGGTAATAGCTCATCTTCGTTCAGTTCTCCCTCTAGTATTTGATTTATAATAGTTTTTTTTATTTGTTCATATATCGGAACAGAACTACTATTACTAATAATCATCTTCATATTATCGTCTCCTTGTTATACAGTGTATAACACCATATAACTCTTGTCAATATTTTTGTTAAAATTTTTATCTATGGGTACAAAAAAAAGCAGATATTCTCTGCTTTTCGTACCTCTATAAAATTATAATCTTTTCCTTCATTGATATTTGTATGTTAAAAACGAATGATTTATATCAAACCCTAAAATATTTTTAATTTTCTCATAAGATAATTTATAATTTTCTTTATTATTATCTTTTAAATACTTCCATAATGGCTCATATTTACTCACTATTAACGCCTCTCAAAACTCCTATTTTTCTAATTAATTACTAAATTGTAATTTGTAATTATTTCAATACTTCATTTAGTTCTTTTAATGATAGTCCTCTAATCAAAATATTATTATCCTTTTCATCAATAACAAACTTCATTAGTTTATTTATTGCCTTATAATAATCTATATCTCCTAAAACTCCATTATTAGTTGTACTTACAAGCATTAATTTCCATTCATCAACTTCTGTATCATCAATTTTATATAATGCCCTAGGATTCTTCGTAAGTGAAGTTAAGGTATTTTCTGTTAGTGCAAATGCACCAAACGGCTTACCATCTTTTCCTTTATAAAATTTCGGATTTCCTATATAAGCATTTTTCCAATCAAGTTCAATTTCTTTACTTTCTTTTGCTGAAAGTTGAAAAACTGGCATATTGAAATATAATTCTGCATTTATTTTATGCCATTCCCCATCTTTTTTAATCTCTATTTCATATGGACTTCCATATTGAAAATTTTTATCACTATAATTAGTTAAAACTAAAGTTGCACTTTTATTTGTTAATGTTCCTTCTTTAATAGTCATTATAACATCATTTTGTGAAACCTTGATATCAGACTTATCTCCTATATCCAATTCATTTTTTTGTTTTCCACAACATGTCACTCCTAAAGCCATAACTCCACACAGGAAAATAATAAGTAATTTCTTTTTTATCGTCTTCCTCCATTAAAAAATTATTTTTAGATTTTATTTTTATAATCTTATCTAATTTTTAGTTTATCAGTTTTCTTTATTTTGTCAAACGCCATAACCTACTTTTTTCTATAAAATAAGTACTTTTCTATGTCAGTACTTTATATACAAAAAAATGAAACACCCAAATTAAGATGTCTCATTTTTCTTTTCTACTCTTTAAATAAACCACTTTCTTTTAATAGAAGTTCTAAGTCTGTTCCTTTTACTTTTTTCTCCAAGATTTTGATGGCTTGTTTTTCTGCAAATGTTAAAGGAAGTTCATCTACTGATTTTTTATCTACTGCATAGAAGCAAGCTTTTAATAATTCTCGAACATCATATTTACTTCCCCATACTTCTGGTACAGCTCTATCAACTTTAAGTAGTGTATATACAGCTTCCATACCTGTTCGAATAGAATATTCGGTTGTAAAGATTGTATCTCTAGGTGTTTCTGCAAATTGACCAATAAAGGCAAAATTAACTGCGTCTTTTGGCACGACAAGTGGTCTATCTTTTTCTTCTCTTGGTTGGAAGAAAGCGTTAATGTATGGCATATAGCAAGTTGTGGTGTTACATTTATTAGCATATTCTTCAATCTTATCTGTTGGTATTCCAATATGATATAACCATTCTTCACATACTTCACGACCAGTACAATTTCTAATTGGTTTTTTTACAAAATTTCCTTCACGATTAGTATTTAGAGCATATACCCATACTAATACACTATTTTTCTTTTGGGATTTAAATTGTGGTTGGCGATTGATTGTCCAAGACAAATACCAATTTTCCATACTATCTTTTACAGTTACAATTCCTCCTGTGGTTACCTTTCCTTCTCTAGGATCTCTTTTGCAAATATTAATGATATGTTTAATTATTTCTTCATCACTTACTTCAATTGTAGCACTCATCCAGTTGGTTTCATCCGTATTACTGCAGAATTTATCTGGATTTCCAAATTCACCATTGGTAGCTTGAGATGCAATATTTTTCCATAAGTTCCAAGATTCTCCTTCTCCATTCTTAATTTTCGATAAATCTGGTATTGTATTTTGATCTCCATAGCAAGAAGTATCTGTACAACAACCATTGGTAATAAAGACTAAGTCGTTTTCTGTTAAGATAAATTCTTTTTCTTGACCTTCTTTTTCATAAATGATTTTGGTCGCCACTTTTTTCTCTTCTTTATTATTAAATATCACATTTTTAACATCTATACCATATTCAATTTTTACGCCATGATTTTCTAAATATTTTGTTAGTGGTAAAATCATGGATTCATATTGATTATATTTTGTAAAACGTAGAGCTGAAAAATCTGGTAAGCCATCAATATGATGAACATATCGACATAAATATCTTTTCATTTCTAAAGCAGAAGACCATTTTTGAAAAGCAAACATAGTCTGCCAATATAGCCAAAAGTTTGTCTCCCAAAAAGAGTCTGGTAGGACATCAGAGATTTTTTTATTTTCTAAATCTTCTTCTTTAGTAATAAATAATTTCGATAACGCTAATGCTGATTTTTTATCTAGTTTAAATAAATTATCCGTATGAGCATCTTCTCCACAATTGATTGTGGCTCGGCAAAGAGAATAATTTGGATCATGTTTATTTAACCAGTAATATTCATCTAATACCGAAACCTCTGGTGTTTCTATAGAGGGAACGCTTCTAAACATATCCCACATACATTCAAAGTGGTTATCCATCTCCCTTCCCCCACGCATATAAAATCCTTTGGTAACGTCTCTTCTTCCATCACAAGAGCCACCTGCTAAGTCTAATTTTTCTAATAAATGGATATTTTCTCCCTTCATTTGTCCATCTCTTACAAGATAGAACGCTGCTGAAAGTCCTGCTAGACCAGTTCCAATAATATAGGCAGACTTTTTATCTACACCAATTGGCTTCTCTGGACGAGCAAAAGCCTCATATGTTCCAGCACCATAATACATATTTATCCCTCCTTTATGATTAACAAAGTTCATTATAATCATTTTTATTATTTTCTACAATCTACAAATTTTTATACTTGTTAGAAAATAAACTTATTTATAGTTTTAGAGGAATATTAATACGAAAATAAAAAAATGTTTATTATAGTAATTTTACATATATGAATACATATTTTAGTAAAATACTGATCAGTACTTTCTTTAAAAAAATTATCTAATTATCTGAAAATTTTTTCATATAAGGGTTTGTCAAGAAAAATGTGTAAGTTCTAAAAATTATATAAAATATTAAGTT
>CAMBIR010000004.1 GCA_945867665.1 uncultured Bacillota bacterium
ATGTAATACCTAGTATATCATAAAATCAATGATTATTTTTAAGCGATTGCCATAAAAAATATAGACTTTTCAATTAATTTATGATATTATTTAAGAGAATAGGATAACTATTTGATTAGAAAAAAGGAGTACAAAAATGAAAAAGAAAAGTCTAGTTTTTTATTTTATTGTTGTTATCATTTTAATTAATTTAAATAATGGACAAGAGATAAAAAATAAAGTAGTAGTAGTAAAAAATCAAACACATTTTACCCAAGTGGATGATCAAATTAGTCATTTTAAAGATGCTAATTTAAAACAATGTGTTAAAGATGTTTTGGAAAAAGGATATGTAGATAGTGGACAATATACACAGAAAGAAATCAATTCTTATAAACAAAATGGTACAATTACTGGCGATATTAAAGATAAACCAAATGTGACTCTTGCAGATATTGAAATGTTAAATTGTTCAGCAAAGAGGGCAACTAGTACTGGTATTACGGATTTAACAGGTTTAGAAAAACTAACAGGTTTAAAAATTTTGGGATTATGGGAAGATGGAATTAGTTCAATTAACCTAAGTGCACAAACAAAACTAAAGGGATTATCTATAGGAGATAATAAAATTACCAGTATTGATTTATCAAAGAATACCGAATTAACTACTCTTCATATTAAAAATAATAAATTATCTGGTATCGACTTATCGAAAAATACAAAATTAAAAGAGGTAAACATAAGTGGACAATCCATTGCAAGTGTTGATTTATCCAAAAATGTCGATTTAGAAAATTTAGATGCTTCAGGAAATGGTATTAGTAGTATTGATGTATCAAATAATACAAAATTACAGGAGTTAAATCTTTATAATAACAACATATCAAACATTGATGTTTCAAAATTAACAGGATTAAAGGGATTATCATTGAGTAACAATCCAATTTCAAGTTTAAATTTGTTGAATAATAAAGAATTGAATCGTCTTCATTTAAATTATGGTAGTTTAACTGGAGTAGATGTATCAAATAATACAAAATTAACGGAATTGCTATTGAATGGAAATTCAATTACCAGTATTGATTTATCAAAAAATACTGATTTAGAAACATTATCAGTTTCTGCAAATCAGTTAAAAGAATTAAATTTGCAAGGATTAGCAAAATTAAAAAAATTATATGCTTCATCGAATCAACTTCAATCGTTATCCCTTAATGATCAAACCAATCTTATTGAAATAAATGCAATTTTTAATAATTTTAATGGATATAACTTATCGAATAAAAGTAAAATTGAAACTATGACGGTAGAAAATGATTGGATACAATCTTTAAATTTTTCTGAATATTCAAATTTGAAGAAATTATCTGTAAATTCTCATGGAATAATACCAATTTATGGAACAAGCGTAAGCTTAAATGAGGTAAGAAAGTACCTTCCATCTAATGTTACAATCAATAAAAATACGGTTTCTATTTCTGATTGGAAGAAAATTAGTTCTAGTGCAGCATGTCGGTACCTTATAAAATATTCATTTGATAACAATACATCTACTACCCCAACAGCAACAGATTATTGTAATGGGACAAGCAGTTATGATATTAATGATATTAATGGTAGTTTAGGCTCTACAACAACAATTACGTTATATTCTAATGATGTAAAAATTTCTTCAATTCAGGTTAATGCCACTGTAGATTATACTGCTTACTTTAGTTTGAGATATATGAACTTAACTAGTGATAAGTATAAAGTTGATGAGTCAAATTCAACAATTGATGTAGGTGGAGATGAGGATGGAACAATAAGAAATAATCTAAAAACTTCTTGGAATGGTGTAGTGTATAAAATTAATGGGGATGTATTAACATTATCTTATAATGATATTGATTTTAAAACATTTAAACTATTAAGAGTAACAAATCCCAAAACTGGTAGTATAACTTTGTATGTTGTAATAGGTATAGTCTTATTAGGAATTGTTGGTTCCTTAATTGGATATGCAAAAATTTTAAAGGAAAAACATAATAAAATTTAATGAGTTCATCAAAAAAGGATGAACTTTTTTTCTAAACGTTAAATTTATATGCTATACTTAGAACATAAAAGGATGAATTGCAACTGATATTTTCCCTTTTGCAACCTTTTTTCGGTAGCGCAACCGCAGATTATTATGCTAAACTAGGCGGTAGAAGAGGTGAAAAAATGAAATTTTATGAAAAATTAGTCATTTTAAGAAAGAAAAATAATTTAAGTCAAGAACAGCTCGCGGACAAGCTAGGAGTATCCCGTCAAGCCGTTTCTAAGTGGGAGTCAGCATCCTCCGTCCCCGATATGGAAAAAATGATGCAACTCTGTAAAATTCTAAACTGTACCCTAGAAGAATTAGTAGATGATGGAGTAGGAGGAAGAAATCCAGAAAAAACATCTGATGGAAAACTAAATTTTAAAGAATACTACCAAGAATTTTTAGATTTTATTACCAAAACTTTTAATATGTTTTGGAGTATGCGTTTAGTAGAGAAAGTAAAATGTATTTTAGAAATGCTTTTTATTACATTTATCCTATATTTAGCATGGCTTATCTGTGGAACAATTATCCAAAGAGTATTTGCCAACTTAATTTATTTATTTCCGGCCCAAGTAGTGAGGGTAATTAGAAACTTATCCTCATTTATCTATACCATCTGTGGTGTTACAGTAGGTTTTATCTTACTCATTCATATCTTTAAAATTAGATATTTAGATTATTTTATTACCATTGAAGATAATAACACAAATGAAAAAAGCATCGAAACACCAATCGAAGAAGAAAAAAACAAAGAAGAACATCAAAGAACATTCATGGAAAAACACAAAAATAAAATTATCATCCGCGATCCCAAACATACTACTTATCATTTCTTTGATTTTTTAGCAAGAATTGTTGTCTTGTTCTTAAAAGGATTTAGTTTAATGATATCAATTCCTTGCATGATAAGTTTTATTTTTATTACGTTTTTCGCGTTCTCTTGCTTATTCTATTTAAAATATACGATTCTTTATTTCGGCATCTTTTTAGTTATGATAGGGGCAATACTGATGAATTACTTACTCTTAAAGTTTATTTATAACTTTATCTTTGAACAGAAAAATAACTATAAAAGAATCTTTGTTCTCTTGATTCTAAGCCTTCTTCTAGTAGGAATAGGTGCTAGTGTTAGTTTTATGACATATACTTCTTTTGAATTAACTTCTTCCTATTTAGAAAAAGACTTAATGAAAACAACAGAAGAAATCCCTTTAGCGAATGATATCAATTTACCTTTCCTAAGAAATCAAGTAGTGGAGTATAAAATAGATAATACCAAAGAAAAGGTTGAAATCGAAATCAATCATCCTAGGGAATATGAAGTTTATTTATATCAATCAGGTGATACAAGTAACACGTATTTTCTAGATTATTACACAAAAGATACTATCGGTGAATTACAAAAGATGAATGAATTATTCAAAAATCATAAAAGAATAGACTTAAGACATAATTATCAGTTTAAAATAAAAGTTACCGCCAAAGAAGATGTCATTTTAAAATTAAAAAATTTATATGATTAAAATACTAAAAAAATGAGTAAATTCGATATCAGTATTTTAAATAAAAAAGGAGAAAACTATGATAACCTTAAAAAATGTATCAAAATATTATTACAGTAAAGGCATTATTGCCAGTGGTTTTACCAAAATTAATCTAACCCTAAATTTAGGAGAATTTGTAGCAATTACTGGAGAGTCAGGAAGTGGAAAAAGTACCCTTCTAAATGTCATCAGTGGCCTAGATTCCTATGAAGAAGGAGAGATGTATATTGATGGAAAAGAAACAAGCCATTATACCGAAAATGACTTTGAAAATTATCGCCGCAAATACATCAGCAATATCTTCCAAAATTTTAATCTAGTCAATAGTTACACCGTTTATCAAAATATTGAACTAGTGATGTTAATCAACGGGAAAACAAGAAGAGAAGTCAAAGCAAAAGTCTTAGAATTAATTAAGAAAGTTGGCCTTACCAAATATAAAAATACCAAAGTATCAAAATTATCTGGTGGACAAAAACAAAGAGTAGCCATTGCTAGAGCCTTAGCCAAAGAAACCCCTATCTTAATCGCAGATGAGCCAACCGGTAACCTAGACTCTACCTCTGCTAAAGAAATTATCAAATTACTGCATGATATTTCTAAAGATAAACTAGTCATTATTGTAACACATAACTATGACCAAGTAGAAAAGTATGTAACAAGAAAAATTAAAATGCATGATGGAAAAATTTTAGAAGATAAAGTCCTAAAAGATACAAAGAAAGTAACTTATCACGAAGAAAAGAAACAAAACTACTTAAAAGTCTTTGAAAAATTCAGATTAGCTCTTCGCAATACGTTTAATATTTTCCCTAAATTTATTTTAGTCTTAATAGTCTACCTTTTTGTGGTATCAGCTGTCATGATGGAATATTCTTTCTTTAAAAAGCAACTTTTCATCAATGAAACTTCTGGATATAATAATTTCTTTCAAAATAAAGAACTAACTAGAATTGTAATCAAGAAGGAAAATAAAGAAGCATTTACTGAAGAAGATTATAAACAAATCAAAAATATTCCCCATATAAAAAAGATTGTTCCTTATGACTATCTTCTAGATAACGTTGTCTATCTTCATGATGAAAATTTCTTCTACTACCAAGGAACAATTAATGATATTAGCACATTAAACAAGAAAAAAATAACGTATGGGACACTTCCTACAAAAAGTGATGAAATTCTAATCTTAGGAAGCCCAAATGACTACGCTCTAAATAGTTTAGGAAAAGAAATTATTGGAAAAAAAGTCAGTATCGAAATGGGCAATTCTAGTGATATGAAAAAAACTTATACCATAACGGGACTTATTTATGATGAAGAATTAAAGTATAATGAAAATGGTTATATTTATGGTACCCAAGAGTTAGTAAATGATTTAAAATTCGTAATGAATACGTCTATTAGTCAATTAAAAGTTTTATTCCAAGAAGAATACCATGATTCTAATTCTTATGATATTCATTATAAAATTATTCCAAACGATAAAGTAAAAAGTGGTACATGCCTAATTTCTAGTGATTTTAATATGACTTGTAAAAATGAAACTTGTAAAAATTATCCCTTAAAAATAGAGGTAAATAATTTATACTATCAAGATAATTTAGAGTTAAAAGTAGAAAATACTTATGATAAAAAGAATATAAAAACGCTTCTTGACGATTATGACTATGATACTTATAATGGAGCTATCTTTATTAATCAAAGTGATTATCAGCGAGTTTTTAATAAAGGAAATTATCAAAGCAGTATCTTTGTTGATGAAGTAAAGAACTTAGATACAGTAAATGATACCCTACAAAAAGGAAATTTAAAGACGCTAAAAATTAAAGATACTCTAGTAACATCTGGAATTGTAGAAGCCCTAAAAATAGTAAGAGCGATTGTAACGGCTATTTTATTTATTACCTTGTTCTTTATTGCCTACTTCGTTGTACGAATTATTTTAAAATCAAGAAATACTTATTTTGGTACTATCCGTATTTTAGGAACCCGTTGTAAAGACTGTAAAAACTTATTAGAAATAGAATTATTTACCACCTCAAACATCGCTTACTTTACCTTTATTCTGCTCTTAATCTTAAATAAAAATCATATCTTAAATCTATCCATCTTATCCAATGTCATAAATTACTTAAAATTATCTGATTATATCCTATTATATTTAGCGTGCAGTCTAATGTCTTACCTAATTAGCCTTAGATTCTCAAGAAAAATATTTAAAAATAGTGCCATGAAAACCATGAGGGAGGAAGTGTAGAAATGTTAAAATTAATCAAAGTAAATAAATATTTTCATAAAAGAAAAAAGAATCAAATTCACGTCATTGATAATACTTCCCTTGAATTAGGAAATACTGGCTTAGTTGCCTTATTAGGAGACTCTGGCTGTGGAAAGACTACACTTTTAAATGCCATAGGTGGATTGGATAAAATTAAAAGTGGATCTATCTATATTGACGAGGAAAAGATAAGTTCAAGATGGATTCATAAAGTAGATAGAATTAGAAACTTACATATTGGTTATATCTTCCAAGATTATAAATTAATTGATTATCTATCCGTGTATGATAATGTGGCGATTGTCTTAAAAATGTTGGGCATCAAAAATAAACAAGAGATAAAAGAAAGAGTAGAGTATGTCCTAGAATGTGTTGGTATGTTAAGATACCAAAGAAGACCTGCAGGCATGTTATCTGGAGGAGAAAGACAACGTGTTGGCATAGCAAGAGCCATCGTTAAAAATCCAAGTATCATTTTAGCAGACGAACCAACCGGCAACCTAGACAGTAAAAATACTTTAGAAATCATGAAAATTATTAAAGCCATCTCGAAGAACCGTCTCGTCATTTTAGTAACCCACGAACAAAATTTAGCTTCCTTTTATGCCGACCGTATCATAAGAGTCTCCGACGGAAAAGTAATCTCAGATGAAGAAAACACCTCTGACCATGACCTAGACTATGAATTAGATAACTGCTTTTATTTAAAAGATTTTAAACATCAAAATACTTATCAAGAAAATAATACCAGTATTTCTCTTTATCAAAATGAACAAGAACCAATCTCCTTACAAATGGTAGTAAAAAATGGAAACATCTATATCAAAAGCAATACCAATATAAAAGTAGAAGTGGTTGATGAAACAAGAGATATTGAATTTATCGATAAACATTATCAAAAAATAGCCAAAAATAAATTAGAAGAATATCAATTTGATTTCTCTAAATTAGAAGGCTCTACCAAGAAAAAAAGATATGCTTCCATTATAAATCCTATCTCTTCAATAAAGAATGGGTTCTTAAAAGTATTAGATTATCCTATCTTAAAGAAAATTCTTTTATTAGGTTTCTTCTTAGTCGGAATGTTTATTATGTATTCAACAAGTAGTATAGCCGCAACCTTAAAGTTACATAAAGAAGACTTTATTATAATGGATGATCATTATTTAATTATCGAAAAGAATAAATTTAGTGAAGAAGAATATTTAGAATATCAAACCCTAGAAGGCGTAGATGATTTAATTCCAGGAAATTCTCTCGTTAGTTTCCAATTTCCTTTTAATGATTATTATCAAGTATATGATTCAGGAAATGCTTCCTTATCTGGCTCTTTAGTAAATTTAAATAAAATTAGTAAAGAAGATTTAATCATGGGAACAATGCCAAAAAATAATCATGAAATCGTTATCGATGCCCTTGTCGCCAAAAGAATGATGATTGATTCAGATAATTATCAAATGGCTGGAATTACCGAAACGAAAGACTTCTTAAATCGAAAAGTAACGCTTCCTAATTTAGGCGAATTTAAAATTACAGGAATTACCAACCAAACAAAACCAAATATCTATGCGAATGAATCAATCCTTTTACCAATCGTTTTAAATAACACGGAAAATATTAAAGATAGTTTGGGTGAATCAAATACACAAAGCTTAGTAGCCTATTCCCTATATCAAAATAAAATCACCATCAAAAAAGGAAGAGCCCCTCAAAATGATAATGAAATTATTGTAAATATCCAAAATGAAGAAAATATGCCTTTAAATAAAGAAATAAAAATATCAGATAAAGAAAAAAGAGTAGTCGTAGGCTATTACACCAGTGCTGATGCTTATCAATATTATTTCACAACTGATAATGCTATTCTAAAAAAATACTTAACCAAAACCAAATACCTAGCCATATATCCATCTAATGAAGAAAAAGTATTAAGTACTTTAAAAGAAAAGAAACTAAACGTTTATAATAGTTATCAAAAAAGTTTAGAAGAGTATCAAAATCAAAAAAGGGAATCGAACAAAACAACCCTAATTGTATCAGGCGTAATGCTATTAATCTCATTCATAGAAATTTTCTTAATGATTCGCTCATCCTTCTTATCTAGAGTAAAAGAAGTAGGAATTTATCGCGCAATCGGTGTAAAGAGAAGAGATATTTATCAAATGTTTTCTGGAGAAATTATTGCCATTACTTCTCTAGCAGGTCTTCCAGGACTATTATTAATGGCCTATATTCTTTATGTATTATCAGGAATTAATTATTTATCTAGAATGATTTTAGTAAATCCTCTTATCGTAATACTAGCAATTGTCTTAACTTATTTTTTAAATTTAATCATTGGCCTATCCCCAATCTATAATACCATTAGAAAAAGACCAGCAGAGATATTAAGTCGCTACGACATCGACTAATCTCTGTTTCTTTTTTATATTTAAGAAATCTCTTTTCAAAGGATTAAAAATTTGGTAAAATAAACTTAAGTAAAATAGAAGAGAAGGTCGATAAAATGTGTTACTTAAAAGTTAATTCGGGGGGGGGCAAGAAAATCCTATCCCATAAATAAAAAGATTCTTTTTTTGAGTATAATGATTATTGTTTATTTTATCACTGTAACAGGCTCAACTTATGCTTATTTTGCTTTATCTGCAAGTAGTGATAATAAAATATCAGGAACTACTGCAACTGCAAATCTAGCTCTAACAGTAAGTAAGGTTTTCCCTAGTAATACCAACAATTTAGTCCCTCAATTAGAATCAGCCTTAGGTAGTGCTATCTCCTCTACCTATAAATGTGTAGATGGAAATAGCAATAACGTCTGTCAAGTATATAAAATTACAATAAAAAATACATCAACCGCCAGTGTGGATATCTCGGGATATATTCATTTTTCAGGAGTAACCAATTTACCAAATTTAAAGTGGCGATTATTAGATAGTGAATCAACACTAGGAACACATAATAGTTATAGTGCTACTGGGGCAGATAATTTATTTGTTGACCGAGTAAAAATGTCGGCGAATCAAACAAATAATTATTATATGGTAATCTGGATTAATGAAACAAATTCAGCACAAAGTGATACAGGTACATTCAGAGCCACCATCTCTTTCAAATCTTCTAATGGTACAGGAGTAACTTCGACGATAGGAGAGATTAGAATTGGGGAAAATCTGGTTAAGAATGGTGATCTTAGTCTAAAAAATAATACCAATTTTTCAACTTTCACTTATGGAACAGATAGTGAAGGCGGGTATTTGAGTTATACGGGAAATAGTGCCAATGTCTTAAGTGGTGATGACTATATTTATGTAGATACTAGTAGAAAATATCAGATATCATTTGATGTCAAAAGTAATAATGAAACTTCAAAGTATTATGCTGGGTTTACAGAGTATGATATGGATATGAATTATATTGGTCAAGAGAATGTTGCATATATAAATGGAAGTTTGACTTTTTTAAAAAAAGACTTGAAAAATGGGGATAATATCATTTATTTAAATGATGTATCGGGGTTTCAAGTAGACAGTTCAACACCTACACTTCAGTTAGGTTTAATTTTTTGGAATTATACGGATAGTACAGGTTATACATGGCCAGAGTTGACGTATTCAAGAAATGTTTGGATAGATTTGTATACTTATGATAAAGTAGATAAAGTAAATAATACAATTACTTTAAAGTCTCCTTGGAGTCATGGAAAAGTTCCATCTGGAACTAAGTTAAGTCAATCATCGGCGGGGGCAGCATATAATTATAGCTTACTTTATGACAATGTTTTATCTTCTTCTTGGGCAAATTATAAAAATGTAATTTCTGGAATGATGAGTAATGGTGTAACTGAGGCAACCAAGTTTAAATATGGAACAGTTTATATTAAACCGTATGTTGATTTTAGTACGTATAATGGTTCTAATACAACATTTTATATGAAAAACTTTACCTTTAAAGCACTAAACTAATGAAGTATTTTTAATCACTAGTAAATCTTGCTAGTGATTTTATTTTGGTTAATTTTATTTACATCTACATCTTTATAGTCTATAATATACTAAAATAAAGTAGGTGATATGAATATGAATCAAGGGAAAAATATTAACATGAAAGAAATATTTAGTCAAAAAATAACTAATGAGGAAAAAATAATTGCCTGTTCTCTTTTATATCAAAGTGAAACAAACCCTTTAAAAAAAGAAATTCTTTTTGAAAAATTAAAAGAACTAAAGGAGAATGGTAATGATGCAAACAAGTAACTTAGAGATAAATACTATTCATGAACTTTATCAAGAGCATTTAAAAGAAATGGAAGATAGTAGTCTCTTATCAAAAATTCCAAAATTCCATCTTTGCGAAGCATGCGGAGGGACAAAGGTTGATTTAGAAACAGGAAAATGTACCTCTTGTGGTTATATCAATGAAGTGAGTAAAGAAGAGGTGCAAAAATTAAATGAAATTCTCTTAAGATTTAAAGATGTTCGTTTCAAGTTAAATGAAAAAAATAGTCATAATTTATTAGAACTCTACCTAATTTCTCAATATAATCATTTGGCCTCTTTAAGTGAATTTATAGAAAAAAATAAAATAGAAGAACAGTTAAGAGACAAAATTAATCACAAAATCGAATTAGGAATAGCATTAAGTCCTACCGAAGATAAAATCCTATATTCTCTGGCTTGTATAGGTATAGAAAAATTAAAATACTTTTATATTCATGGCATTTTTAAAGATATTTTTCTAAAAAAACAAATAGTAAGCCAAAAAACATTCCAAGAAGTTTTAAAGTGTTTTGTTGTAGAAGAAATGAAAGAAATAAATGCAGGAAGAATTGAAAAAATTTTTCTAACCTGTTCTATTAGTTCCATTAAAGGGACAGCAGAAGGAAGTGCAACTCAAAAAGAAGTAAACGGAATTATGTTTGAAGAAATTGTTCTCTCCAGTGAAGAAATTGGAAAAATTTACAATGGAAAATGGTTAAATTTTGTAACTGTTTTTCATGAATTATTTCACATTAAAGATAATCTTGATATTAAAACAGGTGTTTTCACTGAAGAATTAATGCCTAGAATTAAGGATAAAGTGATTAGAGAACTTAGTCTTATAAATGAAAAAAATATCTTTGGTTACAATTTTGATAGCTACTATAAGGATAATTATTCTAGAATTAACTATGAAATTGACGCTGAAATAAATGGCATGGTTTATTTTATAAGATATCTAAAGAATTTAGGACTAGACTTTGACAAAAAAGATGAAGAAAACCTAGATAAAGAAATAAAAGATTTTCTAAAAACAAAAACGCCTTTTCGTAATTCTATAAATCTACCATACATTAATTCTAACACAATAAAGGTAAATGAGTTACTGGACTTGCTAATTGAAAACTCAAAAGAAACTTTAGAAAACTATCCTCAGTTAAAAATAGAATATGTCATTGAAGATGGTAAGGTAAGGCCAAAAGACATTGATGAATTAGCAATTACAAAAAATTCATTATCTAAAACCGACCCATATTATCAAGAAAAATATTCTTATCTTGAAACTTTAATGGAAAGAAAAAAACAAGAAGAAGTCATAAAAAAAGCAAAAAAATAGGGAAGTGATATCTTGGAACCAATTTTATATCGAATAACAAGGCCAATCATCAATATCTTATTTAAAATTTTTTTTCGACCAACTTATATTGGACTAGAAAATATTCCTGATAAAGGAAGTGTTGTTTTAGCAGGAAATCATACCAATAATTTAGATTGCATCCTCCTTATCACTTCCACTAAAAGAACAATCCATTTTCTCGCAAAAGATGAACTTTTAAAAGGAGGAAAAAAGATTATTTTTAAAAATATGGGCATTATCCCTGTAAATAGAAGAATCCATGATAGTGAGGCCCTGAAAAAAGCAGAAGAAGAATTAAAAGAAAATAAAGTAATTGGCATCTTTCCCGAAGGAACATTCAGTAAAGTAAAAGGACAACTGCTTCCCTTTAAAATCGGTGCTGTAAAAATGACTTATGATACCAATAGTACTTTAGTTCCATTTACTATAACAGGATCATATAAATTATTAAGAAGAGGAATAACGATCACGTTTTACCCCAAATATATAGTTCAAGAACCCTTAAGCGAAGCAAATGAAAAATTAAGAGATTTTTTGCAAAAAGAACTAGACAGAAAGAAGGAATGATTTTTGAGTATTTTAGATATGAAATTTTTTCGCTTTTTAGGTTTCAAAAAGAAACCCAATGCCCCTTGGAGCAAATACTATCAGAAAAAAGATATGAATTTATCCATCCCAGACATTTCATTATACGATAACTTCTTAAATAGCATGAAAAAATATCCAAACCATAACGCTATAGATTATTTTGGAACAAAAATTACTTATAAAGATTTAGTCTCTAAAGTAGATTTATGCGCCAAAGCATTCTTAAGTTATGGAATCAGAAAAAATGATGTTGTAACCATTTGCATGCCTAACACCCCAGAAGGAGTAATCTCTTTTTTAGCCCTAAATAAAATAGGTGCTATCTCTAACATGATTCATCCATTAGCTAGTATGAATGAAATTAAAAATGATCTTACCGAAACCGGAAGTGTCATGATGGTTTTAATTGATGTTGATTATGAAAAAATAAAAGACATCGTGAATGATACAGAAGTTTATAAAATTATTATTGTAAGAGCTAGTGATTCCATGCCATTTTTAATGAAATTTGGCTATAACTTAACCGCAGGAAAGAAGACTCTCTTACCTAAGAAAAATAGCAAATATATCTCTTGGCATGAATTCATGAAAAATGCAGATACTTACCAAAATGATTATCATTATATTGGAAAAAAGAATACTCCTGCTGTCATGCTTCATAGTGGGGGATCTACAGGAAAGCCTAAAGCCATCGTTTTATCTAACGGCAACTTTGTTACCCTAGTAGAACAATCTAGAATTGTCTTTGATGAATTAGTTGTCGGGGATAAATGCTTATCTATCATGCCAATCTTTCATGGTTTTGGACTAGGTGTATGTGTCTATACCCCTCTTTGTGTCGGGGCAGAATGTATTTTAATTCCCCAGTTTAAAGCCGATGAATTTGATAAAATCTTAACCAAGCATAAGCCAGAATTCGTAATTGGCGTGCCAACTTTATTTGAAGCAATGATGAAAAGTGAAAGAGAATCCGCCTTAAAACTAAACTATATCAAATATATCATCTCTGGAGGAGATACCCTAAGTTTAAGTCTAGAAAAAAGAATCAATACTTTTCTAAAAGACCATGGCGCAACCACTAGAATTGTCCAAGGATATGGCATGAGCGAATGCTTAGCCGCTATTTCCCTAGGCTTTAAAAATATTCCGGAGTATGGCTCTATTGGTGTTCCTTTCCCTGGATGTTATGTTGGAATATTCTCGCCAGAAGATAAAGAAGTTCCCTATGGAGAAGAAGGAGAAATTTGTATCAGCGGTCCTAATGTCATGTTGGGCTATTACAACAACGAAAAAGAAACCAATGCTGCTTTACACATCCATGAAGATGGAAATATTTGGCTTCATTCTGGAGACTTAGGAAAAATGAACGAGAATGGTTTTATTCGGTATACTGGTCGCTTAAAACGTCTAATTGTAACATCAGGATATAATGTATATCCCGTTCAAATCGAGGAATTATTAGAAACTCATCCCGCTATCATGCAAGCAACCGTAGTAGGCATTCCTCATCCTTATAAACAGCAAGTACCAAAAGCCTTTATTGTCCTAAATAAAGGCTATAAAGAAAGCGAAACCCTAACCAACGAATTAAAAGAATTAGTAGACAAAAATCTTCCGAAGTATTCTAAAATATACGAATATGAATTTAGAAAGTCTCTTCCCAAAACAATGGTGGGAAAAGTAGACTTTCGTCGCCTTCAAGAAGAAAATAATAAACGAAGAAAGAGTGAAGAAAATGTCAAAAAAATTTAAAGGAGAATTCGGTTATAAACTCCTAACCCCACTCATGAGAGTATTATTTAATCTTTACTACCATCCCAAAATCATAAACAAAGAAGTTATTCCTAAAAATGGACCTATTCTAATTGTAGGAAACCATAAACATGTCTACGACCAGTGTCTAACCATCATAGCCACCAAACGCGTCATTCATTATATGGCCAAAAAAGAATACTTCGACGGACACCTGTCTTGGTTTTTTAAATTTGTTGGCTGTATCCCCGTTAATCGCCAAATTAAAGATACCGCCGCAACCGAACGAGCTCTTGAGATTCTAAGAAATGATGGAGCAATCGGACTCTTTCCCGAAGGAACAAGAAATAAAACCAAAGATATTTTTCTTCTTCCCTTTAAGTTTGGCACCGTCTCTATGGCTAAGAAAACAAATGCAACTATTATTCCCTTTGGCCTAACGGGCGACTATAAATTTAGAAGCAAGAATTTAGTCGTTCGCTATGGAACACCTTTTAAAGTAGGGGATATGTCCCTAGAGGAGGCAAATGATAAACTCTATCATGAAGTAGAAAAATTAATGCAAGAAAATTTAAAATAACAAATTTAACTAATTGTTGATTTTTCTTTGCTTTATGGTATAATAGGGTTCCTAAAGAGGAGGAACTTTAATGAATAAATTAATGCCTATAGAAGAATTGCCACTATCTTCTAGAACAATTTCCGAACTAAAAAGAGAACAAATTCGTACCGTTCAAGATTTAATTCTCTGCGATGAAGAAAAACTAATGAATTTTAGAAAATTGTACTATCGAAGGATATATGAAATAAAAAATGCGGTTCATGAATTAGGTTTTATTTTTGCCAATGAAGATATTTCAGTCCTAAAAACACCAGATGATTACCTAGTACAAAGTATTGCTATTTTAGATATCCCATTAAATCCATTGAAAGCCTTAAAAAGTGCAAAAATTTACACAATAGGAGAGCTTTTATCTTATAAAAGCCATGAGTTAAAGCAAATCCCCTTTATCGATAATTTTAGCATTCGCTTAATAAAAGCATCTCTTCATGCTAAAGGAATCATTTTCCAAGATGAAGATAATTCAATTCTAGATGAAAGAAATCATAACATTGAGACATATTTATCAGAAGAAAATCTCCAACAACCCAAAGAGAAAATTGAAATCTTAAATTTACCAAATTATTTATATTGTATTCTAAAAAGAAATAAAATTAATACCGTCGAAGAATTATTATCTTATGACATTATGTCTTTAAGCAAAATAAAGCATCTAGGCATCGCAAATATAAAAAAGATTATAGACATTCTTTCTATACATGGCTATCATTTTGAAGATGAAAATTCCATAATCTTCCTTAAAACAAAAGTAAAAAAAATTGCCAAAATTTAAAGTAAGTACAACTTTTTGTACTTATTTTTTTAAATTATCATAAAATTTCATGAAAGGGGGATTTATTAATGGAAAATACTTATCAAGTAATAACCCATTACAATACGTTATCTCTAACCATAGAGGAAGTACTAACGAAGTATTTTACCAACAAAATAAAAATGAACTTCTATGATGAAGAATAAAGTAGGCATATACCTTCGGCTTTCTAGAGAAGATGAAAAAGATAAAGAAAGCGGTTCCATTAAAAATCAAAGGGCAATATTAATGGATTACATCAAAGAACATCACTTAAATTTTATCGCTGAATATGTTGATGATGGCATCTCTGGTACCACTTTCCAAAGACCAGGCTTTAAAAGATTAATTGAAGATGTAAAGAAGAAAAAAATAGACACCGTCTTAACCAAAGATACTTCTAGATTAGGACGAGATCATATCGAATTTGGCTATTATGTAGAAAAATTTTTTCCAGAAAATAACGTAAGGTATATTGCCGTTAATGATAATATTGATACAAACAACACTGAGAATGATATGCTTCTTTTTAAAAGCGCTTATAACGATATGTATGTAAAAGATATTTCAAAGAAAATTAGAACCAGTCTTTATATTAAGAAAAAACAAGGTGAATTTGTTGGCGCTTATGCACCATATGGCTATCAAAAAGATATTTATGATAAGCACAAATTAGTCATCGAAGAAACATCTGCCAATATCGTTAGAAGAATCTTTAATCTCTTTGTCAATCACCATTCTATTACCACTATCGCTGATACTCTAACAAAAGATAACATTCCCATCCCAAGTATTCAAAAAGGAATGAACAGAGGCATCAAATCATCTCTTTTTGGTATCTGGACCTCAAGAACCATAACCGATATTTTAACCAACCCAACTTACATAGGCAATCTAACCCAAGGACGCAGTAAAAAAATCAACTATAAATCTAAAAAAAGAATTCATACCAAAAGAGAAGATTGGATTACCAAAGAAAACAGTTGCCCAAAGATTATTGATGAAGAACTTTTCTTCCTCGCAAACACAATGTATCAAGCTAATTTACATGAATATAAAAAAAATAGTAATGACCTTCTTTTAAAAGGATTTGTCTATTGTGCTGAATGTGGACATAAAATTAGTTTTCGAAAAATCTCTAACAAATACATATACGGAGAATGTAATTATTATTTAAAATATAAAAAATATAATGCTTGTACAACTCATAGCATCAAATATGAAACTCTAGAAAAACTTATCTTAAACGAAATAAGAAATCTCTTAAAAAAAGTTAACCAAGAAAAAATCATCCAATCAATCTATCAAAGTGTTTTAAATGAAGTAAAAGAAAAAAATAACAAAAGAATAACTTTTCTAAGGAAAGGACAAGAAGTAAACCAAATCAAACTAGATTCCCTTTATGAAGATAAACTAGCAAAGTTAATTAATCAAGAAAATTACTTTCGAATGAAAGAGAAAATTGAGACAGAAACTAAAAAAATGAAGCAAGAAATAAACCACTTAGAAGAAAAAAATAGAACATTAGAAACAAATAATAAAGAAAAACAATTATTAAAAAATAATCCAATAGATAAAATCTTCTTAAGTACTTTAATTGAAAAAATTACCCTCACTCGTGACAAAAAAATCAACATTTATTATCGTGTGAATTGTAACTTTTAAGGGCATCAGTTGTAACCCCTTCTTTAAATAAAAGTTTCAAATTCCAAAGTGATTGGCCTTACAACAACTCTCAAGTTTATTTACTAAATTCTATCATTGATGATATAAAAACCGATGAAGATAGAACTTTTAAAACAAATGAAAGTAGTTACATACTAACATCTAAAGTAAATTATCCAAATAACAAAACACTAACCAAACAACATATCTACCTAGATAAAAACTTAAAAATTACAAAAGTAGAAGTTGTCGATAAAAATGATAATATTCAAATTGTGATGAACTTTAAAAAACAAGAATTAAACAAAAAATTTGATAAAAATTATTTTGAACTAAGTAACATTCTCAAGATGAATCAAAAAAATGATACCATCAAAAAAGAAGAAAGCACCAAAGAAAATAGTGCTACCAATAACAATAACACGACTACGCCAAGTCAAAATAATAATGAAAATACGGAAAATAAGACAAATAATAACCAATCGGGGAATAATAATACAGAGAATAATAACACGATAAATAATAGCAATAATAACAATAACCAAAATAATAACAATCCATCTTCTAACCAAGAAACAAGTTCAAGTGAGAAAACAACAGCCAAAATTAATGATGTTATCTATCCAATGTACTTACCAGATAATACTTATCTTACTAGCCAAGATACTGTAGATACAAAAGAGGGGAGTCGCTTAATTTTAACTTTTGGTGGTGATAGTTCCTTTGTTTTAGTAGAGGAGACTGCCTCTAAATCAGATGAAGGCCTTGTCATTCCTGTAAGTGGAGAGTTTGATTTCCTATCAGATGTCATCGGAGTTATTGGAAATAAGTCCTTATCATGGCATAGTAATGGTATTGATTATTACATGACCAGTGATACTCTAGAAGTCGCAGAATTAGTTGAGATTGCCCGTTCCGTTAGTGTCCTACCAGTAAGTAAATAAGAAAAAGATCTACACTATTTTCTTAAATAGGTAGATCGTTTTTTTCTTAAAATACTAAAAAATTTTTCTTCCCTTTATTTTAATTCTTTTTCTATCCTTTTGATTTATCAAAAAGAAATAGAAAAAAGAAGTATTTTATTCCCAAATAAAAAATCAATAACTGGAATAGAAAATTCTAAGTATTGATTTTTAATAAAACACCTCTTAAAGATTATTTTTTTTTCGATTAATTCCTATCATACTACCTAATGTTGAAGTAAGTAGTAAGATAACATCATATAACAAAGTCTTTATCTGATACTGACTAAATAATAAAATAAAAACCGTAAAAACGAAAATAATCATACCACCCATTTTTAATCCTTCGATGTATCCCTTTTTAAAAGAACACCTTCCCAGACGATAACTAACAATAAAAAGACAAAGAATTGGATAGATGAATCTCAAAATAGAGATAACTTTAATATTAATTAAACTAAAATAATCAATAATCGTAAAAATTAATGCCCCACTTAGCAATAAGATAAAAAACAATCCCATAAATTTAAGTATTTTCTTCATGATATCCTCCATTAAATCTTATGTCTTGTATAAAAAAATAGAAGTTACCCATAATAGTAATGGTGATAGAATGGATTTATTTTTAATTTTTACAAGAACCCTTTTCTTTTATTTTTTTATTTTTTTAGTTTATCGTATCATGGGCAAAAGAGAAGTAGGACAACTAGGTATTATCGATTTAATTGTCTCTATTTTAATCGCAGAGTTGGTTGTTATTAGTATTGAAAACTATGATAAAAGCATATTCTTCTCCATTATTCCTATCTTAACGCTTTTAGTCTTACAAGTATCCCTAGCTCTTCTAACCTTAAAAAAACCAAAGTTACGAATATTCTTCGATGGTAATCCCTCACTAATTATCGATAAAGGGAAAATTAATTACAAAGAAATGATGAAGCAAAAATACAACCTTGATGACTTAACTGTGCAATTAAGGGAAAAAGGATATCGTTCAATTGAAGAAATTGAGTATGCCATTTTAGAAAATAATGGAACATTATCCATCTTTCCTTATCAAAAAGAAAAAAAGAAAACACCATTACCCCTTCCTATTATCTTAGATAGTTTCATTCAAAAAGACGCCTTAAAAGCCTTAGGGAAAAACGAAGAGTGGGTTTTCAAAATCTTAAAACAAAAAAACGTTAAACTAGAAAATGTTTTCTATGCATTCTATAAAGACAATAATATTTTTATTATCAAAGACGAAGAACTATTATAGCGTCTTTTTTCTTTCATTTTTAAAAAAACTTCATCCAAAAACTATTGAAATTATAAACGTATTATTATATACTTAAAATATAATTAAACTCTTGGAAGTAAAAGGAGTGTTTTACATGAAGGAAACAAAAATGATGAAAGTCTTTGAACAATATATTAAAAAATTTGATATGAACAAAGGAAATGTTAAAGCCATGTATTTTCACAGTATTAAAATGATGGAACTCTGTAAAGATATTGCGACCAATATTGGAATTTTTAGTGATGAAGAAATTATTGTATGTGGTTTAATTGGTCTTTTTCATGATATTGGTCATATCAGCAATAAATTTAAAAACTGTATCATTATAGATGAGGCAATGGATAAATCAAAAATAACCATTGATATTCTTTTTGATAAAGATGCCTTAATCAGAAAGATTACAGATGATACCAAATATGATGATGCCATCAAAATTGCCATTTACTGTCAAAATAAAAATGGCCTACCTAATGGTTTTAATCAAAAAATACTATCATTCTGTAAAGTTTTAAAAGATGCGCATGTTATGGAAACATTTAGAATGATCACCAACTATCCTTATATGGATATGTATATTGATAATTTTCCTAATGACCTTGCCTATAATGATTTCAAACAATTTAAAGTAATTAATTCCAAAGTTAGTGATAACGATGCTGATAAAATTCTAGAAGTAATGTCCCTAATTTTTGGAATGAATTATGCCTATAGTTATACCCTTCTAAAAGAAGAGAGCTCTGTAAATAAATTAGTCGGCGCCTTAAAAATAGGAAACAAAAATATTAGTCGTTTCTTTTTCCAAATTGCCTCCGCTCTAAATGTATATATTGATAGAAAAATCATGAGTTAATATGAAAAAAATAATTGCCAAAGATAGTTTTTTTTGCTATACTCTAAGTAACTGCAAAGAACAAGAGGAGTATATATTTATCTCTTTAAGAGAGTTAGTGGTTGGTGCAAACTAATAAGGGAGGATATAGAAGGTAGCTTGGGAGCAGAAATTCTAAAGTAAAAGTAGGAATTTACGTATTACTGCGTTAAAGTATTAAAGTTGCATATAATTTTTATATGAATAAAGGTGGTACCGTGGACAAAAGAAGTTCATCCTTTAATAAAGGATGGACTTCTTTTTCATAAGGAAAAGGAGAAAAAATGAAAAATGCTTTAAAAATATTTAATGACTATGTAAAAAAATATGACTTAACGGATAAAGAAATCATGAAAAAATATCATCATAGTCTTCGCGTGATGGAAATCGCTAATAAAATCGCAATATCCCTAAATTTAAGTGAAGAAGAAATAGAACTCTCTACCATCTGTGGACTATTTCATGATATTGCAAGATTTTATCAATGGACAAAATATCATACATTTAAAGATTTCTCTTCCATTGATCACGGAGACTACGGAGTAGTTGTTTTACAAGAAAATCATCTCATTGAAAAATTAACGAAAGAAAAAAGCAAACAAGAAATCATTCTAAATTCTGTAAAATATCATAATAAAATAGAAGTTCCACCTATGGATAATAAACTAGTGCTATTTATAAATATCATAAGAGATGCCGACAAACTAGATATTTTAAAGACACAAGGAATAAAAATGGATGATGAAAAAATTGTTTTAAAAGAAGATTTAATAGCGAGTATTTTCAAAAAACAAGTATGTTCAAATCAATTAATCCAAACAGATACTGATAAAATCTTAAAACACTTATCTTGGATATTTGACTTAAACTTTACTTATTCCTATCTTTACTTAAAGAAAAATAACATCATTACAAATAAATTTCATCTCTTAGAATTATATGGTGAAAATAAAGAAATCAATCATTTAAAAAACTTTATCCAAGAAAATATTTACGAAAAAGAAAAGAATTTAGAAGTATTAGAAAAAAGAAAGGTGATAATATGTTAGAAAAAAAATATAACTTTGAAGAAGTAGAAAAAGATAAATATGCCTACTGGCTAAAAAAAGGTTACTTTAAATCTGGAGATAAAAGTAAGAAACCTTACTGCATCGTCTTACCTCCACCAAACGTAACAGGAAAGCTACACCTAGGTCATGCTTGGAACGTAACAATTCAAGACGCAATTATTCGTTATAAAAGAATGGAAGGCTACGACACCTTATGGTTACCAGGAATGGATCATGCCGCTATTGCAACAGAAGCCAAAGTCGTAAAAAGACTAAAAGACGAAGGACTAGATAAGTATAATATTGGTAGAGAAAAATTCTTGGAAGAATGTTGGCGTTGGACCAATGAGCACGCAGATATCATTAGAAGTCAATGGGCAAAACTAGGAATTTCCCTTGATTACTCAAAAGAAAGATTTACTCTTGATAAAGGCCTAGAAGACGCGGTTAAAAAAGTTTTTGTAGACTACTACAACAAAGGCTTAATTTATCGCGGAGAGAAAATAATTAACTGGGACCCCGTTGCCAAAACCGCTCTATCCAATGAAGAAGTTATTTATAGTGAGGAAAAAAGTGCTTTCTATCACATCAAATATTATCTAGAAGATAGCAAGGAATACATTGATGTCGCCACCACTAGACCCGAAACCTTATTTGGAGATACAGCTGTTGCAGTAAACGAAAAAGACGAAAGGTATACCTCTTTTGTTGGCAAAAATGTTATTTTACCACTTGTTGGCAGAAAAATACCAGTAATCACAGATGAACATGCCGATATGGAAAAAGGAACAGGAGCCGTAAAAATAACGCCCGCATCAGACCCTAATGACTTTGAAGTAGGCCTAAGACATAACTTAGAGCGAATCATTATCATGAATGATGATGCAACAATGAATGAAAATTGTGGAAAATATCAAGGTCTAACTAGAGAAAAGGCAAGAGAAGAGGTCATCAAAGATTTAAAAGAACAAGATTTACTTCTAAACGTAGAGCCAATCACACATGAAGTTGGTCACTCTGAAAGAACAGGGGCCCTAGTTGAGCCAATGATTAAAAAACAATGGTTTGTCAAAATGCGTCCTTTAGCCGATAAAGTTTTACAAAATCAAGCATCCAGCAAAACCAAAGTTCACTTCGTTCCATCTCGCTATGAAAAAACCATGAATCACTGGATGGAAATTACTTATGATTGGTGTATTTCCAGACAACTTTGGTGGGGACACAGAATCCCTGTTTGGTATAAGGAAGATAAAATTTATGTTGGTATCAATCCTCCAAAAGAAGAAGGGTGGACGCAAGATGAAGACGTTCTAGATACTTGGTTCTCTAGTGCCTTATGGCCTTTCGCTACCCTAGGTTGGCCCAATCAAACAGAAGACTTAGAAAGATATTATCCCAATAACTGCCTCGTTACGGGCTACGACATCATCCCATTTTGGGTAAATCGAATGACTTTCCAAGGAGAAGAATTACTAGGAAAACGTCCTTTCAAAGATTGCTTAATTCATGGCTTAATTCGGGATAAACAAGGAAGAAAGTTCAGTAAAAGCCTAGGAAACGGAATTGATCCTTTTGACATGATTAAATTATATGGTGCCGACTCCTTAAGATACTATTTAGCAACCGATGTTGCCAGTGGTACCGATATGCGTTTTGATGAAGACAAAATCAAATCCACTTGGAATTATATCAACAAAATATGGAATGCCGCAAGATTTGTCTTAATGAATATCAGTGACTTAAAAGAAATCAACCTAGAAAACTTAAAACCAGAAGATAAGTGGATTTTTACCAAATACGAACACACTGTCTCGACCGCCAAGAAATTTATGGATAGATATGAATTTAATAATGCTTCTAATGCTATCTATGATTTTACTTGGAATTATTTCTGTGATTACTACATCGAAATGGCCAAATATTCCATCGAAGAAGTATCTACAAAGTCAACCCTATGCTATATCCTAACTGGCATATTGAAACTACTTCACCCATTCATGCCATTTGTAACCGAAGAAATCTATCAAATGTTACCCGTAAAAGAAACAGAGTCCATCATGATCTCTAAATACCCACAACAAAACAAAAAATACATTTTCACCATAGAAGAAGAAGTGGTAGATGATGAAGTAGAATTTATCAAAAACTTTAGAAATACCAAAGCAGAAAACAATATGACCAAAGAAATGAAAGTTATGTTTGATACCAAAGATGATAACGAATTAATCGTCCAAATGCTAAAAATAAAAGATAATTTAGTTTCAACTCCTCTTGGCATGAAAGCCTACAAAGTATTTTCTAAACATATTAGCGCCCAAATCTTCTTTGAAAAAGCACTAAACGAGACGGACATGCTTCTAAAGAATAAGCAAATTGAACTCCTAAAGACTTCTATTGCACGACGTGAAAAACTTTTAAGTAATGAAAATTACACCAAAAAAGCGCCTCAAAATATTGTTGAGTTAGACCGTCAAAAATTAGCAGAAGAAAAGAAAAAATTAAGCGAATTAGAGAAGTAAAATACTTAAAAGTCTTTATATCTTTTTGTAAGTAGTCTTTCTTAAATAAAGAAAGATTACTTTTTCTGATCCAATTCCTAAATTTCTTGCTGCTTTTTCTAAAAATTCTTGACATTTCTCCCTCCTAAGCGTAAAATGATAAAAAATCAGCAGTTAGGAGTGAAGTGAAGATGAAAAATAAACAACCATCAAAATTAAATCACTATTTTAATGATATTTCCTGTCTAAATGTTGATTTCTTATTGTGTGTATTTTCACGCGTAATAGAACAGTAGCAAAATGCTGCTGTTTTTGTTTATTTAAGGAGGGAACAATGAACAACATCAATTTAAATGAATTTATGGAAAAATTAACAGAATATCCACAACTAGAAAGAGAAGAGATAAATAAAGCCTATCAATATGCCTCTTCTCTACATGAAGGACAATATCGTCAAAGTGGGGAAGCTTATATTTCCCACCCTTTAAATGTCGCCTACATTTTAGCAGGCATGCATGCCGATAAAGATACAATATGTGCTGGACTACTTCATGATACCCTAGAAGACACAAAGATAACCAAAGAAGATATGATTTCCGATTTTAATGAAGATATTGCCAATTTAGTAGATGGAGTTACCAAACTATCCAAAATGAATTTTTCTTCCAAAAAAGAACAAAATTTAGCAAACACCAGAAAAATTATTACGGGCCTAACCGAAGATGTTAGAATCATTATCATTAAATTAGCCGATAGACTCCATAATATGAGAACACTTCAATATAAAAGTGAATTCAAACAAAAAGAAAACGCCCTAGAAACCATGGAGATTTTTGTCCCATTAGCTTACTATATTGGTGCTTACCGAATAAAGTCAGAACTAGAAGACTTATCATTGCGCTATTTAAAACCAGAAATGTATAAAAGAATCGAGGAAAAGAAAATAAAAATTGAAGAAGATAGCAACGCTTGTCTACAAGAGATGCTTCTTAAAATAGAATCTATCTTAGCAAAAAAAGAAATTCCAAATGAAATCAAAATCAGAACTAAAAATATTTATGGAGTTTATAAAAGATTAAGTCAAGGACACAAGTTATCCGATATTCACGATCTATTTGCATTAAAGATTATGGTAGATGAAGTCGAAAATTGTTATCGAACCCTAGGCTTAGTTCACCAAGAATACCATCCTATCAACGATAAATTTAAAGATTATATTTGTAACCCTAAAACCAATATGTATAAGTCTCTTCATACTACCGTATTCGGCTTAGAAGATAGACTTGTCCAAACACAAATCAGAACCTTTAATATGGATAAAATTGCATCCTTTGGACTAACCGCTTATTGGGAATTAGAGCAAAAAAATGCAAGACGTATCATGCAAAATGATTTAAAAAATAAGTATCAATTTTTTAAGTCACTAGTAGAAATCAACACCATGTTTGGGGACAATCAAGAATTTGTACGTCAAGTCAAAATGGAATTATTCCAGGATAGAATTTATGTCTATACCCCAAAAGGAGAAATTATTGAACTTCCTAAAGGTGCCACCCCGATTGACTTTGCCTATAAAGTTCATCCTAATTTAGGCAATACCATGGTAGGTGCTTTTGTCAATGAAAAGTACGTTCCAATCGATTGTCCTCTTCAAAATAAAGATAGAGTAAAGATTATTACCGATGAATTATCCTTTGGTCCAAGAGAAGATTGGATAAAAAAGGCTCAGACAACATACGCTAGAAGAATAATAAAAGAATTCCAAAATTAGTTTTACAACTTTACACAAGACAATTCAAAAAAATATTCAACACCTAACTTTACTTAAGACAAAAACATGAAACTATGATAAAATAAATATAGAAGTAAAGTACTGACGAAGTATTTTACATTAAGTTAGTAAAGAAGGTAATATATTGTACACAATCATTGATTATTTAAAATATTATAAAGATACAACCATAAAACACTTAAAACTAAACACACAGGATTTTTTACTTTTTAGCTTGCTTGTCTATCTACCTCTAGATTCATTTAACACCCCTAAGAATTTTTCAGAGTTTTTAAAATATGCAAATAAGTATAAAGGACGAACGAACAATAGCAACACCATAGAGACCACCTATCAAATCTTAAAAATTATTGCTAATTCAAGAAGATATCAAGATTTAAAAGTAGAAGATTTTTTACAAGAAGAAGATAATACCACACAATTTGGAGCGGCAACCTTTGTTTTAGGAAAAAATAAAATCATTGCCTTTAATGGCAGTAATCATTCTCTTATCTCTTGGATGGAAAATATTCGTATTCTTTATCAGTATCCAACCACTACACAAGAAAAAGCTATTGAATATTTAAAAGAAAAAATTACCAAAAATGACGATAACGTCTACGTCATAGGTCACTCTAAAGGAGGAAACTTGGCTATGGTAAGTGCCATGGAATTAGAAAATAATCCCTTAAAAAAAGTAAAACAAATCTATAACTTTGATGGCCCAGGGCTATTAAAAGAAGAATACCAATCGAAATATAAAAAAATCAAACACCGCCTCATAACCGTCATTCCTTCTAATTCTATGGTAGGAATTCTCTTACATAATGAGAATTATAAAGTCATCAAAAGTAAAAATCATTTAATTGAAACCCATTATCCCTCTTCTTGGTGTATCTTTGGAGAATTCTTTATCGAAGAAAACCTAAAAGTCTTTTCTAATCAACTTCATAATTATACCACCACCACTTTAGAAAAAATTGATAGAACCCTTCTTTCCGATACCATCGAGGCATTATTCTTACATCTTATTCAAGAAAATACCAAAGATATTTGTTTTGAAACCATCAAAGAAGCGCTAAAAAAGGTAAAAGATATTGACCCAAGTGTATTTCGCTACTTAAATACACTTCTAACTTCCTTGATTACTGTAAATAAAAAAGAAAGGAATAAAGAAACTTAATTCTTAGGTTTCTTTTTTTTGACTTAAAATCCAAGCAATATTCATACAATATAAAGGAGCATTAACCTCTAAAAATAACAAAATTAAAATTTTGTTGTAAAAAAGAATCCTAATAAAGAAATATTTGAATAAAACAAGAAATTTTTTCCAATATTAGTAATGGGAACGATATGGACAAAGAATTACTCTTGAATCATTCAACTGCAGAGAAGAACAATACAAAAGCCTAGGGTACATCCCTTGAAAAAGCAAAGTGCAAGAGCAAAGGAAAAAAAGCCATGAAAAGGAAGTGAGATCAATTAAAACGCAAGGCAAAAACGACCCATTTTGATAACTTTAAAGAAACTTTAAATCGAATACTAGAGTAATTCGTTAATTATCATGTTATAGTAGTTGACAATTCGAAAAAATTCTCTTACCATATTAAGCCAACTTAGGAGGTTTTATGTTCTTAAGTATTATCAATTTCTAGGAGGAGGATCATGAGAGTCGCGAAAAAGAAAGCTTATATCTTTATTTTTATCTTCTTCTTAATAACCATCCGAGGAAGTTATCAGTATTTTTATCAAAATCAAAACCAAAGGTCGACCATGAATGTTGGCGTGCGACAAAATAACATCAACAACATGAATTTACCCCAAACCGCCAAAGAAGATACCATAACTTACTTACAAGAAAAATATCAAAACAAAGATATCAAAGCAACTATCACGATTGACGACGATGATTTCACTTATCCTGTGGTTCAAACCATGGATAACGATTATTATTTAACGCATGATTACGAAAAAAATAAAGATGCATTAGGAGCCATTTATGCAGACTATCGCATTAACCTAGATACAAGCAGAAAGATTCTCATTTTCGGTCATAGTTCTACCATCCGTGAAACCCCATTCAATGAATTAGAAAAATACTACGATGAATCTTTCTTTCAAAAACATCGAATGCTCACCCTAGAAACCAAAAATAATACTTATCATTATGAGATCTTCTCAGTACATATCGAAACAACCGATTTTACTTACATGAATTTAAACTTTGAAAGCAGTTTAAAATGGTATGCACATATCAGAAAATTACAAGAAAGAAGCTGGTATCATACCGAAGTAGAATTAAAAAGTGATGATGATATTTTAATTCTACAAACCTGCAGTAATCATCCAAAGTATAAAAATAATAAAAGTAAGTATTTATTAATTGTTTCAAGGAGGGTAAAGTAATGAATAAAAAGTTTAAAGCCGTTTTATTTAGTATGATAACCTTAATTATCATTGCCGCAGCCGGTGTCTTTGCGGTAAAAGCCCTTGATAATAAGGACGAAGGAAAAATCAGTCTAAATAAAACTGCCTCAAAAAAAGACGATACATATGGCAGAAGCGCTGATGTTGTATTAGATGTTTCTGCAAGTAAATTTACAAAGTCAACCACCGTAGATGTTGTCTTAGTATTAGACCGCTCTACTAGTATGAATAATAATCAAAAAATGAAGGATACAAAAGAAGCTGCAAAATCACTAGTAGAAAAATTAATGAAAAATAATACTGATCCAAAAAATCCTATAGTAAAAGTAGGAATTGTAACTTACGGAACAAATGTTATTGATTCAAGACATAACAGACAGACAACTTCAACCGCGTTATCATCATTAAAAAGTGAAGTAACCAGTTTGATTGATAATATTTCAGATACCGTAGGAACTACTCAATGGGATGGTGAAGCAACAAACATTGATGCTGGACTAGAAAGAGCAAATACACTTTTAGCAGGATCAACCGCTAATCAGAAAGCAGTTATCTTATTAAGTGATGGAATACCAACAGTGTTTAACTATAATGGAGAAGTTTACGGGAACATGCAAAATGATAATGAAGTTTGTGTAGAAGAAGATTTTTTGGGCTACTGTACTAAAAAAATGCAACCATCAGAAGCAGCAAAAGCAGAAGCTAATAATTTAAAGGAAAAAGGAGTAACCATCTATACCGTAGGATTTGATGTTAAAAAAGATAGTTCCGCTGCTAAATTCTTACAAGAAGTATCTACATCTGAAGAAGTAAATGGAAAAACTACTTATCCTAACTTCTACTTAGCAGAAAATAAAAGTCAACTAGAAAAGAATTTTGATAGTATTTTAGTATCCATTACAACCGTTGCTACCAATGTTGTTGTAACTGATACTATTCCACTTGGGTTCAAATTAAATGAAGAAAAATTAAAAGAAAAATATGGTAATGCCGTTAGCGTGTCAAAAAACGATAAAGGTGAGGAAGTAATTACTTGGGAAATTGGTGAATTAAAAGTAGGAACAAATCCCAAACTAACATATACTGTAGATGCAGATAAAGACTACTATGGCGCAATGTACACCAATGAAAGTGCAACTTTAACTGGTACGGCTGCCTCTGGTAACCCAGCTTATCCAGATTTAAAAATAAAAGAAACTTTCCCTAAACCAGTTGTTGCTATCCCTGCTGTTACAGAGGATGATAGTTACTCTGCAAAATTAGGAAAAACAAAAACGATTACAGAAACAGAAGGCATTTTATCTAACGATCACATCAAAAATCGCCTAACAGATGACAATGCAACCGTAACTGATGAAATAAAGGTAAGTAAAACAGCAAATTCTTGTGGTAAGTTAACCGTAAATGACGATGGTTCTCTAGAATATACTCCAGATTCATCATGTCTTGGAAAAGACGTAGAATTTGATTATGTAATTAAATCTACCGTAAAAGTCAATGGAGAGACAAAAGAAGTAATCAGTAATACTTCAAAGATTAAATTTACGGTTACCAAAGATGATCCAAAAGTTACCAATCCAAAAGTAGAAAAAACAAACGCTAATGGAGAAGTCACAACTTCTATTACTGATCCATTTTCTTACAATATTAAGTATATTGCGACATTGAAAGATCATATTGGTACAGCAACCATTACGATTGTTGACGCATTACCATATGAAATTGATGAATCTAAATCTAATTTAAATGATGGTACATATGATGCAGCAACAAAAACCATCACTTGGATTGTACCATTAGAAGATATTGATACTTACAAAAATCCTGATTCAGGAAACATTAAAATTGATAAACGAATTACAGTAGTATATCTAAATATTCCAACCAATGTGGATACCATCATAAATAAAGTTAATACAACAATTACAGTGGATAAACAAGAAATTAAAAAAGAAACATTACAAGAAACCAAAGTTCAAAAAGGTACAATTGTTGTCAAATATCAAACAACAACGGGAGAACAACTACAAGAAGATAAAGAAACAACAGCTTTAATTAAAACAACTGAGAAAACAGTAGCACCAAAAGAAATCACAAAAGACGGAATTACTTATAAATTAGTAAAACTATTAGATAATGAAACAGAAAAATCATTTGAAGAAGATGATGAAGCAAGCGTTTCTTATCAAGCAACATATCAAGAAAAAACAACAACCGTTAAATACATTTATTATAAACAAGCATCCGATATTACCAATGATAAAATTGAAAAGACAGGAACAGAAAAAATTACTTCCTCAAATGAAAAAGTAAGTTATCAAATTAATTATAATGCTCAAATTGACCATTACATTGGTCATATTACTACGAAAGTTGTAGATACACTACCATATGAAATTGATGAATCTAAATCTAATTTAAATGGTGGTACATATGATGCAGCAACAAAAACAATTACTTGGAAAGAAGAAAAAGATATTAATACTTATAAAGCTGGGGCATACAAAGTAGAATTCAAAAAAGAGATTGAAGTTACTTTCAAAAATTTAGATAACACCGAAGTTAAGATGACCAACAAAGTAGATGGAAGTATCACAACAGATATCAATCAAAGTAAAGAAAAACACGGTGAACACGATACTGAAATAGACATTAAAGGAACCGTTATTGCAAAATATCTTGATACTCTTGGAAATGAAATTGCCGATCCCATACCAACAGAAGGGAAAGTTGGTAATGACTATACAACAAGTCAAAAAGACATTGCTGGTTATGTTTTTGTAAGAGTTGAAGGCGACGCCGTAACTGGAAAATATATTGAAGGAGAGTTAGTCGTTAAATATATTTATTACAAACAATCTGGAGAAACAACAGAAACGAAAGTAACCAAAACAGGAACAAATGAAATTACCAAAACGACTGATCCGGTAGAATATAAAGTTCAATATCATACAACCGTAAAAGAATATATTGGTATAGCAGAAGTGACTATTGTCGATACTTTACCATATGAAATTGATGAAGCTAAATCTAACTTAGATGGTGGCGTTTATAATGCAACATCGAAAACAATTACTTGGGTAGAAAAAATAGCAATTGATACAAATAAAAATCCAAAATCAGGAAATATCAATATTACGAAAAACATTAAAGTTGTTTATCAAGGAATTTCTTCAACAACAAGAGAAATTGAAAATAAAGTATCAGCAACCATCAAAACAACATCACAAACAACCCCTGTCGAAGATACAAGTAAAACTACCGTTTCTGTAAAAGGAACAGTCATTGCTTACTATCAAGATACAGAAGGAAAAACACTAGAAAAAGATGAGACATATACGGATTTAGTAGGAAATTCTTATCAAACAAAAGCAAAAACTATTTCAGGATATAAATTAGTAGAAATAAAAGGGAATGAAACTGGAACATATAATGAAACACAACAAGAAGTAACTTACATTTATTACAAATCAACAGGTGAAATTACAGAAAATACCCTAAAGAAAGATGGTATAATAAAAATTACTTCTGCAAATCAATTCGTTCCATACAAAATTAGTCAAAACATTAAAATTGAAAACTATATTGGTACAGCAACCATTACCATTATAGACATCTTACCAGCTAAAATTGACATAACAGAATCCAATTTACAAGGAGGAATCTACAACGAAGAAGACAAAACAATTACTTGGATAATTTCACCGGAAGTAAATACTTATAAAGATTTAAATAGTGGTATCATAAACTTTACTAAAGAAATCACCTTAAAATTTAAAAATTTAGATCCAACAGCAAGCGAATTAACCAACAAAGTAAAATCAACATTAAAAACAGAAAACAATACTGACGAAAAAGATGATGAATATACTTCAGAGGTTGATGTTAAAGGAAAAGTAATTGTTAGATATATTGATTTAGATGGGAAACAATTATTAGATGATAAAACTTTAACTGGAAAAATTGGAAAATCTTATGAAACAAAAGAAGAGACAATTGATGGATATATCTTAGTAAAAGTAGATGGGGATATTAGTGGTAAATATAAAGAAGAAGATAGTTTTGTAACTTATATTTATACAAAAGTATCAACAGGTAATGTTGAAGTAATTCCTCCAAAAACTGGGGTAGAGAATAAGAATTCTATTTTAGATATATTTGTTTTAATTGCTTCTTTGCCAATAGTTATTATAAGAAAGTTTTATTCTTAAAAAGATTAGTTTTTATTATGAATAAAGGAGGTATATAAAGTATGAAAAAAAATTATTTTTTTCTCTTTTTCCTCCTTTTTTTTATATTACCAGTAAATATTTTTGCTAAGACAATCGGTGATCTTTATCAAGAATTATATTATTTGAAAGAAATAAGAGATAATTATCATAGTTTATCAATAGATGATAAACAGTCTTTAAAGATGAAAGAAGAAGAAATATTAAGTCAGATATCTATAAAAGAAGCATCTTTAACTAATCTTAAAACAAAAATAAACAAGTATGAGAATGAAATAAGTATTTTAAAAGAAAAAATAAATAAAATATTACTTTTTTATCAAATTACTAATAAGAAGAATATTTATTTAGAATATATTCTAGATGCTAATAATTATAAAGAGTTGATTTATCGTAGTACTTCTTCTAAAAAAATTATTGAATATAATTATAATATAATACTTTCTTATCAAAGCAAGTTAGAAAAATTAGAAGAGAGTAAAGAGAAAATAAATAAAGAACTAAAGAATTTAGAACAATTGCAGCAAAAATATTTACAGTTATTACTTATTTTAAAAAATAATAATATAACTAATATCGATAGTATTGAAACTAATTTAGATGGAGATATTTATAATTTAGAAAAAGAAATTAATGCTTATCAATCATTAGGTTGTTTAAATGATATGGATTTATCTTTATGTTTTAATATCAAGAGAATATCTTCTTTTAAATATCCTTTAAAGAAGGGGTGTGTAACTAAAGAATATGATATTACTAGTCATAAGGGAATTGATTTAGGTTGTAATAAAGAGGGGGAGAATGTTTATGCTAGTGGTGATGGAATAGTAAGTGAGATTATAGAGAAATCTTCCTGTGGGGGAAACATTGTTTTTATTTATCATAATGTGAATGGTAATAGTTATACCACTATTTATGGCCATTTATTAGATATAAAAGTATCTCTTGGACAAGTCGTTGATGCTAATACTGTTATTGGTCTTTTAGGAGGGGAATCTACTGCTTTTATTAATGGTGGTTATGATAAATGTACTAATGGGGCACATCTTCATTATACGATTTCTAATGATTATCATACTTATGATTTTTCCGTTTATACAAAAGATCCTAGATGGTTTAATCAATATCCTGATTTATATAAGGGATTCTTTCAAAGATAGAAAAATTAACTTATGGGTAAAGGACTTGACAGATTGAAGTGTTGAATATATTATATACAGTCAACTAAGGGAGTTTTAATGATAAAAAAGAATAGAAGGATAGTTAAAATGATTACTGAATTATTATGAGTTAATTTGGTAGTATAAATTAAGTATCTCTATTCTTTTTCTTTTTTACAAAAATCTTTAGTTATTAATAAATATAAGGAGGAACTTTATGAAAAAGTATCAAAATTTAAAGTTAGTAGTTTTTATTCTTTTACTAACGTTAATTCCAACTCATTTTACTTTTGCTGATGAAGTATTATCTAGTGAAGATAAATTAAGTACTATTCCTAGAGAAGAACAATCATCTAAAGTTACTTTTGGTCCAGTAAATGAAAATGATAAAAATGATTGGAGTTTATTTTACAAAGATGGAAAATATCAAGTTATTTTTCAATTAGAAGAGGATGCATCTTTAGAACAGACTATTGTTTTAAGTAATGTTATGAAGGTTTTAAATTCTTTTGGGACTGAGGAAATTAAAAATAGTATAACTGAGGAAGATAAGGCTATATTAGAGAATATGGCTGCAAATGGGGTAGAAAAGGTAACATTTAAGATAGATTTAAATGATGGTAGTGTTCAAAGGTTTATTACTGATATAAAAACTTTTGAATCAGTTATTTCTATATTACCTGGAGATGTTATTAATTTTGAAGTATATTTAAAAAATGCTTCTAATCATACGTTTCAATATAAAGAAGATAGTTTTACTATTGCTACACCTAAATTAGAAGGAACATCATCAAATAATTCTACTGGTTTTGATGGACAAAAGTTACCAGATGAATATCAGACTCATATTACTAAATCGATAGGTTTGAGATCAAATGGTATTAAATATCTGCTTACTAATGCTGGTATTTTAAAGAATATAGATGATAATAATACACTTATGGATATAAGAAGTAATAAGGGATTGACTTTTGATGAATGGTTAAAAGTGAAAGAATACTTAAATAATTATTTTCAAACGAAAGGAATAACTTATACTAATTATCGTGATGCATTAGAGGCGTATTTATTAGATTATTATAATAATCCAGAAAATGGCTATATCAAAGTAGAAGATAAGGATAAGTATTCTACTATTAAAGATTTAGCTGCTAATAATAATAATGTATCTGGTAATCTTTATGATACTTCTAATAATTATGAATTTAAGATTAAAGTAGATGATCCAAGTATTGCTAGTTTAATTTTAAAAAAATTAAATATGAATGATTCATTTGCGGCAATTAAAGTATATATTGCTAAAATTTATGAAGAAAATAATGCTGATGCAACAGAGGTAATGAAAAAGACTTCTTTATATGCACTTAAGTCACAGGTTGGGAAAGATGTTAAAAAATATTCTGGTTTAAATAATTTATATGAAATGTTAAAAAAATCATCAAATAATTCTGTTCTTTTAAAGAATCTTTATAATTATGATTTGAATAATAAGTATGCAACTTCTAAGGATTATGCTATGGAATTGTATTTTAATGCTTTAGGGTTAACTGGATTAACTTTTGATGTTAAATTAAATGAAAATACTTATTATAATAATTTTTATAATAATTTATTAACAATTATTATTGGTAGTGATGAAGACATTAAGGATTATCATGATAAAAATAATGGTTCGTGGTCTAGTAATGATGGTACCCATACTGTTGGAGATTATATGATTGATAAGATTAATAATACTGGGGTATGGAAAGATACTAATGATTATTTAGAGTCTACTATAGGCAATTTAACTAATAATTCTCTTGTTAATTTTGGCTTATCTCTTAATTTAGATGGAAGATTGACTGGTAATGATTATCAATTATCTAAATGGGGATGGTTTGGTTCTTTAACTTTAAAACAAATTGATGGAGATTTATATTTAAGAAAAATTGATGAATTTGGTAATACTATTACTTCTAGTGAAACATCATTTTATATTTGGTATCAAAATAATGAGGGAACTTTCTATTTAGTAAAAGAAAATGGTGTTTATAAATTTATAAAATATGATCAAAGTCAAAATCAAGATTATTATGTAACTACAATTAATGGAGTATTAGATATTAAAAATATTTTATTAGAGACTAATACTTATTATATAACAGAGGCAATAGCACCTAATGGATATGTATTAAATGATAATATTTATAAAATAAGTTCTAATCAAACTCAAGATGATGAAGTTATTATGAATTTAGCAACAGGTTTATCAAAGAAAGCTATATATATTGGTCAAATAAATGCATCTACACCATTAAATATTACTATTACAAACTATAAAGTAGTGGATGGTAATGTTGAGGTAATTCCTCCTAAAACTGGAGTAGGTGAAGAGGGAGTAAGGATTTTACCAACTTTAATTTTGTATAAAAAAGAGGATGAATAGAAGAAAAATGGCTTCATAAAGAAGTCATTTTTTTATGGGATTAATCCCCAACCAGTAACCACATATCTTCCTTTAGTTCGTTTAGCCTCAGCCGGAGGATTATTTTCTAACTCTCCATTTACAACCATAGTTGAAGATTGCCCACCGTCTAAATTGGCTGCGTTGTAAGCGCCATATAGTTTTAGGGTTCTGACTACATCTTGAAGACTAGCCCCATCAATATAATTTCTACCATCGATAGCTAAAAACATCATGACGCCATCTTTTCGTTGAGCAATGGCCATTCTAGGTGATTTTCCCCAAGGGTCTCCCACAATTTCTAGGGATTTTCCATTAACAATTAAGAATGGGCCAAAGACCATTCCGTCTTTTATTTTAGCTTTTATGGCTTCTTCCCCCGTAGCATTTGCCATTAACTTTAATTTTCCATCATCTGTAATACCAATGATGTTATCTCGATAAGTACTTTTATCTTCTCCTTTTGGTGTCCAAATAATTTCATGATCTTTTATCACATAGCCAACTGGAATATCTGATCCCATACCATTATCAACGAATCCACCACCATTGATACAAACGACACCATTGTATCGCTCACACATGGTCATTACTCTCTCTCCGTATCCACCGACATTAAATTTTTTGGTATGAATTAATTCTACTTTTTTAGGATCATAAATGGCAACCAAATGAGCATCAGCACTACCAACCTTTAGGCGAATAACCTTATATAAATCATTTCCTTCATCTCTAGTTAAAAGTTCTTTTTCATATTCATTTTTATATTTTTTCTTTTCCTTGGTATTAATGACAATATCATCAAGATTCGCATCCTCATTAATCGTAATAAAATAGTTTCCATTCATAATTTCTTCAATCTTTTTCTCACTATAAAATATTCTAGCCATCCATCTGTGCTCCATGGTATTCATAGCGGTTGTAACATATAAATTTCTTACATAACTCCAAGGACCATACATGATAAAGAAACAGATGATTGCAATAACATCTAAAATAATAAAGATAATTGTTCTTTTTAAAAGTTTTTCTTTCTTTTTTGTTTTACTCTGCTTTTTCTTATAAGTTTTCTTTTTCATGGATAATACTACCTCCTTTAGATTAAGGAATTAATCCCCAACCTGTAACAACGTATCTTCCTCCTTGTTTTTTAGCGGCATAGTTTGGTGTGTTGACTAAACTATTATTGATAACTAAGGAGGTAGATTGTCCACCATCTAAGTTAGCTGCGTTGTAAGCTCCATATCGCTCTAATACTTTTAATACATCTTTCATGCTGGCACCGTCAATGTAACTTTCTCCTTCTGTTACTAGAAACATTATAACACCATCTTTTCTTTGAGCAATTACACATTTATTGGCAACACCAAATGGGGTTCCTTCAATTTTAACAGATTTTCCGTTGACAATTAGGAATGGTCCGAATTCAACGCCATACCAAATTCCAGAATTAATTGCTTCCGTACCTGTTGCATTGTTCATTAATTTTAATTTGCCATCTTTCGTCATTCCAATGATATTTCCTCTGGTGTTGCTATAATCACTTTGGATAGGCCAAGCAACTTTTCCTTCATCAATAACATATCCTTGAGGAATATCAGAACCTTTATCTAGTCCATTAGAGAATCCTCCTCCGTTGATACAAACGATTCCTCCGTATCTCTTGCACATATCAATCACTCTTTCTCCATAAGTGCCAGAATTAAATTTTTTGGTTCGAAGAAGACTAATTTTTGTAGGATCATAGATAGCAATTAAATATCCATTAGCATTTCCTACTTTAACGTTTAGAACTTTATATAAATCATCTTCATTTTCTCTTTCTAATAATTCTTTTTCATATTCATTTAAATAATTTTTTTTCTCTTTGGTATCAATTACAATAGAAGAGGTGTCTGCATCTTCATTTATGCCAACTAGATAGTTGTTATTTTGGATTTCGGTAATTTTCTTTTCACTGTAAAAAACTCTGGCTAAGTATTTATGTGTCATGGTTTGCATTGCTGTTGTTACATATAAATTTCTTACATAGTTCCAAGGACCATACATGATGAAGAAACAAATGATAGCGATGATATCTATTAATCCAAAAATGATGGTTCTTTTTAAAATTTTCTTTTTCTTCTTTATTGCCATTTTATTCTCCTAATCTATATGGATCTTTTTCTGTTCCATTTCCTTGGGTTAAGCTTTCTTTTTTAATACTAATACAAGGGCGTACTTTATTTTCATAGCTGATATTTTTTTGACTGATTGTTCCACTAGCGTTTCTAATGTAAATGTAGGTATCGTTTTCTGATACTCCAGTTGTTGTTACATATCCTTCTATTTCATCATTTACGATGATATCGTTGATACTAGGAAGGGCTATTTTAGTAGAGATGGTATTTTTACTTAATTCTTCTAATGAATAGTTATTATCTTCTCCATAAGTACTGTTTGTATAGTTATTTTCTACAATAATACTTCCATAGTCTAGGCCTTTATAATAAGTTTTATTGAGGTAATAAGCAAGTGTCCCATAAGTAGTATCATTATATTGATAATTTTTCTTAGAATAAAGATATTTAAATGCTGTACTATCTTTGTTTTCTAATGTTTTATCTAAAATTAATTTTAACTTATCTTCATCACTTTCATAAACTTGCCAAATATCACTTCCTAATTTAACATAGGAAGCAAAATAGTTCTTTTCTTCAGAGAAAGTATAAGGTTTTTCTTTACTGCCATCTCCATCATGAGCTTCTATTGTTGAAGCAATGGTAATGACAGGGCGAATGCCAATGATTTCATTTTCACTATCACTATCTAATTTTCCTTCAGTTGTTATATACCAATAATTTTTATTTTTACTTTGATTGGCTAAATAAGTAATTTTTCCGTTATTGATGAATCCTTTATTACCACCAGTATATAGGTAATCTTCTATTGATAGAAGACCAATATCATAAGTATGATTTGTTTTATTGCAAGTAATTTTATTGACATCATTAATGGTATCAGTACAGATATTAGACTTTACTAAGAAACTATCTTTATTACTAAGGACATTTTCTACAACGCCACTATAATCTTTCTCTTTTTCTTTATTTAACCAAGTAATAACACTAGATTTCTCATAAGTATCTTTTCCGTTATTTAAAGTACCGATGACGTTTTCACTAATTAAAGTAACTGTGTTATCTTTATTAATTTTAACAATTCTCCATAGCATATTAGAGTACATTACATAGTTGTCTTTTACTTTTCCATTGAAATAATAAACTTCTTTTACTTGTTTGAACTCTTCTTTATCTTTTTTTTCTTTTAGTAAAACTTTAGCAAAAATATTGGCTTCTTTCTCGCTTGTTTTTTTGTTATCTAAATAGAAATAGATTAATCTTCCTCCATACCATAAAATACATATTATAATAAATATTAAACTAACAAAACTAAATACTTTTTGTTTATTGATTTTTCTTTTTTTCTTTTTCATTTGAATACCACTTTCTATTTTTTATCTAAATAGATTATAACATTGATGTTATTATTTGACAAGTTTAGACAAATTTTTTCTAGATAAAATAGCAATCATTTTATTTATATAGTATAATGGAATTGTAGTGAGTGATAATCAATTAGAAAAAGCAAGAGAGTTTTGTTTTAAAGTAAAGCAATTAGCTAAAGAATATCATTTATCTTTTTTTGTTGTAACAAAGAGTGCTAGTGCAGTATCAAATAATCATTGTGAGGCGGTAAGGCATACTAGGGATTGTCATATTGCTTGGGAGAAGCAACATGGTTTTGATCCTGATGAGGATTGGATGGATAAAGATATTAATCAATAGGTTGTTATGAAGAAAACAAATTCGTTGTTTATTTATAAATTCTATGTTACAATGAACTCAGTAAAGGAGTAGTTAAAATGAAAAAAATATTATCCATTATTGTTCCCTGTTACAATGAGGAACAAGCCCTACCTTTTTTCTATCAAGAAATTGATAAAGTAAGTAAAGAATTAAAGGCGTTGAATTTTGAACTTATTTTTGTAAATGATGGTTCAAAAGATAAGACGCTAGAAGTATTAAAGGAATATCATCAAAAAGATAAGCGGGTAAAGTATATTTCTTTTTCAAGAAATTTTGGGAAAGAGGCTGCTATGTATGCCGGATTAGAGCATGCTAAGGGGGACTATGTAACGATTATGGATGCTGATTTGCAAGATCCCCCTTCTTTATTAAAAGAGATGTATCGTTTAGCAGAAGAAGAAGGCTATGACTGTGTGGGTACCAGAAGAGTAACAAGAAAAGGAGAACCACCAATTCGAAGTTTTTGTGCTAGGATGTTTTATAAACTAATCAATCGTTTAAGTAAAGTAGAAATGGTAGATGGTGCTAGAGATTATCGCTTTATGAATCGAAAAATGGTCAATGCCATTCTAGAATTAAAAGAATATAATCGCTATTCTAAAGGGCTATTTAGTTTTGTTGGTTTTAAAACCAAATGGCTAGAGTATGAAAACATCAACCGCGTTGCCGGAGAAACCAAATGGAGTTTTTGGAAATTATTTATCTATGCCCTGGACGGAATCACTGCTTTTTCTACCGTACCCCTTGTCTTATCTGCTGTATTAGGACTTGTATTTTGTTTAATTTCTTTCATCATGATTATTGTCATCATTATCAAAACTTTATTCTATGGAGACCCTGTTAGTGGTTGGCCAAGCTTAGTTTGCATCATCTTCTTATGCAGTGGCGTTCAACTATTTTGTATGGGCATTATTGGACAATACTTATCCAAAACTTACCTTGAGACCAAAAAACGTCCAATTTATATTATTGGTGAATCTAGTGATGAAGCATCTTAAGTTTATTTTATGTACAATCTTATTCATTACCGTCTTACTTGGTTGTGCGTCAGAAAATTTTAAAACAAAACAAATAAAGAATAATTCTAAAGAAAAAGTAGTAGAGCCTAGGGTAGAAGAATCAATTCCCCTAGGTCTTTATCAAAATATTAAAGGAACAAGAAATCTAACCCCAACCTATACAAGTAATCTTATAATGTATAAAGACATCATTTCTCTTGAAGTATTTTATACCAATAACTCTACTTTAACAGGAAATCAACTTGAACTGTGGAATCAATATCAAAATGAACAAAATATAAAGGACAAAAAAATTGGTTATATGCTAGATTATAAAATAGAGGATAAAGAAATCAAACAAATAATCTTGAGCCCTAGTGATACAGAAAAAATTACGGATGATATTATCGTCTATCTTTACGATGACATTATTCCTCATAATGGACGATACAGTCATATTACAAAAGAAGAATACAATGAAAATACAACTTTAAGTTCTATCAAACTAGTTTCGGGAACGAATATTGATAAAATTTCTTCTCCTATCACCCTAACTGCCTTCGTTTATGCTGAAAATAATCCCTCAAAACTCCTAGGAACTTACCAAACAAAAATTCAAAGGGAAAATGAAAAATAGCTTTAAAAATATTCTTGACAAATTAAAGAGGTCATATTAAAGTATATACTCGATAGAAAAAAGCAAAAAATGCTTAAAGGGGGAATTTTAAAAATGTTAAAGGAAACTATTTTTATTCAAAAGAATAGAAATAAAGAATTAGCAAATAAATTAGCAAGCAAAGGAATTAAAAATTTAAGATTAACTAGTGTTGGAAACTCTATTGCATCAGGATATTCTATGTTAAGAATAACTCAACCCTTATTATTAAGAAATAATTCCTTAGAAGAATCATTACAAAAAAATGATATTTCTCTAGAACTTCATCATTTTTCTAGAGCCCAAAACAATAATGATGAGCATATCTTTGAATGGTTATATACAAATATACCTGAAATTGAAATAAATAAATATAATCGCATGGATTGTTCAACAGCAAGTAATAGTATGCCAACTAATGATATGTCAAAAGAAAAAGTAGATAGATTTTATCCATTAAATCAACTTTCAAATAAAGGATTTAGAGATATTGCCTTAGAATCTAATTCAACTCTTGCAAATATCTTAATTTATAATGGATGTACAGGTTCATTTTTAGACAATATCACTAGACAGGGAAAATTTAGTCAAATGTTTATGTATGGTATTAAAAGAGATTTAACTGCTATTGAAGCAACGCTTAAATTAATTCAATCAAATAATAGACTGAATAACTCAAATACACAAGTATATATCTGCGGTGTTCCTAATTTCCTTGGACTAAATATCTCTTCATTAATCAATAATAAACTAAAAAAATTAGAAGAAAAATATGCTAATGTAACATATGTAGAACCAATAAAATCAAAATTAATCTATAATAAGTATAACAGTGAAGAGGATTATGGAGTAGATATTCATTATGATGAAGTAGAATATTTAGAGTTAAATAATCAAATTATAGAAGCCATGATTAATCATTATCAAGTAAATAAATCATTGATTGCTACAGATAGATTTTTATATCAATATAGTAAAGAAATTGAAATGTATCCAACTAAAATAGACGATAAAATTATTGGTTCAATGCTTTTCTCTTTTTTAGAAAAAGTCGTTGAAGAAAACGAAAATCCAATTCAATTTCTAAGAAAAACGAGAAACTATTTATTAGAAAGAGAACCTTATGATTTCTATTATATTGGCAAAAATAATATAAAAAATACCTTAAGCAAAATAAAAGGCAAAAAAGAAGATAAAACAATAGAATTCATTAACTTATAACAAAACTGTAACAAAAAAAAGTTGACACAATAAGTATTTTTATGTTATAGTAATAACACAAGAAAAAGGAGGAGAAAAATATGGCAGTTAAAATTAGATTAAAAAGAATGGGCGCTAAAAAAACGCCATTTTACAGAATCGTTGTTGCTGACTCTAGAAGTCCAAGAGATGGTAAGGTAATCGAGCAATTAGGAACTTACAATCCACTTAAAAATCCTGCTGAAATTAAAATTGATGAAGAAGCAACTTTAAAGAGATTAGCAACAGGAGCACAACCTACAGATACAGTAAGAAATATTTTAAGTAAATCTGGTATCATGGAAAAATTCCATAACCAAAAACAAGGAAAATAATGATGGATTTAGTATTATTAACTAAAACAATTGTAGAGTTTCTTTGTCAAGAACAAGAAGCGGTTTCTGTAAAAGAGTACGAAACAACCGAAGAAGATTTTGTCCATATTGAAGTACTAGTTGCAGAAAGTGATTTAGGTAGAATTATTGGCAAAAATGGAAAAACGATTCATTCCATTCGGAATATTGTTCAAGCATCATCTACACTAAACCTTGGAAAAAAAGTAAAAATTGACATTGATGCTTATTAGAATAGTCCCAAAAATGAGGACTATTTTTTTTCGTATTCTCCAATTTAAAGAGGAGAAATTTATAGACTTGACAAGTAGAAAAATACTAGATACAATAAATATGTATAGTAATTAATCATTAATATTTTTTAATATTTAATTTTCTATTCAAAGATAAAGAATGGAGGTGAATTATGAATACACTATTAATCTCCATTTTAGTATTTTTCCTTGGAATTTTTTTAGGCGTAGCCGGCATGATTATCATAAATGTAATAAAGATAAAACGTGGTAAAAGTACTGCCTTAAGTATTGTTGAAGAAGCCAAAAAAGAGGCTGAAAAAAACAAAAGAGAATCTATTTTGGAGACCAAAGAAGAAATTCATAAATTAAAATTAGAAACCGAAAAAGAAATCAAAGAAAAAAAACAAGAAGTAAAAGAATCAGAAGATAGACTCTTAAAAAGAGAATCTAACATAGACAGAAGAGACTTAGCCTTACAAAATAGGGAAGATATGGTCAATGAAAAAGAAAATTCTCTACAAGAAAAACAAAAAGAAATCCAAGAAAAAATGGATGAAATGGAAGAATTAAAGAAAAGTGAACTAGAAAAATTAGAATCCATTGCAGGATTGACTAGAAATGAAGCCAAAGATACCATTATGAAAAGAGTCGAAAATGATATCTCTAAAGAAATAGCAACTTATATCAAAGAAAAAGAATCGATTGCTAAAATAGAATCCGATACCATTGCTAAAGAAATGATTATCAGTAGTATGCAACGATATGCCGCTGACGTTACCAATACCAAGACAGTTTCTGTAATTTCTCTACCAAATGATGAAATGAAAGGAAGAATTATTGGCCGTGAAGGACGCAACGTTCGTACCATTGAAGCCGTAACAGGTGTTGACTTAATTATTGATGATACCCCAGAAGCTATTGTTATTTCTTCTTTTGACCCCCTAAGAAGGGAAATTGCCCGATTAACATTAGAGTCGCTTATCAGTGATGGCAGAATTCATCCTGGTAGAATTGAAGAAGTTTATGACAAAACTTGTAATGATGTCAAAGCAACCATTCGTGAATATGGAAAAGAGGCAATTTATTCTCTTGGCATTAGCAAGATGGATGCCGAATTAATTGAAACGGTAGGAAAGTTACACTTTAGGACAAGTTACAGCCAAAATGCCTTGCAACATTCTCTAGAAGTGGCAAATATTTCTGGTCTTCTCGCCAGTGAATTAGGAGAAAATGTTAATTTAGCCAAACGTGCTGGCCTTTTACATGATATAGGTAAGGCAATTGATTATGAAATGGAAGGCTCTCATGTTCAAATTGGTGCAGAAATTGCTAAAAAATATGGAGAAGACGAAGTCGTTATTAATGCCATTTTATCTCACCATGGGGATACCGAACCAACAAGTATGATTGCATCCATTGTAGCCATTGCTGATACCATCTCTGCCTCTCGCCCAGGTGCTAGAAATGATACTTCAGAAAATTATTTCCAAAGATTAGAAACCTTAGAGGCAATCGGAAAATCTATTCCAGGTGTAGAAAAAGCCTATGCTGTCCAAGCAGGAAGAGAAATTCGCGTGATGGTAAATCCTAGTGAAGTAGACGATTTAACAAGTTATCAAATTGCTAGGGAAATCAAAATGAAAATCGAGTCAGAAATGCAATATCCAGGCACAATCAAAGTAAACGTCATCAGAGAAACAAGAGCAACCGAAGAAGCCAAATAATGGAAGGACAATACTTCCATTTTTCTTTTCCTTTCAAGTTCTTTTCTAAACCAAAGAAGGATTAACATCTCCCTTATCCGTAAGTTGACAATACAAATATAAAAACGAAGCAATCACCACTAGGATACTAGCAAAAAATCTCATCTCACAAATATCGGTATTCTTTCCTTCTGCTTTATTCCTTGAAAAAACTTGGTATTTCCGATAAGAAAGATAAACATAGATAAAAAAAGAAACGAGAACAGTTAAAGTAAAAATACTTTTGGATAAATTCTTAGATGAAATATCTTTTTCTCGGTAAAACTTTTTTTCTAATTCATCTCCAAAGATATTAAAAATACTTAAAATAATAAAAATAACCCAAATCCACTCATCAACTCTTAGTTCTCTTTCTTTATCATTATTCATATTTAAGTATATGAAAGACTTCCTATTTCTATAAATTTGTGTTAAAATAAATTTATCAAAACAAGAAAGGTGAAATAAAATATGGAATTAGATGAATTATTATTAGAATGTGAAAGTAGAATGGAAGAATCAATTACTTCCATGGAAAAAAGATTTCTTAATGTAAGAGCGGGGAGAGCAAACCCAGGAATATTAGATGGCATTATGGTAGAGTATTATGGTGCACCAACCCCATTAAAACAACTTGCCAATATTTCTATCCCAGAAGCAAGACAGTTATCAATAAAACCATTCGATAAAAGTATTTTAGGAGATATTGAAAAAGCCATTTTTGAAGCCAATATCGGTCTTACCCCAAACAACAATGGAGAAGTCATTTTTCTAGTCATTCCGGCTCTAACAGAAGATAGAAGACGTGAGTTAGTCAAACAAGTAAAACAAATTGCTGAAGAAGCAAAAATTGCCCTAAGAAACATTAGACAAGATATCAATAACGACATCAAAAAAGAAAAATTACCAGAAGATATTGAAAAACAAGGAAACGAAGAAGTACAAGAGCTTATCAATAAATACAACAAAAAAATAGAAGAAGCCCTAAAAGTAAAAGAACAAGAATTAATGACAATCTAATTGTCATTTTTTTAAACACCAAAATAAAATTATCCAACAAATTATATTGATTGTATAGAAAAACTACGGTATAATAAAAAAAGTATAGAAGGAGTGATCAATAATGAAGTATTGTCCAAATTGTGGAAAAGAAATTGTAGCGGGTGCATCTTTTTGTGATAATTGCGGAGCCAAACTAGGAGGAGAGAATCAAGCGAGTTATTCAAATTACTCGACCCCCATTTTACCCAATCGAAATATTGCCATCTCTGTTATTTTATCTTTAGTAACCTGTGGAATTTATAATATTTATTGGTTTATTATGATGACAGATGAATCTAACAGCATTAGCGATGAGGAATATTCTAGCGGTGCCATGTCTCTTTTATTTACCATTATCACTTGTGGGATTTATGCAATTTACTGGAATTATCAAATGGGACGCAAATTAGCAGAAGCAGGAAAAAAATATCACTTAGCCATCGCCGATAATTCTATTCTTTATTTATTCTTATCCATCTTCGGCCTAGGAATTGTCAGCAATTGTCTCATTCAAAGTGATTTAAATCGTTTCTCCGCATCATGAAAAATCAAATAAAAGGAAGTATTTTCTTCCTATTTCTTTTGCTTTTTTGCCAAATGAAAAAAATATATCTGCCTTGTTTATTTCACAAGTTCACCAATTTGTATTGTCCAGGGTGCGGAATAACGAGAATGTTTCTCTCCCTTTTAAAATTAGATTTTTACCAAGCATTCCGCTATAACCCTTTAGTATTTCTTCTCCTTGTTTTCTTTATTCCCACAAAAATACTGATAAAGAATATTCCTAAAAAATATAAAAATTATGCCAGTTATTTTTTTACTTTTGTTGTCATACTTTATGGCGTACTAAGAAATACCAGTATGTTTTCTTATTTAAAACCAACAATAATTCATTAGTTTAAGCCTAACTTTAGACTTAAACTTTTTATTTAAAAAATGACTTGTCAGTATTTTTTACATATGTTAAGATAGAGAAGTAACGAAAAGATAAAGAAAAAACAAAAAGGATGTGAACACAAAATGGATGAAAGAATTATTACCAGTGATTTATTAAAAGAAGATTCTGATGAGATGACGATTCGTCCCCAAAGTTTAAAAGAATACATTGGACAAACGGATGTCAAAGAAAATATGAATATCTTTATCAAAAGTGCTCTTATCAGAAAAAAACCACTTGACCACGTTTTATTATATGGCCCTCCCGGTCTTGGAAAAACAACGCTTGCTTATATCATCGCAAACGAACTTGGAAGTAATGTCAAAACCGCCAGTGGTCCTTCCATTGAAAAAAGCGGAGATTTAGCCGCCATTCTTTCTACATTAGAAGAAAACGATGTCTTATTTATTGATGAAATTCACCGGATTCCTCGATTTATTGAAGAAATATTATATCCTGCAATGGAAGATTTTTGTCTAGATATTGTTGTAGGTAGCGAAGGATCAACTAGAAATATCAGAATTAACCTTCCACCATTTACCTTAGTTGGTGCAACAACCAGAGCCGGAGATTTATCCGCTCCCTTAAGAGACCGTTTCGGCATCATTGCTAAATTAAACTATTACACCGAAGAAGAATTATACAATATTGTAAAAAGAACATCACGTGTTTTAAAGATGGAAATCGAAGACGATGCGGCCTTAGAACTTGCTAAAAGAAGTCGTGGAACCCCTCGTGTTGCCAATCGCTTATTTAAAAGAGTAAGAGATTTTGCTCTAGTAGCAGGAAGTAATACCATAACACTAGAAATTATCAAAGACGCACTAAAAAGATTAAAAGTAGATGGCCTAGGACTAGATGATACGGATTACCACTTACTTATTTCTATCATTGAACGCTTTAACGGAGGCCCAGTTGGTCTCGATGCCTTAGCCTCATCCATTGGCGAAGAATCTTCTACAATCGAAGATGTATATGAGCCTTATCTTTTACAAATAGGCCTCCTAAAAAGAACCTCCCGTGGAAGAATGGTAACCGACTTAGCTTACCATCACTTAAATATTAAGAAAAAATAAATTGATATTTAAAATACTTAACTTTACTTTTGATGAAAGATAAGTATTTTTTTCTAAAAACAAATTCCATTGCTTATCATTTTTTAACACATTATAATTGAAAAAGAATCAAACTTTTGTTATAATCAAACTATGAATAGGAGAGTAGAAATATGAGAAAAGTAATGATGAATGAAAAAGGAAGAATTTTATGAATTTAGATTTTAATAGAAATTTTACAATTACTCTAGAAGATGGTTCATCTATTGTGGCTAGTATAATTGTAAATTTTGAATATATGGAAAATAAATATTGTATTTATAGTATGAATGCTCAAGATGAAGTGAACATCTACTGTGCCAAAAATATCGATGGCCAACTAATCAAAATCACAAACAATGAAGAACAAGCATTCGTTAATACTGTAGTAAATAAAATTGTAAACGCAATAAAAGAAAGGTAAATTGGTATGGAGAGTAATAATATTAAATTAAGGGATGAGTTTGGAAATCAAGTGGAAGGGAAAATACTTAACATTATTGAAATAGATGATATAGAATATTTATTATATTCTGTTAGTGTTAACGATGATGAGGATGCAATATATGCAAAGAAAATTATTAAAAATGCTACTGGAGAAGACGATTTGATAGACATCAGTGACTTAAATGAAAAAAATAAAGTCTTTGACATTGTAAGAGAATATATCAATAGTGTAGAGTAGGTGATGGTAAGTGAATATCAATAACGAAGTATTAATCAATGCCTTCAAAGAAGAAATGATTCGTTCAAACAATAATTCAAAATGGTGGAATGACCACTTATCAGAACAAATCACCAGTCTATTTGGTAGTAGCATGGAGTCCAGCGTAAAAGATGCCATATATAGTAGTGCCAAAGCATTTATTGATAGTGGCACTCTAGCGACAAGTCAATATTTTTATTCAACAAAAGAGTTAAGTGAAAAAAAAGAAATTTTTGCATCAGCAACCTTAATGGAAAAAGGAAGGATTTGGAATCAAGTAAATAAAGAAGATAAAGCCACTCTTATCAACAATAACGAGCACATTGGATTTAAAGAGATATATGAAATACTAACGATGAGTGAATTTCCATATGAAGAAAAAAAAGAAGTTGCTAATTTATTAGCAGATGAAAAAATAAGAGAATTAAAGAAAAATTACCCTGATTTAGATGAGTTACTAAAATCATGGTTAGGAGAAAAATATAACCAAATATTTGGAACAGATAATCCCAAAAAGGAAGAACAGCCACCACTTCAAAATGCTAGTACTAGCATCATAGACAATCATATAAAAAATAATAATACACAAATAAACTATCAAAATGCGACAAATAAAATTATGTTTTTTAATAGCATCGCCAATATGAAAGAAAAACAAGAATTGTTTAATAAACTAGATGAAAAAGAAAAAAGATTCTTAATCAATGATAAAAATCTATCTTTTTTAAAGTCATTTTATCATAATGCTCAAAATAAAGAAGAATTATTAAATTTAATGAATCAAAATACCCTTCAAGCACTCTATAGCATATCAGGAATTGATGATAAAGAATTCATTTCCAATCATTTATATAAAAAAGAAGGGGATGCTAAAAATAGGATTAATCAAAGTTTGAATCATATAAATAAAGAAACTCAAAATATAGAGAATTACCATCAAGCAATGGATAAATCTAGAGAGAAAATAAGTAACTTAAAAAATGATAAAAAAGAAATAAAATTAAAGATAAAAAATAGCGAAGTTACAATAAAACAATTAGAAAAAAGAAAAGAAAAACTAGAAAAGAAGTTAACAAACACTATCTTAAAAAAAGATAGCAGAATCGCATTTATTTCTAAAAAACGATTAGAAAAAATTAAACGCCTTTCTAATGAAATGAATTTAATGGATACAAGGATAAACAATAATCAAGATAGATTAAGAAATAATGAACAACAGTTAAAAAATATAGAAACAAAAATAAAACAAGAAAAAACTAGCATTAGAGAAAATAAAACCAATCTTTCTCTAGCAACAAAGAAAGTTCAAACTTATGCAAAACAAATGTATAATAGCAGAGTCCAGGTAAAAGATCTATCTTCTTTCCATAAAGAGTTAATTGGCAAAAAAACTTATAATCATAATAAAAATAATACAATTATGACCGTTAATAAATCCAAAATAGATGCTTTATCAAATTCGCAAAAAGTTACCAATTTTGAAACTTCGAAACAAGCAAACTTAAATCATTCAGGAACCAACTCAAATAATCAAACATTAAATTATTCAAATAAATCTCCAAATAATCAAATAGCATCTAATCAAGTACATTCAAAAAATGTTGCAAATAATCCCTCTATTAAATCTTCAAAAGTAGCCCAAAATGAGAAAAAACTTGAAAATATTTTTAATGAAATGGGCATAACCTATCATCCAGAAGAGTTTGTTTCCAATTTCCAAAATGCCTCATATCTACCACCAGATAAAATTACTTCAATGACCTATAATCAAGCCAAAATGATGCAACTATACTTTGAGGCACAGTACGCCAAAAAAATGGTAGAAATTGCAAAAATGCAACAAGAAATGGCAATGGGAGGCAGAACAAAAACATTATCCAAAGCCGGATTTTCCAATATTTTAATCCTACTGTTATCGTTAGCCATTCTTTCTCTCATTGGTGTAATGATGTTACTCATTTTTAAATAATCTCTCTTTAATCAATAGAGCAAAATGATTCTTTAGAAAAATACTGAAAAAATACTTAAGTAAAAGATCAGTATTTTTTTCTAAAACCGTACTAACGTTAGTTGTTATTTTAAAGAATATATTATATAATTAAGATAAGGAAGGTGAAAATATGGGCTTAATTAAAGCAACAACTAGTTCTATCTCACAAGGACTAGGAGACCAATTCAAAGAGTTTATTGTTTGCCCCGAGACGGCAGACAATGTTTTGATTCAAAAAGGAATGGTTAAACATGGTGAGGGAAACAAAAATCCAAGTGAAGGAATTATTACGAAAGGAAGCCAAATTGTTGTTCCTTCAGGAATGGCAATGATGATTGTGGATAATGGAGAAATTACTGAATTCTCTGCAGAACCAGGAACTTTTACTTATGATAAAAGTACTGAACCAACTGTTTTTGAAGGAGGATTCTTTAAGGGAATAGGAGAAACCATCAAAACAATTGGTAGACGAATTACCTATGGTGGACAACCAGCACACGATCAAAGAGTGTATTATGTCAATACCAAAGTCATTACAGGAAATAAATTTGGTAGTCCACAACCCAAAAAAATTACGGACGAAAAATATGGCATTTTAGAAGTAACATTCTTTGGAGAATACGCTTTTAAAGTAGAAGATCCAGTTAAATTAGTTGCATCAGTAATTGGCGCTAATGCCAAAGATACCATTACTTATGAAGAAGTTGTTGGCAGTCAATTAAAGACGAAATTTGTCGAAAAAGTAACCTATGCAATTTCTAATGTCATGAGAAACAAAAAAGTATCTTTTGGAGATATGGGCTTATATGGCAGTGATATTTCTGAAGAAATGAATACTTGTCTAAATGATTCATGGAAAGAAAAATATGGTTTAATCATTACTGACGTTGCCATGGGAGATATTAACTTAACAGATGAATCAATGAAGCGAGTATCTCGGATTGATGATGCTAAAATCTTCTCTGATGCTTCTATGCAATCAGGCCTAATGGCAAGTGCATCTGCTGAGGCGATGACCAATGCTGCATCTAATAGCGCTGGGTCTATGACTGGCTTTATGGGGATGTCAATGGCTAATCAAACTGGAGCAACCATGATGGGAGCTGTGAATCAAAATTTAAATCAAAATAACACCGTTTCTACTAATTCTACTAACGGTGAAGAAACTTCTTCCGAACATCCAAAATTTTGTAGCAATTGTGGTGCAAAATTAACGGGAAAATTCTGTAGCAATTGTGGAGCAAAAGCAGAATGAATGAAATTTTAAAATATGATGAAGATTTCTCAGAAAGCAAATTTATTACCTATGTGAATAACGTTTTTATCCAAATCTACACATCATTAATGACAAAAGAAATTGAAAATATCAAACATTTTGTGACAGATAGTCTCTACCAAATGCTAGAAGATAAAGTCGCAGAATTAAAAAGTCAAGGTTTAATTCAAATGTATGACGAATTAAACGTTGCCAGTACCGATATTCTAAGTTATCAAGTAGAAAATAATCAAATGATGATTCAAGTAAGAATTTTGTCAAGATATCTAGATTATATTGTGGATGAAGACGGCAATTACATAAGAGGAAATAATGAATCAAGAATAAGCAAAAATAATGACTTAACATTTGTTAAAAAAGTTAATTTTCAAAAAGTAGGAACAGTAAACAAATGCCCAGGATGTGGCGCTTCTATTGACGTAAACAAGACTGGACTTTGCCCATACTGTGGTACAACCTATAATCAAGAAGATAAAAATTGGATATTATCTTCAATGAAAATGGAGTAGAAAAATGAAAAAAAGGGAAAAGATAATCTTTATCGTTCTAGTATGCTTATGTCTCCTTTTTCCTATTCGGAAATTATCTGCCGATTCTGGCTGGGATGGAGGCTATGATAGTGGTGGCTCTAGTTGGAGTAGTGGTTCTTCTGATTGGGGAAGTTCCTCATCTGATCGGGAAAGCTCATCTAGTTATGGAAGTGGCAGTTATTCAGGAGATTCCTTAGACCCACTTGCCCTTATCATTGCCTTTGCTGTTATCATTTTTGTATTTATCATTACCACTAGAACAAGTTCTAGAACAATGGTAGCAAGTACAACGTTAGGAAAATTAAATCCTTATGATAAAGATAAACTTCAAAAATTCTTGCCAGAATTTGATGAAGAAGAATTTATAGAAGAGGCATACGAATTATATAAAACCATTCAAACATCTTGGATGGACTTTGACAACGAAACCTTAAAAAAATGTGTAACAGATGAATTATACAATACTTATTCAGCACAACTATCAACATTAAAAGTAAAAAAACAAACCAATATCATGAAAGATTTTAAATTATTGAATTCTAATATTATTGGTATGGAAATCAAAGAAAAAGTAGTAGCTCTAACCCTTAAAATGAAAGTAGAGTGCTATGATTATGTTGTGGATAAAGAAGGAAAAACATTACGGGGAAATGATAAGCAAAAAGTAATTTATGAATATGCAATGACATTTAATAAAGGTATTAGCGATAAACCAAATAAATGTCCAAATTGCAATGCCCCACTTGAGAATGTCAATTCTAGTAAATGCCCTTATTGTGGCTCTAATATTATTAACGATTCATATGACTGGGTACTAGCTAAAAAGCAAGTTTTATCCCAAACAATTAACAAAAAAAAGTAAAAAAATGAGAGTAGATCCTTAGTTATCTATTCTCATTTTTATCTTGCTTTTGAATCATCCTGTTTTTAAGTATTTTCACAAATCTTTTATGTAATTTTTGTTCTAAGTTCTCTTCATTATTCTTTACCATCACGCCATTAAAACATAATTCTTGTCCTCTATCAGGACAAGCTCCTAAAACGACGTCTGTTAATTCCCAATCATATTTGTAAATCATTGACCTAAACATTTCTAATTTATAATCAACGAATGTGATAAATGGCCGGGTAGTTCCCAACCAGTGCATGGCTTCTTCCACCATTGCTGTTCCTATTCCAAGTGAGCGATATTGACTAGAAACATACAATGTACATAGTTTCTGTTCTCCTGCTTCCTTTTTTAAACAAGCCATTGCAATAATTTCCTGTTCATCTTTTGGGCTTCTAACAAATAATATATTTCGACGATTTCCATATATTGTCTCAGGCAATTGTTTAGTAAAATACCATTCTTTGTATTGGGGATAATCTTCAACAATAAAATTGGTTATCATATAAATTTTAGTCGCGAATTGTATCAATTCTTCTTCTGTAATATGTCCTATATAACTTTTTAAACTTTCAATTTTAATACCATTCATTTAAATTATCTCCTTTAAATGGCCTTTATCATACTAGATTTTGCTATATTTGTCAATTTACGCTATAATGAAGTTCACACCCCTAAAAAAATTCATCAACATTAAACAACTAAGATTTTAGTAATAACAAGACTTATAGGAAATCAAAATGAAAGGAAGAAAATAATATGGAACATGAAATAAAATTACAACCTGAGTATTATAATTTTATACTTAATGGTACAAAAAGAATCGAAATTAGACTTTTTGATGAAAAAAGACAGCAAATTAAAATTGGAGATACTATCAAATTTTTTAAAGAACCTGATTTGAATAAGTCATTTAATGCTAAGGTTACAGGTTTATTAAGATATAATTCTTTTGAAGATATGTTTAAAGATTTTGATATTTCTATTTTATCTGATAAATCTATGACAAAAGAACAATTAATTGGTGTTCTTGAACAGTTTTATACAAAAGAAAAATAAGAACAATATGGTGTTTTAGGAATTAGAATTGAATTATTATAAAAGATGGTGATGAGTTTATCTCTCAAAGCCCTCTTTTTCTTTAATTAATTTTAAATATTTACCATAATATTATTCTTCCTGGGATAGTTTCTTAAGCAAAAAAATAACCCATTTTAGAATGAGTTATTTATTAAAACTCGAAAAGTTCGAGCAGATTTCCTCTTGGTAGCGAGAGGGGGGGTCGAACCCTCGACCTATCGGGTATGAACCGATCGCTCTAGCCAACTGAGCTATCTCGCCAAAAGCAATATAATCATATCATAGTTTTTTTGCTTTGACAATAGATTTTAACTATTTTTTTAAAATATCTATAGCCTAACAAATAATTAAAGTTCTAGTAAAATCATATAGGAAGTTCTCTATCAGTATTTTACTAATATAATGAAAATATAAAAATAAATTTTAAGGAAAGGATACTAATTTTAGAAAGAATATGTTATAATAATTTAAAATAGAAAGAAGGGAAATAAAATATGACATTAAGTAGTATGATAACAATATTACAAAAAATAATTGATATATCTTTAGTATGGATTTTAATCTATTCAGTCCTTAAAAGCCTAAAAGATAATGTCAAAATGATATTAATATTTAAAGGGGTAATTATCATTGTCTTTGTAAAATTATTAAGTGACTACCTAAATTTAACCACGGTTGGTTTATTATTAGAATATGTAATTATGTGGGGGCCACTCGCTTTAATTATTATCTTTCAACCGGAAATTAGAAACATCTTAGAGCATTTAGGACGGCAACAAATTTTAACAAGACACCGAGTTCTAACAATGGATGAAAGAGAAAAAATGGTTTATGAAATTATGAATGCCGTAGAGTATTTAAGAAAATCAAGAATTGGGGCATTAATCGTTATTGAAAGGGATATTAGTCTAAGAGATTATATTGAAAGAAGTAAAGGAATTTATGCAGATATTTCATCAGAATTACTGATTTCTATCTTCTTTCCAAGAAATCCACTTCATGATGGTGGTGTAATTATTCAAGGAAATAGAATTACTAGTGCAGGAGCAGTATTTCCAATCAGTTTAAATACTAAAATTAATAAGCGACTAGGAACAAGACATCGTGCTGCCCTAGGAATTAGTGAAGAATCTGATGCTATTGCCCTAGTTGTCAGTGAAGAGACCGGTAAAATTTCTATTGCCATTGGTGGCGTTTTAAATTATAACTTATCAATTGATGATGTTCGCATGATGTTAGTAGAAGAATTAAAACCAAAGCATGAAATTCTATTAGATGATGAATTTGAAGATGAGAGTAGTGAGGAAGGTGAAAAACATGAAAATAATTAAAAATATTATTCAGTTTATTAGTGCTTTCTTCAAAATGATTTACAAAGTAATCGATAAAGTAATAATTGTTCCTATTACCAAATTTATTGTTATGGTAACAGATAAGTTAGGAAATAGAACCGATCGTTTTGAAAAATGGATTACGAAAAAAAATACTTTAATCTTTATTTCTTTAATTTTAGCAGTTGGCCTATTTATGTATGTTGATAGCGAATCAACAACCATTATTACAGATAGTGCAGAAGTACTTTATGGTCAAAAAGTAAAAGCAACATATAACAATAATTCTTATGTGGTAGAAGGACTACCAGAAAGTGTTGATGTAACTCTAATTGGAAGAAAAGTAGACTTATATTTAGCCAAACAATTAGCAACAGGCATTGTAACTGCAGATCTTTCTGGATTAGGAGAAGGTATGCATACCATTAAACTAGATTACGATTCTTCCATTCGTTCTGTTGAATATAAATTAGACCCTTCATCGGTAAATGTAACCATATATCCAAAAGTCTCTCAAACAAGAACAGCTGGTATTGAAGTCATTAATAAAAATAAATTAGATAAAAAACTATCCATTGGTGAGGTAACTTTAGATAACTCCGAAATCGTAATTAAAGGAGCGGAACACACCTTAAACGAAGTAGCAATAGTTAAAGCCCTAGTTGATGTTAGCAAAATTATCAATCCTAAAATAGGAAAAACAACTTTAGATGAAGTAAAATTAGTAGCCTATGACGCAAACGGAGAAGTAATAAAAGGACTAGAAATGGAACCAAACAAATTAAGTGCCAAAATTACCATTAACTCTCCAAGTAAAGAAGTACCATTGAAAGTTATACCAACAGGAGACTTAGAATTTGGGAAAGCAATTGATAATATTACAACCGATATCACAAAAGTAACGGTTTATGGAGATCAAGATGTATTAGACACAATTGAATATGTTCCTGTTGAAGTTGATGTAACAAAACTTTCGGAAAATAAAAGTTATGATGTAATTATTTCCAAACCATCTAGAATCAAAGAAATATCTGCAACAAATGTTAAAGTAAATATCACCCTAGCTCAAGAGAGTAGTAAAGAAGTACAAAATGTCTCAATTGAAACGGTAAATCTAGATACTACGAAATATAAAGCGGTAGCGATTGGTGAAAATTCTAGTAAAACAACTGTAGTTGTAAAGGGAAGTAAAAATGTAGTCGATGCCATTGACGCTTCTACCATTAAAGCACAAGTTGACCTAGAAGGATATACAGAAGGCGAGTATGAAGTTAGTGTAAAAGTAACTGGTGAAGACAATAAAGCCACTTATACACCAAAAACCACCAAAATTAAGATAAAAATTAGCAAAAAATAAGCATTAACTCTTGACAAGAAGCATTTAGTTATAATATAATTGCTAAGAAAGAAACGGAAAGAAGATGTATTCATCTCACCTGATTGCCATAGCAATGGGTAAAAAGCTTAATACAAATGTTAATAGAATTAATGGATTATGCTTGAATAGAGAATTTGAATACGGTCTTTCCCGTATTCATTTTTTATGGAGGTGTTTGATATCGCAAACAATAAAGATAACTTAATTAATGAACAAATAAGTGCAAAAGAAGTGATGGTAATTGGCCCAAATGGGGAACAATTAGGAGTGAAAAGTAAAAAAGATGCACTAACTTTAGCATCCTATGCTGGTTTTGATTTAGTATTAATGAGTGAAGGCGCTAATCCACCCGTTTGTAAAATCATGGACTACAATCGATTTAAGTATGAGAAAAAGAAAAAAAGCAAAGAAGCCCAAAAAAAACAAAGAGAAGCAATGGTGGATATTAAAGAATTTCGCTTATCCGTAACAATCGATAAACATGATTTTGATACGCGAGTAAATAATGCTAAGAAAGCCCTATCCAAAGGAGATAAAGTAAAAGCAAGCATTCGTTTCAAAGGCCGTCAAATCGCTCACCCAGAACTTGCTAAGGATGTACTAAAAAGATTTGAGGAATCTTTAAGTGATATTGCAGAAGTAGAAATTCAACCAAAAATGGAAGGAAGAAGTATCTTCATGCAACTTACACCAAAAAAATAGAAGGAGAATTCGTTATGGCAAAGAAAGTAAAAGTAAAGAAAATTAAAAAGAAAACCCACAGTGGACTTAAAAAAGCATTAAATGTAAGACAAAGTGGAAGTATTTCAATTAAAAGTCAAGGAACAAGACACAATACTGGTAAAAACAGTGCAAAAAGAAGCAGACAAAAAAGAAAAAGCAATGGCTTAAATAGTTCAGACTTAAAGAGAGTAAAAGATTTAATATAGGATAAGGGAGTGAAGAATTATGACAAGAGTTAAAGGTGGCACTGTTGCACGTGCAAGAAGAAAAAAAGTATTAAATCAAGCCAAAGGTTATTTTGGAAGCAAACATAGATTATATAAAACAGCACACGAACAAGTAATGCATTCAGGACAATATGCATTTAGAGATAGAAGACAAAATAAAAGAAATTTCAGAAAATTATGGATTACTAGAATCAATGCTGCTTGCCGTGAAAATGAAATTAGTTATTCTAAATTTATTAACGGACTAAACAAAGCAGGGGTTACAATCAACAGAAAAATGTTAAGTGAACTTGCAATTGATTCTCCAGAATCATTTAGCGATTTAGTAAAAATTGCAAAAGATAGCTTAGAAGGAAAAAATTACAAACCTGCAATGCCTAAAAAAGAAGAAGTAAAAGAAGAAAAAGTAGCAGAAAAGAAAACAACTACTAAGAAGACAACAACAAAAAAAGAAGGTTCAACAGGTACTAAAACAACAGCAAAAAAAGAAAGTTCCACAGGTACTAAAACAACAGCAAAAAAAGCAAGTACGAAGAAAACAGTAAAAAAAGAAGCTGAATAAAATCACAAAAATATCTAGTCAAATAGATATTTTTTTTGTATAATAGAAGAAAATAGAGAATCGAGAGGAGCATTCATATGTTAGGAAAAATAAGTAGTATCCTAGGGGATACTATTCGAATTAAATTAGAAGTAAATATTTATGAATTAGACAATTTAATTGGCAAAAATGTAATCTTTGAGGAACAAGATTTAAAAATAGTAGGAGAAATATTAGAAGGGGATAGTACTTATTTAGAAATTAACTTAGTAGGAGAGATTAAAAATAATAAATTTATTTATGGTAGTAATACTAAACCATCCTTTAAAAGCCCTTGCCGAATCATTACCTTAGAAGAATTAAATATAATCTATCAAAATGATGTAGGTACAAATTCAGTTTCTATCGGAACATCAACAGTATATAACAATTATCAAATCTCTCTTGATGTTAATGCCTTCTTCTCCAATCACTTTGCTATTTTAGGAAATAGTGGTTCCGGAAAAAGTTATTCCACTTCAAAAATTTTACAATCCATTTTTTATCAAGCCAAAAACAGTATTCCCTTTCGAACAAATTTATTTTTATTTGATGCTTATGGTGAGTATCAGCCTGCATTCTTTGAAATAGGCAAAAACAATCCCAACTTAAATTATAAAGTAATTACGACAGACTTAAATAGCACCGAATTTACACATCTATCTCTTCCTTTTTGGCTACTTGGTGTTGATGATATTGCCTTACTGTTAAATGCTAATGATGAAAATCAACTTCCCATTATTGAAAAAGCACTAAAACTAGTTGGATATTTCACCAAAAGTGAAGAAGAAGTCATTGACCAAAAAAATGATATTTTAGCAAGAAGTATTTTAGATATTATCTTCTCTGGAAAAAATCCAAGTGAAATTAGAAATAAACTTACCTCTGTTTTAACAAAATTTAAAACAAAAGATATCAACTTAGAAGTTTCCTTAACAAAAGGAGGATGGAGTAGAAGCATAAGACAATGCCTTTTTGTAGAATCATCTGGAAAATTTGCCGATATCGAGGTTGTTGTTCAATACCTAGAAGAATTTACCAAAAATGATTTTCAACTATCCTTGCCTGATGGTAGTTTTATGTATGGTTTGAAAGAATTTGCTCTTGCCTTAGAATTTGCTCTTATTTCAGAAGGCGTTCTAACTAGCGAGAAAGTATTTGACTATGCGAATGCCCTAAAAATTAGATTAAACACCTTAATCAATAGCGATTACGCCAAGTTTTTTGAATATCCACTCTTTGTAACAAGAGAAGGGTATATTAAAGATTTATTAACTACTTCTAATGGAAGAAAAGCACAAATCATTAATTTTAATATCAATTATGTCGATGATAGATTTGCCAAAAATTTAGTAAAAATTTACTCTAAACTATTATTCGATTATGTTGCCAAATTAAAAGATAGAGGTTCCATCGCTTTCCACATCCTCTTAGAAGAAGCACATAGATATGTTCAAGAAGATATTGATGTAAAACTCTTTGGCTATAATATTTTTGAAAGAATCGCTAAAGAAGGGAGAAAATATGGAATCTTATTGGGACTAATTACTCAAAGACCATCAGAACTTAGCGAAACCGCCATTAGTCAGTGCAGCAATTTCTTAGTATTTAAAATGTTCCATCACAATGATTTAGCTTTTGTAAATTCTCTTTTACCAAATATCAGCGGCAACTTAATTACCAAATTAAAAACCTTTCACGCTGGAGTTTGTATTGCCTATGGGACAGCCTTCAAAATGCCAGTAATTATTAATGTGGATGAACCAAATCCATCTCCATTAAGTCAAAATGTAGACATTTCAAGAGTATGGTACATTCAACAATAAAAAATATCAATTTATAAATAGTGGGAATAACATCCTGCTTTTTTTCTTAAAAATACTTTACTATTCTTCTCTTCAAGTAAAAAAATTAATGAAAAAATGAAGTTATTACTTAAGAGTAATCATAAATTATACTAATGATAAAAAATAAAATTGACAAAAATTAACTTGTGTGATAATATATGTGCAAAAGGGGGAGTCCATATGGATAACGAATTAAGATTAAATCAATCCAATTTGTCTTCAACAACACAATCACAAGATGTGAGAGACCTATTTGCAATGACATTTATGACTTATCATTTATCAGAAAATTATAAAGTAATCTACAAAAAAGATGCGGGGTGTGCAATTCCTAAAAAACTAATTGAATTGTATTATAAATTTATAAATCCAGATTATAACAATATGATATATTCTTTCAAAAATAAGTATATATCTAATGAAATATTAGTTGAAAAAAATGATACTAAAGAACAAAGAAAAGGTTTAAATAATGTATATCAATATATTCAAGATTATGATTTTAATGAAAAGTCACTAAACTTATTTATTGCTTCATTAGAAATCAATAGTATATTATGGAAACCAACAGATGATTTGAATACCAAGGATTTGGAAACAGAAATAACAAAATTAAGAGAAGAAATGGAAACATTAAAGAAAGAAGCAAAGTCAGAAAGAAACTTAGAAAAATATCAACGCGCTCAAAAATTAGAAAAAGAAATTAAGGCAATAAGTTATAAAGCCAAAATAGGAGGACAACTCAGAAATAATAATAACGATGATGTGGTACGCTTGAATAAAGTGGATATAGATATTCCAAGTCCTGAAGAAGCCTTAAAATTGATGAATGAGTATTTAAATAAGGATAAGGTTGAGGAATTCACTGATGTTTTTAAAAGTAGCGATATTATTGAATACATATCATATTGTGTAAAAGAAACGACAAAATTAATAAAAATACAACCATTTTTTGATGGAAATAAAAGAACTTTTAGGGCACTTTTAAATTTAATGTTTAAAGCCAAGGGGTTACCACCAGTATATATTAGAACTGGGGAAAGGGAAGCCTATAAAAAGGCTCTATATAATGCGATGAAATATGAAGATTATTCGTATATTATTGACTTTTATTTATTTAAGATATGTGATTCAATTTACGAATTAGATGTAGAGCCATACAAAGAAAAAAGATTCCAAGAAAATCCTAAATTAAAAGAAAGAAAGCAATCACACCCGTTAGAGAGATAGTAGATTATAAAATATATGATGAAAACTGGAGAAAATTAAAAAAAGTCTTGCAAGACTTTTTTATAGTTTATTGGAAAAAAATAATTTCTGTTGTATAATAATATTATAAATGAAAGAGGGATACAATATGAAAATATTAAATGTTAAAGGATGTAATGATTACTTACCAAAAGAACAAAAAATAAGAAACTATATCAATGATAAATTAAAAGAAACATTTAAAGAATTTGGATATCAGCCAATTGAAACACCTATTTTATGTTATTACGATATGTTAATCGATAAATATGATGAAAATAATGATTTAGTAAAGGAAATATACAAATTATCTGACCAGGGAAATAGAGAATTAGGACTTCGTTACGACCTAACCGTTCCCTTTGCTAAGTTTATTGCGATAAATAAAAACAAAATTAATTTTCCATTTAAACGCTATGAAATCGCCAAAGTATTTCGTGATGGACCCGTCAAGTTAGGAAGAGATAGAGAATTTACACAATGTGATGTAGATGTTGTAGGCCTATCTGGACAAATGGTAGAAGCAGAGTGTTTAAATTTATACGTAAATGCCTTTCAAAAATTAGGAATTGAAATAGAAATTCAATATAATAGTAGAAACTTAATGCGCGGATTAATTTTAGATTGTTCAGTGGAAGAGAAAAATATTAATCCAATAATTACTATCATTGATAAGATGAATAAAATAAGTAAAGAAGAATTTAGAGAATCCCTAAAAAAATTATCATTGGACGATAATAAAATTGATAAATTACTACAAAATTTTAATCTATCTCTAGAAGAATTAATCAAAAAATATAAAGAAACAACGATTAAAGAACTACAATTAGGCCTTGAAGAATTAAGTCAGTTAAATCTTTATATTCAATCTTTAAATATCAATAAGTATTGTAAGTTTACTCCAACGTTAGCTCGGGGTCAAGATTATTATACAGGAAACGTTTTTGAAGTCTATGAAAAAACAAGAAAACTAAGTAGCAGTATTGGTGGCGGTGGAAGATACGATAATATGATTACCAATTATATTGGGGACGGGAATATCTATCCAGCAGTAGGAATCAGTTTTGGTCTATCTTCAATTTATGAATTATTAAGGGACAACGAAGAAATTTCTAACGACACAGATATTCAAGTTTATTTAATTCCCTATGAAACAGAAGCAATCACCTTAAAAATTGCCAATGAATTAAGGCAAAAAAATATTCGGGTCACAATAGAAATGAACAAAAGAAAAATCAAGAAATGTTTTGAATGGGCAAATAAACAAAATATTCCTTATGTAATTGTCATCGGTGAAGATGAAATAAAAACCAATCATTTGATGGTAAAGAACATGAAATCATCAACAAGCAAAGAGTACGCACTTGACAATCTAGACCAATTAGTAGATGATATCAAAAATGTGTAATAATTGTTATCTATTTTTTATTCATAAATAACAAATAAGAGAAAGTCATGAAAATTGTTAATTTAAGAACGCATCAATTTCTCCTCAATTAAAAGAAGAAATGTTAAATAGAGCATTGAAAAAAGAATATAAGCTTAAAGAGTAAATGTATAAAAATCTCTAATCTACCTCAAAATTTAAGTAGAAAGGAGATTTTTTTATGGCACGTCATAAAGTAGAAATTTGTGGCGTGAATACTGCGAATATAAAAGTATTAACCAATGAAGAAACCAAAGCATTATTTCAAAAAATGAAAGATGGAGACTCTTTTGCTAGAGAAGATTTAATCAGTGGTAATTTAAAATTAGTATTATCTATTTTAAAGAAATTTACTGGAAAAACAGATAATCTAGATGATTTATTTCAAGTAGGTTGCTTGGGGTTAGTAAAAGCAATCGATAATTTTGATATCAGTTATGATGTTAAACTATCAACCTATGCAGTTCCGATGATTTTAGGAGAAATAAAGCGATATCTAAGAGATAATTCTTCTCTAAGAGTTAGCCGAAGTATTAAAGATTTAGCCTATAAAACATTAAAACTAAAAGAAGAATTAGTAACCTCGAACGGAATAGAACCAAGTGATAAAGAAATTGCTACCATTCTAGGGGTAACAGAGTATGAAATCTCTTCTGCGCTAGAGTCACTTCGTGAACCAATGAGTATGTATGAACCAATCTACAACGATGGAGGAGACACAATCTATCTTTTTGATCAAATCAGTAACAAAAAAGAAGAATATGACCTTGATTACAAATTAGCCGTTGATAAGGCAATGAGCAATTTAAAACCACGTGATCGCCAAATCTTAGAAGAAAGATTTATGATTGGAAAAACGCAAATGGAAATTGCTAGTGAACTTGGAATCAGTCAAGCACAAATTTCTCGAATTGAGAAAAATGCAATTAAAATACTAAAAAAGAACATCAAAGAATAAAATAAATTAGGGTGGTAGAATGAATTTATCTGATTTACAAGAAAAAGAGGTTGTTGATATTTCTACAGGAAAAAGAATTGGCTCGATTATTGACGTTGTCATCTCCTCCAAAGGTAATATTTCCAAAATCATCCTTGAAGAAACAAAAGGGGGAAGAAGGTTTTTAACCTCGTCCAAAGAAGAAGTTTATCTCGATTGGCAACAATTAATTAAAATAGGGGATGACATCATTTTAATTGATAGCAAAAAAATTTCTTAAAAAATATTCTTTTTTCATTGAAAAGAGTATTTTTTTATTATATACTAAAAACAAAGTAGGTGGAGTGATGAGAAAGATAAATAACAAAGGATTTACTTTAGTTGAAGTTTTAGCCGTAATTGCTATCATTGCAATATTAGGATTAATTGCCGTTCCTGGAGTATTAAATTCAATTCAAAATTCGAAAAAAAGTAGCTATAATATTATGATATCTAATATCAAAGTTGCTGGAGAAACTTTATTTGAAGAAATCGAGTATAATGATACCGAACTTTATCAATATAGTGATAATGGCACTAAATTAGATACAAAAGTAAAAACAGAAAAAATTTCTGTTTCCGAAGAAAATTTATCCATAACTGAAATAAAAACCAATCTTCAAACTCTAGTCAGTAATGGTATTTTAAAAGGAACTCAAAAAGAAGAAAATGAGAAAAAAATACCAATACTAACCAACCCATCAAATGATAAAAATATAGGATTTTGTAAAATATCAATTCAAAAGAAAACTAACCTTTCTACAGGAAAGACAGAATATATAATAAAAAGTAGTGAAACCCATGAAGATTGTCCAAAGGATTATTCCTAATCTACACATAAATTAAGTTAAAATAACCTATACTAACAATAGGTGAAAAAGATGAAAACAAAAGATAACTATACCAATATTGTAATTAAGGATGCCAAAAAAGAATTATTTTATAAAATCATTACTTCGGTATTCATAAGAGGTCTTTTATTAATTATTCCAGTATTTTGGAGTAATACCATCAATCATTTAAGTGAAGGAGATTATCAAAAAACATACTCTCTTATCATTGTAATTATCATTATTAGCAGTTTTTATTATATCTGGCAATACCTAAATCAAGTAAGTTGGTTTAGGTTTTATGATAAACTATACCTAGGATATACCTCTTTAATTACCAAAAATAATCATGGCAATATGGGAAAAATTACCCTAGGAGAATACACTAATGTCATGAATACTGATATTGATATTCTTTGTAATTTTTTAGGCAACGGAGTTGCCAGGGGCATTCAAATTTTAGAACTCGTTTTTATCTATTTTTATTTTCTATCGCAAAATGTCTATATCTTTTTAATTACTATTTTAATCTCTAGCTTAATGATTATTTTAATGATTATTTCCAGCAGTCAAATTAAAAACGAAAATATCAAAAGAAAAACTTCTTTAGATAAAAAAACCGTCATAGCGCACCAAATTTATGACAAATTAAAAGATAAAACAATAGATGAGGGAATATTCAAAAAATTTCATCAAAGTAATATTGAATATTTAAGATCTAATAAAAGATTTAATTTATTAGCACAAGCATTAATTTATTTAATTTTAGGAATTATTGAATTAACCAAATATGGCATTATTATCTATAGTGTATATTTAATTAGTATAGGAAAAATGGAAGTAGGAACAATTATTTTAGTTTATACTTATTACGATAAAATTATTACCAATTTTGAAGTTTTAGGAACCATTAGCGCCGAATATCAAAGTTTCTTAGTTTCTTTAAAAAGAATTAATAAATTAGGTGAAAACTCTTATCTAGAAAATGATGGATAGAAGGAAAATACTGATTCAGTATTCTCCTTTTCTAATAGACAAATAACTAGAAGATAATTATTTCTAAAAAAAGTATTCAAATCTATTGATTATATGATATAATAGACAAAGTTAGAAAAAAAGAGGTGTAAAAATGAATATTAGAAATATTGCAATTATAGCCCATGTTGACCATGGAAAAACGACATTAGTTGATCAATTATTAAGAAAATCAGGAACTTTTCGTGAAAACGAAGAAGTAGAAACTAGGGTAATGGATTCAAATGATATTGAAAAAGAAAGAGGAATTACCATCTTAGCCAAAACAACAGCAATCCATTATAATGGATACAAAATTAACATCTTAGACACTCCAGGACATGCTGACTTTGGGGGAGAAGTAGAAAGAATTATGAACATGGTAGATGGTGTTTTACTAGTAGTAGATGCCTACGAAGGAACTATGCCCCAAACAAGATTTGTCCTAAAAAAAGCCTTAGAAGCAGGAGTTAAACCAATTGTTATTATCAATAAAGTAGATAAACCAACAGCTAGAGTAGAAAAAGTAGTAGATGAAGTATTAGATTTATTTATTGAATTAGGAGCAGATGATGACCAATTAGAATTTAAAACGGCTTATGTATCTGCCTTAAATGGAACAGCAAGTCTAGATCCAGATATCTCTACCCAACAAGAAAGTTATGATGATATATTCAAATTAATTATTGATGAAATCCCAGAACCAAAAGTAAATCCAGAAGGAATTTTACAATTTCAACCAGCCTTACTTGACTATAATGATTTTGTTGGAAGAATTGGAATCGGGAAAATTACAAGTGGCAACATCAAAGTTAACGAAATGGTATCATGTGTAAGATTAGATGGAAGTATTAAACAATTTAGAATCCAAAAATTATTTGGATTCGATGGATTAAAAAGAATCGAAATTTCTTCCGCTAGTGCAGGAGATATTGTTGCCATTGCCGGTATGCCAGATATCTCTGTTGGAGAAACTGTTTGTAATGTTGGAAAAGAAAAAGCACTACCAATTTTAAGAATAGATGAACCAACCCTAAAAATGACCTTCATGACTAACAACAGCCCTTTTGCAGGAAAAGAAGGAAAATTTGTAACTGCCAGCAAAATTGCAGATCGCTTATTTAGAGAAACGCAAAAAGATGTAAGTTTAAAAGTAGAGCAATCAGGAAATGAATCTTGGACAGTATCTGGTCGTGGAGAATTACATTTATCTATTTTAATTGAAAATATGCGTCGTGAAGGATTTGAACTTCAAGTATCAAAACCAGAAGTTATTATTAAAGAAATAGATGGAATAAAATGTGAACCCTATGAAGATTTACAAGTAGAAGTACCAGAAGAAAGTGTTGGAAATGTCATTGAAGCCCTAGGAAACAGAGGCGCTAAGATGGAAAATATGACTAATGAAAATGAATTAGTTAGACTAAACTATACCATTCCTTCAAGAGGTTTAATTGGCTTCATGACTGACTTTATGACCATGACCAAAGGATATGGAATTATTAATCACACCTTTAAAGAATATGCACCAATTGAAAATGTAAACATTGGAGAAAGAAAACTAGGCGTTTTAGTATCAATGGAAAATGGAAAATCAACGGCCTATAGCATTGGAAACCTAGAAGATAGAGGAATTATGTTTATTGAACCAGGATGTGACGTATACGAAGGAATGATTGTTGGAGAATGTAATCGCGAAAATGATTTAGCCGTAAATGTTGTAAAAGGAAAACAATTAACCAATACCCGTGCTGCTGGATCAGATCATACTGTTGTCCTAAAACGCCCACGTCCAATTACTCTAGAATATGCCCTAGAATATATCAATATGGATGAATTAGTCGAAGTAACTCCAGAAAATATCCGTCTTCGTAAAGAAATTTTAAATACAGAATTACGAAAAAAACATGATAGTAAGAAATAGAATAGCCCATCTATTCTTTTTTTATGAATAATGAAGTAAAATACTCAATCAGTATTTTTATTCATAAAAAAATTAAAGTTTTGTAGATGATTACTTATTATGACAGGAAGAAAATTCTAACCTTTAAAGAACTTCTTTTTTTTCTAAAATTGACATCAGTATTTTACTAATTTAAATATTCTTTTTGTAAAATAATTGATTTATGATGAAACCAGTACAAAAATATGATACAATAACATTAAATACCTAAGATGGTGGTGATGATATGGATAATATATTTGGACTCGTAATTACAACCTTTTTAATTGCAGTAGTCTTATTCTTTATAACCATTCTTGTAACAAGAAGAAAAACAGGAAAAAAATATAAAGAATACGTAAATGAGTTAGATATTGAAAAAAATCAATTAATTAATGTTAAAATTTTATCCGAAATAACAAAAGTTAGAAGTTTAGTAAAAACAGATAATTTAAAACATAAATTAGAAACTTGGGATCAAACATTTAATTATATCAAAGAAGAAATGCTACCCAAAATAACGGATCAAATCAGTGATGTTGATTTTTTAATCGATAAAAAAGACTATAAGAATGCCATTAAAAAAATGGCAAATATTGAAGTAGAAATTGGCACTTTAAGACGAAAAAGCAAAAAATTAATTGATGAAATTCAAATAATAACCAATTCAGAAGAAAGAAATAGAGCCTTAATTACCAAATTAAAAGTAACTTACCGGGAATTGCAATCTAAGTTCAACCGCTGTGAAAAAGACTACGGACAGTTAAAAGAAGTCATTCAAGCAGAATTTGAAAAAATAGATCATCAATTTATTGAATTTGAAGAAGCAATGGAAAATAATGATTATGTTCATGTAGAAGAAATTGTTATTCAAATTGAAGAGAGTCTAGAGAATTTGAAAAATATTCTTGAAAATATTCCTTCTAACTTATTAATGGCAACTGTTCTAATTCCTGGAAAAATAGAAGAAGCCAAAGTGGCATACTCTAGAATGATTCGAGATGGGTACCCTCTAGATTATTTGAACGTAGAGTATAATTTAGAAGAAATTGATAAAAAAACAAAAGAAATTATTAATGCCTTAAAGGATTTACAAATAAAAGACGTAAGCATTGAATTAAAGACAATGTTAGACTATTTTAATACCTTATTTAGAGATTTTGATAAGGAAAGAGAGTGCAAAGATAATTTTAAAGAAGGATGTAAAAAATTCCGCCATAAACTAGAAAAAGTGAATAAAGTTGTTTATGACATCTATATTCAAATTGATGATATTAAAGTAACTTATGATCTAACAGAAGAAGAAATTAACCGTTTTAGCACCCTAAATCGCAACCTAGAAGTCATCAATGACGATTTTAAAAGACTACTAGAGCAAGGTAAGAGTAAAACATTCGCCTATTCTAAACTAATGGATGAATTAGAAGGCCTAGGAGTAAAGTTATCAAGATTACAAGATGATCTAGATTATCAGTTAAAATCAATTACAAGTATGCAAGATGATGAATATCGCGCTAAAGAACAATTAAGTACTATCGAAGAATTATTACACAAAGCCAAAATGAAATTAAAAGATTATAAACTACCAGTAATTCCTAGCAGTTACTATGTAGAATTAAAAGAAGCACAAGATGCTATTCGGGAAATTGTAAAAGAGTTAGAGAAAAAACCAATTGTCATCAAAATCTTAAATATAAGGGTAGATACAGCAAGAGACTTAGTATTTAAAATTTACAACAAAACGAATGATATGATAAAAATATCAAATTTAAGTGAAAAAATGATTCTCTACGGCAATCGTTATCGTAGTACTTCCCCAGAAGTAGACCAAGGTCTAGAACAAGCAACAGCCCTTTTTTATAAAGGACAATATGAAAAATCTCTAGAAAAATCAATTCAAACTATCCAATTAATTGAAGAAAATCCCTTGGAGAAATTAAGTAAATAACTTTACTTTTTTTTTATTTTATGCTATCCTCATAATAGAGAATAATTAGAATAAAGAGGAGGAACTTATATGAGTTTTATAGATTTTTTACTAAAATATTATATATTTATTTTGGCAGTGTTAATTTTACTAATATTAATTGTAATTGGTGTTTTGGTGGATTCAAAAAGTAAAGGAAAAGAAAAAACAAAAAGTAAGAAAAAAGAAAAAGTTGCACCTGAAACAATAACTTCAGATGCCGCTTCGTCAACTAATTTACAGAATGAGACCAATTTGCAAAGTGCAAGTTTGGCTCCTCAAGAAGGTCAAGGAGCAAATTCCATTTCTCCAATAGAAATAAATCCTTTAGGTGGTGAAGTACAAACACTAGCATCAGGAGTGATTCCTGAAGTATCTGTAAATCAAACTGCCTCTGAAGGAATAAATACACTAGCAACTAATGCAATTGCAAGTATGCAACCAATTAATGAAACACCAGTTACAGAACCAATCCAACCGGTAACTCCGACATCTATGGTAACACCAACAATGGAGCCAATGCAGAATATAAATCCCGTTCCATCAGTAACACCAGCAATGGAGCCAATGCAGAATGTAAATCCCTTTCCAACAGTAACACCAACAATGGAGCCAATCCAAAATGTAAATCCCATTCCATCAGTAACCCCAACAATAGAACCAATGCAGAATATAAATCCCATTCCATCAGTAACACCAACAATGGAGCCAATGCAGAATATAAATCCCATTCCATCGGTAACACCAACAATAGAACCAATGCAGAATATAAATCCCATTCCAACAGTAACACCAGCAATGGAGCCAATGCAGAATGTAAATCCCATTCCAACAGTAACACCAGCAATGGAGCCAATGCAGAATGTAAATCCCATTCCAACAGTAACACCAACAATAGAACCAATGCAGAATATAAATCCCATTCCATCAGTAACCCCAACAATGGAGCCAATCCAAAATGTGAATCCCATTCCAACAGTAACACCAACAATGGAATCAGTACAACCTACAAATATTAGTCCATCACCAACGGGGCAACCACAAGAAAATCAATTACCAAGCAACAATGAAATCTTTACAACCGATGGATCTCAACCATTTGATATCAATAGTATGTTTTTAAACAATAAATAAACCAAAAATAGAAAAGAGGGGTAATGATGAATGAGAATGAAATAAAAAATAAAAATAACAATACTTATCGGGCTACCACCAATCTAAATATTGATATGGAAAATCCACAAATTCATATAAATAGTGCTGTAGGAATGAATATTAAAGAGCCTTCACAAACACAAAATTTTTCTCAAGAGTATATTTCTCCTTCTAATACTGGCTATGACGATTTTTACAAAGATTATTCTAATGTACCATCACAGACACAAAACAATAATTCAAATAACAGTCAAACTAACCCTTCCGATGGTTATGGAGTAAATCATAATTTTTCTAATATGAATAGCAATAATCAATGGATGAATTCAGAAATAACTGAAAATGCCGCTAATCTAGAGAACAAAAATTATCAAAATACTCAGTTTATTTCAAATCAAACTCAAAATAACAATTTTATTTCAAATCAAGACCTAAATAATAATTATGTTCCTACAAATGATTATTCTAGCGAAGTCCACTATGAACCCACTATGGAAGAGAAAAAAAGAAGGGAAAGATTTACCATCCCAACTGAAGTAAAAGTAACCGGCTTTATCGTATTTATTTTACTCATCTTTGTTTTATTAATGCCTTATATTTATGACTTTTTTAAAAATTTACAATTATCCCTTACAAGATAGTTCGATAATTTTATTCATATCGTCATCATTCGCCATAACATTCTTATGATAGCATCCACACTTCAAACACTTATAAATAATTTTATAGGTGTTTTTATATTTTTCAATACCAATTGGCACTAATAACCCCTGGCATGGATTTAAACGATCTCCTGGATTAATATCAACATGTTTAGAGTAAAGACAAGAAGGACAATGGTCACGTGCAGTATAATTTAAACAAGGAACTTCTTTATGACAATTTTCACAAATAAAGGCCTCATCTAACATATGAAATTTTTTCATCTCAATCACTTCCGATGCAAATTATAACATGAATTGTATAAATTGTAAAACAATAAGATATAATATATTGGTGGTAAATTTGAAAAAAGTATATCATTTTTTAATCAAGACCTTATTATGTTTTATCTTATTTCTATTTTTAGCAATTCTCTCTAAAAGTAATCATTATTATGGCGATTTAATCAAAAAAAATCTTTATCAAGAACAAATTCAGTTTTCTAGCATCAAAAAATTTTACAATAAATACTTAGGTGGCATTTTCCCATTAGAACTAAAAATTCCTCAAAATACAAACTATGTTTTTAACGAAAAGATAACTTATTCTAAATCCACACCTTATCAAGACGGAGCCAAACTAACCGTCAGTGAGAACTACTTAGTACCATCTCTATATAATGGAATAGTTGTATATTTAGGAGAAAAAGAACACTACGGGAAAGTAATCATTATCGAAAATGATGAAGGAATTGATATTTGGTATGGAAATTTATGTAATTCTACAATAAAACTATATGACCAAATCAAAAAAGGCGATTACCTTGGTACCAGTTGCGATAATATCATTTATTTTGTGGTAACGAGAAAAAATAAATTTTTAAATTATCAAGATTATCTACCTTAATAGCAAAAATTATTGTATACTTAAAATTAAGGAGAGAAGTATGATGAATGAGTTAATCAATTTAAAAGGAATTGGGCCTAAAAAAATAGCAGCATTAAATAAATTAGGAATTTACACAGTAGAAGACTTAATAACTGATTATCCTTATAAATATAATATCCTAAAAAGAACAGACATGTCTCTGATAAAAGATGGAGATAAAGTAATTATCGATGGTGTAGTAGAAACCATGCCAACTATTGCCAGTACAAATCAGGCAATCAAAAAAACAGTATTTCGTTTATCTGATGCAAGAGCAATTTATCAAATTTGTCTCTTCAATCAACAATACTTATGTCGCGAATTACATCCTGGAGAAAAAGTAATCATCATTGGTAAATATGACCAAAGAAGAAATATGATTGTAGCATCAGAAATCAGAAAAGGTATAATCACCAACCCACCAACTATTGAAGCAATCTATTATCAAAAAGAAGGAATTAATAGCAAAACCATCTCTATGGCTATAGAACTAGCCCTAAACACTAATTTAAAATTAGAAAATTATATTCCAGTCACCATCCAAAAAAAATATCACTTTCAAGACAAATTATCTGCCTTAAAAGAAATACACCATCCCACTAGTACAATGAATTATCTCTACGCCAAACAACAAATTAAATATGAAGAACTCTTTCTCTACTTATTAAAAATTCAATTTTTAAAACAAAAACGCCAAGAAGAGAAAAAAACACAAACCCGTAAAATTTCCAAAAAGAAAGTACTAGACTTTATCAGTACTTTACCATTTGAATTAACCAAAGACCAAATAACTACGATCGAAGAAATTTATCAAGATTTAACCTCCCATCAAAGAATGAACCGACTTGTTCAAGGTGATGTTGGTAGTGGAAAAACAATTGTATCTTTTATCGCGTGTTACATGAATTATCTTTCTAAAAGTCAAACTGCCTTAATGGTTCCAACAGAAATCTTAGCCATCCAACATTATGAAAATGCAAAAAACTTATTTCAAAACGAACAAATGAACATAGCGCTTCTTACTTCTAGCACCAAAAAAAAAGATAAAGATAAAATCTATCAAGACTTATCTAATGGAACAATTGACTTTATTATAGGAACGCAATCTTTAATCCAAAAAAATATTGTATTTCATAATTTAGGTCTAATCATTACTGACGAGCAACATCGCTTTGGGGTAAATCAAAGAAATATTTTAAAAACTAAAGGCCTCTCTCCCGACATTCTTTCCATGAGTGCAACTCCAATTCCTAGAACTTATGCACTAACCTTATACGGAGACATGGAGGTATCAAATATTAAGTCAAAACCAGTCGGTAGAAAAACAATTATTACTAAGTTTATCCTAGAAAGTAAAATCAAAGATGCCTTATATCTTATGAAAGAACAAATCCTATCTCATCATCAAATCTACGTCATAGCCCCCTCCATTGACTCGCAAGAAGATGATGATTTAGGTAATATTACAATTTTAAAAAACAAAATGCGTCTCGCTTTTGGGAAAATTGCTACAATAGGCATTGTTCATGGAAAAATGAAATCAAGCGAAAAAGAAAAAGTGATGCATAATTTTGAGACAGGAAAAATTGCCATTCTAATATCAACAACGGTAATAGAAGTAGGGGTTAATGTGCCAAATGCTTCCATGATTGTAATCTTTCAAGCTGACCTCTTTGGATTATCGACTCTCCACCAATTAAGAGGAAGAGTAGGAAGAGGAAGCACTCAAAGTTATTGCCTTTTAATCTCTAAAGTCCCTTCCAAACGGCTAGAGTTTTTAGAAAAAACAACAGATGGCTTTCAAGTAAGCGAATATGATTTCAAAACAAGGGGAGAAGGGGATTTATTTGGAACCAGACAAAGTGGAGATGCTATCCTTAAACTAGCAAATATCAAGCGTGACTTTACCATGCTAAAAAAAGTAAAAGAAGATGTTGAAATTTTTTCTAAAAATAATAAAGAAGAGTTTCGTAAACTTGGAAGTTCCTTGGAAAGAATTGAATCAGTAGATTAAAATACTTCTTTTTTCTTTTCTTTAAATAAAACTTTATCTTTCTTATTTTTTTGTTATTTTTAAATATTCATCTAGAAATTTTATTAACTTTTTTTCTCTACCATTTGAAATATTATTTGAAGAATTTACTAATTTAAGCCCATTTTTTAAAAAATCATCAAAAGTAAAAGAAATTAGTGTATTAGAGGAAAGAGAAAAAAATAGCCCATCTCCATTATATTGCATTGCTGAAAATAAATCTTCCGTACACCATATATCAATAGTCGTATCTTGGTATCTAAATTTGTATCCACCCAAATGATTAAGAGTAGGACTTATTTGATAACAATCAAACAATTGCCAAAGTAAATTTAAGTGTTCACTTCCTAAAACAACAAAATCCAAATCTTTTGGTACTGTTGCTAAAATTAAATCACGTATTCCTCCCCCTACAAGATAAATAGGAGCTAAAGAGGAAATAGTATAGAGAAAAGGACAATGCCTAAAGAGATATTTTTGAATTCTATCCTCCAAACTTAAATCATCAAAAAATTCATTCTTTACAGTGGGGAAATAAATGGAAATATTCATAACTTTCTCCTTTCTTTTTGACTATAGTAGCACAATACTTATTTTTATACAATCAATAAGATAGAGAATTATATCAATATCAATTTAATCGTCAAAATTTATAGAAGAAAAAATCGAACTAAAAAGTTCGAACAGATTTCACTATGGGGCGATAGTTGAGTGATTACACAACTTTTTCTCACACGAGGACGATATATAAATCATCCAACTAATAATATTATAGCACTTATATATTTTTTAATCAATATAAGTAATTTGTTAACCAATTATACGGGTGTAAAAAATTTTTGTAGGTTAAATGTATATGTGTTATACTTAATTATAAAGTAAAGGGTATGTGATTAAGTATGGATATTAATACGATTAATAAAAATAATATTGAAAAAATGACTGATAAATTTGATAATATGGTCAGAGAAGGTACATTAAGCATCTCTAAGATAGAAAATTTGCTTACATCTAATATAGATGAATATAAGAATAATATAAATAAATATATGGAAAATTTAATTTCATCACATATAGATGAAAAGCAATTAATTATTAAAAAAAACAAGAATGGAAAGAAAAAGGATACCAATTAAAATATGTTGGTAAAAGAAAACTAGACTTTATTTTGATTACAAAGAAAATTACAATTTATAGAACTATACTACAAATAATTGGAGATATAGATTTAGAAAAATATGACCTGAAAAGTAAGTTAATTGTTCCATTAGATGAATACTTAGGAATAAATAAATTACCTTTTAAAGTCTCAATGAAAGCAATGATTGAAATTGCCTTTTGGGGACAAAATCAATCTTCATTTCAAAAAGCAAGTGAAATAATATATCGTATATGTAATATCAATTTGTCATATGTAACAGTAATGAATATAACTAAATTTGTAGGAAAAATTGTTTATGATTATAATTATAATAATGCATTAAAAATATGGGAAGATAGAGCAAATATAGAAATAGATAATTCAAAGAAAAAGGGAACACTTTACATACAAGCAGATGGTGCAACAGTTAATACCAGAATAGAAGATGAAAATGGTTCTACTTGGAAAGAAAATAAATTAGCAATATTATTTTCAGATAGTGATATGTATATAAGAAAAAATAAATCTAACATTATTAATCATAAAGAATATGTATCATATATAGGAAGTGTTGATACATTTAGAATCTTATTGTTTGCAAAAGCGGTAGAACTAAAATATTGGGAATATGAAACCATTGTTTTTATATCTGATGGTGCAACATGGCTTAGAAATATGATAAGCGAATTATTTCCAGAAGCAATACAAATACTTGATAAATATCACTTAATTGAAAATATTTATGATTATGCCAAGTTTATATTCAATGAAGATATAAAAAAAAGTAGAAAGATTTAAAGATAAAATAATTGGATATTGTTATTCAGGAGAATATAATTTAATTCAAAAAGAATTGAGTAAATATAAAGATATTTCAATACCTAAAACAGTTTGTAATCTACCTGTCTATATAGAAAATAATAAAGATAAAATAGATTATTCGACATATGAGCATAATGGTTGGTTTGTAGGCAGTGGAGCTATAGAAAGTTCTAATAAAACGGTAGTACAGTTAAGACTTAAACAATCAGGTATGAGATGGAGTGTAGATGGAGCAAATTATTTAATTACATTAAGATGCATGGATGAAAGTGATAATTGGAATAAAATAGAAAAAATAGTAGTTGATTATTTTAATAAATAACTACTATTAACCTACAAAAAGGGTTTGTCAAGAAAAATGTGTAAGTTCTAAAAATTATATAAAATATTAAGTT